>NZ_CP118610.1:0-740000 GCF_028993555.1 Ensifer adhaerens | reverse complement strand
GGGATACGACGACGCTGCGGGATGCCGAAGGCACAAAAGCCGGCTAGAAGACTGGTGAGCTCAGGCAGCTGAACGAAGGATGGGCAGAACATGTGGTTTCTCATCAAGGCGACATTCTGGTTTTCGCTGGTGCTGGTGCTGCTGCCATTCCTCGATCCGTCGAGCTCGCAGAAGCTTGAACACGCTCCCAAGGTCGAGCTTGGTGACACCTTCGCCGCCGCCAATGAGGCTTTCCAATACATCAGCGCCATCTGCATCCAGAAGCCTGACATTTGCGAGAAGGGCGCGGAGACCTTCGTCGCCCTCGGCCACCGGGCTCGCGAAGGCGCTCGTATCGCCTATGAGTTCCTGGATACCCAGTTTGCCGAAACCGATCAGCCCGATGCCAAGGTGATGACCGGCACGGTCACACCGGTAATGACCGGCACGGTCAAGCCGGCGGCCGATCTGGCAGCCCCGGCCACCGAGGTCAGCACCATCGATGCAGAGCCTGTCTTCAAGCGCACGCCCGTTCCGGAAAAGCGCCTCGATCCCAAGGCCGCGATCATCCAGTAACCAAGCCGAGCGCTCGGTCGAGACCGACGGGTCGACCATCCACCCCATTCGCAACTTAACTGCCTGACTTGCCGCCCTGTCGTGGCCGCCGCGTGGATCCCATCCCCTCGCGGCGTTTTCTTTTTTGCGCAACTGCTGATCGATTGAGAGCCAGCCACACACAAGCCGTGGCTGCTTAGGTCCGCCGCACGGCAAGCGGAGGCACCCCAATGCAGATCTACGGGCTTTTTTCGAATGCGGGCGTGACGCGACCGACGACACCCGGCGCGTCACCCGCCAGCGAACCCGTCGAAGGCAAGAGCCCGGCATCAGCCGCATTGCTCCTTGGCACTGACGAAGACGCTGGCAACCGCGCCGCTGCGGCGAAGAAGAAGCTTGACGACATCAAGGAGCAGCTTCGCATGCTCCGGTTCTTCGCGTCGGATCCGGAAACGCTCGCAAGGCTCGCCAAGCAACTCGCTCAGCAACTCGGCACCGCCGCCCAGCAGTTAGCCGGCGCGGACGGTAGTGCAGCGGCAAGCGGTGTTGTCTCCGCTGCGGCCGTGGCCGCCCTGGCAGATGCCGGCAGTGCGCAAACGGAAGGTGCCGTCGCCGGAAACGATGCAGCCGCTTCCCTTGAACCGGCAAACTTCGCGGAGCGCGCCTATCGTGAATTCAGCGACGACGACGCTGAGTCCGGCGCCAGCACGAAAGTGGCTGCCGAACTCAAATCGGTTGCCGAGCAGATAAAGCAGCTATTGCGAAAGGCAGAGCAGGAATTACGCAGCGAGGGATCTGCCCCTGACGCCGATGATGCACGTGCGGCCGGCCATGCTTTGTCGGCGGCCGTGGGCAAGCTCGGTGGGATCGACACGAGCGCCGGGAATGCCTTCACCTTCCCGTCAAGCGTTTCGATCTGACCGAGCCACCGAAATGCTGCCGACCTCCAGGAGAACCGCATTTGACGGTTCTCAATGGGCTTGCCATCCCCTATATGAGGGCTGAAAGCCCGCATGCCTGATGGCAAAGGGGCATGGACAGGGACAAAGCTCGTTCGCGGCAAGGGCCGGCGGGCGTATAATCCCCTGAATACTGGACCCGGACCATGACGACGCTTGACCAGATCATCGACGATTTCGCCTTCCTCGACGAGTGGGAGGATCGCTATCGTTACGTGATCGAACTCGGCAAGGCGTTGCCGGAGATGCCGGAAGCCAAGCGGACGCAGGAAAACAAGGTTCAGGGCTGCGCCAGCCAGGTCTGGCTCGTCACCCAGACGGGCGGCAATCCGGAGGACCCCGTCCTGACCTTCGAAGGTGAGTCGGATGCGCATATCGTGCGCGGCCTGGTCGCGATCGTGCTTGCGATCTACTCCGGCAAACTTGCCTCGCAGATCGCCAAGATCGATGCCATCGATACCTTCGGCAAGATCGGCCTTATCGAGCACCTGTCGACGCAGCGCGCCAACGGCCTGCGTTCGATGATCCGCCGTATCAAGAACGAAGCGGAGCTGCGGCTGGCCGCCTGATACAAGGCACTCCGGAACATTGCCCCCAAAAGCGCCAACCTCGCAGGCGTTTAGCCGCCAAGGCCGGGCTTTGGGATGCTGATGTGCCAGAGCTAAGGGTTCCTCGCGGCGCACCCGGCGTCTATTTTGGCCGAAGTCCAGGCATCGAACGAAAGCTGCCTTTGGAACCCATGCGGGCTCGAGCGCGACACGGCGCAAACCGACGCCGTGCCCTGCCAGCGCCCCACACAGGCGCTAGACACCGTCTTCCGCCAGTTGGTCGACCATGCCCGATACCGCGGCGTCCTTCCAACGGCCCGTGAGAAAATCAATCAATGCCTTGGCCGACGGCCCCATGGGGCGGGATGGGCAGATACAATAGACGCCCGTTTCTCTTCCGGTCCAACGGGGCAGTATTTGAACGAGTTTGCCGGCGCGTATCGATGGCGCCATCGTCACTTCAGAATGGAAGGCGATCCCTTGACCATCAATGGCCAACTGATGGACGGCATCTCCGTTGTCCGCGCGCATCCTCCCGTGCGGCCGAAAGGACCGTTCGCCGGTCGGGCCGAACAACCGCCAAACCTCACCGTCGTGGTTCGCTGTCGACACGACGCATTCATGCCGTTTGAGCTCGTCGACCTCCGTCGGGTCACCGTGAATGGCGAGATAGGCTGGCGAGGCCACGAGAATTCGACGGTTGCGAAGGAGCTTGCGCGCGATCAACGTCGAGTCCTGGAGATTGCCGATACGAATTGCGACGGCCACTCCCTCGGCGACGAGATCGACATATCGGTCGGTCATCAGGAGGTCGAGTTGCAGTTGCGGGTAAGCAGCCATGAACGCCGACAGGTGCGGTACGACGTGAGCGCGCCCGAAGGAGACGGATACGCTGAGCTTGAGTGTGCCGGTTGGCAGATCCTGCTCATTGCGAGCCCTTTGATGCGCATGGTGAAGTTGCTGCAAGGCCGCTGCGCAGTCGCTGAAATAGCGCTGCCCCGCATCCGTCAGGGACATTGCTCTCGTCGTACGATTGATCAACAAAACACCGATCTGCCGTTCCAGCGTTTTGATGAGCCGACTGACGGAGGACGGCGTCATGTTGAGATCGAGTGCCGCCTTTGCGAAGCTGTGGTGCCTGACCACGGCGACAAAGGCCTGCACCAGATGCAACGGCGGCCCTTCCATTACTTCCCCTCCGGAATGAATGCCTGAAAAAACTAACTATTATCCTCAGGCGTAGCAATTGCGAAGAGTGGCCTTCTTCCAAAGGAGGTCCCCTTGAACTGCAACGATAACGCCGCAATATTCCACGCTCTTCATCGCCAATCGGAACCGCTGCGACTACCGAACGCGTGGGATGCAGGCAGCGCGCTCTTGATCGAGAGCCACGGTGCCCGTGCCATCGCGACGACCAGTGCCGGTGTCGCGTGGTCACATGGCTACCGCGACGGCGACGTCCTCCCCCTGGATCGGCATCTTGCAACCGTTGCGGCGATCGTCCGCGTCATCAATGTACCACTCAGCGTCGACATTGAAGCGGGCTACATCGACGAATCGAAGGAGATGGCTCTGACCACTGCCCGATTCATCCAGGCCGGCGCGATTGGATTCAACATCCAGGACGGGATCGGCACGCCGGACCTGCTCTGCCGCAAGATCGAGCAGGCCCGAGAGACGGCGGAGCGGCTCGGTATCGGGATCTACATCAACGCGCGCACCGACCTTTACACCCGAGCGGTCGCGCCCGCTCATGACCGTGTCGAGGAGGTACTTGCCCGCGCCAGACAGTACCGGGATGCGGGAGCCGACGGCCTGTTCGTACTCGGTGTGACCGACCGGACCGAGATTCGGGAGATTGCGAAGGGCACTGAGCTGCTGTTGAACGTCATTGCCTGGCCCGGATTGCCTCCCGCAGGCGAACTCTCCGCACTTGGTGTATCTCGGATCAGCGTCGGGTCATGGATCCCCCAGACGCTATGGGCGCAGACGTCGACATTGGTGGCGGGTTTCCTCGCCGACGGGCGGTCCGAGCCGCTCTATGACAGAGCGGCGCCCTATCCGGAGGTCAACGCATATTTTTGAACCGCCAACACAAAGGCCGGGCGCTGAGACCCGGCCTTTGTGATTGGATTCCTCTCCCCGCAACCGAGCAGCCGCCACTGGCTGCCCACATCTTCAGCGGGGCGTTGAGCTTACTTGCCGCGGCGCTTGCGGCGCTGGCCGAGGCCCATTTCCTTGGCGAGGCGCGAGCGTGCTTCTGCATAGGCGGGCGCGACCATCGGGTAGTCGGTCGGCAGGTCCCACTTCTCGCGATATTCTTCCGGCGACAGGTTGTGGTGGGTCATCAGGTGGCGCTTCAGCGACTTGAAGGTGCCGCCGCATTCGAGGCAGGTGATCTGATCGTCCTGGACGGACTTGCGAACCGACACGGCCGGCTTCGGCTTTTCAATGGGAATGACGACCGGTGCCGGCGCCGCGGTGTTGTTGAGCGCCGAGTGCACATCTGCGATCAGCGTGGGAAGCTCGGCGACGGGAACCACGTGATTGCTGACGTAAGCGGCAACAATTTCCGCCGTCAGTTCAACCAGAAGTTCGTGGCTCGCGCCAAGCACTGTTTCAGTCATTTCTTTCTCCTATCGGACTTCAGCACAACCCGAAACGGCGTCTCGGGGGGAGGAACGCTTGCAAGAGCCGCCAGGAAGCCTTCGCTGCCTTGGGATGGACCATCAAACGCGGCAAGGACAAACGCCGGCCACGATATCAAGAGTAGGAATTTTGATTACGAAACCTGCTGCCGAGTCACCGGGACGACCGAACTCTCAAAGCAACAACCAACATTCACAACTCAAGCTGGAATTTCAGATCAAAGTATTTTCCACGACGACACTTTACAATTACTCGATTAACATCGATGCGTGAAATGTCCAAACATAAATTTGACGACACTTAGCAACTTTATCTCCAAATTGCTAAAATGGCCACACTGCATCGCAAAGTTCTGAAATACAGTTTCAGAAATGTTGTCGATCAGCGATGACGTCGCTCTTCCTTTTGCGGAAGCTGATCTACGACTGACAGCTTGGTAAGTTTGTATCCGGCCTGATGTGCGGCTTTTGCCAAGAGATGAGCCGAGATTGGTGCAGTCAGAACGAAGAAGAAGAAACCCGCAAGCGCCCGAATCAGTATTGCCGCGTCGACAGAATGAACGCCCGCCGCCAGCAGCAACAGGCCAGAACCTATGGTGCCGGCCTTGGACGCCGCATGCATACGCGTATAGAGATCGGGAAAACGCAAGATGCCAACTGCCGCAAGCAGCGAAAAGATCGCGCCGACGATCAAAAGAGCGGCAACCAACACGGCAACGACCATCTCAAGGGCGGGGGTCAACGGCGCGCTCCCTTGTGCTTGCGACGTACCGCATTGGATCTTGGTGCAGACGCGTGCTTTGCTTCAGGCGGGCTCCGCTCAACGCTGGCTGTCTCCGGCGAAAGCCCGCGGGCCAGAATGAAGCGAGCAAAGGCAACGGTCGCGAGAAAGCCGACCAGGCCAAGGGCGATGGCAATATCGATGTAGAGATTGAAACCGGTGCGGATCGCGACGACGGCAATCAGGCCGATGGCGATCGCCACCAGCATGTCGAGGCCGAGTACGCGGTCCGGCAATGTCGGGCCGCGGATGATGCGCCAGACAGTAATCAGCAGGGCGACTGACAGCGCGATAAGTGCGAAGCCCGTAGCGAGCGCTTCGATCTGGTCTGGCAGGCTCATTCGAAAGCCTCCTTTATCCGCCGTTCAAAGCCATTGGCGATATCGCGCCTGAGGCCGCCCGGATCGGCGCAATCGAGCGCATGGACATAGAGCGTGCGGCGGTCGTCGGATACGTCGACCGACAGGGTCCCAGGCGTCAGCGTGATGAGATTGGCGAGCAACGCGATCTCGAAATCGCTCTTGACCGTCAGGGGATAGGCAAAGATGCCGGGCTTCAGCTTCATCTTCGGCTGGATGACCATGAGCGCGACCTTGGTGGCCGAAATAGCCAACTCCTTGAAAAACAAGGCCGTAAGAAGGAAGAGCTTGAGCGGACGCACCGGATAGGTGACAGGCTGGAGTTCGCGTCGGATCAGCCATAGCGACAGCGCTCCGACGACGAAGCCGAGGATCAGATTGGCCGGCGAAAAACTGGCACTGATCGCGCCCCAGATTGCCGTGAACACCAGGTTGATGGTGAAGAACTTGGTCACGGGGCACCTCCCGGGAACACCGAGTTCAAATAGGCCGAGGGCTCGGAAAGCCCGGCAGCAGCACTTTGAATGGTCGCAAGCAGCGACTCCGGGTAGAGACCGATCGCCAGGACCAGGAAGACCAGGACGGTGAGCGGCAGCAGCGCCGCCGGCGAGATCGTCGCGGACGCCGTCGCGCCGTCCCCGGCCGTCGCATCACGCCAATAGGCCAGCAGGAAGAAACGCCCGGTGACAATGGTCGTCAGGAAACCGGTGAGAAGCAGCGCTGCGGCCAGCCACCAGGCGCCGATGTCGAGCGCCGCCTTGACCAGCATGACCTTTGGCCAGAAGCCGGAGAATGGCGGCAGACCGGAAACGGCGAAGGCGAGCATGAGCGTCAGCGCGGCAAATCCGGCGTGGCGGCGATAAAGGCCCGCCAGCGACGAAAGCGAAAAGCTGCCGCCGAGCTTGGCCGCAACGCCCGACGCGAAGTAAAGCGCGGTCATCACGAGCATCGAATGCAGCGCGTAGAAAATCGCACCGCCAATGCCACCCGGCCCGCCGACGGCAACACCGGCGAGGATCGAGCCGATGCCGGAGACCACGAGATAGCCGAGCATGCGGCGGAAATCCGATTGCGCCAGCGCCCCGAAGGCACCGACGAGCATGGTGAGTGCGCCGGCAAGAGCAATGAGGAAGCTCAGTTCCTCGCGCTGGACAGGCAGCAGCATGACAGTGACGCGGATCAGCGCGTAGATCCCGACCTTGGTGAGCAGGCCGGCGAAAAGCGCCGAGACCACCACACGCGGCGTATGATAGGAGGCCGGCAGCCAGAAATTGACCGGGAAGGCCGCGGCCTTCATGCCGAAGGCCAGCACGAAGAGCGCCGTCAGCGTCATCAGCGGCGCCGTTCCGCCGAGGCCCTCTGCCTTGCGGGCGATATCGGCCATGTTGAGCGTGCCGAAGCTCGCATAGAGATAGCCTGTTGTGATCAGGAACAGCGTGGTCGCGACCAGATTGAGGAAGCCGTATTTCACCGCGCCGTCGATCTGCTCGCGCTCGGAGCCGAGCACAATCAGGCCGAAGGACGAGATCAGCAGCACCTCGAACCAGACGTAGAGGTTGAAGATGTCGCCTGTCAGAAATGCGCCTGAAACGCCGGCCATCAGCAGCATCAGGAACGGATAGAAGCCGTAGCGCCTGCCACTGTCGTTGATATCGGAGAGCGAATAGACCCCGCCAGCCAGCGCCACCACCGAGGCCGTCAGCGCAAAGAGCGCACCGGTCAGGTCGACGGTGAAGGCAATGCCGAAGGGCGGCAGCCAGCGCCCCATGACCATCGTTACCGGGCCGCTTGCAAGCACGTGGCGAAGCAGCAGAACGTCGATGATAACGAGGCCGGTAAGGCCGAGGACCGCGATGTAAGGGTGCCAGTCGATCTTTCGACGCAGCATGACCAGCAGCGCGCCGATCGCCAGGCACCAGGCAACCGGCAGGATCACCAGCCAATCGGCAGAGGCGACCGGCTCGAGAACGAGGGCGGCGGAAAGATCTGCGGGGGAAGAAGTTGAAGCGGCCATGGGTCGGTCAGTATCCAAGCGGCGGAGCCGGCTCGTCTTTCGGCTCGGCGACGCGCATCTCGTCGGTATTGTCGGTTTGCAGCTCCTCGTAGGCGCGCCAGGCCAGAACCAGCAGGAAAGCGAAGAAGGAGAAGGAGATGACGATTGCCGTCAGGATCAGCGCCTGCGGCAAGGCGTTTGCGGCCGGTCCCGTGAGCGCATCCTGATGGCCGGGGATGACCGGCGGCACGCCGCGTGTCAGCCGCCCGCCGGTGAAGATCAGCAGGTTGACGGCATTGCCGAGAATGGCAACACCAAGCAGCACCCGGATGATGGATTTCGACAGCAGCAGGTAGACGGCAACCGTGAAGAAGATACTGACGAGCAGCGCGAACCAGGCTTCCATCACTCGCCTCCCCGCTCTTCGAGCGAAAGCGCAATCGAGCTGATCGCCCCGACGACGACGAGATAGACGCCGCAGTCAAACAGCATCACCGTCGAGAGCGGAACCTCCAGGCCAAGAACCGAGGGATAGATCCAGAGACCGGTCATGAAGGGGACCCGGGCGGCAATCGAAATCAGGCCGGCGACCGTCGCTGCGAAAAGTCCAGCGCCGGCAATTGCCATCGGGTGGAAGTAGATCGCCCGGCGCACGGTCTCGACACCGCAGGCGATGCCGTAGATCGCCAACGCCGACACCGCGATCAACCCACCGATGAAGCCGCCGCCGGGCTCGTTGTGGCCGCGAAGCAGCACGAAGATCGAAAACAGCACCATCAGGCTGGTGAGAAACGGGGCGACGGCCCGGAAGATCACCGACTTCATGCGCGTTCCTCCGCATCCGGATCGTTGTCGGCGATACGGCGGAGAGAACCGGCCCTCAACCGGACCAGCGACAGGATGGCAAGACCGGTGACCATCACCACGGCAATCTCACCCAGTGTGTCCGTACCGCGGAAATCGACGATGATGACATTCACGACATTGGCGCCGTGCGCGATCGATTTCGAATAGAGATTGAAGAATTCCGTGAGCGTGGCGTCAAAAGGAACGCCCGTCGCTTTCAGCAACATCAAGCCGAAGCCGAGGCCGCAGGCGAGTGCAATGGCAAAATCCGGGACTTTCTGGGCAAGCGGCCGATGGTCGGACGGCGAGAGCCTGAGCCGCGTCATCACCAGCGCCAGCACCACGACCGACAGCGTCTCGATCATGAACTGGGTGAAGGCAAGGTCCGGCGCGCCATAGAGCAGGAAGATGACGGCAACGGCAAAACCCTGGATGCCGAGCGAGACGATCGCCGTCAGCCGATCGGGCGCGAGCACGACGGCAACGAGACCGATGACCGCAATGGCCATGATCGCAAGCTCATGCAGTGGTACGTCGGGTGCAAAGAACGGCGCGCGCGGTAGTTCGCCATAGGTGAGCGGAACGACCAGCAGCACGAAGGCAACCAGGACGAAGGTGGCCGTCATGTAGACGTCGAGGCGGCCGGATTGCAGCCGGCGCGTCAGCCAGACGGAAAACCGAACGAGCCCACGGATGAACTGGTCGAAACCGCGGTCCGGCCCCCAGCCGATATCGGCAAGGATCGCGGCGATGAAGGCACGCAGGCGATCCAGCTTGAGGTAGAAAACGATCCCGATCAACACGGTCGCGATCGACATGGCCAAGGGCACCCCGACATGCGGAACGACGGATATCGTGACCGTCCGCGGTTCCCCTGCGATCGCCGATGCCATCGGCGTCGACACGAGCTCGTGCGTCAGCCCCGAGAGAAGGGCGGCGGAAAGCCCCTTGGCGGCGAGCAGCGCCGGCCCGAGCCAGAGCAGCAGCGGCGCCTCGTGCGCTGCCTTCGGCGTCTGGACCTTCGCCCCGATGAACGGCTTCAGGGCAACGGCAAAGGCGACCGCAAACATAAGCGCATTGCCGAGGATTGCGATTGCCGCAAAGACCATGGAGCGGCGATCGAAGCCGGATAGTGCATAGTAGATCTCCTCCTTGGCGATGAAGCCGAAAAAGGGAAACAGGCCGCCCATCGAGAATGCCGCTGCAAGCGCAATGACGAAGGTGAGCGGCATGGCAGAACGCAAGCCTGCGAGCCTGGTCACGTCGCGCGTGCCGGTCTCATGGTCGATGATGCCAGCGACCATGAAAAGGGCGCCCTTGAACAGGGAATGTGCGACGAGATAGAGCGCCGCCGCCTCAATCGCATGCGGAAAGCCGAGGCCGGTCAGCATGACGAGCAGGCCGAGCGATGCCATGGTCGTATAGGCGAGCATCAGCTTCAGGTCGTTCTGGCGGCAGGCAAGGGCCGCGCCGATGACGAGGGTGGTGCCGCCGAAGAGGGGCAGCAGGATCTGCCATTCGGGCGTGCCGCCGAAAACGGGATTGAGCCGCATCAACAGATAGACGCCGGCCTTCACCATGGTCGCCGAATGCAGGTAGGCCGAGACGGGCGTTGGCGCTTCCATCGCGTTCGGCAGCCAGAAATGGAACGGAAACTGCGCCGACTTGGTGAAAGCGCCACCCAGAACAAGGATGAGCGCGGCAAGGTAGAACGGGCTCTCGCGCATCTCGGCGCCAAAGGCCATGAGCAGTGAAAGCTGGGTGACGCCGCTGACATTCCAGATGATCAGAAGTCCGGCGAGCAGGAACAGGCCGCCCCCTCCGGTCACGACCAATGCCTGAAGCGCCGCGCGCCTTGCGGCTTCGCGCGAATGGTCGAAGCCGATCAGCAGGAATGACGTGATCGAAGTCAGTTCCCAGAAGACGAACAGCATCAGGAAGCTGTCAGACACGACAAGCCCGAGCATCGATCCCATGAACATCAGGATGAACGAGAAGAACCGTCCCTGCTGCGGATGGCCTTTCAGGTAACCGCCGGAATAGAGCACGATCAGCATGCCGATGCCGGCGATCAGGAGCACGAAGGTCAGCGACAGACCATCGATCAACCAGGAAAAGCTGACATTGAACGAAGGTACCCAGGCATAGCCGCCGGTGACCACTTCGCCTTTGGCCACTTCGGGCCAGAAGCGGGTGAAATGCAGGACAATGGCTGCCGGAAAGAGTGCCAGAACCCAGGCTGCATTGTGCCCGAGAAGACGCGTGAGCAGCGGCGCGACCAAAGCCCCCACGAAAGGCAGTGCGAGAGCCAGAAATGTCAGGGCCGCAACATCCATCGTCCTGGCCTGCTCCTTTATATTTTCACCATACAATCAATCGAAGACCCGACATAAAAGAAGGGTTATGGCGCCTCAAGCCTTATCCAGGTAAAATCGGCGTTATGTGCCGTTAAGTCGCTTCGGATATCGGACGCAGCAGTCCAAGCACTATCAGATTCGTTCGTTTCATGCGTCGGCGGCCGCCAACAATTAAAATGCTGTTAGCAAAATATTCAGTTGCCGTCGCAGCAGGATCGAACGTCCTAGGATCGGGACAATAAGACGTGGTAGTTGTACGTAAAGGCTTCTTCAATTCAAAATAATACGAAGCCTGAAGCGCCGAATCGGCGGAAACCAACAACTGATCGGAACGTCTGCCTTCGACGATATCTGTGAACCGCCAGACTGCGGCTCATCGAGCGTCTTTCTGCCGCAAGCAGCATGAACTGAACAACACAACGATCACGGGCGAGGCTTGCTTGGAACGATCTCGCATAGTCGTCATCGCCAGTATCCTGGCTGCACTCGGCGCGATCCTGCCGATGCTGGCGGCCTATTATCTTTCCTGGTCGATTGCGGTACGCAGCGAGCAGACACGGCTTTCCCGTCTTGCCGACTACGCGATCATGCGCGCCGATGCGGCGCTCGAGGAAGCCTCCCGGGCCCTGAAAGCCGCCGACCGGTTCGACATGCCGCCGTGCATGGCAACGCATATCGCGGCGCTGCGCTCCCTCGTCGTCAACACAACCTCCATCGAAGACATCGGCTATTTCGAGAACGGGCTGCTGAGATGCACGTCGTGGGGCTATCCGCCGCGCCGTCTCACCCGCTCCACGCCCGCCGATTTCTTCGCGAGCAACGGCGTCGAAGTCATCCCGCGGACGTATCCGACGATCAGTACCGGCGCGCCCATGACGGCGTTTCGCTATCGCTCCTACACCGCGCTGACCAATCCGGCTCGATTCGTCGACGTGATTGCGGAACCCGGTACGCGGCTTGCAGTGGCCACCAAAAATGGCGTCCTCATCGGCACTCTGAACAATCCTGATGCGTCGCTGACGGCCCGGCTCGCGGAGCTTCCCCAAACCGGCAGCAACGCCGACGACCTGTTCGCAACTTCGCGGGGCGCAAATTGGATCGCCGTTGCGAGTGCCCCCAGTATCGCCATTTTCAACGACATGGATCGGGAACGCCTGTTGCTTCTACCCGGTGGGGCGCTGGTCGCGGCAGGAATGGTCGGCCTCGTCGTCTGGCTGTCGCGGCGTCGCCTTTCGCCGCTCGGAGAG
Source organism: Ensifer adhaerens (assembly GCF_028993555.1). Lineage (NCBI taxonomy): Bacteria > Pseudomonadati > Pseudomonadota > Alphaproteobacteria > Hyphomicrobiales > Rhizobiaceae > Ensifer > Ensifer adhaerens. Next base: position 727,728 of record NZ_CP118610.1, on the reverse strand, counting down.
CTCTCGATCGCCGTTCAGCGGCGCGAATTCATCGTCCATTATCAGCCACTCATCGAACTGAAGACCGGTATCTGCGTCGGCGCCGAAGCGCTGGTGCGCTGGCGGCGACCTGACGGGCAAATGGTCCGCCCCGATCACTTCATACCATTGGCGGAGGAGAATGGCCTGATCGAAGAAATCACCGACCAAGTCATCTTTGCCACGATAGCCGAGCTGAAAGCGGTCCTCCTTGCGGATCGTTCGCTACACATTGCGGTCAACCTTGCCGCCGACGACATCAAATCGGGGCGCATCCTGCCGGTGATCGAGGCGGCGCTGGAAAAAACCGGCATAATGCCCCAGCAGATCTGGCTGGAAGCGACCGAACGGGGTTTCATGGACGTGAAATCGGCCCGCGCAACGATTGAGGAGGCCCGCCGGCGCGGTCACTCCGTGGCGATTGACGATTTCGGCACCGGCTACTCAAGCCTGCAATACCTGCAGGAGCTTCCGCTCGATGCACTGAAGATCGACAAATCCTTCATCGACACGATCGGAACGGACTCTGCAACCAGTTCGATCACGCCGCACATCATCGACATTGCCAAGTCGCTCGATCTCTACATCGTCGCCGAGGGCATCGAACGACAGGAGCAGGCCGATTACCTGGTCGAACGCGGCGTACAATATGGCCAGGGCTGGCTGTTCTCCAAGGCGTTGCCCGCAGCGGAATTCATCACCTTCTACAACAACAGCAAGCGCCGGCGCGGTGCAGGCCCGACGGTAATCCGCCGCGAGATCGCCTGACGCCGGGCGCCGCCAATCGCAAGGCCAGACCGCAACGTGAATTGCGCGCTTCCGGCAGCATTCCTATATAGTCGCCGCAACGACAGGAGAATTTTCATGACGACCGTTAAGACGCCCAAGGTGGTGAAGACCGATGCGGAATGGCGGGCCATGCTCTCGCCGGAGCAATACCGCATCACCCGACAGCAAGGTACCGAGCGTCCGTTCACCGGCCCTTTCCTGAACAACAAGCATACCGGCACCTATGAATGCGTGTGCTGCGGCCGAGCCCTCTTCCGCTCGGATACGAAGTTCGATTCCGGCTGCGGCTGGCCGAGCTATTTCGCGGCGATTGACGACAAGGCGATCCGCGAGATCGAGGACCGCTCCCACTTCATGGTGCGTACGGAGATCCGCTGTGCTGATTGCGATGCGCATCTCGGCCACGTCTTCCCGGACGGCCCACCGCCGACGGGTCTTCGCTACTGCCTCAATGGCCATGCGATGACGTTTACCGAGGATTGACACTGACGCGCGGAAGGAGTGGCATGGGGTCTGCTGTTCCACTAGGAACAGGCCCCGCGCCGCAGCCGCGCTATCTAGGCTTTGGGTCGAGCAAGCGAGAGGAGGTCCGCATGCTGCGCATCCTGACTGCATTCACGCTCCTGCTCGCGTCAACTGTGACGACGTCGGCCGCTGAGGATTGGGTGTCCTATGCCAATGCTCGTTTCGGCTACGTGCTCGATATTCCTCCTGGTTTCGAATTGCAGAGCCAGGGCGACAATGGCGATGGCGCGAGCTTTCATGCCAACGACAATGGCGCGAGCCTGTCAGTGTTCGGCAGCACATTGCTGGACGGCGACTTCGAGACTGACGTGAACGAGCGCATCGGATTCGAGCGCGAAAGCGACTGGCGGATCGCCTATTCACGGGTGACAGCGGCCTGGGCGAGCTTTTCGGGAGTCCGTGGCGAAGAAGTGTTCTACACGCGCGCCATCGCGCTCTGCGACGGCAGCGCCGCCTATTTCCGCCTGCAATACCGCAAGAGCCGGCTGACCAGTTTCGACGGCGTGATCTCGCGCATGGCGGAGGCCCTCAGGCCATCGGAAGGCTGTCAGCATCCGCCTGTCGCTGCTGTTGCGGGCGAAGCGCCGAACTGACCAGGCTCAGGCCGCGGCGCTGAAGCAGGTCAGCACCGCCGAATAATGAACAGCCGCACCGGTCACGACGAAGCCGTGCCAGATCGCGTTCTGGAAGCGCAGCCTTTCCCAGACATGAAAAATCACGCCGGCGGAATAGATGATGCCGCCGATCAGGATCAACACCAGCGTCGTTGCCGTCAGTGCCGACAGAAGCGGCCCGACGGCGAGCACACCGCTCCAGCCCATGGCGAGATAGAGCAGGATCGCCAACCGGTCGAACCGGCCGGGGAAAAGGCACTTGATCGCAACGCCAAGCGCTGCGATCGCCCAGATGCCGATCAGCATCACGAACAGGAACGGGTCGTCCAGGCCACGCTGCAGGAACGGCGTATAGGTCGCGGCGATCAGGATGAAGATCGAGGAATGGTCAAAGCGGCGCAGGAACCATTTGGTCCGCGAGACCGGATAGAGATTATAGAGAAACGAGATCGACAGCGTCGCAAGCAGCCCTGCCCCGTAGACGGCGGCGGCCGCGAGCTGGCCGCTGGTGCTCCAAAGCGTCGCATAGAAGATCAATGCGGTGACGCCGACGAGCGCTGCGGCAAGACCGATGCCGTGCACGATGCCGTCGGCAATCAGCTCCGAGCGGTCATAGTTCCATTTGACGCCAGCGAATTCCACGCGATCCCTCTCCCGGGTCTCTGTCTTTTTCTCGGCACGCTCGCAGCTGTCGCGCCATCTCCGTTATCCTGCCACAGCCCCGAGCCGCCGCAAAGACAGGGTGGCGCGGCGAAAGCATCAACTTTTGCAACGCATTACAACAACGGCATCACATGCCAGCCAAGTGCGTGAGGCCTTGTTCGCGCGCCCGACAATGGCCACATGGGCTCACAGGATGACGCCGATCGGGAGGAGAACCCATGTCAGTCTTGCGCACCCCGGAGCACGAACAGGCGGCCGCGCTCAGCGCGCTCTGCCTGCGGTCGAAAGCCGTCTGGGGATATGATGCCGCCTTCCTGGAGGCCTGCCGTCCGGCGCTGACGCTGACGGCCGAAGACTGGAAGGATTCGGACCTGCAGATTGCCGTCGATGGCGAGCGGATCCTTGGTCTGGCGCAGGTTCGCTCCGAAGGCGAGATCGCCGAACTCGACAAGCTCTTCATCGATCCGGATGCGCGCGCCGTTGGCATTGGCCGCAGCCTGTTTGCCTGGTGTGTCGAAGCGGCGCTCAACCGCGGCGCCACGGTCATGACGATCGATGCCGACCCGGGCGCTGCCGATTTCTATCGCCGCATGGGCGCGGTCGATGACGGCGTCATTGCATCGACCGTAATCCCGGGGCGCTTCCTGCCGAGGCTGAAGCTGGAACTAAGATAGCGATCCGATCGCCGCGGCCAGCGCAGCGGCGATCGCTCGACGGTTCACCTTGCGCTGCCGGCAACTTCCGCCGCACATTCCTGACAGAGCGGAGCATGGGGAACAGCTTGCAGGCGCGCTTGCGAAATCGGCAGGCCGCAGCGGACGCAGGTACCGAAGGTGCCCGCGGCGATCCGGTCGAGTGCCGCGTCGATCGCGCGGATTTCCTCCTGCCCGGCAAGACCGAGGCCTTCCAGCACCTCGTCGCCTTCCCGTTCGGTCACGCGATCCGGAACATCGGCGTTCATGGGCTCATCGAGATCGTGCTCGATCTTGACCAGTCGCCCCTGCAACTCCTCCTTGCGGTGGGTGAGGCGGTTGCGAAAATCGTCAAGCGCAAACTTGTCCATCTGAAGACTCCTCGGCGGTGGCGGCGCAAGCTCGCGCCGCAGCCGCTCTTATTGTTGGTAGGTTACCGGTCGACGAGTACGGCGCAGGGGCAATGGCTGACCACGCGGCTTGCGGTCGATCCGATGAAGTAATCGATCAGGCCCGGCCGGTGGGAGGCGATGATCACCAGATCGGCATTCTCTTCGCTGGCGAAGGCGTTGATGGTACCGGCAGCGCCGCCGGTGCGAATTTCGACACGGCCGTTGATCCCATGCTTGGTCTTCATGTCATCGAGGGTCTTTTTCGCCTGCTTGCGGGATTCCTCGACCATCTCCAACGGGAAATCGACGATCATATAGCCCTGCGCATAGGCATTCAGATCCTCGACGACGTTGAGCAGGACAATCTCGCCCCCTTCATCGATCAGCTTCTCGGCGATGCCCAGCACAGATTCGCCGTGCTCGAGCTGATCCATGGCGATCGGGACGATGATCTTCTTATACATGCTGCACTCCTTCTGTTGCCCTCACGGATCGCCGCACCAGATGTGGCGGGCCAATCCCTCGTCTGGAGATTGCGCCTCGACCGCTTTCCCGGCTTTGATTGAAATCAAATCGAAAGCGCCGCGCTCGCGTGACCCTACTCAAATTGAGGTAGGGCGACGGCAAGCACTGTCAACGCTCATCGAACACAACATCAAACGACTGACAGTCTTCCGTGAACGGACGAGCCGGCCCATATTCCGAGCAACAGTTTCAACGAAACTGGGCCGGCACACCGGCTGCAGTTTCGACGCCCAAGGAGGCAGACATGACGGATACCCCGACCGACCACGCCCTTGCCATGCCGGCACATGTCGATCATGCGCATCTGGTCGTCCAGGATCTCCCCGTTGCTTCGGCCTGGTACCAGAAGATCATGGGCTTGAAGCCGATCGAAACGAGCAAAAACGGCGAGACGCTCGGCGTCGCCGGCCGGCCGCTCCTCACCTTGACGACCGAAGGCAACGCCGCCAGGGCACCCCGCAATGCTCCCGGTCTCTTCCACAACGCCTTTCTCGTGCCGAACCGCAAGGAACTCGGCCGCTGGCTGGCTCATGCTGCTCACAACAACATCCGGCTGCAAGGTGCCTCCGATCATCTGGTCAGCGAAGCGATCTACCTTGCCGACCCCGAGGGCAACGGCATCGAGGTGTATCGCGACCGGCCGCGCTCCGAATGGAGCTTCAAGCCCGACGGCACCGTTGGCATGGACACGCTGCCGCTCAATCTACAGGCGCTCTATGACGAAGCGCCCAAGGACAATTGGGACGGCATGGCCGATGGAACTGCCATTGGCCATATCCATCTGCAGGTCTCCAACATCCCCGAAGCCGATGCGTTCTTCCGCGATGTGCTGGGACTTGGGCTGATGGCACGCTATCCGGGGGCCAGCTTCTTCGGTTCGGGCAGGTACCACCACCATGTCGCGGCCAATATCTGGAACTCGCGCGGCGCGCCGAAGCGCGAGGGCCATATGACCGGGCTTTCGAACTACACAATCCAGTTCAAGGATCCGGCCGAACTCGCTCAGGCGGTTGCCAGGCTCGATGCGCTGGAAATTCCGGTCGATCGCGCCGGCGATGGCTACAGCCTCATCGACCCCTGGGGCATCGGCCTCAAGCTGGTCGCCTGACCTCTCGCTCCCGGGCCGCAGACGAATCTGCGGCAACTCGTCGGCCGCAGCCGCCTCAGGCGCTGCGGTCGTATTTTTGCTGCGCCTCCAGCACCGCCTCGATGTTGTCTTCGGCCCAGCGCGTCAGGGCGGCGACGGTCGACGTCAACGTGCGGCCAAGCGGCGTGATCGCATATTCGACGGTCACCGGCACGGTCGCATAGACGCTGCGGCTGACGAGGCCATCGCGCTCCAGCATCTTCAGAACCTGAGACAGCACCTTCTGCGAAATGCCGTCGATCTCGCGCTTCAGCTGGTTGAAACGCACCGGCTGTTCGTTGAGCCTGCCGAGCACCAGGACCGCCCATTTGTCGGCAAGCCGGTCCAGCATCAAGCGGGTCGGGCAGGTCTGAACATAGACGTCGTATTCCATAAGGCACTCCCCATGGCGGTTTCCGGTCGGAAACCATGGCACCAAAAACTGCCTCCTTTACAGCATTTTTCGGCGCTTATATCTAGTATCCATCCGCAATATGGTTTCATTTTGATACTAAGGAGCATGAAGATGGCAGGCAAGATTCTGATTCTCGGGGCGAATGGAACGATCGGGAGCAAGGTGGTGCGCGCGTTGATCGCAGCCGGGGAAGCGGTCAAGGCAGCATCCCGCAAAGCGACGCCGGTCGAAGGCGCCGAAGCCGTTGCCTTCGACTACCAGGACGCCGCGACCTTTGGGCCTGCACTCGATGGCGTCGACCGAGTCTTTGTGCTGACACCTGGCGGGTACCTCGACCCGGCAGGGCTGCTCAGCCCGATCATCTCCGCGGCCGCCGCCCGCGGCATCAAGATCGTGCTGATGACCGTCATCGGCGTCGATGCGGACGACAAGATCCCCTATCGTCAGCTTGAATTGCAGCTCGAAAAGACCGGTACTCCCTTCGTCATCCTGCGGCCAAACTGGTTCTCCGACAATTTCCAGACCTACTGGATCGAAGGCATCCGACATGGCGCCATCGCGGTCCCTGCGGCCGAGGGCAAGACAAGCTTCATCGATACGCGCGACATCGCGGAATGCGTGGTAGCCGCGCTGACAAGCGACGCCTTCAACGGTCGCGCCTACAATCTCACCGGCCCGGAAGCCTTGAGCTACGACGAAGCCGCCGCGATTCTTTCGCGCGTCACCGGCAAGCCGATCGCCTATGCACCGGTCGACGACGACACTTTCGTCGGCATTCTGACAGGTGCAAGCGTGCCGGCGGACTACGCCCGTTTCCTCGCCTCCATCTTCTATCCGGTGCGCGAAGGCTGGGTCGCCAGACCGACTGGCGACGTGAAGGCGTTGACGGGCCACGAACCGCGCAGTGTGGAGACCTACGCCAAGGACAACATCGCGGCGCTCAAAGCCTAACCACCATTTGTTCGCCCCCGCCCGCCGACTGGCGGGTGGCATGCCGAACGCGCGCTATATATTCCTAAAGTTGCAAATGAAGATCATTGGGGGCCTGCGTCAACACGTCGCTGGATAGCCGCTTCTTCGTCGATCAATAAACTTGAGTATTTTACTCACATATCTTAACCGCATGCCCGAGTGGCCTCGCCCAAGGTCACATATATGCGGAGTTAATGATATGAAAAACAAAAACATTTTTATGACTGCCCTGGCAAGCAGCACCCTGCTTTCAAGCCCTGCACTGGCCGTTGACTTCCGCCCGCAGGCGGAGATCGAAGGCGGCTTCTTCAGCGGCGGCTCTGGCGCCAGTGGCGGCTTCTTCCTGCCCTTCGTGCTCGATTCGGGCAATGCGATTTTCATAGATACACGCGGAGCGATTGAAAATGACTCCGTCCGTCAGGGTTCGATCGGTGCGGGCTATCGCTTTCGCGCCAATGATCAGTGGGTGATCGGTGCTTATGGCTATTACGATTATCTGAAGAGCAGCTATGGCAACTCCTTCAGCCAGCTGTCCCTCGGCCTCGAGGCGTTGAGCGGCGACCTCGAAATGCGCAGCAACTTCTACCTGCCGCTGACCGGCGCCAAGACACTCAGCGCCTTCAATGCCGCCTATGTGCGCGATCATGTACTGGTCTTCCAGGAGGGCAAGGAACGAGCGCGGCGCGGCATCGACGCCGAAATCGGCGGCCGGCTGCCGGTGTTCGAGGATGACTCCAAGGTACAGCTCAAGGTCTTTGGCGGCAGCCACTGGTATGGCGGCCGCAACCTCGACGACATGTTCGGTGCCAAGCTGCGTGCGGAGCTGACCTTCGCCGATCTGCCCGGTCTGTCCGAAGGCTCGACCGTTTCTCTCGGCGTCACCGGCACCTATGACAATGAGGACAAGCTGAAGGGCGCCGTCATGGCGCGGCTGCGCATCCCGTTCGGCGCAACCGGTTCGACCAGCAACGCCTTCGACCCGATGACGCAACGCGTCGAGCGCGCGTCAAAGATCCGCACCCATGCCGGCGCCTCCGGCGACATCGAAACAGCACAGTTCGCCGACACCGACCGTGCGCCCGGTCGGGTCGTCACCGTTTCCTCGGCCTCCGGCAATGCCAGTGCGGTCAATACGCTGATTGCGGCCGCCGGCGCCGATGCACTGATCCTTGCCGACGGGGACCTCGCGCTAGACCGCACGCTTGCGCTCGGCAACGGCCAGACGCTCCTGGGTGGCGGCGGCGCAATCGCCGTGCGTGGCGCGCGCAGCGGCGCAACCGCAACCTTCGTCAATCAGGGCGCCGCCACCACGATCACCGGCTACAACCCGGCCCAGGACGTGATCACCATGGCGTCCGGCAGCACCATCTCGCAGCTTTCGGTGCGCGGCGGCCTCGCCGGCATTTCGGCAACCGACGCTGCTGATGTTACCGTCGACGACGTCGATATTGCCGCCACCAGCCATGACGGCATCCGCTTCACCCGGGTCAATGGCGCTCTGGTTCGGGACAGCCGTGTCCACGACCTCTACGTCTGCGAAAACAATACGACCTGCGAGTTCTCGATCTACAATCCGAACAAGGCGCCCTATGCGGCGATCAGTTCCGTCGGCAGCCGCAATGTCACGGTGCGCGACACGACCATCGACAAGGTCACCTATGGGGTCTTTGCCGGCGGCGAGTTCAGGAAAGTCGGCCGGACAGACTATGAACTGGTCACCGGCACGGAAAACGTCACGCTCGACAACGTGACGATCAGCAACTCCCGCCGCGAAGGCGTGCTGCTGGTGGCCGGCAAGGATGTCAAACTCGATCGCGTCACGGTCGACAACTCCAAGCAGGATCGCGACATGGATCTCGTCGTGCTCCAGGGTACCTCGAACGTCGCCATCAACGACATGCAGCTCATGGGCGGCATCAACGGCCTGATGCTTGTTTCCAGCCCGAACCTCGATGCGACGACCGCCAATGTCAACGTGAAGGGCCTGAAGATCGACGGCACCCGCAACGCCGGCATCTTCTTCAATCCGGTCTCCGGCATTTCCCTTGAGGACGTAGCCGTCACCAATGCCGGCACCTATGGCGCCTACATCTACGGTAACGAGTACGAGTTCCTGGGCGGTCCGGTGCGCGACGTCTTGCTGAAGAACATGACGGTCGACAAGGCCGGCAAGGCGGGCCTCTACTTCTCAGGTCCGACCGAAGACATCACGGGCAACGTCACGGTCACCAACACGCCGAAGGATTGCCTGCTCGACAATGGCTGGTCGGCCGGAACGATCACCCAGTCGCCAGGTTCCGTGTTGACCGTGAACGGCACCAAGCTCGACCAGGGCAATGCCGTGGCGCGTTGCCGCTGAACGCGCAAGCCACGCCCAGGCAACCGGGCGTGGCTTCTCGCTTGTCTGATCGGGTTGGCCTACCCTGCTTGGCAGCACTCGAAGGTGACGACATGGTCGCCATCGCGCGGCGCGCGACCGAAGGCATAGTCGCCGGAAACGACGATATCGGCGAAACCGGCCGCCTGTAGCGTGAGCATCATTTCCTGAATGCCCCACCAGCGCATGGTGAAGAATTCCAGTTCGCTCAAGGCCAGCCGCCCCGCCTGCCAGAGGTCGTAACGCAGATGCGAAACCGTTGTTTGGGCGATGATATCGGTCTTGACCCGCTGGCTGGTCAAGGTCAGCAGGTCACCCGCCTCCGTCTGCCAGCTTCGGATATTGGGCTGCAAGTTCTCGACCATGTCGCTCGGATAGAGATCGAAGATCAGGCGTCCACCGGGCGTCAGGTGATCGCGGAAACGTCTCAGCACCGCGCTCGCTGACGCATGGTCGGCGATCAATTGTAGGGAACCGGCGGGCACAACGATCGCATCAAATCGCTGTCCGTAAGAGAAGGTTTCGAAGGTCTGGCGCGACAGCGTCGGGGCAAGCCCGCGCTCTGCACATTGGGCCTGGCAATAGTCGAGCATATCCTGTGAAGCGTCGAAACCGGAGACATCGAATCCAGCCTCCAGCAACGGGATCAGCGCGCGACCATTGCCGACGGCGGGTTCGAGGATCGGCCCAGAACAGCCCTCCAACCGTGCTCGATAGTACTCTACGTCGCCGAAGGATTTTCCAATATATTTGTCTAAATTATAAACATGAGAGGCAAGTCTGCCATAAGTATTGTTCACGATATCCCGACCCCCGATCGAACTTACGGGTGCGTTTTACATGAGCACGTCTTCGGAGGATGTTGTTTGCCAGCCACGCCCAAGGTTTATCGCCGCGGCCGTCGCAGATCGTCCCCTCCAGTTCATTCAAGCAGGCCGTATTTCAGAAGTGCGCAGGCCGGATGAACTTGCCGTAAACCCAGCCTTCCTGCCAGTTCCCGTTGCGCTGCGGATCATGCCAGATCTGGCACCAGGTCGCGCGCACCGCGCGGCCCTGCGCCACGATTGCACGTGAACGTGCCGAGAGACCTCATCGAGGTGACGACGGGCACGCGCCAGGGTGCCCGTCCCGGACATCCCGGGACGCGGCTTGTTCAAGCCGGCAGGCGGCAAACGGAACCGACGAGCCTGGCGACGAACGGGCGCACGAAAAGCACGCAGACGAAGGCGACGGGCATCGCCAGCGCGTAGGCGCTCAACACGCGTGCGGGGTAGCCGGCGTCAATGCCGGTATTGGCGCCGACGATGACGCAGGACATCAGGAACGCCATGATTGCCGACATGAAGAAGGCAAAGGCGATGGGGGCGGCGCGTGATGGCAGCTTGCGGCTGCGGGCGATCCGCGGGGCGGACAGCGTTTCTTCCATGGGCAAATCTCCGGCAATGACCGAGGGGATCACCCCCTCGCTTCGGATCGCACTATACGGATCACGCACCGGCGAAGTAGGCCATTGCAGCCTTGTTCAGAATTAGCCAAAACCATCGAATAGCAATCTTAATTCGATGGATAGCATTATGGACACTTTGCGCGGGGTCGAGAGTTTCGTCAGGAGCGTCGAAGAAGGCAGCATCGCCGCGGCGGCGCGAAAGCTTGGGATCACGCCCGCTTCCGCGAGCCAGAACATCGCACGCCTGGAGCGAACGCTCGGCAGCCGGTTGCTCAGCCGAACCACGCGCCAGCTCGGCCTCACCGAGAGCGGCCGGATCTATTACGAGCGGGTGCGCGGCGTCGTTCATGAACTGGAACTCGCCGCTGCCGCCGTCTCCGCGCTCAATGCCGAGCCGCGCGGTTCCCTCAAGATCGCCTCATCTGTCGCCTTCGGCCGTCATGTCGTGGCACCCCTGGTGCCGTCCTTCGCGGCAAAGTATCCCGATGTCTCGATCGAACTCGTCGTCACCGACAGGGAGATCGACCATATCGGCGAAGGGATCGACATCAGCGTGCGCTTCGGTCTGCAGCTGGAACAGGGCCTGATCGCCCGCAAGCTTGCGTCGGTGCCGATGATCATCTGCGCGGCGCCATCCTACCTGGAGCGGCGCGGCCGTCCGCAACGGCCGGAGGACCTCATCCACCACGATTGCCTCGTCTACCGCTATGCGGGACACGGCCGCATCTTTCGCTGGGCGTTTACCCGCGACGGCCTGCGCTTCGAGCCGGAACTGAAGGCGACGATCGTCAGCAACGACATCGACACGCTCGCCGAAATGGCGATCGCCGGCGCCGGCATTACCCGCCTCGGGGCCTTCATCGCTGCGCCGCTGATCGAGCGCGGCCTGGTCGTGCCGTTGTTTGGCGGCGTGCCACGCGAGGGGGTGGCCAACACCGACCACGAGCCCTTCGATTTCTACGCCTGTTTTGCCGACCGCCAGGCGGAAACGCCGAAAGTCCGGGCGTTCATCGAGCACGCCGTGCAATCACTGAAAGGGCGTTGGTAGGCTTCACCTGCTGACGGTGGTGGCAGGTGCGGCATTCGGCGCCGCGCGATCCCCATGCAACTGCTCGGCCGCACGCCGTTGCTTCAGCCGGTAGCCGACCTCGACGATGGCGTGGATCGCCGGAATGAACTCCTCGCCGAGTTCGCTCAGGCTGTACTCGACCGAAGGCGGCGATGTCGCCATGATCCGCCGTTCGACCGCCCCCTTGTCCTCCAGTTCCTTCAATCGCGTGCTCAGCACTTTTGCCGAAATGCCGGGGACATCGCCCCTGAGTTCGCTGAAGCGGCGCGGGCCGGCGCTCAAGGACCAGAGGATGTTCGGCGTCCAGGCGCCACCGAGCAGCACCATGCACTCGCCGACCGGACAAGTGGGCGGCAAGGCCGGTGCCCGATTTTTCCGAATTTTCAAGCTCATCGCCAAACCTTTCCAGTTACCGCCGGGAAACTGAAAAAACAGGTAACATAAGGTTATCTGATATACAAAGGTTACCGCATGCGCTTAGGTTCCCTCGTCCCCGACAAGGGACAGTCATTTCAGGAAGGAACTTGATCATGAAGCTCTATTACGCCCCTGGCGCCTGCTCGCTTTCTCCTCATATCAGCCTGCGCGAGGCCGGCGCCGACTTCGAGATCGTCAGGGTCGACACCAAGACGCACCTCACCGAAACGGGCGCCGATTTCAAGGCGATCAACCCCAAGGGCTATGTGCCGGCGCTGGTACTTGAGAGCGGTGCCGTCGTCACCGAAGGTGCGGCCGTGGTGCAATACATCGCCGACCGCTTTCCGGCGGCAAAGCTTGCGCCGGCAAACGGCACGCTGGAGCGCACCCGCCTGCAGGAGCAGCTGAACTTCATCTCCTCTGAATTGCACAAGGCGTTCTCGCCGCTGTTCAACGGGGCGGCAAGCGCCGAGGCAAAGGAAGCGGCCGCCGCTCAGGTGGCCAAGCGCTTCGGCAACGTCGAAAGCCTGCTCGCCGACGGACGCTCCTACCTGCTCGGCGAAGCCTTCTCGGTTGCCGACGCCTATCTTTTCACCGTCGTCAACTGGAGTAGCGTCACCGGTGTCTCGCTCGCTGAATGGCCGCATCTCACCGCCTATATGAAGCGGATCGGCGACCGGCCGGCCGTACGCGCGGCAATGCAGGCGGAAGGACTGATCGCGGCATGAGCGGCGCCCCCAACGATCCGCAATTCGTCGCCGTCGTCGAGGTGCTGCAACGCTACTTCGATGGCCTCTACCGAAGCGACACCAGCATCCTCAAGCAGGTCTTCCATCCGAAGGCGCTCTACGCGACGGCGACGGACGGCATCCTGCTCGAACTCGACATGGAGAGGTATTTCCCGATCGTCGACAAGCGTCCCTCGCCCGAAAGCCGTGGCGAGGAACGTTCCGACCGGATCCTGTCGATCGAATTCGCAGGGCCAGTAACGGCCCTCGCAAAAGTCCAATGTGCGATCGGCGAAAAGGCTTTTACCGACCTGTTGTCTCTCGTCTACCTGGACGGGCGCTGGCAGATCATCGCAAAGGTCTTCCACTACGACATCAAACCTTCGAAGTAAGAGGAACACATGCCTTACGTGAACATCAAGATTACCCGCGAGAGCGCGACCCCCGAGCAGAAGGCCGCCCTGATCAAGGGCGTGTCCGATCTGCTTCAGACCGTGCTCAACAAGGACCCCGCCACCACCTTCGTCGTCATCGACGAAGTGGCGCTCGAAGACTGGGGTGTCGGCGGACTGCCGGTTGAGGAGTATCGGCGGCAGGCGAAGCCGAAAACGTAAGCGTTGCAGGCCTTCCTCCCAAATCAAGGGGGGAAGGCCGCTCCCGGAGAACGGCGAATACTCGGCTGCAGGGGCCTTTGCGCTTGATCGCTATCGCCGGGCTCTCTATCTCATTGTCTCCCGCCGCATTGATCCCGGAGACGCATCTTGTCCGTATTCAGCAACCTCCCCAAAGCTCCCATCGCCGCTAAAAAGCCGGTGAGCGACACGCGCCACGGTATTACCCGCACCGATGATTACGCCTGGCTGCGTGCGGACAACTGGCAGGCGATGTTCCGGGATCCCTCGATCCTCGATCCGGAAATCCGCAAGCACCTGGAAGCGGAAAACGCCTACATGAATGCGGCCATGGACGACACGAAGGCGCTGCAGAAGACGCTCTTTGCCGAGATGCGCGGCCGGATCAAGGAAGACGACAGCTCGATACCGGTCAAGGACGGCCCGTTTGCCTATGGCCATGCCTATGTCACCGGCGGCGAGCAGCCGCGCTACTTCCGCATTCCCCGCGACGGCGACCACAAGGATGAGGCGATCCGTCAACTGCTGCTCGACGGCGACAAGGAAGCGGAGGGCAAGGCCTATTTCCGCCTCGCCGGCCTCGACCATTCGACTGACCATAGCCTTGGCATCTGGGGCTATGACGACAAGGGCTCGGAATATTTCACGCTGAAGGTTCGCGACCTTGCCACCGGCGAGGACCTTGCTGACGTGATCGAGAACACCGGCGGCGGCGGCGCCTGGGCGCCGGACGGCAAGAGCTTCTTCTATACCGTGCTCGACGACAACCACCGCCCGTCGAAGATCTTCCATCACGTGCTCGGCACCAGCCAGGCCGACGACCGCCTGGTCTACGAGGAAGAGGATCCCGGCTTCTTCATGTCGGTCGGCGGTTCTCTGCTCGACGATTTCATCTACATCGACATCCACGATCACGAGACGAGCGAGTATCGGCTGCTCTCGACCCATGACCTGACGGCAGAGCCGAAGCTCGTCGCCGAACGCGTCACCGGGCTCGAATACTCGATGACCGAAGGCGGCGACGTCTTCTACATCCTGACCAATGCCGATGGCGCCAAGGACTTCAAGATCGTTGAAGCGCCGGTTGCTGCACCGGGCAAGGAGAACTGGCGCGAGATCGTGCCGCACAAGCCCGGCACGCTGATCCTCAGCCACATGGCCTATGCCCGCCACCTCGTCTGGCTGCAGAGGCGCGAAGGTCTGCCGGAGATCGTCATCCGTGATCGCAAGACCGGCGAGGAACATGCGATCGCCTTTGCGGAAGAAGCCTACTCGCTCGGCCTTTCGGGTGCCGCCGAATACGACACCGACGTCATCCGCTTTTCCTATTCGTCGATGACGACGCCGTCGCAGCTCTTCGACTACGACATGGCGACGCGCGAGCGCACGCTCTTGAAGACCCAGGAAGTGCCCTCCGGCCACAACCCGGACGACTACGTCACCCGGCGTGTTTTCGCCCCGTCGTGGGACGGCACCGAAGTTCCGGTGACGCTGCTCTATCGCAAGGACACGCCGCTCGACGGCTCCGCACCCTGCCTGCTCTACGGCTACGGCGCCTACGGCATCACCATTCCGGCCGGCTTCAACACCAATTGCCTGTCGCTCGCCGACCGCGGCTTCGTCTATGCCATCGCCCATATCCGCGGCGGCAAGGATCGTGGCTTTGCCTGGTACGAAGACGGCAAGATGGCCAGGAAGACCAATACCTTCAAGGATTTCATCGCCGCCGCTGACTATCTGAATCAGCAGAAGTTCACGTCCTACGCGAAGATCGTCGCCGAGGGCGGCTCGGCCGGCGGCATGCTGATGGGCGCGATCGCCAACATGGCGCCGGAGAAATTCACCGGCATCATCGCCGCCGTGCCCTTTGTCGACGTGCTCAACACCATGCTCGACGACACCCTGCCGCTGACCCCGCCGGAATGGCCGGAATGGGGCAACCCGATCGAGAGCCGCGAGTTCTATGACATCATCGCCGGCTACTCGCCCTACGACAATGTCGGGGCGAAACCCTACCCGGCGATCCTGGCGCTCGGCGGCCTGACGGATCCGCGCGTCACCTATTGGGAACCGGCAAAATGGGTCGCGCGGCTGCGCGAAAAGACGACGGGCGACGAGCCGATCCTGATGAAAACCAACATGGACGCCGGCCACGGCGGCGCCTCGGGCCGCTTCCAGCGGCTCGAAGAGATCGCCTTCGAATACGCCTTCGCGATCAAGGTCGCCGGCCGGATGTAACCAGAGCGGAATGCGGAAAAGTGTCTGCAGTTTTCCGCATCCCGCTCTCACTTAATTTGAGAGATCTGCTATGCCCGTCCATGTCGCACTCTTGCGTGCCGTCAATGTCGGCGGCACCGGATCGCTCGCGATGGCCGATCTCAAGGCGATTTGCGAGGGGCTCGGCTTTGCCGACGTCAGGACCTATATCCAGAGCGGCAACGTGCTGTTCCGCTCGGGTCTGCCGGCAGCCGAAGCAGCGGCGATGCTAGACGGCGCCCTCCTCGAGAAATTGGGGAAGGCGCCGGGCGTGATGATCCGGACCGGTGCGCAGTTGCAGGCGATCGCCGATCGTGCTCCGTTTCCGGACGCCCAACCCAACCTGATGCACGTCGTGTTCCTGTCGGAACCCGCACCCGTGGACGCGCTCGACAAGCTTGTCGCCCCTGACGGCGAACAAGTGCAGGTGGCCGGCAGCGAGATCTACATCCATTTCCCCAGTGGCTCCGGCCGTTCGAAGTTCAAGCTGCCGGCGGCAAAGACCGGCACCGCGCGCAACCTCAATACGGTGCGCAAGCTCGCCAGCCTGGCGCTCCAGATGGAAGGTTAGGCAGCCGCCGGCTGGAACAGCAGCCGAACGAAGGACCGGAGCACGAGCAACTGCTGCGGCAGGCTCTCGGGCTGTTTCAACGCTTTCGACAGGATGATGCCGCCTTCGAGCACCGTCGAAACCATATCGGCCAGTTGATCGACATTCAGCGGTTCGCGCGGCCGATAGACGCGCATGATCTCCGCGAACATCGCGCCGAAGCGTCGTCGCCACGCCAGCGCCGCCTGCCGGTTGATCTCCTGGATCTCACGATCGAATGCGCGCTCCTGCGTGCACATCACCGCAACCAGACAGCCGGGGTGGCCGTTCGGCAGGTCCGACAGAGTTTCCGACAGCAGTTTCAACCCGAGCAGGAGCGCCTGCAGCGGGTCGTCGGCCAACTGATGGGCCCGACCGAAGATCTCGTCGTAGATACGCTCGTCATTCTCGATGTAGCGTTCAAGCAGTGCCCGGGCGAGTTCGTTCTTGTCCCGGAAATGGTAGAAGAAACCGCTCTTGGTAATGCCGATCTCGGCGATCAGTTCGTCGATCGAGGTCGCGCCGAAACCCTTCGCCAGCACCGCTGCCTCCGCGGTGTCGAGAATTCTCGCTCGCGTTTCCTCACCCTTTCGCATTAGCCGCTGCCCTACCATTGGTGCGGTTTCCGACAACGAAGGGGCCACCAGCTGGCGACGCCGCGACGGAACCAACGCAGTAAGTGACTGATTTCGCTTCAATATGCGGATATATTAGCAACAGTATACCTTAAGTCGTCTAGTTTAGAAGACGATAAAAAGGCAGTAATCTACCTGGTTCTGCGGGATTGGAGGTGTCCCCGAGCCTCATCAGCAAGACTGAAACGGTGGAGACCGACATGGCCAAATACCGACGGAGCCTGCCACTCTTGAAGGGTGGGCTGTTCCTGAGCGACGGCGGCATGGAGACGACGCTGATCTTTCACGAGGGCGTCACGCTTCCGCATTTCGCAGCCTTCGTGTTGCTTTCGACCGCCGATGGGCGGCGACGGCTGCTGAACTACTACGCACGCTACCTCGCAATCGCCCAGCAACATGGCACCGGCTTTGTACTCGACACGCCCACCTGGCGTGCCAGCGCGGACTGGGGCGTCAAGCTCGGCTACAATGACCATGCTTTGACCGAAGTGAACCAGAATGCCATCTACATACTCTCGGAACTGCGCGGCGAATACGAACGCCCGCAGGCGCCGATCGTGCTCAGCGGAGCGATCGGTCCGCGTGGCGACGGCTATCGACTGGGCCGTATGAGCCCTGACGAGGCCGAAGACTATCATTCGCCACAAATCTCGGCCTTCGCGGCCAGCGAGGCGGACATGGTGAGCGCCTATACGCTGACCAGCATCGACGAAGCGATCGGCATCGCCCGTGCTGCACAAAGCCACGGAATGCCCTCGGCCATTTCCTTCACTGTGGAGACAAATGGTCGGCTGCCGGACGGCCGAACGCTTCAAGCCGCGATAGAGACCGTCGACGCTTCGACCGACGGCTATCCGCACTACTACATGATCAACTGCGCCCATCCGAGCCATTTCGAAACGGTCCTCGACGCTCGGGGCACCTGGACGCAACGCATTGCCGGCATCCGGGCCAATGCCTCGATGATGAGCCACGCCGAACTCGACAATAGTGAAACGCTCGATGCCGGCGATCCCGCCGACCTCGGGCAGCGGTACAGAACACTGACAGCGCATTTGCCACGGTTACGCATCCTCGGTGGCTGCTGCGGCACCGATCATCGCCATATCGCGGCAATCTGCGAGGCCTGCCTTCCACCGACGGCGCTGAGCGCCTGAGGTACGGGGCCTCGCCCTCCCGGCCCTCTCGCGAGTAATCGCGGGAGGGCGCCGCTTTTTTTTGCGGCTCTCGCAAAGGCAGTAGCGTCAGGGATGGGAAAAGGTGTGTGCGGCTTTCCGCCCACATCCCGCTCACTTCCAAGGATCGATCACGATGATTTTTGGTGGCGCCGACCACAATCATCGTGATCTCGTGTAGACTTGGGCGGAAAGGACGGCCCCGGGCACCCCCCGCAGACGCCGTTGACCGCTTGATCATGAACTACGCTCCCCCCTCACCGACCGGAAACGCCGAAGCCTTTGTCTTCGACAATAGCTATGCCCGGCTGCCGCAGCAGTTCTTCGCCCGCGTCGAGCCGACACCAGTCGCAGAACCGTGGCTGATCAAGCTCAACAAACCCTTGGCGGAGGAGCTCGGGCTCGACGTCGCAGCGCTTGAACGTGACGGTGCGCAGATCTTCTCCGGAAACCGTGTGCCCGTTGGCGCCGAGCCGCTCGCCATGGCCTATGCCGGGCATCAGTTTGGCACCTTCGTACCGCAGCTTGGCGACGGCCGGGCGATCCTGCTTGGCGAAGTGATCGATCGTACCGGAACGCGGCGCGACATCCAGTTGAAAGGCCCGGGCCAGACGCCGTTCTCACGGCGCGGCGACGGGCGCGCGGCGCTCGGGCCGGTGCTGCGCGAGTATATCGTCAGCGAAGCGATGTTTGCGCTCGGCATCCCGACGACACGGGCGCTTGCGGCCGTGGTCACCGGCCAGCCGGTCTATCGCGAACAGATCCTGCCCGGCGCCATCGTCACGCGCGTTGCCGCGAGCCACATGCGGGTCGGCACCTTCCAGTTCTTCGCCGCACGCGGCGACATGGCTTCGGTGAAGATTCTCGCCGACTACGCGATCGAGCGGCACTATCCCGATATCAGGGACCGTGAGCGGCCCTATCTCGCCTTCTTCAAGGCGGTGTCCGCGCGCCAGGCGGAGCTGATCGCCCGATGGCTGCATGTCGGCTTCATCCATGGCGTGATGAACACCGACAACATGACGATATCGGGCGAGACGATCGATTTCGGCCCCTGTGCCTTCATGGACGCCTACGACCCGAAGAAGGTGTTTTCCTCGATCGACCAGATCGGCCGCTATGCCTATGCGAGCCAGCCCGGCATCGGCCAATGGAACCTCGCCCGCCTGGCCGAGACCCTGGTGCCGCTGTTCGACGAAAACGCAGACACGGCGGTTGAATTGGCCAACGATGCGCTTGGCGAATACGGCGCAATCTTCCAGCGCCATTGGTTGGACGGCATGCGGGCCAAGATCGGGCTGGCCACGAGCGAAGAGAACGATCTCGATCTCGTACAGGCGCTGCTGACAGCCATGCACAAGGGCGAGGCCGATTTCACACTCACCTTCCGGCGGCTCTGCGACAGTGTCCGCGATCCGGCAAGCGATGCGATGCTCGGCGCGACCTTTGCCTCGACCGAGGCAATCCAGCCATGGCTTCAGGACTGGCGCCACCGGCTTGCCCGCGAAACGACGACGCCCGAAGAACGCTCGGCTGCGATGAAGGCCGTGAACCCCGCCTACATCCCCCGCAATCACCGTATCGAACAGGCGATTGTAGCGGCAACCGAGGATGCCGATTTTTCGCTTTTCGAGGCGCTCGTCGACGTGACCGCGAAGCCCTACGAGGATCAGCCGCAATTTGCTGCCTACCAGGAGCCGCCGAAGCCCGAAGAGGAAGTGCAGCGAACCTTCTGCGGCACGTGACCGTCGCCCAAGCAAAGCCCTGATGCGGCGTCGCCTTCTAGCGATCCCGCATCGTTCCTCCGGTCTTGATTCACCGAAACGCTCTATCTTCTTGTTTTTGCGGGCTGCGAAAGGCACGTCCGCGTTTCCCCTCGGGGGATGGATCCAAGCGCGCGTCATGCGGCGTCCGGCAATCGCGGTAACTTGAGCGCAACCCCATCGCATACCCCTAAATTTCCGCATTGCGGAATCGTGGCTATTGAAAGGCAGGTGTGGCGCGTTAGGTGCTACTGCATGTCTCCCTTGATCGTGGCCGATTGAAGGACAAAAACATGCAGCAATTCAAAGTGCTACAGCGACCTTTGCGCGTCTGACAAGACGCGCGGCGCCGTAGCGGTAAGGGCGCCAGGCGCGCCATTCCACACCAGGCTGCCGCGACTTTGCTTGCGACCGCCAATTCCGAAACCAACCTGTCTCACGCGGCCCCGAACGGGGACCGGCGTTATGGAAAAAACCGTGCCGCGGCACCGTTCTTCAATACGGGAGTTTCCATCATGCTCATCCTGACGGCCATCGTCTTCGCCCTTATCGGCCTCGTGCTTGGAGGCGGTGGGGCCAAGCTGCTGGTGCTCGGCGGCAGCCCCGACTACCTCGTCGTTGGTATCGGTTTCCTGCTGACGGCCGTGCTCCTATTCATGCGGAAATCGGCGGCGATCTGGCTCTATGCGTTCATCATCGTCGGCTCGCTTGGCTGGGCGATCTCGGAGGTCGGTTTCGACTGGTGGCAGCTTGGGCCGCGGGGCGGTGTCATCGTACTGCTGGGGCTCTGGCTGATGCTGCCGTCTGTCCGTCGGCCGCTCGGCTTCGAGAGTCCAACGGGGGAGCGCTATGCGGTGAGCGCCTGGCCGCTCGCAATTGCCGTGCTGATCTCGGTCGGCGTCGCCGGCTATGCCCTGACGCTCGATCCGCACGATATCCGCGGCGACCTGCCAAGCGACGTCGTTGCCGCCAACCCTCCGCTCGGTGGCTCGGTGCCTCCGGGCGAATGGCACCAGTATGGGCGTACGCCGTTCGGTCAAAGATACGCGCCCCTTGACCAGATCACGCCGGACAATGTCGGCAATCTGAGGGTTGCCTGGCAGTACCAGACCGGCGACGTCAAACGGCCTGACGACGTCGGGGAGACGACATATCAGGTCACGCCGCTCAAGATCAAAGACACGCTCTATGCCTGCACGCCGCACAACTGGGCGATCGCGCTCGATGCCGCGACCGGCGAAGAGAAATGGAAGTATGATTCCAACTCGGGCATGAACCCCGACCGCCAGCACCAGACCTGCCGCGGTGTCACCTATTGGGCCGATCCGGCTGCCGCGCCGGGCAGTCCCTGCGCCGAGCGGGTTTACCTGCCGACCTCGGACGCACGCCTGATCGCACTCGATGCGGCAACCGGCGCCGTCTGCACCAGCTTTGCCGATAACGGCGTGCTGCATCTCGAAGCGGGCATGAAGTACAATCCGGCAGGCTACTACTATTCGACCTCACCGCCGGTAGCGGTTGCCGGCAAGATCATCATCGGCGGCGCCGTCAACGACAACTACTCGACGCACGAGCAATCCGGCGTCATCCGTGCCTTCGACATCAACTCCGGCGCACTGATCTGGAACTGGGACAGCGGCAACCCGGATGTGACGACGCCTCTTCCCGAAGGCCAGACCTACACGACCAACTCGCCGAACAGCTGGTCAGTGTTCAGCTATGACGAAGCGCTCGGCCTCGTCTACATCCCCATGGGCAACCAGGTGCCGGACCAGCTTGGCATGGGCCGCAGCGAGCACGTCGAGAAATACTCCTCCTCGATCGTCGCGCTCGACATCAGTTCCGGCGCCGTGCGCTGGGTACGGCAGACCGTGCATCACGACCTCTGGGACATGGACGTGCCAGCGCAGCCGGCTCTGCTCGACATCACCAAGGAAGACGGCACCGTGGTCCCGGCGTTGGTCGGGCCGACAAAACAGGGCGATATCTATGTGCTCGACCGCAGAAGCGGCGAGCCGATCATCGCGGTCGACGAGGTTCAGGCGCCAGGTGGCGCAATCCGTGAGGACTTCACCGCGCCGACGCAGCCGGTCTCCGGCCTCACCTTCATGCCTGCACCTTTGCAGGAGAAGGACATGTGGGGCATCACCCTCTTCGACCAGCTTGCGTGCCGCATCGCGTTCCGGTCGTTGAAATACGAAGGGCGCTATACTCCGCCATCTATAGAGGGAACGCTGGTCTATCCCGGCAACTTTGGCACGTTCAACTGGGGATCGGTCGCGGTCGATCCGGAACGGCAGGTGATGTTCGGCATGCCGACCTACCTTGCCTTCACCTCGCGTCTCGTGCCTCGCGACCAGGTTCCGCCCAAGGGACAGGACGAGAAGGGATCGGAACAGGGCCTCAACCGCAACGACGGCGCGCCCTATGGCGTTTTCATGGGCCCCTTCCTCGGGCCGCTCGGCATTCCCTGCCAGGCACCGCCATGGGGTTATGTCGCCGGCGCCGATCTTCGAACCGGCAAGATCGCCTACAAGCATAAGAACGGTACGGTCGAGGACATGGCGCCGCTGCCGCTGCCGTTCAAGGTCGGCGTGCCCGGCATCGGCGGACCGATGATCACCAAGGGCGGCGTCGCCTTTCTCGGCGCCGCCGTCGACGACTATCTGCGCGCCTATGATCTGACGACCGGCCGCCAGCTCTGGGAGGCACGCCTGCCCGCCGGCGGCCAGTCGACACCGATGAGCTATGCGGTCGGCGACAAGCAATATGTGCTGATCGTCGCTGGAGGCCACGGTTCCGTCGGCACGAGGCCGGGCGATTACATCATCGCCTATACCCTGCCCTGAAACGCGAGAAGACATCCCTAGTTTTCGCTAGAAGGTTGCAGCGGCAAGCTCCGCGCAAGCCGACAAAAGCAGCTTCCCCCGGACGACAGATTCCCGGGGGATTCCCATGAAGATCGACAACAGCATCTCGAACTACTACTTCTCCCAGCGCCGCCAGCAGATGGGCACGGTTTCACCGATCGAGGATGGCGGGGCCGATGCGCGTCCGCGTCAAGCTCCGACGATTGCGCCGCCGTCGACGTCGAACGCGCTTTCCAACGCGTTGTGGGCGACCGCGACCCGTGACGAAACCGGCACGGCTTCGATCACCGACAAAGAAGGCGCCGCTCCCTCAGGCAACTCGGTCAGCGACGAGTTCCTGAAGCGGGCGAAGATGAGCCTGGCCGAACAGATCCGCGCGCAGATCCTGGAATCGCTTGGTCTCAGCGAAGAGGACCTCAAGGCGATGGACCCCGAGCAGCGCAAGGCTGTCGAGGACGAAATCCGCCAGGCGATCGAACGTGCAATGGGGGTCGAGAAGCAACGCGACGAGGCAGCCACTGACATCGCCGACAGCGGCAGCGCCTTAGCCTGACCGACGGTTGCGAGCCGCTGATCGTCGGGCGTGACTTGTCCGCCCCGGGCTAAAGATGGTACTCAACGATCCTCAAAAGAGGACCGACACCCGTGCGCCTGATCCGTTAGCGACGCTCATCGACAGAAAAATCACCGACGCCACGGCCGCCCTTCGGCGGCTTTTGGCATGGCTTTTTCTGGCCGTGTGAACGCTTAACGCTGACACAATCGTTCTCCGGCCATCGCTGGGATCATCTTCATGACAAGCACAGGCGGATTCGTTTCCGAAACCGGCAGCCTTCGCGCCGGCCCCTTCGACCTTGGCTATACGATCGAGGGCAGAGGCATGCCGCTGCTCATCATCGGCAGCACCATCTATTACCCGCCCACCTTCTCCTGGAAGCTTCGTGAGAAGCTGGGGCTGATCTTCGTTGACCACCGTGGTTTTGCCCCGGCTCGAACCGAATACGCCTCTGGCGACATCGGTTTCGAGACGGTGCTTACCGATATCGAGCGGCTGCGCGCGCATCTCGGTCTCGAGCGCTTTGCCATCCTCGGCCATTCCGGCCATGGCTACATGGCGCTCGAATATGCCAAACGGCATCCGGGGCGCGTCACCCGCGTGGTCATGGTTGGAACCGGACCGAGCCATTCGGCCCGCCACATGGCGCTTGCCGATCAGGTCTGGGAGGAGACGGTCTCGCCTGAGCGCAAGGCGATCTTCGAGCGGGACATGGCCGCGCTCGGCACTGACATCGCCGCGCGGCCGGAGGACCGCTTCAAATCGCTGCTGATCCGACTTGGTGCCAAGAGCTGGCATCGGCCGGATTTCGACGCAGCGCCGCTTTGGCTCGATGTCACCGTCAACAACGCGGTCTTCGATCATCTCTGGGGTGAGGTCTTTCGGGACATCGATATCCGCAAGGGGTTAAGCACACTGAAGGCGCCCGTGCTGCTTGCCCTTGGCCGGTCGGACTATCTCGTCGCCCCGGCTTCCACCTGGGACGAGTACCGGGGAAACTTCGCGGACCTGACGGTGCGAACCTTCGAAAAGAGCGGGCACACGCCGCAACTGGAGGAAAGCGAGCTCTTCGACGAGGTCTTGCTCTCGTTCCTCGGTAGCAGACCTGGCTGCGGCTGAGCCGGGCCAGGATTGTTGCCAACGCACAGTCTCTGCATTCGGGAAGGGCCCAGACGGGCCCTTCCCTCACCCCACCATTGACACACTGCGGTACGCCATTATCTATTGCTCCAGAAGCTATAGGTTTGAGACGGACATGTATTCCATCGGCGATCTTTCGCGGCGCACCGGCGTCAAAATTCCGACCATCCGCTATTACGAGCAGATGGGGCTGATCGCAGCGCCAGAGCGGTCCGAAGGCAACCAGCGGCGCTATGAGAAGAGCGAACTCGAGCGACTGGCCTTCATCCGCCACGCCCGCGATCTCGGCCTCTCGATCGAATCGATCCGGGATCTGCTCGCCCTCAGCCAGCATCCGGAACGCCCCTGCGGCGAAGCCGACCGCATCGCCAGCGAGCATCTGGCGACCGTTCGCGAAAAGATCGCCCGGCTGAAGAAACTGGAGCAAGAACTGGAACGCATCGTCGCCTGCGACGGCAATCACACGGTGGGCGACTGCTATGTGATCCGGGCGCTCGCCGACCACTCGATGTGCGACAGCGAACACTAGGGCTGCGAACTTAGTTCAAGCGCGCGCAAAATCCCGGTTGACAAAATCTCGAAAACGAACAATCTAGCGCCCATGATCAAGAACGCACCCATTTGCCGCGTGTATTTTTGGCTGTTCCGATAGGAGCGGCCTGCTGATCATATTCAACAAGGCCGCCATCAGGCGGCTTTTGTTTTTCCGGCTCCTGATGGCGACAAAACCCGAGGAGCCCAGACATGCTACAGACCGCCATCCCTACCCTTCATCCTGTCCCAGCGACACGACCGCCGATGGTCACGATCCGCTGCGCCAAGCAGCGCGACCTGCCGGAACTGCGCGAGATGATCGCCGAGCTTGCCGCCCACCACGGCGATGCCGCGCCGATCACGCCGGAACAGCTTGAGCGCGACCTCTTCGGCCGCACGCCCTGGATCACAGCACTCGTTGCCGAGGCCGGCAGCCGGCTGATCGGTTACGCGATCCTGGTGCCGGTCTACCGGGCTGCCGAGGGTGCACGCGGCATGGAACTGCATCACCTCTTCGTTCGCCCCGAAAACCGCGGCACGGGCATCGGCCGCCACCTCGTTGCCAAGGCGCGCGAGCAGGCGAAGATGGCCGGCTGCGACTTCCTTTCGGTCAGCGCCGCCACCGGCAACTTCCAGGCGCATCATTTCTACGAATCCGAACGCTTCGTGCCTCGCCCGGTGACCGGCATGCGCTATATGCAGAAGCTTGGGTGAGGACGGACCGATGCGTCTAGCGATCGTGCTCTGTGAAGGCTTCGCGGATTGGGAATGTGCGCTGTTGATGGCGGCGGCGCGCACCCATCTCGGTATCGATATCGAGGTTGCCACCGCGGACGGCGCACGCGTGACGTCGATGGGCGGGCTCGACGTCTCGGCACATCTGTCGATCGACGCGCTCGACCCTGCGGGCTTCGACGGGTTGGTGATCTGCGGCGGCTCGATCTGGGACACGAATGAGGCTCCCGATTTCTCATCAACGATCCGCGCATTCGATCGCGACAGACGGGTGGTCGCGGCCATTTGCGGCGGCGTCAATGCACTCGCAGCAAGCGGTCTTCTCAACGGTATCGACCACACCGGCAACAGCGCCGAAAGCCTTGCCGCGCTACCCGGCTATCGCGGCAGGCTGCATTACCGCAATCAGCCTCAGGCGCTGCGCAGCGGTCATGTCGTCACCGCCGCGGGAACCGCACCGATCAGCTTTGCCGGCGAGATCCTGCACGGCCTTGGCCTCGGCTCACCGGAACTCGACGGCTTTCTCGCGCTCTACGGACACGAGCACCAGGCGAATGAAAGCGCGAATGTCGATTGAAAAACGCGGCCTAGGACGCGGCTCGAAGCGGATGAACTAGCGCTAGAGCCAGTTCGAGATCTGATCGAGCGGCTTCTTCGCCTTGCCGGCGACCGGAACGGTTGCATCCGGGGCCGGATAGCCGACAACCAGGATCAGGAACGGCTTTTCACTTTCCGGTCTGCCGCAGATCTCGTTGAGGAAATTCATCGGCGCTGGCGTATGGGTGAGCGTCGCGAGCCCGGCATGGTGCAGCGCCGTGATCAGGATGCCCGTGGCGATACCGACGCTTTCATTGATGTAGTAGTTCTTCTTCAGGTCGCCCGGGTTGGGCCCGCCGCGCTTTTGCGAGAAGATAACGATCAGGTAGGGTGCGGTTTCAAGGAATGGCTTGTCCTCGTCCGTTCCGAGCGGCGCCAATGCGTCGAGCCATTCCTGAGGTGCCTTGTCCCGATAGAAGACGCGCTCTTCCTCTTCCGCCGCGCGGCGCACCTTAGCCTTGATCGCGGCACTTTCTATGACAGTAAAATGCCAGGGCTGATGATTGGCACCACTCGGAGCCGTGCCGGCCGCCTTCAGGCAGGTTTCGATCACTTCCCGCGGCACCGCGCGATCGCTGAAATAGCGTGTGGTCCGGCGACGGTTGATCTCTTCGTAGAAGTCAGCGGCCCGCGTCGCCATCTCCTCAGGGCTGCGTTCGATCCACTGGTCATAGGGCACGGTCTCGTGTGGGCGCATTTCAGTCTCCTCCCCGTTGTCCTCCAGCACCGCTCGCCCCTCTCGACGCATGGAGACCGCCGCAACGCCTTGAATTCCTGCATGTTTTTCGTCTCAACCGGCGACGATCAAGCGAAGCGTGCAGAAGGAGTTGAGCGCGCCTTGTCGCGAAGATCAAGGGTCAGAGCGCTGGCACCGCCTTGAGATAGGCGGCAATCGCCTCCCGGTCGGCCGGCGTCAGCTTGGCCATGTTCTTCTGCACCTCGACCATGGAGCCGCCGACGGAATCGAATTCCGGCGTGAAGCCGGTTTCCAGATAGGAGGCGATATCAGACGCGCTCCAGCCGCCGATACTCTTGGAACCGGGCGTGATGTCCGGGATGCGGCCCTGGCCCTCCGGATTGGGCGCGCCGGCCAGCCACTGATCAGGCTCGAAACCGCCAATCGCATTGCGAGGCGTATGGCACTCGCCGCAATGGCCGGGCCCTTCGACGAGATACTGGCCGCGGGCAAGCTTTGGATCGCTGGCGTCGACCGCGACGCGTGGCTTGTCCGTCAGGAACAGCAGCTTCCAGCCTCCCAACGCCACCCGCATGTTGTAGGGGAACGGCAGTTCGTGCGGCGGCGCAACTTCGGTGCTCTTCGGCAGGGTCTTCATGAAACCCCAGAGATCGTTGACGTCCTTGGTCGTCATGCGCGCATAGGAGCCATAGGGGAAGGACGGATAGAGATGCTCGCCGTTGCGTCCCACGCCGCGGGTCATGGCGTTGCCGAAGTCCGCAAGCGTCCACCCGCCGATCCCGGCGGTCCCGTCAGGCGAGATGTTCGGCGCATGGAACGTTCCGAAGGGGCTTTTCAGCGGCGCGCCGCCGGAAAGAACGAGACGAGCGTCACCTTCGGCGCCCTGCTTGGCATGGCAGCTCACGCAGCCGCCTGCCCAGAAAACCTGTTCGCCATTGGCGAGGTCCGGCTCACCCAGCCCCTCCCAATGAGAGGCGCTCCACGGCGCCGGCTTCGTCAGCCACCAAAATGCTGCCCCGCCGACGACGCCCAGCACCACAAGACCCGAAATCAGCTTTCTCGCGCGACGACCCATTGTCACCCCTCGTGCCCTGTCACAAACCGACCGGCCTCAGATACAGATAGAGGCACGCGCTCGAAGTCGCGTGCCTCCCTCCTCAACATGATGCGACGTCGCCGCCCGTCAATTCTTCTTCAGGCGATAGCTCTCATGACAGCTGCCGCAGTCTTTGCCGATGCCACCGAGGGCAGCGCCAACGGCCGCCTGGTCGGCAGGAAGCTGGGCCAGGACCGTCGCGGTATCAGTGCCGAGCTTGGCGGCCTTGGCCTTGAAGTCATCCATGTTTTCCCAGATCTTCGGGCTCGCCTCGGTCTCATGGCCCGTCTCCGAGCCGGCCGGGAAGTGATCCGGGAAGGTCTTCATCGTCTCGCTGATCGTCGTCAGCGACGCCTTGACGACCTCGGCATCGTAGGGCTTCTCGCCCTTCGCAATACCGACAAGCGCGCCGGTCGCCGCGCCGACCTTCTTCATCGCCTGCTGGCGAACCACCTGCGGTTCGTCGGCCGCAGTCACGGCAGTAACACCCAGGCCCGCAAGAGCGGCAGCCAACATCAGTGCGCGTATTTTCATCAGGATCTCCCGGTCAATCAAATCTGCTTGGCGAATCTGCCTGGCTAGCCTTCAAGTCCAATGCGCCGGCATGATGTCATCTTGATTATTCTGCGGAAGTAACATTTTTTTGATGTGCTTGTTACGACAGCGGAATTTCCGATGGTCGCCCCGTATTTCCGGGATTTTTTCCGGTCAGAACCACAAATATGATTATTATAGTCATGTTTATACTTCTGGCCGGTCGCGGTGGACATCAGTTCGCCCAGCCCTGCCAGATGGTGAAAGCCGCGACCAGGATGAGCACCACCCCTGCGGCACGACCGATCCATACCGTTGCGCCGGGGCTGCCGACCAGGAAATCACGACCGCGGCCGGCGGCGAGCGCCAGGCCGCCATAGATCGCGAGCTGCGTTGTCGCGATCATTGCGGCCATGACCAGGGCCTGTGACCAGATCGGCCCGAACTGGGGTTTGAGGAACTGCGGATAGACCGCCAGCATGAAGAGATAGGCCTTCGGGTTCA
The DNA here is from genome assembly GCF_028993555.1 of Ensifer adhaerens. Lineage (NCBI taxonomy): Bacteria > Pseudomonadati > Pseudomonadota > Alphaproteobacteria > Hyphomicrobiales > Rhizobiaceae > Ensifer > Ensifer adhaerens. The sequence goes on along the minus strand of NZ_CP118610.1, from coordinate 698,646 downwards.
TCAGGCTCGTCAGCGCGCCCTGCCGGAAACTGGCCCAGCGCGACAGCTTCCCCGAACCTTCGATGCCACCGATGGTGATCGAACTCCTGACGAGCGAAAAACCGATCCATGCGATGTAGGCAGCACCGGCGACAAGCAGCACGTTGAAGAGACCGGGTACCAGATGCAGGATGACACTGACCCCGAGAGCCGCATAGAGCGTGTGCAGCACGCCGCCGGCCATGATGCCGGCCGTCGCCGACAGTCCGGAGGCCCGCCCGCCCGTCAGTGAATTCGCCAGAACGAAGACCATATCCATGCCCGGCACGATGATGATGCCGAACAGCAAGGTGAAGAAGAGCCAGAGATTTTCCGTGTAGGTCATGTCAGTTGTCCGTCACCTGTTTTCTCATTTCCCAAGACGAATTGCTGTTTTTTCAATTCGTTGTCTGATGGTATATATCCGGGCAACTGACAAGGTATTGTCAGGAGCGTTGATGACGGGGGCGGTTTTCGATGCGCAAGGCGGCACGGCTTTTCGAGATCATCCAGATTCTCAGGCTTGCGAGGAAACCCGTGACGGGCGCGCAAATGGCCGAAGCACTGGAGGTGACAGTGCGCTCGATCTATCGCGATATCGCAGCACTTCAGGCGATGCGGGTACCGATCGAGGGCGGCCGCGGCATCGGCTATATCCTCAGGCCCGGCTTCGACCTGCCACCTCTGATGTTCTCGATCGAGGAGACCGAGGCGATCGCCGTGGCGCTGGCCCTGCTATCGCGGACTGGCGACGAAGAGCTGAAGGCGGCTGCCGGCCGCGTCAACAACAAGATCACTGCAGCCGTGCCCGAACCACTCCGGCTCGCCTTTCGTTCCCAGGCGCTGCATGCTTGGGGAACGATCACCCCTTCGCCTGCCGGTATTGATCTCGCCTTGGTGCGCCGGGCGATCCGCGACGAACAGAAGCTCGAACTCAATTATCGCGACGAACTCGGCCGGGCGACGGAACGGATGATCCGGCCGGTGGCGCTGATCTACTATTCCGAAACCGCCAACATCGTGGCCTGGTGTGAATTGCGGCAGGCGATCCGCAATTTCCGGGCAGACCGCGTCGAGCATTGCGAAGCGACCGACGCCTATTTTCCGGGCGAAGGCAACCGCCTGAGGGAACTGTGGGTCAGCGGCTGGAAGACGCCACCGACGGCGGCCTGACGAGGCGCTCACCGGAGCCCTACCGAAAAGAAAAGACCCGGCGCAAGCGCCGGGTCCAAATGTCATGCAGAGAAGACGAGCCGCTTACTTGGCGGCCGCTTCGTACATTTCGAGCACGTAATCCCAGTTGATCAGGCTGTCGACGAAGGCTTCGAGGTACTTCGGACGCGCGTTGCGGTAGTCGATGTAATAGGAGTGTTCCCAGACGTCGACGCCGAGGATCGGCGAAGCACCATGAACGAGCGGGTTTTCGCCGTTCGGGGTCTTCGAGATTTCAAGCTTGCCGTTCTTGACCGAGAGCCAGGCCCAGCCCGAACCGAACTGGCCGGTGCCGGCGGCGATGAAGTCGGCACGGAACTTGTCGTAGCCGCCGAGATCGGACTTGATCGCCGCCTCGAGCTTGGCCGGCAGGCTGGTGCCGCCGCCGCCCTTCTTCATCCACTTCCAGAAATGGATGTGGTTGTAGTGCTGGCCGGCATTGTTGAACAACGGCTGGTTGGTACCGTAGGACTTCTTGACGACTTCCTCGAGCGACAGGTCGGCAAGGCCTGCTTCTTCGGCAAGCTTGTTGCCGTTGGTCACGTAAGCGAGGTGATGCTTGTCGTGGTGATATTCGAGCGTCTCGCGCGACATGTAGGGCGCCAGCGCATCGTAGTCATAGGGAAGGTTCGGCAATTCGAAAGCCATGTGGGCATCTCCTCTTGGCATGGGATTTCGTCAGGTAATTCTGTGAGCGGGAACATAGGCACCGGCCCCGATGGAGGCAACCGATGCAATGCCAATTTTTCCTCAACCCACGGAATATACTTTCAACATCATTTTGAAAGCATGACACTTTCGAGCACATTCATGCCACGGTTTGCTTGCAGCTTTGCGGCGGCTACAACCACGCATAAAGGACCGTCGATGCCACAGCGTCTGATCCCCGCCCTCGCCCTTTCCGCCGCCGCCGCGCTCGCTGCTTCAAGTGCCTCAGCCTCTTCCGGCGACGCCTGGGAGGCGTTCCGGACAGAGGTTTCAAAAAAGTGCCTGGCCGCAGCCACCTCGCTGCAAAAGGCCAGCGTCGTCGTCGACCCCTTCGGCTCGGAAAGCTTCGGCCTGGCGCTGGTTGTCGGTACGCCAAAAGGCTCCAAGGCCGCTGTCACACAGATCTGCGTCTTCGACAAGCAGAAGAAGACAGTTGAACTCGGCGGTGAACTGACGCCCGACGCGGTGAAGGTCGGTGTGCCGGCGAAGAAGAAATAGCCCGGGCGCGAGCGATCCGGCGCAAGCCGTTCGATTGCCGCACACCGCTACAGAGGGTTGCGAATAGGCACCCATGCAATTACCGGATCCTCACTGTCCTTGCCTCCTGCGCACCGTCGCAGGATGACTATGCGCACCTGCAGGCAGCGGCCCAAGGCAGCCCGGCTCTTCAAGAGGCGATGTACCAGGACTGCGTCAACAAGAAGTGGTCGAAGTCGGATCTACAGGGCGCGCGATGCTGCTCAATGTTCCTCCGAGCAAGGTTCCGACCCTTGCCTGCAAGCGGCTCGTCAACGCGCTGGCGTCCGGCCGGCTCAAGTATGCCGACGTCCGGCAGAACATGAACAATGGCAGTCCGACGGTAAACCTCATCAAAATTCCGCAGGGACGGTACGCCGCCGACCCGCTTCCGTGGACCTGGTCTGGCGTGCGGGAAATTGCCGTGCAGACCAAGGCGTCGTCGATCCGTGGTCGGGTAAAGTCGGCCGCCGCGCCCCAGGAACAGGTTTCGAGGACTGCTCCTCCCTTGAGCTTCGACCGACCAGTTGGTAGACCTTGCTCATGGTGAGCGATACTTCCGAGCGGATCCTCGACGCGGCCGAACGCCTGATGGTGTCGCGGGGCTACAACGCGTTCAGCTACGCGGACATCTCGGCGGAGGTCGGCATCGGCAAGGCGACCATCCACCATCATTTCCCGACAAAGGCGGACCTTGCCGCAGCCGTGCTTGCCCGCTACCGCAAGAACAATCGCCGTAGTGTCGAGCAACTGTTTGCGGCTGTCAGCGATCCGGTGGCCCGGCTCGAGGCCTATATCGGCTTCTGGGAAGAGTGTATCGCCAAACAGGACATGCCTTTCTGTATCGGCGCCCTTCTCGCCTCGGAGATACCTTCGCTGCCTGATATTGTCGTCGCGCAAGTGCGCGGCCATTTCGCCGACCTCTCCGGCTGGCTCGGAGCAACGATCGAGGACGGTGTGGCGTCAGGCCGCCTGAAGGCCGCACAAGGATCCAGGACAGCCGCCGAGGCGCTCATGGCGACGGTCCACGGCGCAATGCTTGCCGCGCGCGTTGCCGGTTCGGATCCAGCCGTGTTTTCGTCGATCGCGCGGCCGGCCCTGGACCAGCTTCAGGAAACGGGGAAGGCCTGATCCGGACGTAACCGCCGTCCGGTCCACGACCGCCTGTTCCCGCGGGAACGGCAAGCCGCGGACGTCAGCATTAGAAATTTTCGCAACCGGACGCGATGGCAGTTGAACTCATCGCGTTTCTTTTTCACACTCATCCAGACCAACTAGTCGGTCGAACGCAAGAAGGAGCAAGATCATGGCAAATCCGCTTTCAACGCTCGGTATCATCCATACGGCGATCAGCCTCGCACCCGTCGTCGCGGGCCTCTACGGCTTTGCTCGTTACGGGGCGATTGTTCCTGAGACGCGCTCCGGCAAGATCTACCTCGCCACCATTGTCGTGGCAGTACTGACGTCCGCAGGCCTTTCGAGCACCGGCGGCTTCAACGCCGGCCATGCGCTCGGTATCGTCACGCTGCTCGTCATCGGTGGAAGTCTCGTCATCGAGCGGCTCGCATTGTTCGGCCGCCTGAGACCCTACCTGGCGACGCTCGGTCTCTCGTTCAGCTATTTCCTGCTGATCGTGCCGGCGATCGCCGAAACGCTGAAACGCCTGCCCGCCTGGCAGCCGCTTGCCAGCGGACCGGAATCGCCGATCGTGCAAACTACACTCTTGGTCTGGCTGGTGATTTTCCTGTCGGGTCTGACGGTGCAGGCCTACCTGATCCATAAGCGCGCTGCGGTCAGGGCGCGCGCTCCCCTTGCGCGATGAGCGCCATCCGCCCGCACCGCCGCCAGCGCAGTGGCTCCGGCCCTGCGCTGGCAAGAGATATGCTGGTGCGCCTCAGACGTCGCGCGCCGCGTGCGCCCAATCCATATAGAGATCGCGCGCTTTGGCGGCGACCGGGCCAGCCTGCAGGTCGCGGCTCTCGAGCCGGGTGACCGGCAGCACCTTGGAATAATTGCCTGACGTGAAGATCTCGTCGGCCGCTTCAAAGTCAGCCATCGTCAACGTCGCCTCGACCACTTCGAAACCGGCCTCTCGCAACAACGTCATCACACGGAAGCGGGTGATGCCCGCCAGGAAGGTACGGTTGGCGGCCGGGGTATAGACGACGCCGTCCTTGACGAGGAAGACGTTGGAGGAGCCGGTCTCGGCGATGTTGCCGAGCATGTCGCGTACGAGCGCATTGTCGAAGCCGCGCGAGCGGGCTTCCGTCAGGATGCGCGCATTGTTCGGATAGAGGCAGCCGGCCTTGGCATCGGTCGGCATCGATTCCAGCGTCGGGCGACGGAAGGGCGAGAGCGTCAACGACGAACCGCCATGGCCGTTGCCCATCGGCGCTTCGAACAGGCAAAGCGCGAAACGGGTCGATTCCGGATCGATCGCGACGACCCCGGCAGCGCCGTGCTCCGCCCAATACATCGGCTTCACATAAAGCGCGGTCTTGCCGTCGAACTTCTTGGCACCTTCCCACGTCAGCGCTTCGATCTCGTCGGCGGTCATGGTCGGCTTCAGGCCAAGCGCCGTCGCCGAGCGGTTGACACGCTGGCAGTGGAGGTCGAGATCGGGTGCTACGCCGTCGAAGACACGGGCGCCGTCAAACACCGTCGAGCCCAGCCACATTGCGTGCGATGTCGGGCCAATCAGCGGCGGATTGCCGGAGAGCCATTCACCATCGACATAGGTCCAGGTCACGGAGCGGGGGGATGTATCGACGGCCATCGGCGTCTCCTTCAGGTTTTTTGTTCTCATCCTTCGGCATAACCCGAAAAAACAGCATCGTGGTGAATGGTTCTATCAAAAAATGTCATGGCAGCCATTCTGGTACCGGGATGGCCTCTCGCTTAGTCTCTCCTTTCACTGGAAGGAGAAAGCCGTGCACATCAAGCATCTCGAGCAAGGCGACGTGGAGATCTTCCGCAGCATAAGGCTGGAGGCGCTCAACCGCGAACCCCAGGCCTTCGCGTCGACGGCCGCCGACTGGGAGCGACTTTCGACGGAAGAGTGGCGTGAGCGATTGACGACCAATGCCGTCTTTGTCGCGCTCGATGAGGACCGGCCGCTGGGGATCATGGGGCTGATGCGCGAGCGCGCGAGCCGCCTGGCGCACCGGGCCACGATCATCATGGTCTATGTGCGCGACGAAGCGCGCGGATCCGGCGCGGCGCACCACCTTCTCACCCATCTGACCGACCATGCCCACGCGTCGGGCGTCCGCCTGCTGGAACTGGTCGTGCGCGCCGACAACCCGACGGCCATCCGCTTCTACGCGCGTGAAGGTTTTCACGAAATCGGCCGCGTACCCGGTGGCATGCTCGACGGAGACGTAGAGGTCGACGAAATTCTGATGGCGCGGCACATCGACGGCCGCACCCCATCCGCCTTGCAAGGAGCACCCCGATGAGAGCCATGTACTACGACGCTTTCGAGAAGATGCCGGAAATCCGCACGCTTCCCGATCCGACGCCCACGGAAAACGGCGTGGTCGTCAAGGTCGAGGCAACGGGACTTTGCCGCTCGGACTGGCACGGCTGGATGGGCCATGACGCCGATATCCGGTTGCCGCATGTGCCCGGCCACGAGCTGGCGGGCGTTGTCACAGCCGCCGGCCGCGGCGTGATGCGATACAAGGTCGGCGACCGGGTCACCGTGCCCTTCGTGTCCGGCTGTGGCCGCTGTGGCGAATGCCGCTCGGGCAATCAGCAGGTCTGCGAAGCGCAGTTCCAGCCGGGCTTTACCCATTGGGGTTCTTTTGCCGAATATGTCGCGCTCGACTTTGCCGACCAGAACCTCGTGCATCTGCCCGAAAGCATGGACTTCACGACAGCCGCGAGCCTCGGCTGCCGCTTCGCCACCTCGTTCCGCGCGGTCGCCGACCAGGCGAAGGTGAAGGGCGGTGAATGGGTCGCGGTGCATGGCTGCGGCGGTGTGGGTCTTTCGGCGATCATGATCGCCGCCGCCCTCGGCGCCCAGCCGATCGCGATCGACATTGCCGAGGACAAGCTCGCCTTCGCCAGGAAGATCGGCGCGGTCGCGACGATCAACGGCCGCGAAGTCGAGGACGTGGCCGCAGCGGTGAAAGACATCACCGGCGGCGGCGCTCACGTCTCGATCGATGCACTCGGCAACCCGGTGACCTGCTTCAACTCGATCAAGAACCTGCGCCGGCGTGGCCGCCACGTGCAGGTCGGGCTGATGCTCGGCGACCAGGCGACGCCGCAGATCCCGATGGCGCAAGTGATCGGCCACGAACTCGAGATCTATGGCAGCCACGGCATGCAGGCCTGGCGCTACGACGCCATGCTGGCGATGATCGCCGACGGCAAGCTGAAGCCGCAGCAACTGATCGGCCGGGAGATCTCGCTTGCAGAGGCCATACCCGCGCTGACCGCCATGGACCGCTCAACCGACCTCGGTATCAGCGTCATCACGCGATTCTGATAGCGCTATGGGCAGCCCGAACAGCACCGTCTGCGCAAAGGCGCCGGCATTGCCCATTCCGACTCACGGCCTCAATGCGCTAAACCTTGTTCCGGATCGGGGGCAAGGCAGATGACCATTGCGAGACGGCGAAGATTGATCAAGCGGCAGCGCACCGGCACGGCGCTTGCCATTGCCGCGACGATCTCTTTTCTCGCCGGCATGACCGATGCGATCGGGCTCTTGAGCATTGGCGATTTCGTCTCCTTCATGAGCGGCAACACGACCCGGGCAGCAATCGCGCTCGGCGATGGTGATTTCATAGGCGCCCTGCTGCTTGTCGGCGCGCTTGGGGCTTTCATCATCGGTAACGCGCTCGGCGTGATCGCGGCCGCACGCCTCAGTGTCGTCGGCGTTCTCTCGTCGGTCAGCCTCATGCTGATGCTCTGCGCCGGCTTCGGCAGCTGGATGCCGAAGCCCTTCTATTTCTATGGCGTCGTGCTCGCCATGGGCCTGGTGAACGCGGCGGTCGAACATATCGAGGGGTTGCCGATCGGGCTTACCTATGTGACCGGCGCCCTTTCCCGCTTCGGGCGAGGGCTCGGCCGCTGGCTGCTTGGCAACAAGAACCGTCAATGGCTCGTGCAGATCGTGCCCTGGCTCGGCATGTTCTCAGGTGCGGTTGCCGGCGCTCTGTTGCAGCGCCACTTCGGCGCAGCCTCGCTCTGGGCGTCCTTTGCACTCAGCACCGGGCTCGCACTTGCCACTGTTCTGGTGCCGTCCCGCTGGTCGCGACGCTATATCCATTCGGGCTGATGCCCTGCCCTCATGGCAGCTTTTCGCCCTTTCCAAGATTTTGCCCTTAAGCCGTGACCGATTTCAGGGCAAAATCCGCTCGGAAGAATCACGATCGAGGTCCTGACATGGCGCTTGCGGCAGCCGTTACCGGAGATGAACTCTACCATCCCGTTCTCGAAGCCAATCCGGCGCATCCTGCCGGATGGCCGATTCGGGCAATCGTCAGTTCACAGACCGAAGCGCGGCACAATCGGGCGCTCTGGGCGCCGACGCACCTGATCTCGATCCGCGCTCCCGGCAGCCGGCTGCTTTCGATGATCGAACTGCCGCCGGAGCGGCACCTGGAACTCTTTTTCGGCGACACCACCGATCCGGATGAACCGGATGCGGCGCGCCCGGAGGCGATCGAAGCCACCTTCGCTTTTGTCGACCGCCTGCCCGAAGACGCACATCTGCTCGTCCATTGCCTTCGGGGAATCGGCCGCGCGACCGCGCTCACCCTCGGCATCCTCGCACGCTACATGCCGCCGGAAGACGCGGCCGCCGCGCTGCACGCGCTGCGGCCGGAGGCCAAGCCGAACAGGCATGTGGTCAACCTCTGCGACACGGCGCTCGGCCTCAAGGGCAAGCTCGCCAAGCAGGCACTGCGCTTCCCGGCGAAAGTCTGGAAGCCAGCCAAAGGCTGAAATGAGAAACCTGCAGCTTTGCCGCAAGCCGTTGTGCATTGCACAAAGATTTGACATGATCCCACGAAAGAACGGTGACAGTTGGCTGCCTGATCAGGCATGATGCTGTAAGCCTTTGTTTTCGGCTGGGCTTTGACGGGAAGACTCGATCTTGCCCGCCAGTGCCGAAGGCAAAAGACGGGAGGAAATGATGTCCCACGCGGCCTATGTGTTTGACGCCTACGGCACGCTCTTCGACGTGCACGCGGCTGTCAGGCGCCACGCGCAGGAGATCGGCCCGGACGGGCAGGCCTTCTCCGAACTCTGGCGGGCCAAGCAGCTCGAATACTCCTGGGTGCGCTCGTTGATGGGCAGCTATCAGGATTTCTGGCAACTGACCGAACAGTCGCTCGACTACGCCTTCGCACGATTTCCCTCCGCCGACCCGAAGCTTCGCAAGCGCCTGCTCGACGCCTACTGGACGCTCGACTGCTATCCGGAAGTGCCGGCGGTTCTGAAAGGGCTCAAGGAGCGCGGCGCCCGCATCGCCATCCTCTCCAACGGCTCGCCAGCCATGCTCGCCTCTGCGGTCCGCAACGCCGCACTCGACATCGTCATCGACGACGTCTTCTCGGTCGACGCGGTGAAGGCGTTCAAGACGGCGCCTGCCGTCTACGATCTCGTTACCACCAGCTACCGGCTCTACCCGCACGCGGTTTCGTTCCAGTCGTCGAACCGCTGGGACATTGCCGGAGCGACGAAATTCGGCTTCCGCACCGTGTGGATCAATCGGGCGGACATGCCGGACGAGTATCGCGATCACGGGCCGGCACTGATCCTGCCCTCTCTCGAAAGCCTGCAATTCGGCATCTGAAGGATCTCCCCATGGTCTGGTCGCCTGCGCAATATCTGAAGTTCGAAGACGAACGCACCCGACCAGCCAGAGACCTTCTCGCCCAAGTGCCCGAACTGCCCGAGGGCCTTGCCTTTGACCTCGGTTGCGGTCCGGGCAACTCCACCGAGATCATCCGCGACCGGTTCCCCGAGGCGACACTTTCAGGGCTCGACAGCGACGAGAACATGCTCGTTGCCGCCGCCAAGCGGCTGCCCGGAATCTCCTTCGAAAAGGCGGATCTCGCGACCTGGGTCCCACCCGCCGGCGCTTCGCTGTTCTATGGCAACGCCGTCTTCCAGTGGCTTCCAAACCATCTCGCGATCTTCGAAAGACTGATGAAGTCGCTCGCATCCGGCGGAGCGCTTGCGGTCCAGATGCCGGACAATCTCGGCGAGCCGAGCCATTTGCTGATGGAGGAGACGGCTCGAAGCCCGGCTTTCACGGACGCCTTTGCCGGCAAGACCATCCGCCGCAATCCGATGCCGCCACCGGCAACCTACGTCGAATGCCTGGTTCCTTGGGCAGCACGCATCGAGGTCTGGCACACGATCTACTACCACCGGCTCGCGAATGCCGAGGCGATCGTCGAATGGGTCAAAGGGACCGGCCTCAGACCTTACCTCGATGCCTTGCCCGAGGACCGGCGGAGCGCCTTTCTTGCCGACTACACGGACGGGATTCGCAGAGCCTATCCGGCAACGAGCGACGGCAAGGTGCTTCTGCACTTTCCGAGATTTTTCATCGTGGCGATAAAGGCGGGCTAGGCTCTCGCAGGGGCTGCGGACGTAGCGCTACATGCGCTCGGCCAGAAAATCGATGAAGGCGCGGATGCGAGCGGCAAGATGCTCGTGACCGGCATAGACCGCGTAGACAATCTCGATCTCGCCCGATTGATACTCTTCGAGCAGCGGCACGAGCGTTCCAGCTTCGAAGTCCGGCTCGACGTGGAAACGGCCGATACGGCCAATACCAATGCCGGCCAGGCAAAGCTGGCGGACGATCGAACCGCTCGATACCTGCATATTGCCGAAGACGGAGCGTAGTTCCGCAGCCGGCTGGCCGGGCATGCGGAACGCCCATTCGTCGACGCTGCGGCGGAAGTTGAAGCGGATGCAATTGTGGCCGTCGAGATCATCGGGCGTTTGCGGGACTCCATGCTTTTCCAGATAGCCCGGCGATGCGATCACGACCGGACGGCTTTCCATAAGCTTGCGCGCCTTTAGCGACGAATCGCGCAGCGGACCGGTGCGGATCGCCACGTCGGCGCGCTCACCGACGACGTCGATCATGCTGTCCGTCAGGGTCAGGTCCAGCTGTACCTCCGGATAGCAGGCCAGGAACTCCGGCGCGAGCGGCAGGATGTAGCGCTCCCCAAAGCCGACCGCGGCGTTCACCCGCAACAGCCCGCGCGGCGTCATGCGGCCGCCGGCTGCGACCAGTTGTTCGGTCTCTGCGATTTCCGTGAGAATCCGCTGGGCGCGCTGGAGATAGACTTCCCCCTCCGGTGTCAGCTGCAGGGTCCTGGTCGAGCGCACGAGCAGGCGCGTGCCCAGCCGGTCCTCGATGCGCGTCACCAGTTTGCTGACTGCAGACGGCGAAAGCTTCAGACGCCGCGCGGCGGCCGAGAAGCTGCGGGTCTCCGAGACGGCAACGAAGACCTCCATTTCACCCGCCCGATTGTCCATCCACCACCTTTGAAATCAATTCACAGTCCTTTGTATCATTATGCTCATTATCATGATGAGTGCCAAGGCTCATATTCCGCTTCGACTTCATCAACTACCAACGCACCCGGTTCCTCCCAGCCGGGTGGGAAAGGTCTCGTCGTGCCCATTGCCATCCTTGCACTGACGATCGCGGCCTATGCGATCGGAACTACCGAATTCGTGATCGTCGGCCTCTTGCCGACGGTTGCCACCGACCTCAATGTCACCCTGCCGCTCGCCGGCCTGATCGTCAGCGTCTATGCGCTTGGCGTCACCTTCGGCGCGCCGGTGCTGACGGCACTCACCGGCCGGATCGAGCGCAAGCCGCTCCTGATCGGCCTGATGGCGCTGTTCATCGTCGGCAACGCTGCCGCAGCATTGTCGCCAAGCTATGAACCGCTGCTCGTCGCCCGCGTCATTTCCGCCTTTGCCCATGGCGTGTTCTTCTCGGTCGGCTCGACCATTGCCGCCGACCTCGTACCGGAGGACCGCCGCGCCTCGGCCATCGCCATGATGTTCATGGGCCTCACGGTCGCGATCGTCACCGGCGTGCCGCTCGGCACCTGGATCGGCCAGACCTTCGGCTGGCGCGCCACCTTCTGGGCGGTCACCGGTCTCGGCGTCGTCGCGCTCACCGCGATCGTCGCCCTGCTGCCGAACACGCTCTCCAAGGCGCCGCCCGCCAAGCTCATCGACCAAGTGCGCGTGCTCGGCTCCGGCCGTCTGCTGATCGTTTTTGCCATGACCGCACTCGGTTACGGCGGAACCTTCGTCGCCTTCACCTTCCTGGCACCGATCCTGCAGGACATCACCGGCTTTTCGGAAGGCGCCGTTAGCCTGATCCTGGTGCTCTATGGCGTCGCCATCGCCATCGGCAACATTGCCGGCGGCAAGATCGCCAACCGTGACCCGGTCAAGGCGCTTGTCGGGCTGTTCCTCGCCCAGGCGGCCGTCCTTGTGTTCTTCGCCTTCACGGCGACGTCCCAAGCCCTAACATTGGTGACGCTGGCAAGCCTCGGCTTCCTGTCGTTCGCCACCGTGCCCGGCTTGCAGCTCTACGTCGTACAGCTTGCCAAGCAGCATCGGCCCGGTGCCGTCGACGTGGCCTCAGCTCTCAACATCGCCGCCTTCAACCTTGGCATTGCCATCGGCGCCTGGCTTGGTGGCGTCATCGTTGCATCGTCGCTTGGCCTTGGCATGACACCGGTCTTCGGTGCCGCCCTGGTGGTCGGCGCGCTGCTGCTCACGCTCTTAAGTGGTGCACTCGACCGCAAGGCAGAAACCGTCGCCCAGCCGGCTTGAACAAACGGCCGTCTGGCCCACCTATACCCTCGTCTCTTTCCCGCCCGGCCCCTGGCCGGGCGCTGTGCAAAACCAAGGAGTTACCCATGCATTCCGTCAATTCAAACGGCGCCAACATCCCGGCGCTCGGCTTCGGCACCTTCCGCATGCCCGGCGCCGACGTACTGCGCGTGCTGCCGGAAGCCTTGAAGCTCGGCTTCCACCACGTCGATACGGCACAGATCTACGGCAACGAGGCCGAGGTCGGCGAAGCCATTCATAATTCAGGCGTGTCGCGCGCCGACATCTTCCTCACCACCAAGGTCTGGGTCGACAAATATGCGCATCGCGACTTCCTCGCCTCGGTCGACGAGAGCCTGAAGAAGCTGAAGACCGACCACGTCGATCTGCTTCTCCTCCACTGGCCGGGCGGCAGCGACGTGCCGATGGCCGAGCGCATCGGCGCGCTCAACGAAGTGCAAAAGGCCGGCAAGGTCCGCCACATCGGCGTCAGCAACTTCAACACGGCACAGATGGAAGAAGCGGTGAAGCTCAGCGACGCCCCGATCGCCACCAACCAGGTCGAGTATCATCCCTATCTCGACCAGACCAAGGTGCTGCAGACCGCGCGCAAGCACGGCATGTCGATCACCGCCTATTACGCAATGGCAAACGGCAAGGTGCCGAACGACCCTCTGCTCAAGGAGATTGGCGGCCGCCACGGCAAGACGGCGGCGCAGGTGGTGCTGCGCTGGCTGGTGCAGCAGAAGGACGTGGTCACGCTTTCCAAGACCGCGACGATCGATCGCCTGAAGGAAAACTTCGCGATCTTCGACTTCGCGCTCGGCGACGGCGAGATGGCGGAGATCCACGCGCTTGCCCGCGCAGACGGTCGCATCGTCAACCCCGAGGGTCTGGCTCCGGTCTGGGACAGGGCCGCCTGATCTGTTCTCTTGTAATGGAGCGGGATGCGGGCGGAAAACCGCTCACACTTTTCCTCGTCCCGCTCCGCCATTTCGCCGCCGGCCAATTCCCTGCCGGCGGCGGATACGATATGGACATGGCCCGCAGACACCGATCAGAGGGAGGGGGCGATGTCGTTGCATGAGGCACAGGCGAGCGATTTCGCTCCGGATTGGCCGGCGATCATCGCCGTCGTTCTCGGCGTCACCGCCTTCTCGGTGGCGCAAGGGCTCACCTATCCGCTGATCTCGCTTTCGCTTGAGAGCCGCGGCGTTTCTGCCGGCATGATCGGTCTCAATGCCATGGGCTTTGCCGCTGGCCTGGGCGCCGCGACCCTGCTTCTCGGCCGGCTGACCCGGCTTGCTTCCGCCGACAAGTTGATCATCGCCAGCCTCTGCGGCTGCTCGATCTGTCTTGCGACGCTTGCCTCGACGTCCGAGCTTCCCATCTGGTTTGTCGCCCGCTTCGCCCTCGGCTTCTTCGTCAGCATGGTCTTCATGCTCGGTGAGGCCTGGCTGAACACCGCCTGTCCCGACCGGCTGCGCGGCCGTGTTTCCGGCCTTTACGGCGCCGGCATGTGCGGCGGCTTTGCCGCCGGTCCGCTGGCGATCCCGTTGCTCGGCACCAGCGGTGGCCTCGGCTTTGCGCTGCTTGCAATCTACATCGCGCTCGTCGCGTTCCTCACCGGACTCCTGACCATGGGCGCGCGCACCCGGCCCGAGCCCACGTCGACGCGTGACCTCTTTGCCTTTTTCAGGAAGGCGCCAATCCTGATCCTCATGGTGCTGATCTTCGGCTTTGCCGACATCGCGGCGATCTCCGCCATGCCGGTCTACTTCGTCAAGACCGGCCACAGCCAGGCCTTTGCCGCGCTCAGCGTCACGGCGCTGGCGATCCCGACCGCCCTGGCTCAGCCCTTCATCGGTGTGCTTCTCGACCGCCTGCCGCGCCGCCGGGTGGCAATTTCGGCTGCCGCCGTCGCTGCAACCGGATATCTTCTCGTGCCGTTCCTCACTTCCGATATCGCGCTGCTTCTGACCTTCGCCTTCATCGGCGCGGCGAGCTTCGCGCTCTACACGGCGGCGCTCACCATGCTCGGTGAAGAATATCGCGGCAGCATGCTCGTTGCCGGCAGCGCCGCCTTCTCGCTCGCCTATGCGGCCGGCAGTGCCGCAGGTTCCGGCGCCACCGGTGCGCTGATGAACTTCGTCAACCCCGTTGCCGGCCCGTTTGGTGTCGGCACGGTGCTCGTGATCTTCACTCTCGCTTTCACGCTTGCGGGCCGTCGTTAGGTCTTGGCGCACAGCCGGACAAGCGCTTCGCCGAAGACGCGCGCTGCCGGCCCGAGCGGCTCGTCTATCCGATGGCTGAGATAGCACTCGGCGCCAACCTGGCTGTTGCGGCCAAGCGCTGCCGTCGGCATGCGCGCAAGTCGACCTTCTTCGAGATCACGCTCCACCTGCCAGAGCGGTAGCCGGCCCCAGCCGAGCCCCGCCCGGATCATCGCATGTTTGGTATCCTGGCTGCTGACGCGGCAGGTCTGCGGCGAGAGCACGCCGAAATCCCGGCCCGCCGTACGCTGTGATGGATCGGACTGGACGATCTGCAGGTGGTCGGCAAGTTCGGCATTTGCGAGTGCGGCACCGCCAGCACTCAGCCCCAGGGGATGATGCGCGGCGACGACCGCGACGATCTGAACCGTCGAGAGCGCCTGGCGGGCGATTGCCGGATCGCGGAAGTCTTCGCCGACCATGATGCCGAGGGTGAAGCGGCGTTCAACGAGGCCATCCAGCGGTCCGCCCAGTGGCGAAATCGCAAGCCTGATCGAAACATTGGGGTAGATCGTCCGCATCTCGTTCAGGGCCAGCCCGACCGTCTCGATCGGGAAGAGCGTATCGACGATCACGGAAAGCTCCAACTCGAGGCCTTCGCCAAGCCCGCGCGCCCGGGCGCGCATGGCATCGACCCGCAGCAGGATATCGCGGGCATTGCCGAGCAGCGCGCGTCCTTCCTCAGTCAGCACCGGTTTGTGCCCGGAACGATCGAACAGGGCGACTCCGAGCTCCGTCTCGAGATTGGCGATGGCGTGGCTAACTGCAGACTGCACGCGTGAGAGCTTCGCGGCACCGGCGCGAAAGCTTCCGTTTTCGGCGACGGTGACGAAAGTCCGCATCTGATCGAGCGTCAGGGCATCCAGCATGATCGATTCCGTAGATCAATTTGATGAAAATTATATCACTTCAATAGATTGATAAAAGCACCCATCCTGTTCCCGACAACAGTGCTCAAAAGAAAAGGTGCAGCCGAATGGCCAAAATACTCGTGCTCTACTACTCGTCCTACGGCCACATCGAGACCATGGCGGCAGCCGTTGCGGAAGGCGCGCGCGCCGCGGGCGCCGCGGTCTCACTCAAACGGGTTCCCGAAATCGTGCCGGAAGCCGTCGCCATCAAGGCGGGCTACAAGCGCGATCAGGACGCGCCGGTCGCCACGGTGGCGGAACTGCCGGATTACGATGCGATCATCATCGGCACGCCGACACGCTTCGGCAACATGGCGGCCCAGATGAAGAACTTTCTCGATCAGGCGGGTGGCATCTGGGCGCGCGACGCCTTGGTCGGCCGCATCGGCAGCGTTTTCACCTCGACCGGAAGCCAGCATGGCGGCCAGGAATCGACGATCCTCGCCACCCATACCGTTCTTTTGCATCTTGGTATGGTGATTGCCGGCCTGCCCTATAGTTTCAAGGGGCAGATGCGCATGGATGAAATCACCGGCGGATCACCCTATGGCGCCTCGACGCTTTGCCGATGACGGCAATGGCGGCGATCGCCGGCCGAGCGCCAACGAGCTGGAAGGCGCGCACTTTCAGGGACGCCACGTCGCAGACCTGGCGGCAGCGCTGGTCGCCGGTCGTCAGCGCGTGGCGGAGATCGCCTGATGGCGACAGCGGCAACCTTCGTCCGGGAGAGAACCGATTGGGCAGGCGTGATGACAGTCGTTGCCGCCGGCGTGGTCGCGGCGATGCAGGTCGGCAAGGGGCTGATTGCAGGTCCGTTGCTCCAGTCCGACCTCGGGCTCGATCTCTCTGCCCTTGGCTGGATCACCTCGATCTTCGCCATTGTCGGCGTCGTCGGCGGCATGACGGCCGGCGCGTTCGTCACCGCGGCCGGGGACCGACGTCTGCTCGGCATCGGGATGGCGATGCTGGCGCTCGGCTCCTTCAGTGGAGCCGTCAGCCCCGCGTTCACTCTGCTTCTGCTGTCACGCATCGTCGAAGGCTTCGGGTTCCTGCTTGTCGTCGTTGCGGGCCCGGCCATTCTCATGCGCCTGGTGACATCGGATCGCCGCGACCTCGCCTTCTCGCTGTGGAGCTGCTTCATGCCGGCCGGCATGGCGACCGCCATGCTGACCGGGCCACTTTTTCCCGATTGGCAGGCGATCTGGTGGAGCAACGGAATGGTCGCGCTCGCAAGCTTGCTGTCAGTCTTCCTGGTTCTGTCGCCGCAGCCGAAGACGGCTCGCTCCATCGGCAGCAGTTTCCAGACCGATGTGGCCGACACACTGACGAGCCCCGGCCCGGTGCTGCTCTTCGTGCTCTTTTCCCTCTTCAGTTTGATGAGCTTCACGCTCTCAAGTTTCCTGCCGATCCTGCTTGTCGAGCGCCTGAAAGTCTCGCTTGCGGCCGTCAGCGTCATCAGCGCCGCCATCACGCTGGTCAATGCCATCGGTAATCTCACCGCCGGGCATCTGCTGTCGCGCGGTTTCGCCCGCGGACGGCTGATCGCCACTGCTGCGGTGCTGATGGGCATATCCGGTCTGTGGATCTTTCTGGCTCAGCCTGGCGAAACTCTGACCGTTGGCCTCTGCCTTCTGTTTTCCGCGATCGGCGGTCTCATACCGGCAACGCTGATTTCGTCGTTGCCGCTCCTGGCGCCACGCCCGGCACTTGCACCGATGGCGATGGGGCTGCTGATGCAGGGCAGCAACCTTGGGCAGCTCGTTGGCCCGGTCGCGGTCGGAACGGCGATCGAGCTCTATGGCTGGAGTTCCGGCGCGGCCTTCATCGGCGTCGGCGCGCTGCTCTGCATCTTCCTCTCATCGACGCTCGAACGGACGCTGCGGGGCAAAGCCTGGAGGGGGTGATGGCGACAATGCGCCGAAGGGCGAATTTCAAAGAAAAACCCACCGGCGGCAAACCGGTGGGCTCGACATTTCAGACGGATTGTCCGCGGATCAGACGAACTGGCTGAGGCCCGGAACCGAGGCAACGACTTCGTCGACCACTTCATCGCCCGCCTTTTCCTTGGCAAAGGCAATGGTTTCCTTGGCGAGCGAGGTGATTTCGCCCATGCCGAGGCCCTGGCTCATCAGCTGCTGGCCGAGTGCCATGACGCCGCCGCCACCGATGGCTGCCATCAGGCCGCCGAGCAGACCGCCGCCGCCGGTGCCCTCGCCATTGTACTGGGCGATGAGCTCGGAGGCGCCCGGGATCGCTTCGATCATCTGGGCAACCGGGCCGTCAGCGGCTTCGCGCTGCAGGAAACCGAGGATCATGCCGACAGCCTTTTCAGCCGTCGCCGGCTCGATGCCGACATTCTCAGCAACGCGCGTGACCAGTTCATTCATGGAAAACTCCCTCACTTGGGTTTTTGACGTTGACGTCAAGGTAAATGATCGCCTCGGGAATGACAAGCTGGAACGGCCGGCCAACGACGGGTTTTGCGCGTCCCTTTCCGGCCTTTGCGCGATCACCCGATGCCTAAGGCTTCATCGCGCCAAGTTCATGGCACGGCGACCATTCGCACGCGACATCCGCATCGTGTTTCCGGTTGCAGGCCTACACTGTCTTGTTGCCCGGCGGAACCGCACCACCTATAACATAGAGCCAGCCACATTTCGATGACGGGCACTTGCGATCAGCTGCGAACCGCCCGCTTTCATTGACGAAACGGAGATGAAGCCCACATGTTGGAAGAAGGCAAGCTCTTTATCGGCACCAGCCGCAAGCCTGATGATTCGATCAACAAGGGCGAGTATCTGGAACTGAAATTCGGCAACCGGCATGGCCTGATCACCGGTGCGACCGGCACCGGCAAGACCATCACCCTGCAGGTGCTTGCCGAAGGTTTTGCCAATGCCGGCGTCCCGGTCTTCTGCGCCGACGTCAAGGGCGATCTCTCCGGCATCGGCGCGATCGGGGAGCCCAAGGATTTCATCCTGAAGCGCGCCGAGCAGATCGGCCTGCCGACCAACCCTTACGAGTTCCAGGAATTCCCGGTCATCTTCTGGGACCTCTATGGCGAAAAGGGTCACCGCGTCCGCACCACCATGTCGGAAATGGGTCCCCTGCTTCTGTCGCGACTGATGAACGCGACCGATGCGCAGGAAGGCGTGCTCAACATCGCCTTCAAGATCGCCGACCAGGGCGGCCTGCCGCTGCTCGACCTTAAGGACCTTCAGGCGCTGCTCAACTACATGGGCGAGAATGCCAGTGCGCTTTCCAACCAGTTCGGCTTCATCTCCAAAGCCTCGGTCGGCTCGATCCAGCGCGAACTCCTGATCCTCGAACAGCAGGGCGCCGAGCATTTCTTCGGCGAACCGGCGCTGAAGATCTCCGACATCATGCGCACCACCAATGACGGCCGCGGCGCGATCTCCGTGCTGGCGGCCGACAAGCTGATGATGAACCCGCGTCTATACGCGACCTTCCTGCTCTGGTTGCTTTCCGAATTGTTCGAGGAACTGCCTGAAGTAGGCGATCCGGACAAGCCGAAGCTGGTGTTCTTCTTCGATGAAGCACACCTGCTTTTCAACGACGCGCCGAAGGCGTTGATCGAGCGTGTCGAACAGGTCGTGCGCCTGATCCGCTCCAAGGGCGTCGGCGTCTATTTCGTCACCCAGAACCCCCTCGACGTGCCGGACACCGTTCTCGGCCAACTCGGCAACCGCGTCCAGCATGCGCTGCGCGCCTATACCCCACGCGACCAGAAGGCGGTGAAAACCGCCGCCGACACCTTCCGCCCGAACCCGGACTTCGACTGCGCCACCGTCATCACCAATCTCGGCACCGGCGAGGCTCTCGTCTCGACGCTCGAAGGCAAGGGCGCGCCCTCGATGGTCGAGCGTACGCTCGTGCGCCCGCCGCAATCGCGCGTCGGCCCCCTGACCGAGGCCGAGCGGCAGAAGGTCATGGATGTCAGCCCCGTTCGTGGCCTTTACGACGAGGATTTCGATCGCGAGTCGGCCTATGAGATGCTGTCGGCGCGCGCCAAGAAGGCAGCTGACGCGCAGGCCCAGGCGCAGGAAGAGGCCGAGCAGCAGACGACAGAGGCCAATACCGGCGGCAGCCGCTGGACGCTGCCCGGCTTCGGCGACGACGAGCCGGCCACACCGGCCGGCAAGCAGGCGCGTCCGCGCAGCTCCGGCTACCAGCGCGAGACGGTCGTGGAGGCCGCGATGAAATCGGTCGCCCGCACGGTCGCCACCCAGGTCGGCCGGGCGCTGGTTCGTGGCATCCTCGGCAGCCTCAGCCGGCGCTGAGCATAACCGCGGCAACCGGCAACGCTCGGGATCGATGTTTTGCCCGCGCCCTGATTTCGATCGGGGCGCGTCGTTATTTTGAAAGGAACATTCGCATGGACGTTAAAGATTCGAACGGCGCCATCCTCCAGGACGGCGACAACGTGACCCTGATCAAGGATCTGAAGGTCAAGGGCACCTCGACGACGCTGAAGCGCGGCACCATGGTGAAGGGCATCCGGCTCACCGACAATCCTGACGAAGTCGAATGCCGGGTGGAGAAGATCAAGGGCCTGGTGCTGCGCACCGAGTTTCTGAAGAAGGCCTGAGGCAACATCAGGACTGGACGATGGCGCGGCGTTGGAGATCGACTTTAATGCCGCGTCTTCAATGCCGCGACGCCACGCGTCGGGTGCCTCACCAGCGCCAGATCGGACCGGTGCGCCGAGGCATATTCGTCCGTCAACTCCAACAGAGCCAGCGCAATCTCATCCCACCGCCATCCTGCTCGCTCGGCCAGATCCGTCAGCAGCCCGAATTCCTCTTCGAGCGTGAACCCGCATTCCAGGTCTCGCCCGGCAAGCGCTCCGATGCTCTTTCGTCCGGTGATCATCCGATCCACCTCCTGCCCATCAACTCCGAGCACAGGCATGGAGTTCCGGCAGGAAACCGTGGAACCAATCGCCGTCTGAACAGTTGGCTCGAGACAGGAGGTACAGTTATGAAGAAACTCATTCTGGTTAGTCTTGTCTCGACACTTGCATTTTCGGGAGCGGCCTTGGCGCAGACCACGACGGTCGTGGTGCCCGGAGAGGTCAAGACCTATGTTCTTCAACAGGGCAGCCCTTCGGTGACTTATGGTGGAACCGTGGTCGTCGGCGAGGCGCTGCCTGACACGGTGGAGGTCTACCCGATCCCACAACAGCCGAGCTATGGGTACGTCGTCCTCAACCAGCAAACGGTATTGGTTGACCCGCAGAGCCGACGGGTGATCGAAGTCCTGCGGTAAATCTTGTGGCCAATAGAAAAGCCCGGCGAAGTTTGGCGCCGGGCTTTTTTGTTTCTGAGGTCGGGAGCCTCAGGCAACCGTCAGCTTGACGTCGATGTTGCCCTTGGTCGCGTGGCTATAGGGGCAAACGATATGCGCCTTCTGGACGAGGTCTTCGAGAACCGCCTTGTCGACGCCGGGTGACGAGATCTCGAGCGCCGCATCGATGCCGAAGCCGGTGCCATCCTCGCGCGGACCGATGCCGACTGTTCCCGTCACTTTCGTGTCTTCCGGAAGCTTTACCTTCTCCTTGCCGGCAACAAACTTCAGGGCGCCGAGGAAGCAGGCCGAGTAGCCGGCCGCGAAGAGCTGCTCCGGGTTGGTGCCACGGGCGCCGTCTCCGCCGAGTTCCTTCGGCACGGTAAGGGTGACATCGAGAACGCCATCGGCGCTCTTGGCCTGGCCAGCACGGCCACCGGTTGCGGATGCAGTGGTGCGGTAGAGAATGGGCATTGGCGGGTCTCCTTTGCGTTTTCGAGTGAATGCGGCTTAGATAGCGCAAAATTCAATTGTGTGCAAATTAATTTTGCAAATTGCATTTTGGACGTGTTTTTGCGAAAATGCGGTCATGGCAAACAAGGCGACACATAGCGACACAATCCCAGAGGAGGCGCTGGCGCTCGGCAAGCAGCTCTGCTTTGCCGTCTATTCGGCGGCACATGCCTTCAACCGCGCCTACAAGCCGCTGCTCGATCGCTTCGGCCTCACCTATCCCCAGTATCTCGTGCTGCTCGCGCTCTGGCAACAGGACGAGATGACGGTAAAACGCATCGGCGAAGAGATAGGGCTCGATTCCGGAACCTTGTCGCCGCTCCTGAAACGCCTGGAGGCGGCCGGCTTTGTCGCGCGGCAGCGTGATCCGGGTGACGAGCGGCAGGTGATCGTTCGCCTCACCGAGAAAGGCCGCGCGTTGAAAAGCGATGCCTTCGGCATTCTCGTGGATATCGGCAAGGCTTCGGGCTGCAGCCTGGAAGAAGCGGGTGAAATCCGCGAAACGCTGCATCAATTGACGCGACAGCTCAATTCCGGCCACGGCACCGACTGACCGCAACCTTACTACTGGACTTGCAGGGGGCGTCGCTCCTGACTGAAGGTGCCGTGAGCGACGACGTCCGTGTTCGTCAGATGACGAGGATCGGCGCCTTGCCGCGCACGCGATCGTAGAGATCCATCACATCCTGGTTGAGCATGCGCACGCAGCCCGACGAGACGGCCTTGCCGATCGACTTCCACTCCGGCGTTCCATGGACGCGGTAGAGGGTGTCCTGACCATTCTGGAAGATGTAGAGCGCGCGTGACCCGAGCGGGTTGTTGAGTCCCGGCGCCATGCCGCCATTCCTGGCCGAATACTGCTTCAGTTGCGGCTGGCGGGCCACCATGCTGTCCGGCGGGGTCCAGCGCGGCCACTTCTGCTTCCACTGGATGACGCCGCGGCCCGACCAGGCGAAACCCTCACGGCCGAGGCCGACGCCGTAGCGCAGTGCCCGGCCGCCCGGCTGGATCAGATAGAGGTAGCGGTCGCCGGTATCGACAACGATCGTTCCCGGCTGCTCGCCAAAGGGATCGCTCACCTCCTGACGATAGAAGCGCGCGTCGATCTGACGGAACGGTACCTCCGGCACCTGATAGCCGCCGTCGTACATGGAGGCATATATGTCCGATACATAGAGACCCTGTGGCGGCAAACCGGTGGGAACCGGTCCTGGGCCATCCTGCCCCACATAAACACCTCCGGCGCGCGGATCGGTAAAGCGTCCTTCGAGTGCGGGATTACGGAACACAGGCGCCGTCTCGTAGCGGAAAACATCCGTGTTCATCGAGGAGGTGCAGCCTGCAAGGCCGGCAGAGGCAAGAGCCAACCCGGACGAGCGGAGAAACTGACGGCGGGAGAAGAGGACTGAAGAGGACATCGAACTCTGAAGGGCTTGAGTGCGGCCTGAGGAGTGCTGCATGAAAATGCTTAACGAAATACTACGCACAGCCCCTCGGAATGGGGGCGATGCTTGCATTTGCGGCTGGACCGAAGCTTGCGTCGTGGCGTGAACGGAAGAACTCAAACGGTATGGGCGTTGAACCGCGGCTGGCGCATCAACGTTTCGAAGTCCGTCGCGCTGAGCGGCCGGCTGAAGAAATAGCCTTGAATTTCGTCGCAACCGCTCTGTCGGAGGAATTCGACCTGCGCCTGGTTTTCCACACCTTCGGCAATGACGCGTAGGCCGAGGTTTTGCGCGAGCGAGATGATCGCCGCAGTGATCGCGTTGTCGTCGAGATCGACAGGAATATCCGCAACGAAAGAGCGATCGATTTTCAGGCGGCGCACCGGGAAGCGTTTCAAGGCACTGAGGCTCGAATAGCCGGTGCCGAAATCGTCGATTGCCAGGTGCACCCCGATCGCCTGCAACTCGTGCATGGTGGCGATCGCCCCCGGCACGTCCTGCATGATCAGGCTTTCCGTGAGTTCCAGTTCGAGACAGCAGGGCTCAAGCCCGGTTTCGGCAAGAATTGCCGCCACATGGCCTGACCAGTTGCGTTCGCGGAACTGGCGCGCCGAAACGTTGACACTGACGATCAGCGGCGGCAAGCCGGCGTCCTGCCAGTCCCTGGCTTGGCGGCAGGCGGCGCGCAGCACCCAGTCGCCGATCGGCACGATCAGCCCGGTTTCTTCGGCAAGTGGAATGAACTCGGCAGGCGAGACCGTGCCGCGCTCGGGGTGACGCCAACGCAGCAGTGCTTCGGCCGCAAAAACGCGACCATTCGCAAGGTTCATCTGTGGCTGGAACTGCAGGACGAACTCTTCGCGCTCCAGTGCCGTGCGCAGTTCCTCCTGCTGACGCAGCTTTTCGTGCGCCTTGGCGGCCATTTCCTCGGTAAACACCTGCAGATTGTTGCGGCCGAGCTCCTTGGCCCGATACATCGCCATATCGGCATTGGCGAGCAGCTCGCCGACGGTCTTGCCCTGATTGGGGAAGCAGGCGACGCCCATGCTGCAGGTCACCTGCAGGCTCCGGCCCTCGATCTGCATCGGCGCAGCGATGGCGCAGCGGATATCCTCAAGTCTTGCCAGCACGACATCCCGTTCACAGGGAAGACCGTTCAAGAGCACGATGAACTCGTCGCCGCCGACCCGCACGACCATATCCGACTTGCGCACCGACGAGCGCATGCGCGATGCGGTGACCTTCAACAGTTCATCACCGGCCGCATGGCCGAGGGTATCGTTGACCAGCTTGAAATTGTCGAGATCGAGGAAGGCGAGCACCGCCCACTGACCGGTACCGCGCAGGGCTTCCAGCGCCTCGGCGACCTGCTCCTCGAACAGCGCCCGGTTGGGCAGCCCCGTCAGCGCATCATGATGCGCCATGAAACTGATCCGGTCCTCCGCCTGCTTGCGCTCGATTGCGATGCCGGCCAGATGTGCCGCCATCGCGATCAGTTCCTTCTGCCCATCGTCCGGAACGCAGACCGTGCCGGAATACAGCGCAAATGTGCCAAGCACCTTGCGGTCGCGCGAATGGATGGGAGTCGACCAGCAGGAGCGGAAACCATAGGGGCGAACGAACTCGCGGTAATTGTCCCAGAGAGGATCGGTGAGAATGTCCGAGACGATCACCTGTTCGCCGCGCCAGGCCGCCGTCCCGCACGAGCCCATGCTCGGGCCGATCTCGAGGCCATGGATCGTCGCGCAATAGCTCTCGTCGAGACTTGGTGCCGCGCCATGGAAGAGGTGGCGGCCATCGGCCGACAGCAACAGCACCGACCCCTTGATGCCAGGCATCAGCGCCTCGATCAGCAGGATCATGTCGCGGAAGATTTCGTCGAGCGGCCGGCTGTTGGCGATCATTTCGAGGAGGCGGGCCTGCCCCTCTAGCAGGCGCTCGGCCGCCTTTCTGTCGGAGATATCGCGCGACACGCCAACGACGCCGACGATCTTGCCGCTCTTGTTGCGCAGCGGCACCTTGGAGGTCATCAGCCAGCGGTCGCGGCCCTTGCTGACGATCGCCCGTTCCTCGATGCCGAAAATCGGTTCGCCGGTTTCGATGACGCGGCGCTCGATGTCGGCGATCGCCTTTGCCATATGCGGCGGATGGAGATCGAAGTCGGTCTTGCCGACGATATCCTTGAGCGCTTCCAGCCCGTTGTCGGCAACGGTCACCTGGTTTGCGATGAGGAACCGCCCTTCGACATCCTTGGCATAAATGTAGTCGGGCACATGGTTGATCATCGTCTCCAACCAGTAGTGGCGGTCGGCGATGTCGGGTTCGGCCGGAAAGATGCGCGCAACTTCTTCGGCCAGCCGGTGGCTGGCATCTATCAGGCGACGTGTATCCTCGTTGCCACCGGCATTCAAGGCAGCATACCGCGGATTGCGAGACGTGTTCTTCGCCAAGCAAGGCCTCCCGACGCGCCGAGCCGCGTCGCTGGTCGATCGTTCCCCACTTCACGTTAGACGAGCAAGAGTTAGCCCTTCCTAAATAACTTGTAGAAAAATCGTGTAGAGGTTGCAATCTCGAAGTCATCGGCGATGAAAGAAGGGGTGGACAATGCCACCCCCAAAGGCACTGCTCAAGAAAGCCGCCGGCGCGCCGAGGGAAAGAGCATCAGCAATTGGTCGACGACCACCATGACGAGGATTGCGAGCCCCGTCAGCGGAAAGGCCAGACCGAAGAAAACGGCCATGATCCACAATCCCGCATAAACGCTGCGCTTCGGCGGCATCGGCGGTACGCCAATCCGGCCAGCCGGGCGGCGCTTCCACCACATGACGACGGCGGAGAGCGAGACGAGAACGATGGACAGGCAGGCGGCAAGCATCAACAACTGGTTGGCGCGTCCCCACTCCTGGCCCTTATGCACGTTGATACTCCATTCGATCGCCTTTCCGAGCGCCGGGTAGTCGCCAAAAGCGACATCGACGAGCGGTTTGCCGGAGTATTGGTCGATGTGGATCGTGCGCTCGCGTGCGAGCTCGGCTGGAAAGATCGCAGCGGTGTAGACGCCGCTCTCATCGGCCGGAAGCGCCAGCTCGTAACCGGGCAGCATGCCGGCCTCATCGGCGATCGCGACCGCGCGGTCGATACCAACCGGTTCGGCGGTACTGCCGCTCGAAGTCGGAACCGGTGCATTCTCCATCAGCCAATTGGCCTTGGGAAGGACGTCGGTCGAGACCTTCGTCGAGGTCGGAACCTCGTCCCAAAGCGTGGCGGGATAGCCGAGCCCCATGGCCGTCAGTTTGCCGTTGGCGGTCGCGCCCCAGTAGCCGGACCAGAGAAGTCCGGAGAAGGCCAGGAAAACGATCAACAGTCCGGCGACGATGCCGGTGACCGCATGAAGGTCGCGCCAGAACACGCGGCGCGCCGGCGTGCCGCGCACGGTCAGTACGCCACCGGTCTGCTGGCGCGGCCACCAGAGATAGATGCCAGTGAAGACCAACAGGATGGCAAAGCCCGCAACGATCTCGATGATCGTTTCGACCGACTTGCCGAAATAGTCGAGGCTGTGCAGATCCTCGACCACCTGGTTGAACTCTTCCGTCGGCGCGACCTGGTCCAGGATGGCGCCGCTATAGGGATCGACGAAGACCAGCATGCGGGCCTTGCCAATGCCGACCATGACGCGTGCCGAACGATCGACTCCGGCGGGCGTGCGATAGGAGATGGCGGCGCTACCCGGCACGGATTCAACGGCGGTCGCAACGATCGCCGAAGCAGACAGCCGTTCGGTGCCGGCGGACACGATGTTGCGATAGGCAAAGACCGTATCGTCGATTTCGTCGTTGAAGAGATAGAGGCCGCCGGTGACGGCCAGGCTGATCATGAAGGGAATGACGAGCAGGCCGGCAAAGAAGTGCCAGCGCCAGATAGCGCGATAGAGGGAGATGCCGCGTTCGGCGGCCACCGGCTGCACTGCGGCGCCGGTAAGGGATGCGGTTGTCATGGGATTCTCCGGGGATAACCGCATTTTCGCGGCTTCGCCTCTCGATGGTCGGATCGGCCGCAGATCATGGCCGCAGGCGTCGAACAGTAGTTCGACGCTGCAAGGCCCTCAGCGGCCGCTTCAGCGGAACTCAGACGGAGAAACTCGATGGTGGCGCCCTTGGTCCGGTGCCGCCGCGGAGCACCATGCGAACAAGCAGAAGTTCGTTGGCGGGGATCGACACCTGCCAGGCGACAGATGGCGATGGTACGGCGATCGGATACGGCGCCGGCAGATCAGCGGGGGCGACAAGGCAGCAGGACTGGCATCCATGGCCTTTCGTTCCGCCCTTGCCGCCAGCATCGTCGTGGGCTGTGAGGCAGAGATCGGCGAGCGTGCCGTCGGGAAGGACATAGGCGGCCAAGCCCGTCGCGACAGGCATGGCGACCGCAGGCTGCTGGACCAGTGCCGAGGTGACGAGGACGAGCGCGCATAGCAAACGCGCCGCCAAATCCGTCAACCGATCTCCCAGAAACCGTCGTGCCAAAAGTGCCCCCAAAATTGACTGCGACAGCTAAAGGCCAACGGCGCGAAAGACAAGCCGACAATGGGCCGCATGGCCCATCAAAAGATTTCATGCCTGATATAAGCGGCGTCGGCTTCCCCGATCCAGCGCGCTTGCCTATGACAGGCCACGGCAACGACGGGAGGAATTCGACATGCTGACGATCTACGGGGTCTATCGCTCGCGCGCATCGCGCAATTACTGGATGGCGCGGGAGCTCGGCATCCCCTTCACGTCCGTGCCGGTCATCCAGGCGCGCCGCGTCGCCGATCCGCTTGCCGCCGATGCGCCGATCAACACCAAGTCGCCGGCCTTCCTCGCCGTCAACCCGATGGGGCTGATCCCGGCGATCGAAGACGATGGCGTGGTGCTGACGGAATCGCTTGCCAACAATCTTTTCCTAGCGCGCAAATACGGCGGTCCGCTGGGACCGGCTGATATCCGCGAAGAGGGATTGATGGGCAACTGGACGATGTGGGCGGCGACCGAGGTCGAGCCGCATGCCGTGCAGATCATCCTGACCTACGACTACGGCGCCGAAGAAACCGACGAAGGCAGAGCAACGATCGCTACCTGTGCGACGTCGCTCGACAAGGTGTTTGCCCGTATGGAGAAGCACCTCGACGGACGCGACTATCTGGTCGGCGACCGCTTCACCGTCGCCGATCTCAATCTCGCGGAGGTCTTCCGCTACGCCATGAGCCAGAAGCAACTCTTCGAGAAGCATCCACGCGTTTCGGCCTGGCTTGCCCGCTGCCAAGCCCGCCCGGCTTTCAAGGCGATGATGGAAGAGCGGCAGAAAGAGCCGGCGGACTGAGCCGCCCGGAGGGCGCTTCCGATGATCAGCTTATGGGCGCCGCGTCGAAGCGAACGCGCGGAGCCCTGAGATCGAGCAGGCGCATGCCATCCTCCACCTCGTCGCGAACCCAACGCTTGAAGGCGGCCGCTGCCTTGCTTTCCCGCCGCGACGGCGAACTGACGAAATAATGGCCGTAGCCCGTCTCGACGCGGATACCGAACGGTACGACCAAACTGCCCTGGGTGATCGCGAAGCCGGCGAGCGTCTGCCAGGCGAGCATGACCCCCTGCCCCGAGATCGCCGCATCGAGCACCAGCGATGCTTCGTTGAACGTATGGCGCACGGTCATTTCGGCACCGGAGAGGCCAACTTCGCGAAGCCACACCTCCCAGCTGAACATCGAGTGGCCGTCGATCACAGCGGGAAGCTTTAGAATATCTGCGGGTACACGCAAGTTCTCGGCCATGGCCGGCGAACAGACGGGAAAGATCTCCTGCTGCAACAGCAGTTCCGATTTCACGCCAGGCCATTCGCCCGAGCCGACACGGATGCCGACGTCCACATCCGATGTGTCGAGATTGACGAGTTTGGTCGTGGCATCGATGCGCAGGCGAATGTCGGGATGGCGCTCGGCGAAACGATTCAGCCGGTAGACCAGCCAACGGGCGGCAAAGACCGGCGCCACCGAGATCGTCAACACCGACTCGTCGCGTCGCCGAGCCGAAGCGACCGCCTCTGCCAGTTCCTGAAAGGCGTTGCTGAGGCGCGCGAGGAAGCGCTGGCCGAAGTCCGTCGGAACAAGGCCGCGCGGCGTGCGCTCGAAGAGGACGCGGCCAAGCTGGGCCTCCGCCTTGGCAATCTGCTGGCTCACCGCACCGGAGGTCACCCCGAGCTCCTCGGCAGCGGCTGCAAGCGAACCAAGGCGCCCGGCCGCTTCGACGGCGCGGAGCCCGTTCAAATGGACAGAGTTCAGATCCTTCATATAGTTTTTCTAAACTCGTTCATTGCCATTCTCAATTGAAAAGTGGATCGGGCAGGCAGATCATCCAACCATCGAAAGGATGGTCCACCATGTTGAAGCTTCTCTCGACATTGACCGCGTTCGCCACTTCGGAACGCCGGAAGCAGGATGCGCCACTTGCATGGGCACGCGACCCGCTGCAGCATCCGGATCTCGAGCGCATGGACGAGCGCGAACTCGGCGACCTGCCGTTTCCCGGCTGGCCCTGGCCGCGCGCCGCCGATTGCACGCAAGAATGCCTGCAGGCAGGGGGCCGCTGACGAACAATGGCCGTGTGATATGCTGACGGGATGAGCGAGGATCTCGACCGCAATTTTGCACGGGTCGTCAAGCTGGCGGAAATTGCCGGCCTGCCGGAGGTTACCATCGGGACCTCCTACGGCACGCCGGCATTGCTGGTGAAAGACAAGGGCTTCGTGCGCATGAAGGACCGCGACACGCTTGTCGTCATGTGTGCGCTCGAAGAAAAGGAGATGCTGCTGGAACTCGACCCGCAGCTCTACTTCGAGACGGATCACTACAAGGGCTGGCCGGCGATGCTGGTTCGGCTTTCGGTGATCGACGATAAGAGCCTGACCGGGCGACTGGTCG
Organism: Ensifer adhaerens; assembly: GCF_028993555.1. Taxonomy (NCBI): domain Bacteria; kingdom Pseudomonadati; phylum Pseudomonadota; class Alphaproteobacteria; order Hyphomicrobiales; family Rhizobiaceae; genus Ensifer; species Ensifer adhaerens. The sequence goes on along the minus strand of NZ_CP118610.1, from coordinate 668,951 downwards.
CCGCCTGGCGCCAGAAAGCGCCGAAGCGGCTTGCCGCGAAACTCGCCGGCTGAGCGCTTTCAGCCCCGATCGCCGACCGTGTAGATCAGGCAGACCTTGCCGTTATCGACGCTCTTCACTTGATCGAGTTGCACGTAGTGGCGCTCGGCGATGGTATCGAACAGCGCCTTGCCCTTACCCACCACCAGGGGATGGATGGTGAGACGCAACTCGTCGATCAGGCCGCGGTCCATCAGGCTCGACACCGTGCGAGCGCCACCGATGACATATATGGTCCGGCCCGGCTCGCGTTTTAGCCGGTCGACCTCTTCGGCATCGCGAACAATGGTGGCGTTGGCCCATTGCACCTCGGAGCGATTTTTCGAGAGAACATAATGCGGCGTGCCAAGGGCAAAGTCCGCATATTCGATCTCCTCCTGCGTCGGCACCTTGCCGGTAAACTCCAGCGGCGCATGCGGATCGCGTTTGATCGCGCTCCAATATTGCTCATAGCCCGAATACATGCCGCTCCCGAGAACGCACGCATCGATGTCAGGCAAAAGGTCGAAAGTGTCCGACCAGGAATCGACCCAGTCCGTATAACCATCCGGTCCGTCGATCATCCCGTCGATGGACATTTGCATGCCGGCAACCACCTTGCGCATCGTCGTTGTCTCCCTGTTGGCGTTACGCAACAAGGACGTGCGCGCAACGACCGAACCGACATAGGCGGCAAAAATCTCCCGCCGACAGCTGGCGGCATCCGATGAGCGGCCTTCCATTTCACAGCCCACGCCTATACCGGTGGAAGCTGCCGGCCACACAGGTGCACTTCCATGATCGTTCGCGACCGCCCCAGCCTTCTGAAACTGTTCTTCATCCTCAGGGGATCGGTCATCCAGCGGATCTTTCCGCAGGTGCTGTTCGTCTTCGGTCTTTCCGCCTTCGTCGTCTGGGCGCATCGCGCCGATCCTGGCATCGTTCCAAGCGTCAACAGCGGCCCTTTCGCCCTGCTCGGCATCGCGCTCTCCGTGTTCCTCGGCTTTCGAAACAACGCCTGCTACGACCGCTGGTGGGAGGCGCGCAAGGACTGGGGCCAACTGATCTTCACATCGCGCGATCTCGCCCGGCAGACATTGGTCCTGGGCGAGGCAAAAGCATCGGAGAACGAGACGCGGCAACGGCTCCTCAACATCGCCATCGCCTTTGCTCACGCTCTGGTTGGCCACCTGCGACCGGGCACCCATGCCGGCAGAGCGCTCGCAAGACTGCCCGAAGATCTTGCTCCCGGCTACAAGGCAAGCCGCAACGCGCCGGATTATCTACTGCGCGAGATGGGCCGCGACCTCGCCGGCCTGCGCGGCTCAGGCGCGATCAGCGACTTCCAGTGGGCCCAGCTAGACGGTACGGTCGGCAGGATGTCGGCGATGCTTGCCGCCTGCGAGCGCATCCGCAACACGCCTGTGCCCTTCGGCTATACGCTGCTCCTGCACCGCACCGCCTATCTCTTCTGCTTCCTGTTGCCCTTCGGCTTTGCCGATGCGCTCGGCTGGGCGACGCCGTTCGTCACGGCGCTGGTCGCCTACACCTTCTTCGGCCTCGATGCGCTCGGGGACGAGCTGGAGGAGCCGTTCGGCGTGTTGCCGAACGACCTGCCGATCATGGCGCTTGCCGAAATCATCGAGATCAACCTGCGCGAGGCGCTCGGCGAGACGGACCTGCCGCCCCTGCCGCAGCCTAAGGACTACATCCTGATGTAGCCCGAATGGTCACGCGGCTCAGGCCTTCAGCGCGGCCAAGACCCGGCCAACGGCCGGACGCGCGGTCATGCGATTGCGGTGGTCCAGGATTTTCGGGAAACGCGCGGGATCCACACCGTCGGATTCGAGCCAGCCGGCGATGGTGAAAAGGTAGGGATCGGCGATCGAGTAGGTCTCGCCCATGACGAAGGGACCTTCAAACACCTTGTTCTCGATCAGCTCGAAGCAGGCCGCCATGTTGGACGCAACCTTGGCCTTCATTGCCTCGTGCGCCGCCGGATCATCGGCCCAGCGCGCGCCGCGACGTCCATGGGCATGGGCGACATGCACCGTCGAGCACAGATAGTTCATGAATGACTGCAACTGCGCAAAGGCGAAGGCATCGCCGCTTGGTGCAAGGTTCGCCGCCGGATGCGTCTCGGCGACATAGGTCAGAATTGCCGGTGTTTCCGTGATGACGCCGCGGTCGGTGACGAGCGCCGGCACGCGGCCCTTCGGGTTGATTACCAGATAATCCGGCTTGGTCTGCTCGGCAGTCGAGAAATCGACGCGGCGCGCCTCGTAGTCGGCGCCAGCCTCTTCCAGCGCGATATGCGAGGCCAATGAACAAGTGCCCGGGGCATAGAATAGTTTCAACACTTCAATTCTCCTCTGCGGTCATGCGGATTGGATGGCGTGGTGTCGACAGGCCCCGCCCATCAAATCCGGCGACGGATGCGAAATGGACTCGATGAACCGGGCGCTTGCTATTTCAACTCCAGACCAAACCAAAGATCGGCGGCAGAAGAAAGGATGTCACCCCGATTGACAAGCCCGAACGGATTTCAATAAAACCGATGTGTTACGTTATAACATTATTCGGAGTTACTCATGAAGACGCTCTTTTCGACCCTCATCGCCGCAGGCCTGTTTGCCGCCACCGCCACACCCGCCTTCTCCCATGGCGCGTGGATCGGCGAGCGCTGGGGAACACTTGCGGTTGTCTACGGCCACGGCCCCGCGGACGAAGCCTATGATCCGGCCAAGGTGAAATCGGTGTCGGCGATCAGCGAGGACGGCAAGGCGCTGCCGGTGACGATCGTGCCGGCCGATAATCACGCCTCCCTGAAGCTCGATGGCGAACCGGTGGTCATCGCGCTGGAGTTCGATAACGGCTTCTGGAGCGAGGGTGCCGACGGCAAATGGGTGAACAAGCCCAAGAACGAGGTGCCCGGCGCCAAACAGGCGAGCCACTCGGTCAAATACAGCATCGCGCTGGTGCACGCTGGCGCTCTGCCGGCCTTTCCTGAACAGCCGCTGCAGATCGTCCCGCTCGACAACCCTATCGGCCTGAAGCCGGGTGAGAAGTTTCGCATCCGCCTGCTCCTCGACGGCAAGCCGCTCGAAGGCAAGGAAATCACCCTCGACTATGCCGGATTGCCCGAACTTGTCTCCGAAAAGACGAACACGAATGGCGAAGCCGAAGTGACGCTGCGCAATGCCGGCGTCAACATTCTCGCCGTCAGCCACGCGGTCCCGCTCGAAGGTAATGTCGCCGCCGACAAGAAAGGTTTGACCGCCACGCTGACCTTCGTCGCCGAGCCGCACGTTCACGAGTAGGCCGCCCGCCTCCCCTCATTTCCGCACGAACGTGATCATCGCGTTGATCCTGAGGTCGGGGTGAGGTTTAGAGACATGGCCCGGCAGGAATTCCTGCCGGGCCGTTTTCAGATCAGGCGACCAGCGCCTCGCCGCAACCGGGCACATCTTCCAGGCGATAGTAGACGGGAATGCCGCGTTCGCGGGCAATGCGCACATCGTTGTCGGCACCCTTGCTGTCGCCGGGCAGGCGCAGCACCGCGTCGCACAACGCCAGCAAGCGGCCGGCGACGGGATGGAAGATCTCCTCATAGAGGTCGTCGCCGATCCGCTCTCCACCCGCCGCATTCCACACCGGCAGCGCCACCCATTCGCCGATCATCGGCACGTGCCCGGCCCGAAACAGCGCATAGGACGGCTCCTCCAGCCGCTTCAGGTTGGCGGCCATCTTGGCCGGATCGTCTCCCGTTCCCGAGCGATAGGGACCCGCGATCAAAATCAACATGACTTTCTCCACCTTTTTGCACGAAATATCCAGATTATTCTGGAATATTCATGATAATTCGTGCACTATCGTGAAGAGTCAAGGAGTCATTCATGCTGACCACACAGAGACGGGCTTTGATTTCGGCACGGCTTGCGCGCGATGGCGAGATCGTCGCCAAGCGCATGGCGGACGAACTGGACCTTTCGGAAGACACGATCCGGCGCGATCTGCGCGAGATGGCGGCGGAAGGCTTGCTGAAGCGCGTACATGGCGGAGCGCTACCGTTGGTCCCGCCGCTACCGAACTTTGCGGCACGGCAAGAAATCGCCGGCGACGTCAAAGCTCGGCTTGGGCGAAAGGCCGCGACGATGATCGAAGCTGGACAGACGATCTTCCTCGACGGCGGCACGAGCAACGCCGAAATCGCGCGGGCACTGCCACGGGAGATGCGACTGACCGTTGTCACCCACAGCCCGACAATTGCCGCCGAGCTTGAACGCCACGAAGCCGAAGTGATCCTGATCGGTGGCCGCCTTTACAAACATTCGATGGTTGCGACAGGAGCCGCCGCCCTTGCCGCCATCGCTAGCATCCGTGTCGACCTGTTCTTCCTCGGCGTGACCGCCATTCATCCCGTTCACGGCGTCTCGACGGGCGACTTTGAAGAGGCGGCGGTCAAGCGCGCCATTCTGCAGCAGGCGGCCGACACCTATGTGCTTGCGACGACGGAGAAATTCGGCGCGGTCTCGCCGCACCGTGTGGCCGTAATCTCCGACCTGGCCGGTTTCATCCTACCTGCGGAAATCGAGGACGAGATGCTCGCGGCCTATCAAGACGCGGACATAGCGATTATCGCCGCCTGATGTCGTGGACCGACGGCCCGACGGCTCCATTGGCAAACGGGGGCCGAGGCCTTCGACCGCCGCACCTCAGGCGGCGAAAGCTTCCGTCACCCTGACGTCGCCGACATGGATGCCGTTCCAGTTGTGCATCGCATGGTTGGCCTGCGCCATCAGCGCTGCGTGCAGTTCCGGTTCATCGCGGAAGAAGCGGGCAAGCGTTGCAGCCACCATTGCTTCGGCCGCTCGCGTCGTGCCGTCCTCGCATTTCAGCGCGATCGCGATACCCTTTTCCGGAATGGCGGCGCAGAACACCCCTTCGGCACCGGTCTTGGCGAAGATACGGCCAGGCGCGGTTTTCATCAGCCGGGTGCAGGCGCGCTTGGTACCGGCCACGTAGAAGGGCTCGGCCATGCAGGCCTCGATCAGTCGCTTCGAGGCGCGCGCGCGCTCCGGTTCGAGCCCCGTGCCGGTCGCCATCTTCGCAAAGCCGTGCGCCAAACCCTTGATCGGCACCGCATAGGTCGGGATCGAACAGCCGTCGACGCCGCAATTGTCCGCGGCCAGGATCGCACCCGTCAGGCTTTCCATCGTGCCACGGATTTCCCGCTGCAGCGGATGCTCGTAGCCGACGTAACCCTTTACCTCGGTGCCCGAATGACAGCAGGCGCAGATGAAGCCGGAATGCTTGCCGGAGCAATTGTTGTGAAGCGCCGTCGGGGCGTCGAGGCTGCGGGCCTGGCCGATCAGCGTCTTCTGGTCCGACGACCAGTGGGCGCCGCATTCGAGCGCCGAGACGTCGAGGCCCGCCGCTGCGAGCATCTTTGCTGCGAGTTCCACGTGCTCCGGTTCGCCGGAATGGGAGGAACAGGCAAGTGCCAGTTCCCTGCTGCCGAAGCCATAGGCATCGGCAGCGCCGCTCTCCATCAAAGGCAATCCTTGCATCGCCTTGCAGGCCGAGCGCGGGAAGACGGCGGCATCGGTATCGCCGAGCGAGAAGACGGTGCGGCCGTCACCATCGACGGCGATGACAATGCCGCGATGACGACTTTCGACGAGGTTTCCGCGGGTGACTTCGACGAGAACGGGATTCGACATGCCTTGCCCTCAAATTTCCGAAATTGCTCCGTGCATTTAGCAGGAATCTATCGACAGGAAACGGAGTTTTCATGAAATTCGTCCGCAGGCTCGCCGCCGCCTTTCTGGTCATCTACCTTTTGCCGGCGCTGGCTTCGGCCGGATGGTGGTACATGCAAGACCGACCGCAGAGCTGGCGCAATGCGGACTGGTCCTCGGCAGACATCCTGCCCAAAGCGACAGACAGTGCCGATGCGGCGATTTATGTCTTCTCTGCAACGACCGGCGGCATGAAGGGCGCTGTCGCCAGCCACGCCTGGATTGTCACCAAGGAACAGGGAGCGCCCTCGTACAACCGCTACGACAAGGTCGGCTGGGGCAAGCCGATCCGCCAGAATGCCTATCCGGCGGATGCCCGCTGGTATTCGAATGAGCCGCAGTTGGTCGTTTCGGTGACCGGCACTGAGGCCGGCCGACTGATCCCGAAAATCGAAGCCGCCATCGCCGGTTACCCCTATGCGTCGCCCGGCGGCTACCGGATCTGGCCGGGACCGAACTCCAACACCTTCGTCGCGCATGTGTTGCGCTCCGTACCGGAACTGGGTGCCGTTCTGCCGCCGGACGCCGTCGGCCGGGATTATCTGCCGGAAGGCAAGCTGTTCCAGATCGATGCCGATGGCCGCGATCTGCACGCGACGCTCTATGGCGTGGCGGGCATATCGGCCGGGGTTCGCAGCGGTTTGGAAGTGCACTTCTTCGGACTTGTTGCCGGTTTTGATTTCGCGAGGCCGGGCATCAAGATCCCGGCACTCGGGCGCTTTGGGGTGTAGACGGGCGCGCAACCGAGACGGTCCCGACAACGCAGGTTGAAGCGCAGGTTGCGACGTTGCATGTTCCAGCGTCGAACAAAGAGGGTGCGCCGATGCATGAAATCCCCATCAGAAGTTTCGCCGTTTCGGTCGTCGTGCTGCGTTCCAACGGCAGCGGTTTTGACGTTCTCCTTCTCCGCCGCAATGGAACACTTGCAGGAACCTGGTGCCAGGTCGCCGGTGCGATAGAGGCGAATGAGACGGCCTGGCAGGCGGGCCTGCGCGAGGCGCATGAGGAAACGGGCTTGCGCCTCGAGCGCTTCTATTCCGCCGACATCTGTGAACAGTTCTACGAAGCCGACCGCAACTCGATCAGTCTGCTTCCGGTGTTCGTCGGCTACGCGCCTCCGGACGCATCCGTCCAGCTGAATGCCGAGCACAGCGAATTCCGCTGGGTGGGTTTCGACGAGGCTCTGCGCATGGTTCCGTTTGCGGGGCAACGGAAGGTCCTGAGGCACATTCGGGACGAATTCGCCGACAACACGCCAAATCCCTGGCTGCTGATCCAGGAAGCCGCGCCTGCAGGCGCCGCCGGCTAGGCCAAGCCTCGCACAGCGAGCAAGGCGCCGGAAATGGAAAAGGGCCGCCCGAGGCGACCCTTCCATGAGTTCTGGCCAAGTGGATGGCCCGGGCTTTGGACCCGAAGGAAGGCGGGATCAGGCCGAGGGCTGCCTCGACGTGTTCACCTCTCCCATGCCTTTCACCAAGACCGAAATCTCATTAGACATTGGACCACCTTCCTTTCTGTTCGTTTCAGATAGCGACAAGGTAGGTGATCTCCCGGCAATTGCAAGACCGACTAAAGTTTAGTGGAAAGATCGCATCGCCTGACGATCCGCAGCACCGCATCGCACGACGGCCCCTTCGGATCACATGGACATGATGATCTCGGATCACATGGACATGATGATCTTGCCGATATGATCGCCGGTCTCCATCTCGCGATGCCCATCGGCAACCTTGGCGAAGGGCAGCACGGAGTGGATCACAGGCGTTATCCTGCCCGCTTCGAGCAGCGGCCAGACCTTTGCTGTCAGCCCATCTCGGATCGCCTGTTTTTCGGCCGCCGTGCGCGGGCGAAGGGCCGAACCCATGACGTGCAGGCGCTTGGTCAGGATCGGCGCGATGTTCGCCGCCTCGACCTTGGCGCCGCCGAGGAAGGCGATGATCGACAGGCGGCCGTCCTTGGCGAGCGAGGCGATGTTGCGATCGAAGTAGCGGCCGCCGACCATATCGAGGATGACGTCGACGCCGCGTCCGTCCGTCTCTTCGACAACGACCGTCTTGAAGTCCTCTTCGCGATAGTTGATCGCACGCTTGGCACCCAACGCCTCGCAGGCCGCGCATTTCTCCGCGCTGCCGGCGGTAACGAAAACCTCGGCACCGAAGGCCTTGGCAAGCTGGATTGCAGTCGTGCCGATGCCGCTGGAGCCGCCATGGATGAGGATGGTTTCGCCCGCCTTGAGGCCCGCCATGTCGAAGACATTGGCCCAGACGGTGAAGAAGGTTTCGGGCAGCGCCGCCGCCTTCACCGCGTCATAGCCCTTCGGCCACGGGAGGGCCTGGGTTGCCGGCACCGCCGTATATTCCGCATAACCGCCGCCATTGGCGAGCGCGCAGACCTTGTCGCCGATCCGAAAGCCGGTGGCGCCTTCACCGAGAGCAACCACTTCACCGGCCACTTCGAGGCCGAGGATCGGGCTTGCGCCCGGCGGCGGCGGGTAGTCACCCTTGCGCTGCAGGACATCCGGACGGTTGATACCGGCGGCTTCGACCCGAACGAGAACGTCGCCCGGCTTGAGTGCAGGCAGCGGTCCTTTCTTCACGACCATGTTTTCCGGTCCACCTGGAGCCGGGAGATCGACAAAGTTCATTTCTGACGGAAGGGACATGGCACACCTCATGCTGCTGATGCGTCATCATCTAGCGCTAGCGGCGCGGCGCGAAAAGGGTGGCTGCGGAATTGGCCGATCAGAGTTCGGCCGCCAGGAAGGATAGGATCTCGTCAGCCACCAGGGCCGGGCTTTCCCAATGCGGGTTGTGGCCATGGCCGGCCAAGGTGATCGAGCGCGCCGGACCTATGGTATCGACCAGCAGCAGACGATGCCCGGCATCGAAGAGTGGGTCCTCGCTCCCGCCAATCGCCAGAACCGGCAAACGCAACTGCCGCGCGCTGGCGCAAAGATCGATCGCGGCAAGGCCATCGAGAATGGCGAGCCACGTCTGCGTTGGTATCTGGCTGGCCTCCTTGCGCATGTGAGCAAGGAAGGCAAGGTCAACCGGCCGGCTGCAGGCGTGCCAGACATCGAAGAACGGGTGATCCTGATCTAGCGGATCCTTCAGTGCGCGGATCGCCCGTGCCGTCGGATTTCCTGCGCCAAGACCGGGCTGCAGACTGCCGGATATAAGAACGAGAGCCCGGATCACGTCCGGGCGCAAGGCGGCAAGCGCGATGGCCGTCATCGCCCCCATGGAATGACCGATAACGACGACATCTTTCAGCGCCTTTCGATCAGCGAGACAAGCGAGGTCCCGGGCGAAATCGGCAACGCTTGCCCCCTGCCCTGCCTGCGACCCGCCATGGCCGGCAAGATCGGGAATGATCAGTCGATGGTGAGCGAGATGGGGTGCGATCAGCGAGAAGGATCGGCTGCTGTCGGAATAGCCGTGCAGCAGCAACAGCACCGGCCCCTCGCCGCGATCGATATAGGCGAATCGGCGCCCGCCGGGTAGTTCAAGCCACCGCTTCAGCGACGTCCACTCGTGCTGCTCGATGATCACAGTCCGAGCGCCGCCTTGACCGCAGCCAGCCCCGGCTGTCCGTCGAAGGTCGTCACGCCGGCAAGCCAGGCGTCGAGCCGCTGCGGCTCCTGTTTGATCGCCTTTTCACCAGCCTCCTCCGGAGCAAGCCCATCGTTCATCAAATAGCCCATGCCTCGGTTCTCGAAGTCGATGTCGAAGGTCAGATTGTCGAGCAGCCTGGCGACGTTCGGGCATTCCTGCAGGTAGCCCTTGCGCACCTGGGTCGACACGGTCGCCGCGCCGAAGTCGGGTCCATAGAACTTGTCGCCGCCGGTGAGGTACTTGATCGACAGCGCCGTGTTCATCGGGTGCGGCGCCCAGCCCTGGAAGACGATGAAGCCCTTGTCGCGCACCCGGCGGGTGACCTCCGCCAGCATGCCCTGTTCGCTCGATTCCACCACCTCCCAACCATCGAGCCCGAGGCTCTGGTCCTTGATGGCGTCCAGCATCAACTGGTTTGAGCCGGGCTCGATGCCATACATCTTCCTTTCGAACTTGTCGGCGAAGGTCTTCAGATCGGCGAAATCCTTGACCCCTGCGTCCCAGACATAGTCGGGCACGGCGAAAGTGTACTTCGCCTCCTTCAGGTTGGTGCGAACGGTCTCGACCGACCCATCTTCCTTGTAGGGCTTGTAGTAGGAGACCATTGCCGGGTCCCAATAACCGAGGAAGACGTCGAGATCACCAGTCCGCAGGCTGGTGTAGATGACGTCGATCCCGAGCAGTTTGCTCTCCGGCTCGTAACCCAGCGCCTTCAGCACCGTCAGCCCGACACCCGTGGTGAAGGCCAGATCGTTCCATCCGGGCTCCGCGAGCCGAACCTGCCGACAGGATTGCGCATCACCGGCGAAGGCCGGCGCGCTCACGGCGATCAGGGCAACGGTGGACATCCATAGTCTCAGGCTTGGCATCGCATCCTCCAAACTTATCCTTGTGGACTAAAAATTGACCCATGGGTCAACAATTGATCTTTGCGGAAAGATTGTCAATGTGGGAATCGTTTGGAGGCGGCGGATGCGACTGACGAAGATAAGCGAGATCAGGCGGCGCGAATTGCGCCGGGCGGCCTTCGAGGTACTGCAGAAAGAGGGCATGGCCGGCGCGACGCTGGAGAAGGTGGCAACCCATGCCGGCGCCTCCAAGGGCATCGTGCTGCACTACTTCGCCAACAAGCAGGAGCTTTTCGAACACGCGATGCGCGAGGCGAACGCCGCGCTGAAGGAAGCGGTTGTCGCACGACTGAACCGCGCCCGCACGCCGCGCGAACGGCTGGAGGCGATCATCGAGGCGAACTTCGAGGAGCGCTTCTTCCAGCCTTCGGTCTGCCACGCCTGGCTTTCCCTTTGTGCCGAAGTTCCGCGCGAGCCGCAGCTTGCCCGCATCCAGAAGGTGATCCACGCGCGCATGCGCTCGAACCTTCTGTCCGCACTCGTGGATCTGTTGCCTGCGGAAGACTGCGAGGCTGTCGCACTTGGCATCACCTCGCTGATCGACGGCCTGTGGCTCCGGCTCGGATTGCAATCGGAAGGGCTGACCCGCGACATGGCGCTTTCACAGATGCGCGACTACCTCGCCTACCGCTTGCCTGAAGCCTAGGCGATCCCGCAGGCGGAACATCAGCCGCCGAGCGCGTCCATGACGAGACCGGTATCACTCGCCTTGGCGCGCGACTTGATTTCGGCGATGCGGGCGCTCACGGCCTGAGCGTCGGAAAAGACGAAACCTTCCGGTAGACCGAGGACGGCGATCGAGCAGCGCATCAGCCGGAACTCCTTCGGCGCGCCGTCGCGGCCATGACCGCTGATGCGACCTTCGGCCTGATGTTCTGACGAATAGAGCTGGCGCACATCGGAGCGAAAATCGTCGAGCAGACGGTTCAGCACCGTCTCCAATTCTTCGACCGAACAGCCGCTGATGCCGACGAAGAAATCGTCCCCGCCGACATGGCCGAGGAATTTCTCCTCGCCGATGAAGTGCCGACGCAGGAGCGCGGCAAACAACGTAATCGCGAGGTCGCCTTTCTGGAACCCGTAGGTGTCGTTGAAGGGTTTGAAGTCGTCGAAGTCGCAATAGCAGAAATAGCGCGCATTATCGCCGTCGAGGATCGCGTCCTGGACGTAGTCGCGGATGGCGCGATTGCCGGGCAGCCCCGTCAGCGGGTTCTGCTCCTGCGCCATCTTCAACTGCTTCTCGTTGATGATCTTCAGCAGCGACGAGGCCGAGAGCGTGCCGGCGTAGCGCATGTTTTCCGTCAGGATCAGGCAATCGCTGCCGTCCATCCCGGCGAAGATCTTCAGCATCTCGTCGGCCGGCGTGTCGAGATCGGCGATCGGTGCGGGGCTTACGAAATGCGAGATCCGCCGTTGGTAGATCCGGTTCTTGAGGAGGTCGCGGCCGAAGGGGTGATAGATCAGTTCCTTGACGTGATATTCATGCAGGATGCCGCGCGGTTCGCCATTGGCGTTCAAGACGGGGAAGAAGCCCTGACGCGGGTTACGCCGGAAGAGATCGAAGACGGAATCGAGCTCGTCGCTTTCGCGCACCGTCGGCAGTTGCTCGATCTGCTTGCGGATCAGGATGCCGTCGAGCGAGGACGAGGACCGCCTGCCGTTGACGCTCTGATCAAGATGCGGATAGGCGGGCAGAAGCTCGCTCAGATGCGTCGTCGGCCGGGCGACATAATAGCCTTGCACGAGGTCGCAGCCGAGATCGCGACAGGTGAGAAACTCCGCTTCCGTCTCGACGCCTTCGGCAATCACGCGTGTGCCGAGCACATGCGCGGTGTTGACCGTGTGGCGAACCAGATGGCGCTTGCGGGCATCCGCCTCGATGCCGGAAATGAAGTGTCTGTCGATCTTCACATAGTCGACCGGCTGGTCGCAAAGCAGCTTCAAACCGTTGAAGCCGGCGCCGAAATCATCGATCGCCAGCTTGAAGCCAGCAAGCCTAAGCTCGCGCACGAGCGCGGAAAAGTCCGGCATCTTGCCGCTGTCGAAACGCTCGGAGAGCTCGAAGCAGAGCGATGACGGGGCAATGTTGGCGCGCTTGAGATGGTTGACGAGGCGCTCGACGATATCGCCCTCGCCGCCGACGAGACGCGAGTCGAAATTGAGGAAGAGGGTGCGGGCAGAATGATCGGGCAGCGTCGCGAAGCCCGCAACGGCGCGGCTGTTGATCATGTGCTCCAGCGCCAGCAATTGCCCGGCTTCTTCGGCCTTGTCCAGCAGTTCCAGCGGCGAGGCGAAGCCCAGCTTCTGGAAGCCGCGCATCAAGGATTCGTAGCCGAAGACAGTACCGGTCGCCGCTTCGGCGATCGGCTGGAAGGCGCTCTCGATCACCAGCTTGGCAAGGGTGACGATCTGGTCGTCGCCGAACCGGCGCAACGAGAGGATTTCGGCGGGGGCGGCGGACATGCCGGGCTCCAGAGACAGGGGAACGGACGATCAGACGGCGGCAGCATGGCCGCCAACCGTCAACGAAGTCTTTCCCCACTATGAAGCTTTGATGAAAGCTATGTGACAGTCGCCACTGCGCGTCTCAAATGAAAAGCCTCTAATGAAATCAGTTGTTTCATGAGCAGATGCTGTGACGGACAACAGGGCCGGAAGCGGCACTTTCGCACCGCCGGACGCCGAGCTCGCAACTCACGGATCGCAGGCGGATCACCCCTTCGCCAACACCCCGAAGGCGATCAGCGACAGGCCCTGCATCACCAGGTCGACGGCGAGGAACAGGCCGAGGATCCAGAGACTGTTGACCGGCCAGCCGGCAGCGATGATGAGGCCGGCTGCGAGCGTGACCAGACCGCCGAGTGCCACCCATCCCCAGCCCTGCACGGGCCTGAGCTTGAGACCGACCCAGATGCGGAAGCAGCCGGCGACGATCAAGGCGACCGCCATCACGAAGGTCAGGAAGGACGAGGCAAGCAAGGGATTGATGAATGCAAAGAGGCCGGCGATCGTATAGCAGGCGCCGCTCAAGCCCCAATAGAGCACGCTGTCCCAGCCCTTGACCTGGAAGGCGTGGGCGAGATTGAACAGCCCGCCGACCAGCATGATGATCCCGACATAGTAGACGGAAGCGACGGTGGCCATCAGCAGATTGCCGAAGGCAAGACCACCGCACATGATCAACAGCACGCCGAGTGCCACGAACCATCCCCATTTGCCGGCAATCGCTGTCTTGTCGGCCTGATCGAATGCATGGGTCATTTCAACCTCCAGTCCTTCGGAACGCAGGATCGCTACCGGGAGGATTGAGCCGGATTTCTTCGAAAAAGGGAAGCAAAAACACTGAAGATTTTTATTGATTGATGAGTCAATCAAAAATAAACTGACCGCCGTCAAGGGAGAGACGGATGCCGAAGGTCGGAATGGAGCCGGTGCGCCGCAAGGCGCTGGTGGACGCAGCACTTCGCGTGATCGGCGACCAGGGCACACTGACCGTCACCATGTCCGAGATCGCCCGCCACGCCGGCGTGTCCCCTGCCCTTGCTCACCATTATTTTGGCAGCAAGGAACAATTGCTGATCGAAACGATCAGAAGCCTTCTACGGCAGTTGCGCGACGACACGGTGACGGCGCTTGGCGCCGTTTCAGGCCCGCGCGAAAGGCTGAGCGCCCTCATCCGCGTCTCCTTCCAGGCAAGCCAGTTCGCTCCCGACACCATCGCGGCATGGCTCGCCTTCTATTCGGAGGCGCAGCGGTCCGAGGAGGTGCGACGGTTGCTCGTCGTCTATGCCCGGCGCCTGCGTTCCAACCTCATGGCGAGCCTCAAGGCGCTTTGTGCCGACGATGACGCGGAACGCATCGCCGAAGGCGCTGCTGCGATGATCGACGGGCTTTATATCCGCCAGAGTCTGCGCTCCGCGCCGATCAGCATCGAAGCCTCGATCGCGCTTACCGAAGACTATGTCACCTCGCACATCGATCGGCTCAAATACCAGGGAACGGCCGCATGACCGCAAGACCGAACATCCTGATCATCATGGTCGACCAGTTGAATGGAAAATTCTTTCCGGACGGGCCGGCCGCGTTCCTGCATGCGCCGAACCTGAAATCGCTTGCCGCCCGTTCGGCCCGCTTCCGCAACAACTACACCTCATCGCCGCTCTGCGCCCCTGCCCGCGCCTCGTTCATGGCCGGACAATTGCCAAGCCGCACCCGCGTCTACGACAACGCCGCCGAATACCAGTCCTCAATCCCGACCTATGCGCATCACCTGCGCCGTGCCGGATACTACACGGCGCTCTCAGGCAAGATGCATTTCGTTGGACCCGACCAGTTGCATGGTTTCGAGGAGCGCCTGACGACCGACATCTATCCCGCCGATTTCGGCTGGACGCCGGATTATCGCAAGCCCGGAGAGCGCATCGATTGGTGGTACCACAATCTCGGCTCGGTCACCGGTGCCGGGGTCGCCGAAATCACCAATCAGATGGAGTATGACGACGAGGTCGCCTTCCTCGCCAACCAGAAACTCTACCAGCTTTCGCGCGAAAACGACGACGCGGACCGCCGCCCCTGGTGCCTGACCGTCTCCTTCACCCACCCGCACGACCCCTATGTGGCGCGCAAGAAGTTCTGGGATCTCTATGAGGATTGCGAGCACCTCTTGCCCGAGATCGGCATGCTGCCGGACGATCAGCAGGACCCGCACTCCAAGCGCATCATGCATTCCTGCGACTACGGCAATTTCGAGCTGACGCAAGACAATGTCCGCCGCTCGCGCCGGGCCTATTTCGCCAACATCTCCTATCTCGACGAGAAGGTCGGCGAGCTCGTGGACACGCTGACCCGCACGCGCATGCTCGACAACACGCTGATCCTTTTCTGCTCGGATCACGGCGACATGCTCGGCGAGCGCGGCCTGTGGTTCAAGATGAACTTCTTCGAGGGGTCCGCCCGTGTGCCGCTGATGGTCGCCGGTCCCGGCGTCGCGCCTGGCCTCCACCTTGCCCCGACCTCCAATCTCGACGTGACGCCGACGCTTACCGACCTCGCCGGCATTTCCATGGACGAAGTGAAGTGCTGGACCGATGGCATCAGCCTCGTGCCCATGATCAACGGCGAGGAGCGCTCGGAGCCGGTGCTGATGGAATATGCCGCTGAAGCCTCCTACGCGCCGCTCGTCGCCATCCGCGAAGGCAAGTGGAAGTACATCCACTGCGCGCTCGATCCCGATCAGCTCTACGATCTCGAGGCAGACCCGCTGGAACTGAACAACCTTGCTGCCAATCCGGAAACGCCGGTGCAGGCAGCGACACTGCAGGCCTTCCGCGACATGTGCACTGCCCATTGGGACATGGAGGCTTTCGATGCGGCCGTGCGCGAAAGCCAGGCGCGGCGCTGGGTGGTCTACGAGGCGCTGAGAAACGGCGCCTATTACCCCTGGGACCATCAGCCGCTGCAGAAAGCATCCGAGCGCTACATGCGCAACCATATGAACCTCGACAATCTCGAGGAATCCAAACGCTACCCGCGGGGAGAATGACATGAAAGCCCAACCACAAGCCTCGCACTTCATCGACGGCGAATATGTCGAGGACATCGCCGGCACCGTTTTCGAGAGCATCTATCCGGCGACCGGCGAAGTGATCGCGCGGCTGCATGTGGCAACGCCCGCCATCGTCGAAAAGGCGATTGCCGCGGCCAAACGCGCCCAGCCGGAATGGGCGGCGATGAGCCCGACGGCGCGCGGCCGCATCCTCAAGCGCGCTGCCGAGATCATGCGCGAGCGCAACCGCGAACTTTCCGAGCTCGAAACGCTCGACACCGGCAAGCCGATCCAGGAGACGATCGTCGCCGACCCGACCTCGGGCGCCGACAGCTTCGAGTTCTTCGGCGGCGTCATCGCCACCGCGCTCAACGGCGACTACATCCCGCTTGGCGGCGACTTCGCCTATACCAAGCGCGTGCCGCTCGGCGTCTGTGTCGGCATCGGCGCCTGGAACTATCCGCAGCAGATCGCCTGCTGGAAGGGCGCGCCGGCACTTGCCGCCGGCAACGCCATGGTCTTCAAGCCTTCGGAAAACACGCCGCTCGGCGCGCTGAAGATCGCCGAAATCCTCGTTGAGGCCGGCCTGCCGAAAGGCCTCTACAACGTCATCCAGGGCGACCGCACCACCGGGCCGCTGCTCGTCAACCACCCTGATGTCGCCAAGGTGTCGCTGACCGGCTCGGTACCGACGGGCAAGAAGGTGGCGGGTGCGGCCGCCGCCGAACTCAAGCACGTGACCATGGAACTCGGCGGCAAGTCGCCGCTGATCGTCTTTGACGATGCCGATCTCGAAAGCGCCATCGGCGGTGCCATGCTCGGCAATTTCTACTCGACCGGCCAGGTCTGCTCCAACGGCACCCGCGTCTTCGTGCAGAAGGGGATCAAGGAACAGTTCCTGACACGGCTGAAAGCCCGCACAGAAGCCATCGTTATCGGCGACCCGATGGATGAGGCGACGCAGCTCGGACCGATGGTCTCGATGCCGCAGCGCGACAAGGTCTTCTCCTACATCGAGAAGGGTAAGGCTGAGGGCGCGCGGCTCGTGACCGGCGGCGGCATCCCAAATGCCGTCAACGCCGAAGGCACTTACATCCAGCCGACGGTCTTTGCCGACGTCACCGACGACATGACGATCGCCCGCGAGGAGATCTTCGGTCCTGTGATGTGCGTGCTCGACTTCGACGACGAGGCCGAGGTGATCGCGCGCGCCAACGCCACCGAATTCGGCCTTTCGGCCGGCGTCTTTACCGCCGACATCACCCGCGCGCACCGCGTCGTCGACCAGCTCGAAGCCGGTACGCTCTGGATCAACACTTACAACCTCTGCCCTGTGGAAATCCCGTTCGGTGGCTCGAAGCAGTCCGGTTTCGGCCGCGAGAATTCGGTGGCCGCGCTCAACCACTACAGCGAGCTGAAGACCGTCTATGTCGGAATGGGACCGGTACAGGCGCCGTATTGAGATTGAGGCTGCCGTTCGTAGAGACACGGCGGTTTGCCACCCCCTCATCCTCGGGCGAGCGTAGCGAGTTCCGGGGATCCAGCAGCGCCACGTCGGTGGCGCACAAGAGTCTTCAAGCGACAGACGTCGCTTGGCTGGATTCCTGTGACAAGCACCGGAACGTGGGGGATAGCGCCAGATAGGTCGAACGAGAGACGCTAGAAGAAAGACCACGCTTATGCAGGCAGATTACATCATCATCGGCTCCGGCTCGGCCGGTTCGGCGCTCGCCTATCGCCTCTCGGAGGACGGCAAGAACACCGTCATGGTGCTCGAGTATGGCGGGACGGATGCCGGCCCCTTCATCCAGATGCCGGCAGCGCTTGCCTGGCCGATGAGCATGAAGCGCTACAACTGGGGCTATCTTTCCGAGCCCGAGCCGAACCTCAACAACCGGCGCATCACCGCGCCACGCGGCAAGGTCATTGGCGGCTCCTCCTCGATCAACGGCCTCGTCTATGTGCGCGGGCATGCGGAGGACTTCAATCGCTGGGAGGAGCTTGGTGCACGCGGCTGGGCCTATTCCGACGTGCTTCCCTATTTCAAGCGCATGGAAAATTCGCAGGGCGGCGAAGCCGGATGGCGCGGCACCGATGGTCCGCTGCACGTCAAGCGTGGCCCGGTTCACAATCCGCTGTTCCACGCTTTCATCGAGGCGGGAAAGCAGGCTGGCTTCGAAGCCACCAACGACTACAACGGCTCAAAGCAGGAAGGCTTCGGCCTGATGGAGCAGACCGTCTGGCAGGGCCGGCGCTGGTCGGCGGCCAACGCCTATCTGAAGCCGGCGATGAAGCGTCAGAACGTCTCGCTGGTGCGCTGCTTCGCCCGCCGGATCATCATCGAAAACGGCCGGGCGACCGGCGTCGAGATCGAGCGCGGCGGCAAGATCGAGATCGTCAAGGCGAACCGCGAAGTGGTCGTCTCGGCGTCGTCGTTCAATTCGCCGAAGCTGCTGATGCTCTCCGGCATTGGCCCGGGCGGGCACCTGAAGGACATGGGGATCGAGGTTAAGGTCGATCGGCCGGGTGTCGGGCAGAACCTCCAGGACCATATGGAGTTCTATTTCCAGCAGGTCTCGACCAAGCCGGTGTCGCTCTATTCCTGGCTGCCCTGGTTCTGGCAGGGTGTTGCCGGCGCGCAATGGCTGTTCTTCAAGAAGGGCCTCGGCATCTCCAACCAGTTCGAGGCCTGCGCCTTCCTGCGCTCGGCTGCCGGCGTCAAGCAGCCTGATATCCAGTATCACTTCCTGCCGGTGGCGATCAGCTATGACGGCAAGGCGGCCGCCAATACGCACGGCTTCCAGGTGCATGTCGGCTACAATCTTTCCAAGTCGCGCGGCAACGTCACGCTGCGCTCTTCCGACCCGATGGCCGACCCGGTCATCCGCTTCAACTATATGAGCCATCCGGAAGACTGGGAGAAATTCCGCCATTGCGTACGCCTCACGCGCGAGATCTTCAGCCAGAAGGCCTTCGACCACTATCGCGGCCCGGAGATCCAGCCGGGCGAAAAAGTGCAGTCGGACGAAGAGATCGACGCCTTCCTGCGCGAACACCTGGAGAGCGCCTATCACCCCTGTGGCACCTGCAAGATGGGCGCCAAGGACGATCCGATGGCGGTCGTCGATCCGGAAACCCGCGTCATCGGCGTCGATGGGTTGCGTGTCGCCGACAGCTCGATCTTCCCGCACGTGACCTACGGCAACCTCAACAGCCCCTCGATCATGACCGGTGAAAAGGCGGCCGACCACATTCTCGGCAAGCAGTCGCTGGCGCGCTCCAACCAGGAGCCGTGGATCAATCCGCGCTGGCAAGTCAGCGACCGGTAAGCCTAAGCGACGAAGCCGATCCAGCGGCCGGCGAGCAACGCGCCAAGCCATAGGATCAACGACGCCAAGGCCTGGATCCGCAGGCGTAGCAACGTTGCTCCACTAGCGACGGCCTGTGACCAGGCCGTGCTCACGCGTACCGACAGAGCGTTGAGAACACCGAGCGCCAGAAGCGCGAGCTTGGTCAGGAAAGCAGGATTGCCGAGATAGGCCGCAGGCCTGACGCTAAATAGGCAAAGGCCAGTGACAATGGCCAGCGCGAGGCCGACGGCCGCGGCCCGCGACAGGTATGGTCCGACCACCGCAATCGGTGCGTTGCCGACGAGACCCAGCAGCCTCAGATCAAGCGGCACGATCGCGCCGATCAGCAGCCCGATCGCCAGGATATGGGCCGCGTTGATCAGAAGATAAAGGAGCGCCGAACGCCGGAGCGCTACGCCGACCGGCAAGCTTGCGATCCATTCGACGAACTCTGATCCGCTCATCCACCGGCTCGGATGCGTTCCGGATAGATGTCATAGACCTTGCCGGCAACGGTGATGCGCACGGCCTTCATGCGTTTTTCGTTCGGGTCGAGCGAGCGGTTGCCGAGAACGATGACGGCGTCGCCAACTTTGGCCGTGCCGTCGACAAATCCCGAGCGCTCGGTCTGGCGCGGATTGCCGAGTTCGACATGCCACATCCCGTCCGCTGCAGTCTCGACCTCGAGCGTCGGGTGCGGCGGCGCCATAGAGATCTCTCGAATCGTACCCTTGAGCTCGATCTGGTCGGCCTCCGCCCAGGACCAGCCGTGGTGGGCAGAGGCACCGGTGGCCAGGAGTGCGACGGCAATCGCTGCCGCAAGGCCGCGGCGTGAAATGGCTGTCAACATCTGCCTATTCCTTCGCCTTTTCTGGAGACGCCGCAGCTTGCACCCGAAGAGCCTTTTGCGGAAGGACACTGTCTTCAACACTTCTTGAGCACCGCCGCTCGGCTGCCGCCTGTGGTTGCGAAGACCACTGGTTGCGCTAATATTGTTCAACAGCTTAAAATTTAGCCATTCTTAATCTCCGGTTGTTATGTCTAGATGAGACGGAGTGAACGCTGGGCGAACGTGCCATGACGGCAGTTTCGCCGCGAGATATCGCGTGCTCCATCCCATCATCGTCATCACTCCCCTGCCAAGGCGAGCTCGCTTCCCGATGTCCTTGCGGCCCTGTCCGCGGTCACCGGCCGAGGATGATTTGCCTTGCGGGCAACCGCGGAGCGTTACCCATGACAATCAAGGCACGCCTGCTCGTGTGCTTGTCCCTGCTCGCCGTCGCCATGCTGGTCATGATCATCACGGCCTTCAATGCGATGACATCAATCTCCAAGCGCACCGAATCGATCGTCGCGGACCGTTTGCTGCCCGTCGATCATCTCAAAACGGTCTCCGACATGTATGCGGTCGAGATCGTCGACACGACCCACAAGGTTCGAAGCGGCGCGCTCGGCTGGGCGGCAGGCAGCCAAGCGATCAATACTGCCCTTGCCACCATCGACACGCGCTGGCGCACCTATGAGGCGACCCGACTCACGCCTGAGGAAAAGAAGCTCACGGAGATCTTCGACAAGGCGCGCGTGGCAAGCGACACCTCGATCCGTAAGCTTGTTGAAATCATGGAACGCGAGGACAAGACGGAACTCGAGCGTTTCGTCGATACCAGGCTCTACGCCTCCGTCGACCCTCTCGCGGCACCGATCAGCGAACTGATCAAGCTGCAGCTTTCCGAAGCCAACGGCGAACTCGAAGCTGCCAAAGCCGAGAGGGACAAGCTGACGCTCTGGCAAACGGTCATAGCCGGCTTCGCCCTGATGATCCTGGCAGCGACTGTGTGGTTTGTCATCGCAGGTCTCCTCACACCACTGACGAGGCTGCGCGAGGCCATGCGCCAGCTCGCCATCGGCAATCTCAAGGCCGAGATCTTCGGAGAGAAACGCCGGGACGAAATCGGCCAGATGGCCGGCGCCGTTGCCGTCTTCCGCGACAACGCGCTGGAACGCCAGCGGCTCGAGCAGGAAGCGGAGGCGGGTCGAACGCTCTCCGAACGCGAACGCGAGCAGCGTGAGGCGCAGAAGGCCAAGGAAGCTGCCGAGATCCAGACGGCCGTCAGCGCCCTCGGCTCCGGTCTCGACCGGCTGGCGGAAGGCGACCTCACCTTCAGAATTGATACGCCGCTTGTCGAACGGCTCGACGCCCTCCGCACAAACTTCAATAGCTCCGTCGCCAATCTCGAAGATGCGCTACGCTCCGTCGGCGAGAACGCCCGCAGCATCAACGCCGGAGCCGGCGAGATCCGCTCTGCCGCCGGTGACCTCTCCAGGCGCACGGAACAGCAGGCAGCTTCGGTCGAGGAAACGGCCGCGGCACTTGATCAAATCGCAACCACGGTGGCGGACGCCAGCCGGAGGGCGGAAGAGGCTGGCACGTTGGTAACGCGCGCCCGTGGTGCTGCCGAGAAATCCGGCGAGATCGTCGGGAAGGCCGTCACCGCCATGAGCGGCATCGAAGCTTCTTCACGGGAGATCTCCAGCATCATCGGCGTGATCGACGACATTGCCTTCCAGACGAACCTTCTGGCGCTCAATGCCGGCGTCGAGGCAGCGCGGGCCGGTGAAGCGGGCAAGGGCTTTGCCGTCGTCGCCCAGGAGGTGCGTGAGCTCGCGCAGCGCTCGGCACAGGCCGCCAAGGAGATCAAGGTGCTGATCGCCACCTCAGGGCAGCAGGTGAAATCCGGCGTCACCCTGGTGCGAGAAACCGGTACGGCGCTCGAAAACATCATCACCGAGGTCAAGGAGATCAGCAGCCATGTGACCGCGATCGTCGAAAGCGCCCGCGAACAGGCCGCCGGCATCCAGCAGATCAACACCGCGGTGAATGCAATCGACCAGGGAACACAGCAGAACGCGGCGATGGTCGAACAATCGACCGCCGCGAGCCACAGCCTCGCCCGCGAGGCTGGCGCGCTCAACGATCTGCTGATGCGCTTCAAGACCGGCAACGGTTCTTCGGCGGCACCCCGCCTCGTGGCAAGCACGGCCCGGGAAACTGCTGCCGCCTCGCCCGCACGCGCCTTGAGCCGCAAGCTCGCCACCGCCTATCGCAGTGCTCCCCAGCCACAGGAGGACGGCTGGGCGGAGTTTTGACGATCAACGCAGAAAGGGCGCGGACCGTCTGGAGCGTGCCCTTTCCCGTCTTTTCCTGCTAAACGGAGTCTACAGGCGCGATTAAAGTATAAAATCTAGTAATTTACTAGTCTATATTCGGTTTTTCGCTGCCTTTCGTTCTGAGAGGCAGATTTGCTCCAAACAAACAGCATTAGAAACCGCTATTTCTGTCCATTGTCGCCTTGCACTGCGATATTCCGACCCAGTTGGAACAGGACGCAGACATGACAACGTCATCCCTCGAAGCCACTGCCAAGACACTGAACGAGACGCTGGAGGGTCTGGACCTTGCCGGACGACTGGCGTATGTGGCAAGCCTTGCAGGGCCCGCGGTCTTTACGACCTCACTCGGCATCGAAGACCAGGTGATCACCGCGGTCATCGGCCAGAACAAGCTTTCCGTCGATGTCGCGACGCTTGAAACCGGGCGGCTCTTCAACGAAACCGTTGCCCTCATAGACAAGACCGAAGAGGCATACGGCATCCTGATCAAGAGATACTATCCGCAACAGGCCGACATCGACGCGTATGCGGCGCGCTACGGTCTCAACGGTTTCTATGAGAGCGTCGAAGCCCGGCATGCCTGTTGTGACGTGCGCAAGCTGAAGCCGCTTGCGCGCGCACTCGAAGGGGCAACCTTCTGGGTCACCGGTCTGCGCCGCGGCCAGTCCGGCAACCGTGCATCGACACCCTTCGCCGAGGCGGATCTCGAGCGCGGCCTCATCAAGATCAACCCGCTTGCGGACTGGGACATCGAGACCATCCGCGCTTACGTCGCCGCCCATGCCGTTCCGGTCAACCCGCTGCATGCCCGCGGTTACCCGTCGATCGGCTGCGAGCCCTGCACCCGTGCCATCAAGCCCGGCGAGCCGGAGCGTGCCGGCCGCTGGTGGTGGGAGAACGACGAGAAGCGCGAATGTGGTCTGCACGTTCCGGAGACCGCCGCGAGTTCCATCATCCCGAATTCGAGCAGCGCCGCCTGAGGGCTGGCGCACTCTTCTGAAGACAAATCCTCCCGGAGACTGAAATGCCCCATAACCATCCGGAAACGGAACTGCACAATCCGCAGAGCGCCAAACCGCCGCTCGATCCGCACCTGAAGGCGCTGGAAAACGAAGCGATCCACATCTTCCGTGAAGTGGCCGCCGAGTTCGAGCGCCCGGTCATGCTCTATTCGATCGGCAAGGACTCCTCGGTGCTGCTGCATCTGGCGCGCAAGGCCTTCTACCCCGGCCGTGTGCCCTTCCCGCTGCTGCACGTCAACACGGGCTGGAAGTTTGCCGAGATGATCGCGTTTCGCAACGAGATCGTCGAGCGCTACGACCTCGATCTGATCGAGCACGTCAATCCGCGCGGTGCGGCCGAGAACGTCACGCCGTTCACCCACGGTTCGGCGCTCTACACCGACATCATGAAGACCGAGGCGCTACGCCAGGCGCTCGACGCCGGCCAGTTCGATGCGGCCTTCGGCGGCGCGCGCCGCGACGAAGAGGCCAGCCGCGCCAAGGAGCGCATCTACTCGTTCCGCACGCCAGACCATCGCTGGGATCCGCGCAACCAGCGCCCGGAACTCTGGAACGTCTATAACGGCATGATCCGCAAGGGCGAAAGCGTGCGCGCCTTCCCGCTGTCGAACTGGACCGAAGTCGACATCTGGCGCTACATCCAGGCAGAAGATATCCCGATCGTGCCGCTCTACTTTGCTGAGAAGCGCCCGATCGTCGAACGCGACGGCATGATGATCCTGGCCGAGGATCCGCGACTCGAACTGCTGCCGGGCGAAACCAAGCGCGAGGAAGTGATCCGCTTCCGCACGCTCGGCTGCTTCCCGCTGACCGGCGCCATCCGCTCGAAGGCAACGACGCTTGACGACATCATTTCCGAACTCGAAACCGCGACCGTTTCCGAACGCCAGGGCCGCGCCATCGACCGCGACCAGTCCGGCTCGATGGAAAAGAAGAAACGCGAAGGATATTTCTGATGACCGCACCCGCAACCGCGAATGCCGTTGAGCACGTTGCAGCCGGCGAGGTTCTCGCCTTTCCGGCGCAGGAGCCGGCGCGCGCCACGCGTGACAGCCGCCCGCTTCGCCTCATCACCTGCGGCTCGGTCGATGACGGCAAGTCGACGCTGATCGGTCGCCTGCTCTGGGATACCAAGGCGGTCAAGGAAGACCAGGCGGCGACGCTTCAGCGCGATTCCAACGGCAAGCAGAACGACCTCGGCCTGCCCGATTTCGCGCTGCTGCTCGACGGCCTGCAGGCCGAGCGCGAACAGGGCATCACCATCGATGTCGCCTATCGCTATTTCTCGACCGACAAGCGCTCGTTCATTGTCGCCGACACGCCCGGCCATGAGCAGTATACCCGTAACATGGCGACCGGCGCCTCGACGGCCGATCTCGCCGTGCTGCTCGTCGACGCCCGCGTCGGCCTGCTCGAACAGACCCGCCGGCATGCGACGATCGCGACGCTGATGGGCATCAAGCAGTTCGTGCTGGCGGTCAACAAGATCGACCTCACCGACTACGACCGCGCCCGCTTCGAGGAGATCAACCACGAGTTCCGGGAACTGGCGCTGTCTCTTGGCGTGCGCCAGGTCACCGCCATTCCGGTCTCGGCGCTGAAGGGCGAAAACGTCGTCTATGACGGCCGTGCCTCCATGCCCTGGTACGATGGCCCGACGCTGATCGAGGTGCTCGAACTGGCAACCACCCGTTCGGCCCAGACCGTCGGCTTCCGTCTGCCGGTACAGCGCGTCTCGCGCCCCGGCGAAAGCTTCCGCGGTTATCAGGGCACGGTTGCCGGCGGCTCGGTGAAGCCCGGCGACAGCGTCGTGATCCTGCCCTCCGGCATGGTCGCCAATGTCACCAAGATCGTCACCTTCGACCTCGTGCGTAACGCCGCGGTCGCCGGTGACGCGATCACGCTCGTGCTCGACCGGCAGGTGGACGTGTCGCGTGGCGACATGATCGTGGCCATCGACAGCCAGCCGCTCACCGGCCTCTCCTTCGACGCGCAACTCGTCGCGCTGCAGCCCGAGGGCATTCAGCCGGGCAAACGCTACTGGCTGAAGAGCGGCAGCCGCCGCCAGCGCGTCCAGATCCAGCCGGTAAGCCAGCTTGATCTCCAGACCGGCAAGTGGAACCATGCCGAGCAGCTGCCGATGAACGCGATCGGCAAGGTGCACCTCGCCTTCGACGAACAGGCAGTCTTCGACACCTACGAGCAGAACCGCACCACCGGCGCCTTCATCCTGATCGACCCGGACACCAACAACACGGTGGCCGGAGGCATGATCACAGCCAAGCGCTCGGCGCTCGGCGGCATCCATACGGAAGATGCACGCGTCATCCTCTCGCTGCCGGCCGACCTCGCCGACCAGCTGATGGCGACCGAACTCTTCGCGGGCCGCCGCGAGGAGGCCGAAGTCCGACGCGTCAGTGCCGGCAAGGCGGTCGAGATCATCGACGATATCGACGGCTGATCGACAGCTGCGCAGACAACAAGAAAGGGGCCCGACCAGAGCCCCTTTTTTGTTGCGGATATCATGCTCGCTACCGGTCGATTTGGGCCTTTGCAAACAAGTCCGTCGCCCTATCTCCCTGACGCATGGGAGAAGCACCATGAAAACGGAACATCAAGGCGAGGACGCGAGGCAGAAGGGCTTTCGCGGGCGCATGGTATCGATCGAAACATTTGCCCGGAAGTATCGGCTCGATGCGGAGGAAGCCGCGCGATTGGAGAACCAGTTCGGTCCGGTCGCCGGCGAAATCGACCTGCTGCAGGCGGCCCGGCGCAACGGAATGCCGGAGGAGTGACCTCCTGCCGGCGCTCGTCATCAAAGCTGCTGCTCGATCGCCGGGAGGACCATCGTCAACGGCGCCGGTTCGGCGTGCTGCCAAAGCTGATAGCCGACGACGCTACCAAGTATGGCGGTCCATATGGCGATCTCGCGAAAGGTGAGTATCGGTTCCTTCAACATGTGAGCCTCTCGGGCAAGAGCTGGTGTTGAGGGAAATATCGTCCGGATTGTTCACACAGATAAGACGTCATTTCGTGAACACGTCGTTTCCATGTGAACAATGAAGTCGTGCATAGTGGCCGGAATCGAGCAGAGACGGCATCTGGAGAACCACCCCAAGCGTTTACCTTCGAGAGGTTCCCGGCCCCTCCCGCATCGCCATCGTCCCAAAACGGGACAGGACGGGCAATCGCTTCACCTTGACCCGAAATCGCACAGATCGCACCTTTTCATCCGTCGCCGCATTCGTAAGTTGGCGCGTCGATCATGATGATCGATAGGGCTGTTTCACCGTTTCTGGACGTTGTGGGACAGTCCGCCTGACCGTGGACCGGCAGCGAGACTTCTGCCCGGCATACGCAATGCTTTCGGCCCCTCCGCAAGACAGCGCCCCATCTTTGCGGCGTATCGATAGACAGGACCGACCTCTCCGGCGTATCTGGACGACTTTCGCGCAACGAAGCGCCGAATCAGGGAGACGAGAAGGTGAGCACGGACAAGCAACCGGAAACCACCGTGAAGGTCGAGAAACGCATCAACGGCAAATGGTGCTTCGTCATCAAGTATCGCGGCGTCACCTATCCCGCCCAGGGCAATTTCACGTCGATGCTTCAAGCCCAGGCCGCGGCCCAGTTGGCGCTAAAGACGCTCGAACGGCAGAGCTGACAGGCGGACGGAGCGTTGCCATGTGATGGAAACGCTCTCCTGTCGCTACCTGCGTGCTGCGCCCGCCTGCTCCTTACTCGACCGCGGAGCGGATGATGTTGCAGAGCCCCTCCTGCACCACCTGTTTGGTGGCCACCTGCCCCACCTGAATATCGAACATCGCATCAATCCGCGTGCCTGAACCGCGCTTGCGGGCAACGACGCGCAGCGTCTGCAAGCGCCCGGAGCCGGCCGTATCCTGATAGGCCTCGATGGTTCCGAGTGACTTGTTGATCTCGATCCCCGAAAATCCTTCCGCCGCGACGCCGCGCGCCATCCGCTGCAGGGCGGCTTCGGGCTTCAGCTTCGGAAACTCCTGCCAGGTCTTGTAATAGACCGGCGTGACCAGTGGTACGCCCGAAGCCTTGAAATTCTTCTCGCAGCTCTGCGCCGCCGCAGCCGAATGGCTGGCCGTAAGCAGAACCGCTGCAATGAATAGATGCTTGATCGACATTCCCGTTCCTCGTCGTCATTGATCGAATGACGGGAACCTAGAACCTTCGCCTTTGCCCAGACAGGCCGACGCCTGCGCGAATGCACCGCTATTCGACCAACGGCTCAGAAGGAGCGACGAACGGCTAAAACTGGAGCAAGAGAGGGGGTAAGGATCGACGCCGGAACAGGCGCGCAAAGCGCAAGCGCCTACGGTCCGGCGCCGGGCGCCATGCAAGGGAATAATCGGGTAAAGGATTGATTTGGCTGGTCGGAGTGGCAAGATTCGAACTTGCGACCCCCACGTCCCGAACGTGGTGCGCTACCAGACTGCGCTACACTCCGTGACCAGCGGCGCCTCTATAGAACAGGCATTTTGATTTCACAAGCGCCTATCTCGAAAAACCTTCCGCCTTTTTCAAAAAATTTGTGACGGTGGAAAACTCGTGCGGAGATTGCCGTTTTCCGAAAGCGACGGCGTGTGAAAGAACGCCCAATAGGGACTTTGTGCAACGCTTCACATTTTCCTGAAATGCAAGGCGCGGCGTGGATTTCCTTTCGCCGGGTTTGGCGCTAGAGGCACAACGGAAAGCGCGGAAAACCAGGGGATACGGGCTTCCGCGCCATGCCTATTTCAGAACGAGAGCCAAAGGGACAGAAACATGAACTTCCGTATGATGACGGTGGCCGGCCTTGCGCTCGTGCTCGCCGGCTGCACGACGACCGGAACAGGGACCTCCAGAAACGCAGTCGAAGCGCGTTGGCTCGGCCAGCCGGCCGGCGGCTTTTTTGCTCAATACGGTCCGCCGATCTCCGACGTCGAAAGCGGCAGCTCCACCGTCTACAGCTGGAAGGGCGGTTACAAGACCCGCAAGATCCCGGCGCAGTACGAAACCACCAAGGATGGCAAGCGCGGCAAGCGTATTTCCTCGGCCCGCACGGAGTATCTGAGCTGCGCCGTTCAGCTCACGGTTTCGTCGGACTATGTCATCCGCTCGATCCACATCGCCGGCGACCGCAAGCGCGCCGAAGGCCCGAGCTGGTGCGAAGAGTTCCTGGGCGCACCAGCCCAGACCAAGCCACCCGCAACCGCGGGCTAAGCGCCAGACACAAAAAAGCCCGCCGGTGAAGATCGGCGGGCTTTTTCTAGGGATTGTGCCGAACTCAGCTGTTGCTGTTGTCCTCGACGGGTGCGTCGGGACCGTTCTTCTTGATCGAGTCGATGGCGTTCTGCGCGCTGGCTTTGGTCTTGTAGCCCTCGGTCGAGAACATGATTTCGCTGTTGTACTTGAAGCGAACCCGGTATTCGCCAGCCTTGTCTTTGTAGATTTCGAATTTGTGAGCCATCTTCTCCCTCATACAAGTAGGAATCAACGCAATTAGCGTGTCAGTTGTAGAGTGACTTGACAAGAGTGCTAGTAGTGCCCGCGCCACGGGCGATCCTTGCCATTTCGGATCTAATGATTGGGGAAATGTGGCTGGGGCGCCAGGATTCGAACCTGGGAATGCCGGTACCAAAAACCGGTGCCTTACCGCTTGGCGACGCCCCAACGGATGTGGCGAAAAGATAACTCCGCCAAATCGAGCGCCTGATTATCAAAGCTCGCCGTCCGTCACAATCACTAAGTTGGCACGAAGTTGAATTTTCGGCGGATTTGTTTGGGCCTTCGCGCAAAAGGCGCCCAGGGCTCCCCAACGCGGGGCACACATGCACCCTTCCCTTCGATGAAAGCACCTCCTATTGTCCCGCCAAATGGAGAACCTCATGAGCCAGTTTCGCGCCCGTCCCCCTGCCGTTCCGAGCGTGCTCGTCGATGATGCGGTCGTCCGGATCACCCGCTGGGATTTCGAGCCTGGCGCCGACACCGGCCATCATGTGCACGGTCTCGGCTATGTCGTCGTGCCGATGACCGACTGCCAGTTCCTGCTCGAAGAAGAAGGCGGCAGCCGCCGCGTCGATATCGCCAAGGGGGCTGCCTACCACCGCGAGGCGGGCATTGCGCACAATGTCGTCAATGCCGGAGCTGAGCCGATGTCGTTCATCGAGATCGAGTACAAGTGAAAGCCAGGAAGAGACGCATGCAGGGGCCAGACTTCGATCTCGATTTCAAGCCGGCCCACGGCGAGGCGGTGACGGTTGCGGACGATGTGCAGCGCATCACCGTCAACAATCCCGGCCCCTTCACTTTCCACGGCACCAACAGCTATATCGTCGGAAAGCGTTCCGTTGCCGTGATCGACCCAGGTCCGGACGACGAGGCGCATTTTCAGGCGCTGATGGCGGCCCTTGCCGGCCGCGAAGTCACCCATATCGCCGTCAGCCATACGCACCGCGACCACTCGCCGCTTGCGCAACGGCTGAAGGCTGCAACCGGCGCGCTGATCGTAGGCGAGGGCCCGCACCGCTCCGCCCGCCCGTTGCATACGGGCGAAACCAATCCTTTCGCAGAGAGTTCGGACATGGAGTTCGCCCCTGATCTCCTGCTTGCCGACGGCGGACGCATCGAGGGCGATGGCTGGAGCCTGACGGGGCTGACCACGCCGGGCCACACGGCCAACCACATGGCCTTCGCGCTCGATGGCACAGGCATTCTCTTTTCCGCAGACCACGTGATGGCCTGGGCGACGACGATCGTCGCGCCGCCGGATGGCGCCATGGCCGACTACATGGCCTCGCTCGAAAAGCTGCTTTACCGCGACGATCATCTCTACCTGCCCGGCCATGGTGGGCCTGTAACCGAACCGGCTTCCTTCCTTCGGGGCCTGCGCGCCCACCGCAAGATGCGCGAGCGCGCCGTGCTCGAACGTATTCGTGCCGGCGACAGCCTGATCCCGGATATGGTCAAGGTCATCTATGCCTCGACCGACGTGCGGCTGCATGGGGCGGCGGCACTCTCGGTCCTTGCCCATCTGGAAGACCTGATCGAGCAGGGACGGGTCGAGACCGATGGGCCACCCTCGCTCCTCGGCGCCTACCGGCTGGCGCCTGGCGGAGCCGGCTAATCATGCGGAGGGAGGCCTACAGCTATCGCAGCGATGCCACAGTGCCTGCCTTTGCTGACGACAAACCCGTGGTCGTCTTCGACGGCGAGTGCATCTTCTGTTCCGGCTGGGTGCGCTTCCTGCTTCGCCACGACCGGCAAGCACAATATCGCTATCTCACCGCCCAGTCGCCGCTGGGGGCGGCACTCTATCGGCACTACGGGCTCGACGCCGTCAGCTTCGAGAGCAACATGCTGATCGAGGACGGTGTTGCCCGCTTCAAATCCGACGGATCGATCCGAACGCTTGCGCGGCTCGGCCTGCCATGGTCGCTGGTGAACGTCTGTCGCATCCTGCCCGCTGTCCTTCGCGATCCCCTCTACGATCTCGTTGCGAGAAACCGGTATCGCATCGCCGGACGCCGCCAGAATTGCATGGTGCCGACACCCGAGGAGCGCGCACGCTTCATCGCATGACGACGGAGAGCATGGTCGCCCAACAGCAGAGCCTGTACCAGCGGATCCTCGGACGCGATTGGGAGCGCGTGCCGGCATCGATCCGCGCCCTGCATGAAAGATCGGAAGGGCACGCAACGTTTCGCGGGCGCGCGGTCGTCGAGCGAGGCGGATCGATCTGGGCTCGTCTCGTCGCCTCTGTTCTCGGTTTTCCCAGCACCGGCGCGGATGTGCCGGTCGAAATCCGCTTTACATGCGGCGATAGTCGGGAGGTCTGGACCCGGCGCTTCGGCGAAAAGATCCTGCGCAGTTCGCAGCGGAAGATAGGGCGGCGAAACGAACAACTGCTGGCGGAAGATTTCGGACCGTTCCGCATCCTGTGCGCCTTGGAGCCAAAAGAAAATCGCCTGCATCTCTCGGTTCGCGCCTGGTCCGTCCTCGGCCTTCCGCTTCCCTTGCTGCTTGCGCCGGGCGGCCGGACGTTCGAGGAGGATCGCGACGGCCGGTTTCACTTCCATGTCGAAGTCGAAAGTCCATTGACCGGACTGATCGTGCGCTATCGCGGCTGGCTGGTACCCGCCAACGAGCCATCGTCGGGCGCGCCCGCCCTCGATCGACAAGCGAGCGCTGAATTCGGTGGCCGCGGCGCCGTGGTGAACGACTAAGGTCTTCTGCCGATCAATCGCCTGCGATCCCGAGTAGCTCGGCATCGAGCGCCCGCAGGAACTGGTCAGCGAAGGCGGCCCCCATGCCGAGGTCGTGCGGGCCATAGCGAGAGGCGACGCGCAGGTCGACGAAGGTCGTTTCGGCTTCTTCGCGCAGCCGGATCAATACATCGAAACGGAAGCCGGCAATCAGCGTGCGCCACTCGCCCTGGAGCACGACGTCGCTGGCGCGGCGCCCTGCGATCGCCCCTTCGAGCGAGAGTTCCGGCCGCGCTGCCGGTACCGGAACGTTTTCCGGCTCGACGGTCGTCTCCGCCCCGGCATTCGGGCGGACGGTCAGGTCTTCCAGATCGGCCCGGGCGTTTTCGACGCCAAGCTCCTCAGTAATGCCGACGCGGTTCTGTTCAATGACGGTGCGCACGCCCTGGTAAACGCGGTCGAGTGCGCCATCGTAGCGCCGGCCGGTAAGGCCCGGATAGGCAAGGATCTGCGCTTCCCGGTCCTCTGGCGTTACCGCGTCCTTGCGTTTCAGCCAGCTCTCTTCGGTCTGCGGTACCTTGAGCCACGGCGGCGGCGTCACCGTGTCGGTGCTGACATCGTAGATCGCCGGGCGGGTGAGATACTGCACGGCGCCGAAGCCGATGAAACCGAGCGCCGGCGCGGCATAGACGAGCGCTGCAGCAGACGCGAGGCCGCCGATCGCAGCAACCTGCCAGAGGCGCACAAGCCCGACGATGGCCAGCAACACGCCGAGCAGGGCGAAAATGCCGGACAGGCCGACAAGGGCCAGAAAGTGCGGTGTCGTCAGTGGTCCAAAGCGGTGCGACAATAGCGATAGCGCAAAAAGCACGAAGGAGACACGGGCGAAGCGGCGCGCCCAGTGGGCGGCATAGGAATAGGGACGCTCGTACCGGACCATCATGTAGTTGAATCAATCCCCTGCCGCAAAACAGACCGCATTCTTAGACCATGCCCCGTGCCGTGGAAACAGGCAATGCGCCAGTCGGCCGCGCACCACCGGCCACGCCTTGGGCTTCGCCGCAAAATCGCCATTCTCGTTAACCACCTATCAACACATGGGAATGTGCCCGCGCCCAAGGATCGGCCGGCACGCGGAGTTTCATTCGGAGGCAACAGCCGCGCACGGCTTCATGCGTGAGTGGGCGGCGATCGAAGGAGAACCGAGATGGGCACATTGCAGGCAGCCGTGGCCAACGCCACCCCTACCGCTCTTCCCCCGGGCAACGGCGGCATTCCGATGGGGCTCCTCGAGCTCGAACTCTCCCTCGAGGGCTTTTCAGGAGACGAGGACGATTTTGCCGGTTTCGTCCGGACCGTTGCCGACAATGTCGGCGGCGAGTTTCTGTTTGCCTTACCCGCTTCGGAGCTGATCGAGGATTGCCTGAGCATCGCCGTGCTTCGGCTTGGCGAGCAGGACGCCGAAACATCGATCCTGTTTGCCTGCCTTGACGAGCAGGCAACGACCATCCGTATCGAGCACCCGGGCGATGGCACGCGCGACCTCGAGCGCTTCGCCGAGTCCTTCGTCGGCGTGCTTGAGCGCATGTGATCACAACCGGCCTGCTGCGGCATCGCTTCGATCTGAACATTTCCCTCTGACGCCGCGAGACGGTTCGCCGGTTTCGCTCCGACAGCCTTCCGCCGGTGCCCGCTGATCGCTTCCGGCCGGGGCTCCGAAAACCGCTTCAGGACGACAATGGCTGGTTGTATGGCCTCCCACCTGCGACCACACGTCTGCTATGGAAATGGCACGATCCGCTTCGATTTTCGGCGCAACTCCCTATATTAATTGCGATTCGAGAGATGAATCCGAAGGCGGCGCGCGCCGGCACTCAGGAGGCACGAAGACCATGACGATCCGATTGACGATCCTTGTCGCAGCCGCGCTGCTGCTGACGGCGTGCCAGACGATGACACCGGAAGAACGGCGCGTCGCCGACGGCAACACCTGCGCCTCCTACGGCTTTCGCCGCGGTACCGACGCCTTTGCCACCTGCCTGCAACGCATTGAACTCGACCGGCGCGCCGAATCGCGCGCCTTCCGCTATCAGAACGACGTTATGATGTGGGGCTGGGACCGCCCGGTCGTCATCATGCGTTGATCGGTGGACGCTTCAAGACGGCCCGGACGCTCTTTTGCCCGGGCCGCGCAAGGCGGCTACAAGTGGAAGGTCCTCCCCGCATTGCCACGTTCCAGCTCCTTGCTGGCCATGAACAAGGCCGCTTTTTCCTGCTGTTCGCGCCCGGCGGCGATCAGCTCCAGAATGGTCTGGAGCCGGCGAATTGCCGCCGCCTTGTTGCGATGCTGCGACCGTTCCTCCCGACAAACGACCGTTATTCCGGTGGGCAAATGCGTTGCCCGTACGGCGCTGTCGGTCGTGTTCTGGTGCTGGCCGCCGGGTCCACCCGCTCTCATCGTCTCGAAACGCACTTCGCGCGGATCGATGGCCGCAACGGTTTCGGCAGCGGAAAGATCGACCTGCCGCACACCAACGAACCAGTTCTGCCTTTGGTGCCCCTTGCGGACAGGGCTTTTGAAGACAAAGCGGATCGTCCCGCAATAGTCCTTCGCCACATCCCCGGACCGAGTACCCGCCATCGTAACGACGGCAGATTTAGGACCGAACGCATCCGGTTGCCCGCCAAGCGCCAGATCGAAGCTGCAGTGACTGGCTGACGCTTCGCTCCTCAGGATTTCGATCAGCGCGGCGACGGCGATGCGGCATTCGACAGGGCCGTTGCCGGAGGTCAAGAAGAGCGTCACCTCACCCATGGCGCATCCTCCTGATGGTGGTCCGCTCCCACTTCGCCTTCTCGCGCACCCGCGGCTGCGGCTGCGCGTTCTTGTAGGTGACGAGCGGCCTCATCGCCGCGAGCGGCTGCACGAGCCCGAACGCATCGAGGTCGGCGACGACCTTCGCGGCATCCTTGTAGGCGCCTGCCGCTTCCTCGATCAGCAGGTTGCGGTCCTCGCAGATTGCGACGCCACCCCAGTCGTTGATGCGCAAGGCATCGCGCTCGGAACGATTGCCACCGACGCGACCATGCATGGCCTTGCGGTCGTATTTCCGCCCCGCACCGTGGGAGATCCCCCAATGCGACCGCTCCGCACCAGCGAGCCCCTTCACCAGATAGCTTCGCGTCGCGCGCGAGCCGGCGACCGGGGCAACGACACCCTCGCCGATGGCGGCGGCACCCTTGTAATGCAGGAAGCCGGACGCGGTCGCGCGAACGAGGTTGTGCGGGATGTCGGCAACAAGCGACAGGTCGGCACGCAATGCCCGCGCTACGCGCTCCGCAACGATCCGCCGGTTGAGCGACGCCCATCGAACGCATTCACCACTACCGGCGAGCCATTCGACGGCGGCGGCCGAGTCGGCAGCCAAGCCGCCCCTCAACTGTTCATCGCCGGCGAGCGTCAGATCGAAAAGGTTGGCGCCGACCGAACGCGAGCCAGAATGGACCAGCAGGTAGAGCTTTTGCCGGTCGACGACGCACTCCATTTCGCCCTCGAACACTTCATCCACGGCCTGCAGCTCACAGAAGTGATTACCGCCGCCAATCGTGCCGAGGGATTGCGGGCACATGTCGGGCGAAAGATCGTGCTCAGCAAGACGGGCTGCCATGTCGCCGAGATCGATCTGTTCCAGTCTGCGCAGTTGCTCGGCCGCCTTCTCGACCCTCAACTTGCGCAGCGGCAATGAGAGCTCGAAGAATGACATGCCGCAGCCGATATCGTTGCCGATCAACTGCGGATAGAGCCGCTGCGAAAGCGCGACCATGCCGACGGGGCCATACTTGCCCGGGTGAAGGTCCGGAAAACCCGCGACCGAGATCATGCCGGGGAGACCAGCAGTCTCCGCCAGTTGATGAACTGCCGCGCCTTCAATCCAGCTGCCGGCAGTAAAATAATGCGTGACGGTCGCTTTACGCGCACCGTCGTCGCCTTCGGGGACGACGTCCCCAAAAGAATGATTGCCCATGAAAATAATCCAGAACAGGGTCAAACAGCCGACGCATTGGTCGGCAGGACGGGCTCTTTCAGCGCATCAACGCTGATTAGCCGCGAAGCCCCAAGGGGCGTGTGGAAACGCACTGCGTCATTTTCCGCTCCCGTTCTGAACAAACACCGCGCCTCGGCGCGGCCTACAAGCGCCCGCACCGATACAGCGCGAACGACACTGCTGATGCACCAGCTGTATTCCGGCTGCAACCAGAAATGCAGGACGCAGGTCAACCGGCGCCCGCGCGTTGCACCGTTGCAACACGCGACCGGCGCCGGCCAAGCTCACCCCTTGCCGTTGATCGCCGCCTGGGCGGCGGCAAGGCGGGCAATCGGCACCCGGAATGGCGAGCACGAGACATAGTCGAGACCGGCGTCCTCGCAGAAGCGAATCGAGGCCGGGTCGCCGCCATGTTCACCGCAGATGCCGAGCTTCAGGCCGTTTTTGGTGCGACGTCCACGTTCGGCCGCGATCTGGATCAATTCGCCGACCCCGTCGAAATCGAGCGAGACGAACGGGTCCTGCTCGATGATGCCCTTCTGCTGGTAGGTCGCAAGGAATTGCGAGGCGTCGTCGCGCGAGATGCCGAAGGTCGTCTGCGTGAGGTCGTTGGTGCCGAAGGAGAAGAAGTCGGCCGCTTCGGCGATCACGCCGGCGCGCAATGCCGCACGCGGCAGCTCGATCATCGTGCCGACGAGATAGTCGATGCCGATGCCGGCTTCGCCGATCACCGCCTTGGCGACCGCGTCGATGCGTTCCTTGACATAGTCGAGCTCGGCCCGCAGGCCGACGAGTGGCACCATGATTTCGGGAACGACGGCGGCTCCTGTTTCATGGGCGGCCTCGACGGCTGCCTCGAAAATGGCGCGCGCCTGCATCTCGGCGATCTCTGGGTAAGAAATCGCGAGACGGCACCCACGATGGCCGAGCATCGGGTTGAACTCGTGCAGTTCATCGACGCGCTGGCGGAGCTCATTCGGGTCGAGCGAAAGCGCGCCGGCGACATCGGAGATTTCCTCGTCGGTCTTCGGCAGGAACTCGTGCAACGGCGGGTCGAGCAGGCGGATCGTCACCGGCAGACCATGCATGATCGAGAACAGCTCGGCGAAATCCGAGCGCTGCATCGGCAGGAGCTTGGCGAGTGCCAAGCGCCGCCCAGCCTCGTCGTCGGCAAGAATCATCTCGCGCATCACGTTGATGCGGTCGTCCTCGAAGAACATGTGCTCGGTGCGGCAGAGGCCGATGCCTTCGGCACCGAAGGAGCGTGCGGCGCGTGCATCCGCGGGCGTCTCCGCATTGGTCCTGACGGTCATGCGGCGCGTGGCGTCCGCCCAGGCCATGATCTTGCCGAAGTCGCCGGAAAGCTCCGGCTGCAGCATGGCGATCGAACCTTTCAGCACCTGGCCAGACGAACCGTCGATGGTGATGATGTCACCTTTGCGAAGCGTCACGCTTCCGGCCGTCAGCAGTTCGTTGCGAAGGTCGACGCGGATGCTGCCGGCGCCGGAAACGCAAGGCGTGCCCATGCCGCGGGCAACGACGGCCGCGTGGCTGGTCATGCCGCCGCGCGTCGTCAGGATGCCTTCGGCGGCGTGCATGCCGTGGATGTCTTCCGGGCTGGTCTCGACACGCACGAGAATGACCTTGCGGCCTTCCTTGTCGGCCTGCACGGCCTCTTCCGAGGTGAAGACGATTTCGCCGGTCGCAGCACCCGGCGATGCCGGCAGGCCGGAGCCGATGATGTCGCGGCGCGCATGCGGATCGATGGTCGGGTGCAGCAACTGGTCGAGTGAGGCGGGGTCGATGCGGGCGACGGCCTCCTGCTCGGAGATCAGCCCCTCTTCCGCCATATCGACGGCGATCTTCAACGCCGCCTTGGCGGTGCGCTTGCCCGAACGCGTCTGCAGCATCCAGAGCGTGCCGCGCTCGATAGTGAATTCCAGATCCTGCATGTCGCGGTAGTGCCGCTCCAGTGTGTCGCAGATCGAGCGGAATTCGGCGAAAGCCTCCGGCATCAATTTTTCCAGCGACGGCTTGTCGGAGCCGGAGGCGATGCGGGCGGCCTCAGTGATGTTCTGTGGCGTGCGGATGCCGGCAACGACGTCTTCGCCCTGAGCGTTGACCAGGAATTCGCCATAAAGCTCGCTTTCACCGGTCGAGGGATTGCGGGTGAAGGCAACGCCGGTTGCCGAGGAGTTGCCGAGATTGCCGAATACCATGGCCTGGACGTTGACGGCAGTGCCCCAGGCAGCCGGAATGCCGTGCAGGTGGCGATAGGTTATCGCGCGTGGGTTCATCCAGCTCGAGAAGACGGCGCCGATCGCGCCCCAAAGCTGCACTTCCGGATCCTGCGGGAAGGGTTCGCCGAGCGCCTCCTCGATCGCCTCCTTGTAGCGCGTGATCACGTGCTGCCACTCGACGGCGGAGAGTTCCGTGTCCTGTTCGTGGCCCAGCCGCGCCTTTTCATCCTCCAGGATTTCTTCGAAGACATCGTGGTCGACGCCCATGACGACATCGCCGTACATCTGGATGAAGCGGCGGTAGCTGTCCCAGGCAAAACGCGCATCGCCGGCATCATGGCCAAGTGCATGCACCGACTGGTCGTTGAGGCCGAGATTGAGAACCGTATCCATCATGCCCGGCATCGAGGCGCGCGCACCGGAGCGGACCGAGAGCAGCAAGGGATGGCTCGTGTCACCAAAGACGCGGCCGGTCACCTCTTGCATCCGGATGATACCCTCGCGCACCTGGTCGCGCAGGCCTTCCGGCATCTGCCTGTCATTGTCGAAGTAGCTGTTGCAGGCATCGGTGACAATCGTCAGGCCAGGCGGCACCGGCAAGCCGAGGTTGCACATCTCGGCAAGGTTTGCGCCTTTGCCACCCAACCGCTCGCGGTCTCCTGCACGTCCCTCGGCCTTGCCCCCACCGAAGGTGTAAACCCATTTCGTCATGCCTGCTCTCCACCCAGAAACAGTGTTTTACGACGATTTACAGTATATGTTTCAGGCTGAAAATGCATCTGGCGAAGATTTATGCTGCACCGCATCATTTTCTGTAACAATGCAACATATTGGCGGGTCAGGGGGCCGGAACCCACACGTCATGGGCTTCGCCTCTTCTATCGGCACCGAAAACGCCCGCCAATGGCTTGAGTGTCGACATTGCCGGCTCCATTATAAAAATCTAATATAATGTATGCGATGGGGCGCGTCCTGGAATATCCCGTCATGGCGATCCGTTTCAGTCCCGTGGGCTCGGAGGGTAGGTCATGCAATGGCGTGCGAAACTCAGATCCTGGATCCTCTCGATCCCGATGGCCATGCTCGTCGTCGGGCATGGCCTCGCCGAGGATAGCGGCAAGCGGCTTGCGCTCGTCGTCGGCATAACGAACTACGTGGTGGCAGGAACGCTACCCAACGCCTCGCGCGACGCCGAAGCCTTCGGCACCTTCCTCAAGGGGCAGGGATTTGAAACCGATCTTGTGCTCAACGCCGATCGCCGAGGTCTTGCCAGCGCGCTCTCAAACTTCTCGCGCAAGATCGGCCCCGAGGATGTCGCGCTTTTCTATTACGCCGGACATGGCATGCAGTTGCGCGGCGAGAATTTTCTCATCGGGACGGACGCAAAGCTTGAAAGCGAGTTCGATGTTCCCGCCGAAACCATAGCCCTGTCCGAAATCATCAACGCGCTGGAAAAACGTGCAAGGATATCGATGGTCTTCCTCGATGCCTGCCGCAACAATCCGCTCGCCGAGCGGCTTACGCGCGAAGTCGAGGGTGCCACCCGCGGCGGCGCGACCAGAGGACTGGCGCCGATCGAGACCCAGGGTGGCGGAACGCTTGTCGCCTTTGCTGCCGCCCCTGGACAAGTGGCAGCCGACGGAACCGACGGACATTCGCCGTTCACCCGAGCGCTGATCGCCAACCTCTCCGGCGCTGGCCTCGAAGTCGGCACCGCCTTCAAGCGGGTCGTGCGCGACGTGCGCAAGGAAACACAGGGCAAACAGCAGCCGCAGATCCTGTCTTCCCTGTCGCTGGAGTTCTATTTCGGGCCCGAGACGGTAACACCGCAGACTCCGGCTGCGCAGACGGTTCAGCCTGCACTCGCCGTTCTAGCCACCGACCCGGAAGCGCTTGAGGCGGAAAAGGACTTCAAGAAGGCGCTTAAGATCGGAACGGCGCGCATCTGGCACTTCTTCGTCGAAAAGCATCGTACCGGTGAATATGCTGACCTTGGGCGCCAGGCGCTGGCACAGATCGAACCCGCCGCCGTGCGCAACGAGTTCCATCTGCCGCAATCCGTCGAGGCGCAGCTGTTGCCGGACAAGGGTCGAAGACGCGACGTCCAACTCGCCCTCGCCGCCAAGGGATTTGCTGCAGGCACTGCCGATGGCGTTTTCGGTGGACAGACGCGAGACGCGATCAAACTTTTCCAAAGCAACAATAACCAACCCGCGAACGGTTTCATTACCGAGCGCACAGCCGAAGCTCTCGGCGTGAAGGTCAACAACCGTGCGGAGGGCATATACAGCTCGCCCAAGGCCCGACGCTATGATGTCGCCAATCTCGAAGGCCTCGAGACCGATCAAACCGTTCTACGGGCGCTGACCTGCCTGCGTCACTTCGAGACGGTGTATGGCATGTTCAATGGGCACCTTTACGTCGCCGTGCGGACCGGAACGATCCTGGCGGTTTACGCACGCGGGATCGCCGGCGGTTGTGGCGCGCACCTTGCGGCGATTTCCACGCAAGAAGAGAACGCGTTCGTCGCATCGCTTTTCAACGCCGACCCGAGCTTCTTTGAGACCGGTTACGATCCCTCGGGCAACGTCAGCTACAAGATGGGCCCCTGGATCGGCCTGATACAGGATCCGCAGGGCAAGGAACCTAAAGGCGGCTGGCGCTGGGACAGCGGCGCGCCCATGACCTACACGAAATGGTTCCAGGGCATGCCGAACGAAAACAAGAAGGGCGACGATATCGGCATGTACTTCGCCGCTCGAAACGGCAGAGCCGATACCAAGTCCCTCTATGTCGATACCTGGGACGATATGGGGTCGAGAGACGGCACGGGTGGTCTCATTCTCGAATTCGAGTGATCGCTTGGGCGACGAGGCACGCGGGTACGGCTGGATAATCACAAGCAGGAGGCAAGATCATGAATTGGCGTGTGAAGCTGCTGCTTTTGGTCCTTTCCGCTCTGATCATGCCGCTTGCGACGGGAAGTGCTCTTGCTGAAGGAAGCGGCAAACGGCTGGCGCTTGTCGTCGGCATGACGAACTACGTGGTGGCAGGAACGCTGCCTAATGCCTCGCGCGACGCCGAAGCCTTCGGCACCTTCCTCAAGGGGCAGGGATTTGAAACCGATCTTGTGCTCAACGCCGATCGCCGAGGTCTTGCCAGCGCGCTCTCAAACTTCTCGCGCAAGATCGGCCCCGAGGATGTCGCGCTTTTCTATTACGCCGGACATGGCATGCAGTTGCGCGGCGAGAATTTTCTCATCGGGACGGACGCAAAGCTTGAAAGCGAGTTCGATGTTCCCGCCGAAACCATAGCCCTGTCCGAAATCATCAACGCGCTGGAAAAACGTGCAAGGATATCGATGGTCTTCCTCGATGCCTGCCGCAACAATCCGCTCGCCGAGCGGCTTACGCGCGAAGTCGAGGGTGCCACCCGCGGCGGCGCGACCAGAGGACTGGCGCCGATCGAGACCCAGGGTGGCGGAACTCTTGTCGCCTTTGCTGCCGCCCCTGGACAAGTGGCAGCCGACGGAACCGACGGACATTCGCCGTTCACCCGAGCGCTGATCGCCAATCTCTCCGGCGCTGGCCTCGAAGTCGGCACCGCCTTCAAACGGGTCGTGCGCGACGTGCGCAAGGAAACACAGGGCAAACAGCAGCCGCAGATCCTGTCTTCGCTTTCGCTGGAGTTCTACTTCGGACCGGAGACGGCAGCACCGCATGCCCAGGCCGCCCAGCCCGCCGTTGCCACACCGGCCATAGACCCGGAAGCACTCGCGGCCGAAGCCGACTTCAAGAAGGCGCTGAGGGTTGGCACGGCACGCATCTGGCGCTTCTTCGTCGAAAAACATCGCACGGGCGAATATGCTCAACTCGGACGCCAGATGCTTGCGCAGATGGAGCCGGTTTCTCGCAGCCAGAGCACGACGGGACAGGCCATCGAAGACCGATTGCTGCCCAACAAGGACGCACGCAAGAATGTCCAGCTGGCACTTGCGGCAAAGGGACTTGAGATCGGCGCGGCCGATGGCGTCTTCGGCGAACAGACACGTGCTGCGATCCGGCGATACCAGAGCCAGAATCGGCAGCCGATCAGCGGCTTCATTGGCGAGCTCACGGCCAAGGCGCTCGGCATCGCCTTTTCGCAGAGCGCCGACGGCATCTACAGCGCCGCCAAACCACGCGAATACAATATCGACGATCTGAAAGGATTGGAGACCGACGAGCGTATATTGAAAGCTGTCAGTTGCCTGCCGCACTACCACATGGTCTATGGCGTGTTTCAGGGCCATCTCTATGTTGCCGTCCAGTCGCCCGTTTACATTCCTGCCTCCACGGCGCAATTCTGGACGAAGCTCTGCGGCGCGCATCTCGCTGCGATCACGTCGGAAGCGGAAAACGAGTTCGTCGCCTCGCTCTTCAATTCGGACGCGAGCTTCTTCAACGTCGGGTACGATCCGCGAAGCGCCGTCACCTACAAGATGGGTCCCTGGATCGGTCTCGTTCAGTCGCCTCAGGGCAAGGAGCCGCGCGGCGGCTGGAGCTGGGACGACGGCGAGCCCATGGTCTATTCGAATTGGTTCGCCAATATGCCGAACGAAGACAAGAAGGGCGACGACGTCGGAATGTACTTTGCCCATCGAGAGGGCAAGGCCGACGTAGGATCGTTGCGTGTCACAACATGGGACGATATGGCGCCGCTGGACAGCACCAGCAGTTTTGTTCTCGAATTCGAGTGACAGATGCTCGCAGCCCGCCGGCAAAGGCTGGGGATCGCGCCCCTTTGCGGGGCCTACCGCGCCGACAAGGTTCCAGCGCTCCCCTGCCTCGACACCTCAGAACCATGCGATGCGTCGCGCACCGCTCCGGGTTTCATAGCCGAATTGATGTGGACTTACACGACTTCGCGCAGGCGCTCCGCCGTCTGCAGGTCGACGGAAACAAGCTGGGATACCCCCTGCTCCGCCATGGTCACGCCGAAGAGGCGGTTCATCCGGGCCATGGTGATCGGGTTGTGGGTGATGATGATGAAGCGGGTCTCGGTCGAGGCCGCCATCTCGTCCATCAGGTTGCAGTAGCGCTCGACATTGTGGTCATCGAGCGGCGCATCCACTTCGTCGAGCACGCAGATCGGCGCCGGATTGGTGAGGAACACGGCAAAGATCAGCGCCATCGCCGTCAGTGCCTGCTCGCCGCCTGAAAGCAGCGTCATCGTCTGCGGCTTCTTGCCCGGCGGGCGGGCGAGAATTTCGAGGCCCGCTTCCAGCGGATCGTCGCTCTCGATCAGTTGCAACTCAGCGGTGCCCCCGCCGAAAAGATGGGTGAACAGCCGCTGGAACTGCACGTTGACCACATCAAAGGCAGCGATCAGGCGTTCGCGGCCCTCGCGGTTGAGATTCTGGATGGCACTGCGCAGCTTGCGGATCGCCTCGATGACGTCGTCGCGCTCCCGGAGGAGAAGAGCAAGCTTTTCGGAAAGCTCCTTCTGCTCCTCTTCTGCGCGCAGGTTGACGGCGCCGAGCCGTTCGCGCTCGATCTTCAGCCGTTCCAGTTCGCGCTCGATGTTGCGCATGTCCGGCAGCGCCTCGTCGACGGCAAGTCCGGTCAGGCGCATCACCTCATGCGGCGCGCAGGACAGTGCCTCCTGGATGCGTGCCTCGATCTCGACGCGGCGCTCGCGGGCCGAGACCAGGCGCTCCTCGGCGCGGCCGCGCTTTTCGCGTGATTCTGCAAGCTCGGACAGCGCCGTTGCCGCCAGCCGGTCCGCCTCGCGCTGGTGATTTTCGGCCTCGGCGAGGAGGTCGGCCGCCTCGCGCCGCGCCGCTTCGGCCTTCTGCAATTCGTTCATCAACGCACGGCGCTTCTCATCGAATTCGTCCGGGGCGTCGATCAAATCTTCCACTTCGTCGCGAGCCTCGGCCTCGCGGTCGCGGAGCGTCGCAATATGCTCCTCAGCGCTCGCCGCACGTGCTTTCCAGGTCTGCCTTTCCGCGCCAATCGCGGCAATGCGCCGCTGGCGGGCCTCGTTCTCCCGCGCCAGTCCGTCATGGGCGGCACGGGCTTCGGCAACGGCGGCACGATCGGCGGCAACATCGGCCGTCTGTGTGCGCAGTTTCAATTCAAGTTCAGAGAGATCGGGCGCATCTGCCAGCGCGTCGTTCGCCGTTTCGATCTGCTCGGCCACTTCCACGACCTGGGCTTCGATCTGGCTGCGCGTTTCCGCCAGTACCGCGCGTCGGCGGGCGAGATCGCCCGAGGCGCGCTCGGCAGCAGCGAGCGCATCCCTTGCCTCGGCGAGTTGCCGCGTGATCATGCGCTGCGCATCGCGGGCGAACCGCAGTCTTTCGTCTTCGGCGCGGATCCGCATGCCGGCGGCCGCGAGTCCGGCCTCGGCATGGCGCAACGCCTCCGCGGCGCCTTCGGCTTCCGTATCGAGTTCTGCCAGCCGGTTCTTCTGCGCCAGTCGCAAGGCGGCAGCACTTGGCGCCTCGGAGCCGGTCACGTGCCCGTCCCAACGCCAGACGGAACCTTGCTTGGTGACAAGGCTCTGGCCTGGCTTCAACAGCGGTAGCAGCCGTTCCGCGTCCGCTTCG
Source organism: Ensifer adhaerens (assembly GCF_028993555.1). Taxonomy (NCBI): domain Bacteria; kingdom Pseudomonadati; phylum Pseudomonadota; class Alphaproteobacteria; order Hyphomicrobiales; family Rhizobiaceae; genus Ensifer; species Ensifer adhaerens. The sequence goes on along the minus strand of NZ_CP118610.1, from coordinate 624,428 downwards.
TTGGCGACGATGCCGATCTGCTTCAGCGCGCGCGTCAGCGCATCCGGCGCCTTCACGTGTGCAATCAACGACGTAACGCCCTCCGGCAGACCGGCGTCGCCGGCATGATCTCCCGGCGCCCGCCAATGCGCCGGCGCATCCCTTTCGAGCGGCGAATCGAGATCGTCGCCAAGGGCTGCACCGAGTGCTGTCTCAAAGCCGCGGTCGACCTTCATATCCTCGACGACAGCGGGATAGGCGCCGCCGGCTACCGCTTCCAGCATGCGCCGGATCGTGCGTGCCTCCGTTTCGATGCCGTTAAGGGTAGCGCGTGCGCGATCAACCGGCGGACGCGCCTCGACCTCCGCGCGCCGCGCCTCGGCCAGAGCCTCCTCGATCGCAAGCACACTGATTTCCGCCTCTTCCAAGGCAGCTTCGGCAACTTCGACCTGCCCCTGCTTTTCATGCGGGTCGGGAAGCGCTGCCATCTGCCGGTCGAGCTCGTCGAGATCGCGCGACTGATCGGACAGCTGCCGGGCAAGGCGGGCCTGGCGTTCCGAGAGGTCGCGAAGCGTCCGCTCCAGCTGGTTGCGACCGGCCTGCGCCTCGGCCCGCTCAGCGGTCAAGCGCGCCAGCAGCACTTCGTTGCCGGCAAGCTTCTCGTTCGCCTCCTCCAGACGCTCGCGCGCCTCCGTTGCGCGATCGTCGGCCTCGGCAAGCATGTCGCTGAGTTCGGCCTCCTCCTCGTCGAGCCGCGCCAGTATGCCGGCATTGTCGACGACGAGCCTCTCTTCGCGGGCGATATCTTCGGCAAGCTGCGCCAGCCGGCGCTGCAGTTCATCGCGCCGGCGGAGGATACGGCCGGCATCCTCTTCGAGCTGCGAGCGGGCGATCTGCAGCCGTTGCAAAGCAGCGGCGAACCGCGCTTCGTTCTCGCGCAGTTCCGGCAGCTTCAGGCTGGCAATCGCCTGATCCTTCGCCGCCTGCATCTGCGCCTGGGCCTTTTCCGCAACCAGCGCCGTGATCTGGTTGAGCTGGCTCGTCGCTTCGGCTTCCGCCTCCTTGGCGTGCACCCAGCGGATATGGAACAGGATCGCCTCGTGCTTGCGGATATCGGCCGAGAGCATCTTGAAACGGTTTGCCTGGCGCGACTGGCGCTTCAGGCTCTCGATCTGGCTTTCGAGCTGCGACGTCACGTCGTCGAGGCGTTCAAGGTTGGTTTCCGCGGCGCGGAGGCGCAGCTCCGCCTCATGGCGGCGCGAGTGCAGGCCGGAGATGCCGGCCGCCTCTTCGAGAAGCTGACGACGCGCCTGCGGTTTGGCGGCGATCAGCTCGCCGATCCGCCCCTGCCCGACCATCGACGGCGAGCGCGCACCGGTCGAAGCGTCGGCGAAGAGAAGCTGCACGTCCTTGGCGCGCGCCTCCTTGCCGTTGATGCGATAGACGGAACCCTGCTCGCGCTCGATGCGGCGCGTCACCTGGATCTCGTCGCTATCGTTGAAGGCGGCCGGCGCCGTGCGATCGCTGTTGTCGAGATAAAGTCCGACTTCCGCCGTGTTGCGGGCCGGACGGTTGCCGGATCCGGAAAAGATCACGTCGTCCATGCCGGAGGCGCGCATGTTCTTGTAGGAGTTCTCCCCCATCACCCAGCGCAGCGCTTCGACGAGGTTGGACTTGCCGCAGCCGTTCGGCCCGACGACACCGGTCAGGCCCCGCTCGATGATGAACTCGGTCGGTTCGACGAAGGATTTGAAGCCGAGCAGGCGAAGCTTGTTGAACTTCATGCGGGCAACGCTGGGGCAAGATACCCCCCTGTGCCGTCAGCCCAAACGAAAAAAGCGGGCGCACGGCTGCTGCCGTCGCCCGCTTTCCGGAAAAGCGAAGGATCAGAGCTTGCTGTCGATGAGGGCCGACATAACGTCAACCGACATGTCCCCCGAATAGTGCTCACCATTGACGAAGAAGGTCGGCGTCGACTGTACGCCGAAATCCTTTGCGCCCCGCTGCATAACAGAGTTCACATCATCCAGAAGTTTTTGGTTCGTCAAGCAGGCCTCGAAGCTCTCCTGTGTAAAACCGGCGAGTTTGGACATTTGCAGCAGCGCATCGCGGCCATTCTGGGCTGCAGCCCACTGCTGCTGCTGCTTGAACAGCATCGAGACCATCGGGAAGTACTGGCCTTCCGGGGCGCAGCGCGCCAGCATGAAGGCGGCAGCGGCGCGCGGATCGAACGGGAATTCGCGCACGATGAAGCGAACCTTGCCGCTGTCAATATACTTCGTCTTGATCGCTTCGAACGTGTTGTTGTGGAAAGCCGCGCAGTGCGGGCAGGTCATCGACATGTATTCGACGATCGTCACCGGCGCATTGGCTTCGCCCAGCGCCATTTCAGGCAGGGCGCCCGGCTCGAGCAGTTTTGCCTGATCGACCGAACCTTCCGAAGAAGGAAGCTCGACCTTCACGGGGGCGGCAGTCGACTGAGCGACTTCGGTGCCCGCGGCCGACTTTGCCTCGGTGCTTGCAGGGGTCGCGGCCGTCGATGCCGTGGTGATGGCGTCCGTAGCGGGCTTTGCCGCCGTCTCGCTCGCCGCGGTCGGCGCGGTCGATGCCGTTTCCTTCTTCTCGTCGCTGCAGGCGGCAAGCACCAGGGCAACGGTAGCGATGGCGGCACCGCTGAGCAGGCGTTTGGTAAGGTTCATTGCGGAAGCGGACATGATTTAACCCGTGTTCGGAGGGAATTGCAGTGCGGATTCGATATCTTGCCGCGCGCAGGGCGGCAAGTGGCGCGACGTCAACAGAATTCAAAGAATTGTGACCGCCCGATGGCCCGGCTGAAGCGCATCGCGATCTTTCTGATCTCTGCACTTCAAGCTTTTGATTTGCCGCATGTCGTTAGCGCAAGACCGCTGCGCACGTTTGCGCGACGCGCTTTGGCGACTGCGCGCCGTGCCTTAGCGGCGCCGCGGATTGAGAACGGCGGTGCCCAGTCGCCGCAGGGCTGCCTTCAACTCCTCGCTCTCGATGCCTTCGACCATCGTCTCCAGCCGGCGCGCCGGTTCTCCCGAAAGCGGCTTGGGCTTGCCGCGGTGCTTGAACTGTGGCGACACCGGCTTCTGGACGATGCGCAACTGACCGACGGCATAAAAGCCGAAGAAGCCGTTGATGCGCTGGATCAGTTCACCCTGGGCGTGGGTCAGGAACAGGGCGCGCGCGCCCTCGCAGGCGACCGTCAGAACGCCCGGCTGATGCCCGCCCTCGCCCATGATCTCGGAAGCACGGCGCGGCCAGGCGATCTTCTCCGGCCGGGTGCAATCGGCAAACTCTTCGCCGGCGATCTCGTCCCAGGAGCCGAGCAGCATGGTGTTGATGCCTGCCCGCTTGGCAAGCACCGGATCGATCAGGCCATTGGCGACTTCGCTGATCTGGACGACACCCTTGCGGGGCTTCTGCTCACTCACGAAAGCGACTTTCTGTATGCAACGTCGATTGAGCCTTGATGCCGCGGCTCCGCTTCGCCAAGTATAGGCCGGAAAGAGAACTCCCGGCAAATCATGCACGATACAATCCCGGCGGCCGACGCCGCACCCCTGCTTTTGGAATGGTACGACAGGCACCACCGCGACCTGCCCTGGCGGGTCTCTCCACCTATGGCGAGCCAAGGTATCGTTGCCGATCCCTATCACGTCTGGCTGTCAGAGGTCATGCTGCAGCAGACGACCGTTCAGGCGGTGAAGGCCTATTTCGAGAAGTTCCTGTCGCTGTGGCCGACTGTCGATGACCTGGCGCGCGCGGACAATGAGGATGTGATGAAGGCCTGGGCCGGGCTCGGCTATTATGCCCGCGCCCGCAACCTGAAGAAATGTGCCGAAGCTGTCGCAAACAGTCACGGTGGCCGTTTTCCCGACACGGAGGACGGACTGAAATCGCTTCCGGGCATCGGCGACTACACCGCGGCCGCGATCGCGGCGATCGCGTTCAACCGCAAGAGCGCCGTGCTCGACGGCAATGTCGAGCGGGTGATCTCACGCCTCTATGCGATCGAAAAGCCCCTGCCGGCAGCCAAACCCGATATGCGGGCGCGGGTCGCCACCCTCACGCCTGATCATCGTCCTGGCGATTTCGCCCAGGCGATGATGGATCTCGGCGCGACGATCTGCACCCCGAAGCGTCCTGCCTGCTCGCTCTGTCCCTTCCGTGCGCACTGTCGCGCACTCTCGGTTGCCGATCCCGAGACCTTTCCACGCAAGGCACAGAAGAAGGAAAAGCCGCTCCGTCGCGGTGCTGCGTTCGTCGCAATCGATGCCGACAATGCCGTCTATCTGCGCAAGCGGATCGAAACCGGTCTTCTTGGTGGCATGACCGAAGTGCCCGGCACCGACTGGACATCGCGGCAGGACGGCGACACCTCGCTCGCCTCACAACCTTTTGCCGCCAACTGGGAAGACTGCGGCAGCATCAGTCACGTCTTCACACATTTCGAGTTGCGCCTTTCCGTCTACCGCGCCAATGTCGCGCGCGCCGGAACGGAGGGCGATGGCTGGTGGGAGCCGGTTCACTCCCTCAAGGCCCAGGCGCTGCCGACAGTCATGAAAAAGGCGATCGCCCAGGCGATCCCGCATGCATTCAAGGCGGAACGCTAGAGCAGGAAAAAGTATGCGCGGCTTTCTAGTCCGCATCCCTATCTGGCGCCTGACCCGAGAGACCAAGCAAGGAATACGTCCATGAGCAGCATCGATATCCGCCACATCGTTTTCGACATCGGCAAGGTGCTGATCCACTACGACCCCAACCTGCCCTACAGCCGCATCATTCCCGATGAAGCCGAGCGCGAGTGGTTCTTCGCCAATGTCTGCACCCACGATTGGAACATCGAGCAGGACCGTGGCCGTCCCTGGGCGGAAGCCGAGGCGCTTCTGATCAAAGACCATCCGGAACGCGAAGAGCACATCCGCGCCTTCCGCAAGCATTGGCAGGAGATGGTGCCGCACGCCTATGTCGAGACGGTCTCGCTGCTGGAACGGTTGATCGCCGAAGGCCGCGACGTGACGATGCTGACCAATTTTGCCTCCGACACGTTCCGTGAGGCGCAGGTCCTTTATCCCTTCCTGACCTTGCCGCGCGGTGTCACGGTTTCCGGCGACGTCAAGCTGATCAAGCCCGATATCGCCATCTACGAGACGCATACCCGCGCCTTCGACCTTACCCCGTCGGCAACCCTCTTCATCGACGACAGCATCCCGAATGTCGAAGCCGCGCGCGTCGCCGGCTGGCACGCGGTCCATTTCGTCGATCCGGAGAAACTGAAGGTCGACCTCTCGGCCTACGGCATCCATCCCTGACGCCATGTCTTTCGATCCGTCGACCCAGGCCATCCGCTACCATGCAGCGATCAACGCCCTCGATTTCGCGGCCATAGAAGCGGCGTTCGCCGAAGACGCCCGCTATATATCCAATGGTGTCGGCGCCCTCGTCGGGCGCACGGCGATCATCTCGGCGTTTCGCGACTACTTCGTCACCTACCCGGATCAGATAGCGCGGGACAGCCTGATCGAAACCCTTTCACCGACCTCTGCCCGGACCAAATGGCAACTGACGGCGACGAACGCGACGACCGGCAAGCGGATCGAACGGACAGGCATCGAACATCTGCAGTTCGACGATCAGGGGCGGATCGTCGCGATCGAGGTCTACGACGACTAGTCAGAATACAAATGCCCGGAATCCCCTTTTGGAGGATTCCGGGCATTTAAAGCTCTCCTTCCGGGACTGAAGGTACCAAAACCGGTCGGAGCGCTTTTCGAAGGGATCTGGCGAACTGGTTGATCAGTTCAGCTTTGCCAGATCATTTCGAATGACGGTTCTGAGTTCGTCGATGGGCTTCAGGGTGTTCCCGTCTTCGAAGTGCCAGAATGTCCATCCGTTGCATGCATCAAGCCCCTGGACCTTGGCGCCCAGGCGGTGAATTGAACCGGCCTCGCCGCCGGAAGCGACCGTGCCGTCGGCCCGGACGATCGCGCTGTAGCGACGCTTTGCGTCCGTCAGTACCGTACCGGGCTTGATCAGGCCGCTCTCGATCAGCGTGTTGAAGGCAACGCGCGGCTCGGCCTTCTTGCCGGTCATGACCGAGAGCATCGCCTTGCCGAGCGGCTCGACCGCATCGATGCGCGCCGAGGCCGCGTCGATATAGTCCTGTTCGCGCTCGATACCGACGAAGTGGCGGCCGAGGCGCTTGGCGACGGCACCTGTCGTGCCGGAGCCGAAGAAGGGATCGAGAATGACGTCGCCGGGCTTGGTCGAGGCCATCATGATACGGGCAAGCAACGCCTCTGGCTTCTGGGTCGGATGCACCTTCTTGCCGTCGTCGTCCTTGAGGCGCTCGTGACCGGAGCAGATCGGGAACAGCCAGTCGGAGCGCATCTGCACGTCGTCATTGGCCGCCTTCATCGCATCGTAGTTGAAGGTGTAGCCCTTGGCACTGGCGTTCGGCGTCGCCCAGATCAGCGTCTCATGAGCGTTCTGGAACCGGCGGCCCTTGAAGTTCGGCATCGGGTTGGTCTTGCGCCAGATGATGTCGTTGAGGATCCAGAAATGCAGATCCTGCAGGATGGCGCCGACGCGGAAGATGTTGTGGTAGGAGCCGATGACCCAAAGTGTGCCGGTCGGCTTCAGTACGCGGCGGCAGGCGAGCAGCCAGGCGCGGGTGAAGGCATCATAGGCCTCAAAGGAGGCGAACTGATCCCATTCGTCATCGACGGCGTCGACCACCGACTGATCGGGACGTGTCAGCATGCCGCCGAGCTGGAGGTTGTAGGGCGGGTCGGCGAAAACGACGTCGACCGAATTGTCGGGAAGCGCATTGAGCGCCGCAACGCAGTCACCCTTGATGATGCTGTCGAGCCAACCCAACGGGCGGGTGGAGCGGGAGACTTCGGCAAGCGAAACAACTGAAGACATGGACAACTCGCAAATACGCTTACTCGGAACGGACTATGGAGCTTATGGTTACCGAAGATGGTTACCAAAGCCTGAAGGCCGCTCCGAAAAAGTGCGTATTCACGCCATGTTAGTGAGAGCTTTTGCTGCGGCGATTCATTTGGAGCCGTGAAAGGCGCGGCTGTCGGCCGGCGCTTCATGGCGCTCGTTCAAGCCGTAATCGCGGATCACGGAGGCGATGCGCAGGCGATAGTCGGCGAAGACTCCATGACGTCCCGCGTCCTGCGCGGCGCGATGTTCTGCGCCGTTCCGCCAGGCCTTCACCGCTTCCTCGTCACGCCAGAAGGACAGCGACAGAACCTTGTCGGGATTGGTGAGACTCTGGAAACGCTCGATCGAGATGAAACCATCGATGTCGTCGAGCAGCGGGCGCAGGTCGGCTGCGATACCGAGATAGACGTCGCGCCGGCCCTCGGCCGGCAGGACTTCGAAGATGACGGCAATCATTGTTCACTTACCTCCGGCAGGCGCGGACACGTTTCTCAGGAAGATCCGGTCCTCCTTCAGGATAATCCGTTCGCGGCGCGCGAACGCATAATTCTCGCGTCCGAGCGGATCGGCTGCAAGTCTGGCACGATAGGCCTCGTAGGCCGCGAGGCTCTCGATGTTGTAGACTCCGTAGGCGGTCGTCGCAGACCCCTCATGCGGTCCGAAATAGCCGATGAGATCTGCGCCACAGCGTGGGATCGCCTCGCCCCAGTTGCGCGAATAGGTGGCGAACTCCTCCTTCTTGAAGGGATCGATTTCGTAGCGGATGAAGCAGGTGATCATCGTCTTCTCCTTATGGCCGAAGCGGTTGGCCTGGCCTTCGATGATGTGACTATGCCTGCTTGTTCGGCCGGGATGCTTCGACTACGATCGAAGTATGAAGGAAGGCCCTGACATCGCTCTCATCGGATCGCTGATCGGCGACCCCGCCCGTGCCAACATGCTGACGGCGCTGATGGGCGGCCGTGCGCTTACCGCAACTGAACTTGCCACCCATGCCGGCATCACGCTGCAGACTGCGAGCTCCCACCTCTCCAAGCTCGAGGCGGGCGGCCTGCTGACACAGCGCAAGCAGGGGCGCCACCGTTACTTCCAGCTTGCGGAAGACGAGGTCGGGCTGATGCTCGAAAACCTGATGGGCTTTGCTGCAAGCCGCGGCATGAACCGCCATCGGCCGGGGCCGAAGGATCCGGCGCTCAGAAAGGCGCGTGTTTGCTACAATCATCTCGCCGGCGACTATGGCGTGCGCATGTATGACAGCCTGATCTCCAAGAAGCAGATCGAGATTACCGGCGACGACCTCACGCTGACGCCGGCCGGCCAGAGCCGGATCGAGGCGCTGGGCATCGATTATGCGGCGCTGAAGAAATCACGCCGCCCGATCTGTCGCACCTGCCTCGACTGGAGCGAGCGTCGCTCGCATCTCGCCGGCTCGCTCGGCGAAGCGCTCCTGACGCTGTTCATCGACAAGGGCTGGGCAAAGCGCGAGGCCAACAGCCGTGCCATCCGCTTCACGGCCAATGGCGACAAGGCTTTTTCGGAACTGTTTCCGCAATAGATCGGAAAGCTTCAACGCAATTCCGGACGGAAAACCGCTTCGCACTTTTCCTGGAATTGCTCTAACCGACGATCGAGAACGCCTCGCGGGTTTCGCCGGCTGCAGTTCTCACCGGCGTCTTGCCGATCCAGCCGACATGGCGTTCGAGGATCTTGGCAGCCTCTTCCCCCCGACCTTCCCGCAAGGCTGCGAGGATCGCGCGATGGTCGTGATCGGTGCGCGCCTCCCAGCTGGTGCGCCAGGCGGAAAAGAGAAAGCGGGCGCTTGCAGCATGCAAGTCATCGATCGCGGCCAGCAGCCGCGGCATGCCGCAGGGCTCAAGGATCAACCGGTGGAAGGCGCGGTTTGCCGCTTCCCAGGAGCGCACATCGCGCGAGGTGTCAGCGGCAACCGTTGCCGCCTCCGCCCGGTCGAGGATCGCCACCGTCAGGTGCGGGATGGCATGGCGAAGCGCCAGAACCTCAAGCACGGCGCGCATTTCGGCGACTTCCCGAACCTCCTTCAAATCGAAGGAGGCGACGCGTACGCCGCGCCGCGGCTCGCTGACTGCCAGCCCTTGCGCCTCCAGCCGCCGAAAAGCCTCACGAACGGGAACGTGGCTCGCGCCGAATTCCTCGGCAATATGATCCTGCCGCAGTCGTTCTCCAGGCATGAGGAGACCGGAGATGATCCTCTCGGCCAGAGCTCTGCTGATGCGACTTGCGAGCGTATCGTCCGGTTGCTTTTCCATCGCCTACTGATAGAGCCGCGAAACAAAGCTGTCGAGCAAGCGGGACGGCGGTTTCGATAATTTCCAAAGGTTGAGCTTTCAGCCGCCTTCGTATAAAGCTCTGCCGTACGAAAGCCCCGCGCCGCGCGAACGATCCTCCCCCCGCCTGCGGCGCCTCTCCTCCCAGGGAACTGTTCCAAATGACCGGTATCGATCTCATCATTTTTGATTGCGACGGCGTTCTCGTCGATTCCGAAATCATCGCTTCGGAAGTGGAAGCGGCACTGCTGACCGAAGCGGGTTACCCGATCAGCGTCGACGAAATGGCAGAGCGTTTTGCCGGCATGACCTGGCACAACACGCTGTTGCAGATCGAGAAGGAAGCGAGCATTCCGCTCTCCGCCTCGCTGATCAACAAGGTCGACACGATCCTCGACGAGCGGCTGGCGCGCGACGTCCAGATCATCGAGGGCGTGAAGCCGATGCTGGCGCAACTGACGCTGCCACACTGCATCTGCTCCAACTCCACATCGGCGCGGCTTGCCATGATGCTCGGCAAGGTCGGCATCAAGGATCACTTCGGCCGCCACATCTATTCTGCCCGCGACCTTGGCGCCGACCGCGTCAAGCCGAAGCCGGACATCTTCCTGCACGGCGCCAAGCAGATGGGCATCGCCCCATCCCGCGTCCTGGTCATCGAGGATTCGGTGCACGGCATTCATGGCGCGCGTGCGGCCGGCATGCGCGTCGTCGGCTTCACCGGCGGTTCGCACACCCATCCCTCGCATGCCGACCAGCTGACCGAAGCGGGCGCTGAAACCGTGATTTCGCGCATGTCGGCTCTGCCAGGTGTGATCGCAGCACTTTCCGAATGGTCGGAATCGCTGACGGCCTGAGGTGCCGCGCGGCGGCTGGATTGAGCCGCAAACCCTTTCGCCCCGGCCGGAGGCCGGAGCGGGAAAGAAGCCTTCGGCCACCACGGCAGGCGTCCAATTAGACGTCGGGGGACACGATGTCACATTGCAGTGACGCCGCGTCCCCTTAGAAAATCTCCCCGGATTTCGAAAAGCCGCGCACGAGGGCCATATCAAGCAAGCCCCCTCAGGGCTATTTCTAGGAGGAAACACTATGCGTCTTTCACTGTTGACAGGCCTGACCCTGGCGGCGAGCGTCGCCTTCGGACCGCTCGCCTTCGCCGATATCACCGTTGGCGTCATCACGCCGCTCACCGGTCCGGTCGCAGCCTATGGCGAGCAGGTGAAGAACGGGGCGGAAACGGCCGCTGAAGAGATCAACAAGGCTGGCGGCATCAACGGCGAAAAGATCGTCCTGAAGCTGCTCGACGACGCCGGCGACCCGAAGCAGGCCGTTTCGGTTGCCAACCAGGCGGCCGGCGAAGGCATCCGCTACGTCGTCGGTCCGGTTCTGTCTGGCACTTCGATGGCGGCTTCCGACGTTCTCGCCGAGAACGGCATCCTGATGGTGACCCCGACGGCAACGACGCCTGACCTCACCACCCGCGGCCTCTGGAACGTGCTGCGCACCTGCGGCCGCGACGACCAACAGGCTGAAGTCGCTGCTGCCTATGTGGTCAAGAACCTCAAGGACAAGAAGGTCGCCGTCCTGCACGACAAGGCTCCTTACGGCAAGGGCCTTGCTGACGGCTTCAAGAAGGCGATCAACGCAGGCGGCATCACCGAAGTCGTCTATGAAGGCCTGAACCCGGGCGACAAGGACTTCAGCGCCATCGTCACCCGCCTGAAGGCCGGGAACGTCGATGTCGTCTACTTCGGTGGTTACCATCCGGAAGGTGGCCTGCTCGCGCGCCAGATGCACGACCAGGGTGTGAAGGCACAGATCTTCGGCGGCGACGGCCTGTCGAACACCGAGTTCTGGGCAATCGGCGGCGAAGCTGCGACCGGCACGATCTACACCAACGCCAGCGACGCGACCCGCAACCCGGCGTCGGCTCCGGCCGTCGAAGCGCTTAAGGCGAAGAACATTCCGGCCGAAGCCTTCACCCTCAATGCCTATGCCGCCGTGCAGGTGCTGAAGGCTGGCATCGAAAAGGCTGGCTCGGCCGAAGACTCGACTGCAGTTGCCACTGCGATCAAGTCCGGCGAAGCAATCGACACCGTGCTCGGCAAGCTGACCTATGGCGAAGCCGGCGACCTCACCTCGCAGGCTTTCTCGCTCTACAAGTGGGAAGGCGGCAAGAGCGTTCCGGCTGAGTAAGCTGAAGCGGAATGAGGGAAAGTAAGTACGGTTTGCCGCCCACTTATGAGCGTCGGTCACGTCTATGATCTTGGGTTGATCCGACCCAAGATCATCGGATCCAACACGACGGAAATGAAAACGCCGGGGCAAGCCCTGGCGTTTTTTTGTGCGGTCAGTGCCGCTGCTTACTTCTTCTTGCCCTTGGCCGGCGGACCTTCGTCGAAGCCGACATAGACGGTGACGTTGGATCCCGCGCCGGCCGGCAGCGCCACGTTCGCCTTGGTGAAGACGAATTGCGCCGAGCCGGTCGAGGGGATTTCCACCGCCTGCTGAGTCAGTTCGGAGTAAAGCGTCTTGTCGTCGTCGGTCGCGGCGACACGGATCGGCATGGTGATCTTGCCGGGGCCGCCCGCCGGGCCGTTGACCACGCGACCCTGCACCACGACGGTCATCGTCAATGCGCCTTCGCTCTGCACGCACTGGCGCGTGGTGTCGGCAAGAGAGGCCTGGTAGACGACCTTTGTCGGGTCGTTTTTGGCACCCTTGGCGTAGCTGGTGAACACCGACGTGCCATCGCGCAGGACAACCTGCGGGCACGCGGCCTGGACGACGGCTGGCGTCGGAGCGGCGGCGCTGCCGCCCGTATCGATCGCTCCGCCGGATTGCGTCTTGTTACAGCCGGCGAGGACCGCGAGAAAAGATATTGCGAGAACAGGCCGGGATACTTTGCCAAACACGTTGAACAACCTCTGCTGGACCGGTTGAAACTCCTTGACCGAAATCTCGGCCGGAAGACCTTTCGTGGCCTTCGGGCATCGTCTATAGCAGCGCCAAACTGAAAAATCGATTGGGTCAGCCCGCCCCTTCCGATTTTTCCGAACTCCTTGTTACGGCCGGAAATTGCGCCGGTGACAAGAATAGATGCAGACTTTGTCAAGGACTGACGCAATAAGACGGGCGTGCCGCGAGACCGCTTTCTAGGGTCGTCGCGATCGGCAGGTGGGACGAAGGACAATCATGGTGAAGTATATCTCGACGCGCGGCGAAGCCGCTCCTCTCGGCTTCTGCGACGCGCTGCTTGCCGGTCTTGCGCGCGACGGCGGTCTTTATCTCCCCAAGGAATGGCCGAAGTTTTCCAAGAAGGAAATCCGGGGCCTGCGCGGCAAATCCTATCAGGAGATCGCGTTCGCCGTTCTCGAGCCCTTCACCAACGGCGAAATCCCGGCGGCCAAGTTCCGCGAAATGATCGACGAAGCCTATGCCACCTTCCGCCACCCGGCGGTGGCGCCGCTCGTGCAGACCGGACCGAACGCCTTCGTCATGGAGCTCTTTCATGGCTCGACGCTCGCGTTCAAGGACGTGGCGATGCAACTGCTTGCACGGCTGATGGACTATGTGCTGGCCGAACGCGGCGAGCGCGCCACCATCGTCGGCGCAACCTCGGGCGACACCGGCGGTGCGGCGATCGACGCCTTTGCCGGCCGCGAACGCACCGACATCTTCATCCTCTTCCCGCACGGCAAGGTCTCGCCGGTGCAACAGCGGCAGATGACGACGTCTGAGGCTTCTAACGTCCACGCCATCGCCGTCAAAGGCAATTTCGACGACTGCCAGAACCTCGTCAAAGCCATGTTCAACGATGCGGCCTTTCGTGATCGGGTCAAGCTTTCGGGCGTCAACTCCATCAACTGGGCACGCATCATGGCCCAGATCGTCTATTACTTCACCACGGCGGTGGCGCTCGGCGGACCGGATCGCAAGATCTCCTTCACCGTTCCGACCGGCAACTTCGGCGACATCTTCGCCGGCTATGTCGCCAAGCGCATGGGCCTGCCGATCGACAAGCTGGTGATCGCCACCAACGAAAACGACATTCTTGCCCGGACGCTCAAGACGGGCCGCTACGAAATGCGTGACGTCAAGGCGACTACCGCACCGTCGATGGACATCCAGATTTCGTCGAATTTCGAGCGGCTTCTGTTCGAAGCGAACGACCGAGACCCGGGCGAAGTGCGCTCGGCCATGGACGGCCTCAAGCAGTCCGGCTCCTTCACCATTCGCGAAAAGGCGCTCAAGGCCATTCGCAAGGAATTCCGCGCCGGCCGCGCGTCGGAGAAGGAAGTCGCCAGGACGATCGCCAAGACACTGGAAGAAACCGGCTATCTGCTCGATCCGCACAGCGCCGTCGGCGTCTTCGTTGCGGCCAAGCACGAGAAGGCGTCTGCCCCGATGGTGACGCTTGCAACCGCCCATCCGGCGAAATTCCCGGACGCGGTAAAATCGGCCAGTGGTATTGACCCGGCGCTTCCGACGTGGCTTGCTGACCTGATGAACAGGGAGGAGCGTTTCGATATCCTGGATCCGGACCTGAAGAGCGTCGAGACCTTTATCGGCGAGCGCACCCGCCTCCGGGGGTAAGAACGAGAAGAAACGTATGATGAAAGTTGAGTGCACCCGGCTCCCTTCCGGGTTGACGGTGGTAACCGAGCAGATGCCGCATCTCGAAAGCGTGGCGCTCGGGGTGTGGATCAAGTCCGGTTCGCGAAATGAAACCCTGGGCGAACATGGCATTGCCCACCTGCTGGAGCACATGGCTTTCAAGGGCACGGGGCGGCGCACCGCTCGCCAGATCGCCGAGGAGATCGAAAATGTCGGCGGCGAAGTCAACGCTGCGACCTCGACGGAGACCACCTCCTACTACGCCCGCGTGCTCAAGGACCACGTCCCGCTCGCGGTCGACATTCTCGCCGACATCCTGACGGAATCCACCTTCGACGATGAAGAGCTCCGTCGCGAGAAGCAGGTGATCCTGCAGGAGATCGGCGCCGCCGACGATACGCCCGACGACGTCGTCTTTGACCGTTTTGCCGAGACCGCCTATCGCAACCAGACGGTCGGTCGGCCGATCCTCGGCACGCCAGATACGGTCATGTCGTTCTCTGCCGATCAGATCCGGCACTATCTCGGCCGCAACTATACGACCGACCGGATGTTCGTGGTCGCGGCCGGCGCCGTCGAGCACGACGCCTTCGTGCGCCAGGTGGAAGAACGTTTCTCGTCGCTGCCGCGCACACCGATCGCGACGCCGGTGCTGGAAGCCGCCCGCTATACCGGCGGCGAAAGCCGCGAGACGCGCGACCTGATGGATGCGCAGGTTCTGCTCGGCTTCGAGGGCAAGGCCTATCACGCCCGTGACTTCTACTGCTCGCAGATCCTTGCCAACATCCTTGGCGGCGGCATGTCCTCCCGCCTCTTCCAGGAAGTGCGCGAGCATCGCGGCCTCTGTTACTCGGTCTATGCCTTCCACTGGGGCTTTTCCGACACCGGTATCTTCGGCGTGCATGCGGCCACGGGCGGCGAGAACCTGCCGGAGCTGATGCCCGTCATCGTCGACGAACTGCGCAAGTCCTCGATGAACATCGAGCAGCAGGAAATCGAGCGCGCCCGCGCCCAGATTCGCGCGCAGCTCCTGATGGGCCAGGAAAGCCCGGCGGCGCGCGCCGGTCAGATCGCCCGGCAGATGATGCTCTACGGCCGACCGATCCCCAACGAAGAACTGATGGAGCGCCTGTCCGGCATAACCATCGAGCGCCTGACCGACCTTGCCGGCCGGCTGTTCTTCGACACGACGCCGACGCTTTCGGCCATCGGCCCCTTGGAACAGCTTGCCCCGATGGGCGACATCCTGTCGTCCTTGACCGGCAAGGCCGCAGTTCCGCACGCCGTCGCCAGCTAAACGGGCCCAGATCATTTCACGGTTTCATGGAAACCGTGAAATGACTTTACCTATTCGACGCCAGGAAAATCCCAGCGGAAAAGCGTCTGCCACTTTCCCTAGAATTGCCCTGGACCGCCGAAGACGCAAACACCGTGTTCAAATGGTGAAGTCTTTGCGTCTTTTCGCAAATTCGGATTCGATTTGCGCGCAAAGTTGTGCAACGTTTCGGTTTGTGACAGCGCAAAGGCGCGCTGCCGGGCGGATGATAAAAGGTCCCCGCACGCAAACTGGACGGCCTCGGAGGCAGCTATGACACGATCGGTTTTTCGGTTCCTGTCGCGGCAGCCGGAGACGATCGAAATTGCCGACCAGAATTATCTGCTGCGGCTCCCCCGCTATGCCGATTATCGCCAATGGTTTCAGCTCAGAAGCGAGAGTCGCCCTTTCCTGGAACCATGGGAACCAACCTGGCGCACCGACGAGATGACCGAGAGCGCTTTTCGCAGCCGGGTCATCCGCAACGAGCAGGAATATTCCTCGGGCCAGGCTGTGCCGCTCTTTCTTTTCCACAAGCCTGACGAAATGCTGCTCGGTGGACTGACCATCGGCCACATCCGCCGCGGCGCCGGGCAAAACTGCATGATCGGCTACTGGATGGGCGCGCGCCACGCCGGCAAGGGCCATATGTACGCGGCGCTCAGGCTGACCATTCCCTACATCTTTTCGACCCTTGAGTTGCACCGTATTGAAGCAGCCTGTATTCCGGACAACTCAAGAAGCATCCGGCTCCTTGAAAAGGCCGGTTTTGAGCGTGAAGGCTACTTAAGACAGTACTTGAGAATCAACGGCCAGTGGCGAGACCACGTGCTCTTTTCTCTGCTGTCCGACGATGCACTACCGAACAGGAATATGCCCCTTTGATGCCTCTAGCCCGCTCGCCCTTCGCCTGGTCAGCCTCGAAGCTGGCAGCGTTTCTGATTACGCTCACGACGTTTTTCTGCGCGCTCGGCGGTGCGGCCCAGGCTCTGGAGCCGGTGAAGATCTCGCGCGAGGACACCGCGCTCGACCTGACGGCAACGACCGAAATCTACAGTGGCCGCAACGAAGCCTTCCAGGTCTCGACGGCACCGGGCACCGACGGCATCGTACGGCGCATCGAAGTGCGCTCGAGCAGCGAAGACCATCAGGGCGACTGGGCAGTGTTCGCGCTCGCCAACGTTTCGGCCGAGCCGCTCGACCGCGTGATCGTCGCGCCGCATTTCCGACTGGTGAATTCCAAGCTCTTCTGGCCGGACCTCGGCTCCAAGCGCATCCTGTCGATTACGCCCAGCGAAGGTTTCGCGCTCAGCCGTGAGCCGAGCGACGAGGCGGACGTCTTCCGCATCACGCTGGCGCCGGGCGTCATCATCACCTTCGTTGCGGAACTCGCGACGCCGGAACTGCCGCAGATCTACCTGTGGGAACCGGATTCCTACAAGGACACGGTCAACGCCTTCACGCTCTATCGCGGGATCGTGCTTGGCATTGCCGGCCTGCTTGCGGTGTTCCTGACCATCCTCTTCGTCGTGAAGGGAACCTCGATGCTGCCGGCGACGGCAGCCCTTGCCTGGGCGGTTCTCGCCTATATCTGCGTCGATTTCGGCTTCCTGTCGAAACTCATCAGCGTGACGGCCGGCGACGAGCGAATATGGCGAGCGGGCACCGAGGTCTTCCTGGCGGCGGGCCTGGTGATCTTCCTGTTCACCTATCTCAATCTCAACCGATGGCACCAGCATCTCGGCTATGCGACGCTCGCCTGGATCCTGGGGCTCGGCCTGCTCTTCGGCGTCGCTGTCTACGATCCGGCGATTGCGTCCGGTATCGCCCGCCTTTCCTTCGCGCTGACGGGAACGGTCGGGATCGTGCTGATCGCCTATCTCGGCTTCAACCGCTACGACCGTGCAATTCTTCTGGTGCCTGCCTGGCTGCTCATTCTCGTCTGGCTCTTCGGAGCATGGCTGACCGTCACCGGCCAGCTCGCCAACGACATCGTGCAGCCGGCGCTCGGCGGCGGTCTCGTCCTTATCGTGCTTCTGATCGGCTTCACCGTCATGCAGCATGCGGTCGCCGGCAGCGGCTACCAGCAGGGCCTGTTCTCGGATCTCGAACGCCAGTCGCTCGCGCTCACCGGCTCGGGCGATACCGTCTGGGACTGGGATGTCTCCCGCGATCGCGTCGTGACCATGCCCGATATCTCGACCCAGCTCGGTCTATCGCTCGGCAGCATGCACGGCCCCTTGCGCAATTGGCTGCCGCGGCTCCACCCTGATGACCGTGACCGCTTCCGGGCGACACTCGACGTGCTGCTCGAGCGCCGTCGCGGCAAGCTCAACCATGAATTCCGCGTGCGCGCCGAGGACGGCCACTATCACTGGCTTTCCATTCGCGCCCGGCCGGTACTCGGCGCCAATGGCGAGATCATCCGCTGCGTCGGCACCATCATCGACATCACCGAACAACGCAATTCCGTCGAGCGTCTGCTGCACAATGCGCTGCTCGACAATCTGACCGGCCTTCCGAACCGACAGGTGTTCCTTGACCGGCTGCAGGCGATCCTGCTGATGGCCGACGGCAACAATTCCGTTCGCCCGACAGTGCTTGCGATCGACATCGACCGCTACAAGCAGGTCAACGATCTCCTCGGCATTGCCGCCGGCGACAACATTCTGATCGCCTTGACACGGCGGCTGCGCCGGCTGCTGCGCCCGCAGGATACGCTAGCCCGCCTCGGCGGCGACCAGTTCGGGCTGATCCTGATGTCCGAGCGTGATCCCGCCAAGGTCGCGGATTTCGCCGACGCGGTGAGCAAGGCGATCATGGTGCCGCTCAACTACGGCAACCGCGAAATCAACCTGACGGCCTCGATCGGCCTCGTCTCCTGGCTCGACCAGGAGCAAAGCGCTGCAGGCCTGCTCGACGATGCCGAACTCGCCATGTTCCGCGCGAAGAAGGAAGGCGGCAACCGCGTCGAACCCTTCCGTCCCGCTTTCCGTACCTCGGGATCGGACCGGCTGCAGCTTGAAGCCGATCTCAAGAAGGCGATCGAGCGCAAGGAGCTTTCGCTCGTCTACCAGCCTATCGTGCGGCTGAATGATGCCGAAATCGCCGGTTTCGAGGCGCTGATGCGCTGGGATCATCCGAAGCGCGGCAACATCTCGCCGACCGAGTTCATCCCGATTGCCGAGAATTCCGACCTCATCAACCAGCTAGGCATGTTCGCCTTCGACAAGGCGACGAGCGATCTGACGGAATGGCAGCTGCAGACCGGCGACCTGCCGATCTTCGTCTCGATCAATCTTTCAAGCGCCCAGTTGCTCAACAACGAGCTCTATGACGACGTCCGCGCCATTCTCAACAAGAACCGCTGCGATCCCGGCAAGGTCAAGATGGAACTGACAGAGTCGCTCGTGATGGAAAATCCCGAGCAGGCCCGTCTCGTCCTTGAAAAGCTGAAGGAGGCCGGCCTGAAGCTGGCGCTTGACGACTTCGGGACCGGCCATTCGTCGCTTTCCTATCTTACCCGCTTCCCCTTCGACACGATCAAGATCGACAAGGCGCTGGTGCGTGACCCCAGCGACAAGCGCGGCATCCTGCTGCGCTCGGTGATCACCATGGCGCGTGAACTCGACATGCAGGTGGTGGCCGAGGGTATCGAATCCGAGGACGACGCGATCCAGCTCTCACAGATGGGCTGCGACTACGGTCAGAGCTTCCTCTTCGGCCCGCCGATCGGCTCGGAATCGATTCAGCGGCTTCTGAAGGAACGCTTTCCGCTGATGAAGCGGGCGTGAGTTCGCCAACCCGGCGCCGCTCAGCGCGCGCACCATCGTCCATAGGCCCGTCGGCAACAGTTCGACGGGCTTTTTTCAGCTTGAATGATCTGGAGAAGACCGGCTAATCAGGCAATCAGGCGTGGCCCGCGTCCACCGAGAGCATCGCGGCCGATACGCCCATCAGCGCCAGTGCCCGGTCGTATTTGTCGTCGAGCGCCTTGTCGAAGATCAGCTCTTCGCGCGCGGGGCATGTGAGCCAGCCGTTCTGGGTGATTTCTGCTTCAAGCTGGCCCGGGCCCCAGCCGGCATAGCCGAGCATCATCGTCGCCCTCACCGGCCCCTCCCCGCGCGAAATGGCGCGGACGATATCGAGCGTTGCGGTCAGGCAGATGTCGTCGCTGACGGGAATGCTGGAATCGCTCAGATAATCGTCGGAATGCAGCACGAAGCCGCGCCCGGTCTCGACCGGCCCGCCGGCCTGAATCTGGAAATCCCGTGTCATCTGCGGAAGCCGGATCGCCTCTTCCTCATCGAGAATATCGAGGTGAAGCAGCACGTCCGGAAAGGTCAGTTGCTGGGGCCTGTTGAGCACGAAGCCCATCGCTCCATCGTCCGAATGGGCGCAGATAAAGATCACCGTGCGGGCGAAATTGGCATCAAACATTCCCGGCATGGCGATCAGGAACTGACCGTCAAGGAAACCTCGCTCCCGCCTCTTCTGCGCCATCGGAGTTGACATCATGGGAACAGCCTACCAATTCGCCGCGAAATGAAAAGCGCCTCAGCGTCGCGGCCCGGAAATATTGCACGCACGACGTTCACTTCGCCGTGTCCGATCAAGCGATTATGATCGTTGCTCTCTTCGGAGCGTCTGGAGCCTCGCCGGCAAAACCGATATTGCTTCCGGCATGATCCAGCGCTCCACACATCAGAACATGGTCCAGTTCATTGGCGCGGCAAGCCTCATCGCCGCATTTTTTCTTCCGGTGGCGGCACAGGCGGCCACCAGCGAGTGGGTGACCTCCCCAGGCGGCATGATCCGCCTCGTCGCAGCCCAGCCCAGACAGGATGGCACGATCCCCGCAACGCTCGAAGTCAGGCTCAACGCCGGCTGGAAGACCTATTGGCGCGAGCCTGGTGCAAGCGGCATTCCCCCGCAGGTGACGATCGATCCGGCGAGCGACGTCAAGCTTGAGAAGATCGGCTTCCCGGTGCCAAAGACGTTCGACGATGGCGTCGTGCGCTATGTCGGCTACGACAAGTCGGTCGCTTTCCCGCTGACGCTGAAGCGTGTCCAAGGCGCCGGCGACGTCAATATTCGTGCGTCGGTGTTTCTCGGCATTTGCGAGGACATCTGCATCCCGGTCCAGGGCGAGCTGACACTGACGCTGAAGCAGGGCGATTTCGACAACCCGCTCGACAGCGCACGCATCGATGATGCCGTCGCCGCACTGCCGGAAGCGCCGTCCAAGGACTTTGCCGTCACGGCGAGCCGCTATGACGACGCAAATGCGGTGCTGCACCTCTCCGTGCACTTGCCTGATGGCGCGGATCATCCGGAGCTGTTCCTGGCCGGCCCTTCCGGCGTTTCCTTCGGCAAGCCCGAGATCACGACCGAGGGTGAGACAGGCCTCGGCGCAGCCGTCCCGGTTCGCCTTTCCGGCAAGGACAGGGAACTCAAGGGCAAGCCGATCGTTGTCACCATACGCGCCAAGGGCCGCAGCATGGAGACGACCCTTGCCTTTGATTAGGCCGCATCTATAGTCCGCCGAGTTCTCCGACGCGAGCGGAGAAGCGAGGACGCAAGCAACGCAAGGAGAGTGCCGTGACCATTGCCGTCGGAGACAAACTGCCAGCCGCAACCTTCAAGGAAAAAACCGCCGATGGTCCGGTGGAGGTCACCACCGATCAGCTGTTTTCGGGCAAGCGCGTCGTGCTCTTTGCCGTTCCCGGCGCCTTCACGCCCACCTGCTCGCTCAACCATCTGCCGGGCTACCTCGAAAACCGCGACGCGATCCTCGCCCGCGGTATCGATGATATCGCCGTCGTCTCGGTCAACGACCTGCACGTGATGGGCGCCTGGGCAACCGCGTCCGGCGGCATGGGCAAGATCCACTTCCTTTCCGACTGGAACGCTGCCTTCACCAAGGCACTTGGCATGGACATCGACCTCTCGGCCGGCACGCTCGGTGTGCGCTCGAAGCGCTATTCGATGCTTGTCGAAGACGGCGTGGTGAAGTCGCTCAATCTCGAAGAAAGCCCGGGCCAGGCGACCGTTTCCGGCGCTGCCGCGATGCTCGAGCAGCTCTGAACGCAGAAGCAGGTGCAAAGGGAAACGGGCCTCAACGGCCCGTTTTTCATTTCACGAGAAGAGAGTCCGAACGGCGCCCCTTCTTGTAGGGTTCCATGCCCTTGCGGGCGAGCTCGTCGGCGCGCTCGTTTTCCGGATGACCGGCATGGCCCTTCACCCAGTGCCACGTCACCTTGTGACGGCGATTGGCCTCATCCAGCCGCTGCCACAACTCGCCGTTCTTCACCGGCTTCTTGTCCGCGGTTTTCCAGCCGTTCTTCTTCCAGCCGTGGATCCACTTGGAGATGCCGTCCATCACATATTTGCTATCGGTGTGGAGATCGACTTCGCAGGCGCTCTTCAGCGCGTCGAGCGCCGAGATCGCCGCCAACAATTCCATACGGTTGTTGGTAGTTTCCGCTTCGCCGCCAGACAGTTCCTTTTCGACTTCGCCATAGCGCAGCACCGCTCCCCAGCCGCCCGGCCCCGGATTGCCCGAGCAGGCGCCGTCGGTGAAGATGTCCACATGCTTCATGCCCGGCCCTCGTCACGGCGAAGGCCATATTCCGCACTTGACGAGATCGCCCGGTGGAAGCGGATCTTCGTCAGATATTCGAGCGGGTCTTTCTTGACCACGAGCGCGCCGGCGGGCGTCATCAGCCAGTCATAGAGCCGCGTCAGGAAGAAGCGCAGCGCCGAACCGCGGCAGAGGAGCGGCAGCGCGTCGACCTCCGCCGGCGTCAGCTTGCGCACGCTCTCGTAGCCAGCAAGCATCGCCATGCCCTTGGTGATGTTATAAGAGCCGTTCTTCTCGAAGCACCAGGAATTGAGGCAGACGGCGACGTCATAGGCGAGATAGTCGTTGCAGGCGAAATAGAAGTCGATCAGGCCGGAAAGCTGGTCGCCGAGGAAGAAGACGTTGTCCGGGAAGAGATCGGCATGGATGACGCCCTCCGGTAGCGCCTTCGGCCAATGGCGCTCGAGATGCTCGAGTTCCGCGGCGATCTCATCCTTGAGGCCCGCCTGCACTTCGTCGGCACGCGCCTCGGAATTGACCCAGAGCGGCCGCCAGCCGCCGACGGAAAGCGCATTGGTGCGCTTCAGCGCGAAGCCTTCGCCGGCGACGTGCATGGCGGCCAGCGCCTTGCCCACTTCGTGGCAGTGCTTGGCTTCCGGCTTCCTGAGCCACATGCCTTCGAGGAACGAGATGACTGCGGCCGGGCGGCCCGAGAGCTCGCCGAGCAGCTTGCCATCCGCACGCGGCAGCGGCAGCGGGCAGGACAGGCCGCCCTCGGCCAGATGGTGCATCAGCCCAAGGAAGAATGGCAGGTCATCGGCGTTCACCCGCTTCTCGTAAAGCGTGAGAATGTAGGAACCCTTGGTCGTGTGCAGCAGGAAATTGGTGTTCTCGACGCCTTCGGCGATCCCCTTGTAGGAGGTCAGCTGCCCGACGTCATAGGCGGTGAGAAAACGGGAGAGATCGTCTTCCGTGATATCGGTGTAAACTGCCAAGGTTTTCCACTCTCAAGAAAATGCGGGCAAGAAGATGCGGGTTATTCGCCGTTGACGAAGGCCATGTCGGCTGATGTCAGCGGCACATGGCGGATCTCGCGGTTGACGAGGAAGTTCTCGTTCTCCTCGACGGTATCTGCAAGCTCCACCTGAGCGTCATAGCGCTCACGGAAAGCCTCGATGATCTCGTTGACGATCACTTCGGGCGCTGAAGCTCCAGCCGACAGCCCCACCGTCGCGATGTCGCCCATCTCATCCCAGTCGATCTCCGACGCACGCTGCACCAGCACGGATTTTTTCGCGCCGGCCCGCAATGCAACTTCGACGAGCCGCTTGGAATTGGACGAGTTGGGCGCGCCGACGACCAGGAACAGGTCGCAGCCGGGAGCCGCCTGCTTCACTGCCTCCTGGCGATTGGTGGTGGCGTAGCAGATCGAATCGGCGGCAGGCGCAGTCAGGTTCGGGAAGCGCTCATGCAGGCGCTTGATGACGCCGGCGGTATCATCCACCGACAGTGTCGTCTGGGTCACGAAGCCGAGATTGTCCGGGTCCGGCGGCTGATAGACGTCGGCATCCTCGACGGTCTCCACCAGCGACACGGCACCTTCGGGCAGCTGCCCCATGGTGCCGATCACTTCCGGGTGGCCGGCATGACCGATCAGAACGACGTGGCGCCCAAGCCGATTGTGACGCATCGCCTGCTTGTGAACCTTGGAGACCAGCGGACAGGTGGCGTCGAGATAGAAGAGATTGCGGGCGTCGGCGTCGGCAGGCACCGACTTCGGCACGCCGTGGGCCGAAAAGACCACCGGTTGCTTGCGGTGCTCCGGCGGGATCTCATCAAGCTCTTCGACGAAGATCGCGCCCTTGGCCTCGAGACCTTCGACGACATAGCGGTTGTGCACGATCTCGTGGCGGACATAGACCGGGGCGCCGAACTCCTTCAGCGCCAGGACGACGATCTGGATCGCCCTGTCGACGCCGGCGCAGAAGCCGCGCGGGCCGCAGAGGCGAATGGTGATCGGGGATTTTGCTGCCGCTGAAGATGCCATGGATCAGGATGCCATTAGAAGGAAAACGAGCGCTGCGATCGCCGGGCCGCCCTGGATCAGGAGGATACGCGGCTTGACCGACCACGCGCCATATATAGCGGCAACGATCACGCACACAAGGAAGAACACCTTCAGTTCGAAGGCAAAGGATGGTTCCGATTGGATCAACGACCAGAACAGGCCGGCCGCGAGGAAACCGTTGTAAAGCCCCTGGTTGGCGGCAAGGACCCGCGTCGTCTCCGCCTGTTCCTGTGTCATGCGGAAGACTGCCCTCCCCCGAGGCCCGGTCCACAGGAACATTTCGAGCACGAGAAAACCGACATGCAGCAGGCCCGTCAAGGCAATCAGAGTATTCGTGATGATCGCCATCCTTGTCCCCCGCTGTCGATCCCTCCGTCAGCGTTAGCACGGCGGCGCCCTCCGGGCTATCGTCCGCGGCGCGCCGCGTAGAGACCGCTGACCAGAACCAGAGCCGCCGCCAGGCCATACCAGGTCAGGGCATATTGCAGGTGGTTATTCGGAAGATCGAACTGGGTCACACCGCCGATCGGCAGTCCGCCCGGATTGGGCGTCGCATCGGCATCAACGAAGAACGGCAGGACCTTGTCGGCGGGAAGCCCAACCGAGGACGCCATCGTGTCGAGGTCCTTCCAGTAGAAGATGTTCTTGGCGAGATCATTGTCCGGAACGATCGACGACGGCTTTTCGCTGAGCTTCGGCCTTGCAAGGCCTTTGATTACGACTGAGGCGGGAAGCTCGCCGGCCAAGCGCGTCGATGAGTCCTTCTGCTCGAAGGGCACGAAACCGCGATTGACGAACAGGAAGCGGTCGTCGTCGAGCATCAGCGGCGTGAAGATATAATAGCCGGTGCGGCCGTTGAAGGTGGCGAAGAAGTGCCGTTCCTTGGTGTGGTCGAACCGGCCCGGGACGGTCACGGTCCGGTAATCGATGTCGCCACCCTCGGCAAGGATCTTTTCTATCCCGCCGAGTGTCACCGGCGGCGCCGACCGGCGCTCCGAAATGGCCGTCAGCAGACCTTCCTTCCAGTGCAACCGCTGCATCTGCCAGGTACCGAGCGAGATAAGGATGGCGAAGGCGACTGCGAGCAACAGGAAGGCGCCGAGGCGCCCGAGAATGCCACGCTTCTTGACTTCAATCTCAGCCACGGTCGATCTCGCCCGGGCGCGCATTGTTGCGGTACTGCAGATTGATCAGGACGCCCTTGAGCATGCGCGTCAAACCAAGGCTGAGGATAATCGCGAGCGGAATCCACAAGAGGAAATGCAGCCACAGCGGCGGGTTGAAATTGATCTCCGCCCAGAGCGCCGCGCCGACAACGACAAAGCCGACGATGAGGATGACGAAGACCACCGGGCCATCGCCGGAATCGGCGAAGCGATAGTCGAGGTCGCAGCTTGTGCAGGCCGGTTTGACCTTGAGGAATCCATCAAACAGCTTGCCCTGGCCGCAGCGCGGGCAAAGCCCCTTGATCCCTGTCATCACCGGATCCACCGGCGGGAAATGTGCCTTGTCTTCGCTCACGGCTTGATCTCTATCGGCGTGTTGTTGGGAACCATCGTCCAGATTTCTTCCATTTCGGCATTGGTAACGGCAATGCAGCCATTCGTCCAATCGAAGCGCTGCGTCAAAAACGCCAGCCAACCGAAATAATTGGGCTGGCCGTGGATCATGATCAGGCCGCCCGGATCGACCCCGCTTGCGACGGCGGCCTTGGTATCTTCCGGCGCCGGATAGGAGACGTGAATGGATTTGTAGTAGCCGCTTCCCGGATTGCGCCAATCGAGACGATAGAGCCCTTCCGGCGTCTTCTCGTCGCCTTCCTGCCGTTTATGTCCGACAGGATTGCCGCCGAGCGCGACAGAGTATTCGCGTATCATCCGGTCGCCCAGGAAGAGCTGCAGGATTCGTCGTTCCTTATGGACGACCACCTTGTCGACGACTTCGGCCCCAGCCGCGGTCGCGCCACCCAACAGCACCAAGACACCCGTAAACAAGGCAACCCGCATCCCTATTCCCCGTTCTGGTTCGCTGGTTTTCACACAACCAAATGAACAAGGCGGCTGCATGGCTGCAACCGCCTTGTTTCTAGAGATCGAGATGCTCGCGCTATCAGCCGTGCGCGATCGGAGCGCCCCAGCTTCCCCAGATGTAGATGGAGAAGAAGAGGAACAGCCAGACAACGTCAACGAAGTGCCAGTACCAGGCGGCCGCTTCAAAGCCGAAGTGCTGCTTCGGCGTGAAGTCGCCACGCAGAGCGCGGAACAGGCAGACGAGCAGGAAGATCGTGCCGACCAGAACGTGGAAGCCGTGGAAACCGGTCGCCATGAAGAAGGTTGCGCCGTAGATCGAGTCCTTGAAGGCGAACGGAGCGTGCGCGTATTCGTAACCCTGGACGAACGAGAACAGCACGCCGAGCACGACGGTCAGCGTCAGGCCCGAGATCAGGCCCTTGCGGTCGTTGTGCAGCAGCGCATGGTGTGCCCAGGTGACCGTCGTGCCCGAAAGCAAGAGGATGACGGTGTTGTAGAGCGGCAGGTGCCACGGATCGAGAACTTCGATGCCCTTCGGCGGCCAGACGCCGCCCGTGAAGGTGGCGCGGGTTGCCTGGATCGCTTCGCCCGGGAACAGGCTCGCATCGAAGAAGGCCCAGAACCAGGCCACGAAGAACATCACTTCCGAAGCGATGAACATGATCATGCCATAGCGCAGGTGCAGCGACACGACGCGGGTGTGGTGGCCCTCATGCGCTTCCTTCACCGTGTCCGACCACCAGCCGAACATGGTGTAGAGAACGATGATGAGACCGGCGAGCAGGATCCAGACGTTGGCAAGCTCGAGGCCGAAGATCTTCAGCGAGCTGCCCGCGAGGTAGCGCATGTAGCAAATGCCGCCGAACGCCATGACGAAGGCGCCGATCGAGGCAAGCAACGGCCAGGGGCTCGGGTCGATGATGTGGTAGTCGTGATTTTTCTGATGCGCACCGGCCATGTCAGTAATCCCCGATATGTCTCTCTCTTGTCGCCTTTCCGGCATAGCCGAAAAGGACCTCCAGTCAAAGTTTGTTCTCTTCCGTCTTCACCTGCGCCACCGGTTTCGACGGTTCGCGCGGGTAGAAGGTGTAGGACAGCGTCAACGTCTTGATGTCCTTGGTCTCCACCGCCTTGACGATGTCCGGATCGACGAAGAATACCACGGGCATCTCCATCTCCTCTCCCGGCTGCAACGTCGTCTCGGTGAAGCAGAAGCACTGTACCTTGTTGAAATAGGCACCGGCCTGCATCGGCGTGACGTTGAAGGTTGCCTGACCTGTCGTCGGCTTCGACGACAGGTTCTTCGCTCGGTACATCACCTGCACGGTTTCGCCGATGCGGATATCGATGTCGCGCTGGACAGGCTTGAACTCCCAGGGCAGACCGCCCGAGGTGTTCGCGTCAAAGGTGACCTTCACCTTCTCGTCCAGGATCACGTCCGAAGCCTGCTCGACGCGCTGCGTCGTGCCGTTGTAGCCGGTGACGCGGCAGAACATGTCGTAGAGCGGCACGGCAGCATAGGCCATGCCGACCATGCCGGCGACGAAGGCGAGGCAAGTGCCGACGACGACGCGGTTCGAGCGCTGCTTGGGCGTGGTTTCCGACGAATTCATGCCATCCAGCCTCAGTTGACCATGCCGTTGCCGAACTTGATCAGCGTGACGATGTAGAAAAGGACGACAAGCCCGAAGAGAACAAAGCCGAGCGCGATGTTGCGGCCGCGGCGAGACTTCTTCTGGGCATCAGTGAGCTTGACGGTTTCCATCAGGCAATACTCCCGGCGTTCAGCCAGATATTGACGATCAGGTGATCCGCCATCAGGGCGGAGAAGATCACGAACAGATACATGATCGAGAACGCGAACAGCTTCTTGGCAGGCAGCATGCGCTCATCCGCTTCCGGCATGCGCAGCACGCCGATCGAATACCAGATGAAGCCGAGACCGAGTGCCGCTGCGACGAGGCCGTAACCGATGCTCGCGAAACCGAGCAAGGTGGGACAGATACCGATGAGCGCGGTCAGCACCGCATAGATGACGATCTGCTTCTTGGTGGTCGCCTGGCCGCAGACGTTCGGCATCATCGGCACGCCGACGGCGCCGTAATCGCCCATCTTGAAGAGGGCAAGCGCCCAGAAATGCGCTGGCGTCCACAGGAAGGTGATCAGGAAGAGAACGATGCTTTCGATCGATACGGCGCCGGTGACGCAGGCCCAGCCGATCATCGGCGGGAAAGCACCGGCCGCACCGCCGATGACGATGTTCTGCGGCGTCGAGCGCTTCAGCCACATCGTGTAGATGACCACGTAGAAGAAGATGGTGAAGGCGAGTAACCCGGCTGCGAGCCAATTGACGGCGAGCCCGAGGATAATCACGGAAAAGGCCGACAGCGTCAGGCCGAAAGCCAGCGCTTCCTGCGGCAGGATCTTGCCGGCAGGGATCGGGCGCTTGGCGGTGCGGCTCATGACCGCGTCGATGTCGGCGTCATACCACATGTTCAGCGCGCCCGAAGCGCCTGCGCCAACGGCGATGCAGAGAATGGCGATGAAACCGATGAAGGGATTGATGTGTCCTGGCGCGAGCACAAGCCCGGCGAGCGCCGTGAAGACGACGAGGGACATGACACGCGGCTTCAGGAGCTCGAAGTAATCGCGCGCAGAGGCTTCGGACAGGCGCGGTACGCCTTCCATGCCGACTGCTTCGTGATTGTCGATGACCGTCATGTCCTGTCCCTGCTTTAGTCCCGGCCGCAATAGCCGTGTGTCGCCGGTTTTCCGGCGGGGTGAAGCCGCCGGAACCGGCGGCTTCTGTTCGTTGCCCATCACTTGATGCGCGGGAGCTGTTCCCACTGGTGGAACGGCGGCGGCGAAGACAGCTGCCATTCCAGAGTGTTCGCACCCTCGCCCCACGGATTGTCACCAGCGACGCGCTTCTTGGCGAAGGCTTCGAAGACGCCGAAGAGGAAGATAAGGACGCCGACGGCTGCGATGTAGGAGCCGTAGGACGAAACCATGTTCCAGCCGGCATAGGCATCCGGATAGTCGATGTAGCGGCGCGGCATGCCGGCGAGGCCGAGGAAGTGCTGCGGGAAGAAGATCAGGTTCACGCCGATGAACATGACCCAGAAGTGCAGCTTGCCGACGAACTCGGAGTACATGTAGCCGGTCATCTTCGGGAACCAGTAGTACCAGGCAGCGAAGATCGCGAACACGGCGCCGAGCGACAGAACGTAGTGGAAGTGGGCAACCACGTAGTAGGTGTCGTGCAGCGAGCGGTCGAGGCCGGCATTGGCGAGCTGAACGCCCGTGACGCCACCGACGGTGAACAGGAAGATGAAGCCGATCGCCCAGACCATCGGGGTCGTGAAGCGGATCGAACCACCCCACATCGTCGCGATCCACGAGAAGATCTTAACGCCGGTCGGAACTGCGATGACCATCGTCGCGAAGACGAAGTAGCGCTGCGTGTCGAGCGACATGCCGACGGTGTACATGTGGTGTGCCCACACGATAAAGCCGACGGCGCCGATCGCGACCATGGCGTAGGCCATGCCGAGGTAGCCGAAGATCGGCTTGCGCGAGAAGGTGGAGACGATGTGGCTGACGATGCCGAAGCCCGGCAGGATCAGGATGTACACTTCCGGGTGACCGAAGAACCAGAACAGGTGCTGGAACAGGATCGGGTCGCCGCCGCCTTCAGGCGCGAAGAAGGCCGTGCCGAAGTTGCGGTCGGTGAGCAGCATGGTGATGCCGCCTGCCAGAACCGGCAGCGAGAGCAGAAGCAGGAAGGCGGTGATCAGAACCGACCAGGCAAACAGCGGCATCTTGTGCAGCGTCATGCCTGGAGCGCGCATGTTCAGGATCGTGGTGATGAAGTTGATCGCACCGAGGATCGAGGACGCACCGGCGATGTGCAGGCCGAGGATCACGAAATCCATGGCCGGCCCGGGCATGCCCGATGTCGAGAATGGCGGATAGATCGTCCACCCGCCGCCCGCACCATAGGCACCGGCCGGTCCCTCGACGAACATCGACAGGAGCACCAGCAGGAAGGCCGGGATGATCAGCCAGAAGGAGATGTTGTTCATGCGCGGGAACGCCATGTCCGGCGCACCGATCATGATCGGAACCATCCAGTTGGCGAAGCCGCCGATCAGCGCCGGCATGACCATGAAGAAGATCATGATGAGCGCGTGCGCGGTCGTGAAGACGTTGAACATGTGCTTGCCGCCGTCGATGGCAGCATCGCCCTCGAAGCCGTAGACCATCTGCGCCAGACCGTGGAAGATCTGGATGCCCGGCTCCTGCAGTTCGGCGCGCATGAACACCGAAAGCGTGCCACCGATGATGCCCGCGAAAATCGCGAAGATCAGGTACAGCGTGCCGATGTCCTTGTGGTTGGTCGACAGGAACCAGCGCTGAAAGAAGCTCAGAGGCTTATGCGCATGGTCTGCGTGGCCATGATCGGAGTGATCATGGCGTTGATCGTGATGAACGGCTGTTCCAGCCATGGGTCGAGCTCCCCTTCCGATTACTGTGCGGCGTTAGCGGCGACGTCGACGGTCTTTGCCGCGTCGATGGACGCCATGAGCGCCTTGTTCGCATCGCCGAGATTGGTGGCGGCGGCTGCGAGCCAGGTGTCGTATTTTTCCTGCGAAACCACGCGGATGGCGATCGGCATGTAAGCGTGGTCCTTACCGCAGAGCTCGGAACACTGGCCGTAGTAGAGACCTTCGCGGTCAGCCTTGAACCAGGTTTCGTTCAGACGGCCGGGAACGGCATCGATCTTCACGCCGAAGGCGGGCATGGCGAAGGCATGGATCACGTCGGCAGCGGTGACGAGGACACGAACCGTCTTGCCGACCGGAATGACAACTTCGTTGTCGACGGCGAGCAGGCGCGGATATTCCTTCTTGTCTTCCTTGCCGAGGGCAGCGCGATCGCCTTCCTTCATCAGGATGCTGTCGAAGGAGAGCGGGCTTTCGCCGACTTCATATTCATAGGACCAGTACCACTGGTTGCCGGTCGCCTTGAGCGTCAGGTCCGGATTGGCGGGCGGCGTGAGCTGCGCAGTCAGGAGCTGGAAGGACGGAATGGCAAGGAAAAGAAGTACGATAACAGGACCGACGGTCCAGACGACTTCGATCGCGGTGTTGTGGCTGGTCTTCGAGGGAACCGGATTGGCACTCTCGCGGAACTTGACCACGACGATGATCAGCAGGAGGAGAACGAAAAGAGTGATCGGAATGATGAACCACAGGGTATAATGTTCAAACCACGTGATTTCTTCCATGATGCCCGTAGCGGCCGTCTGAAAGTTCGTCTGCCATTCGACAGGCTTGTCAGCAAAGGCGCTAGAAGCAAAAAGCAGACAGGCAAGCGCTGCCAGAACTGCATAAGCCTTGTTTTTCACAATGTGTCTCCCCAATGCGCTTGATCAGGATCAAACCGGAACGCAGAATCCCTGCGATACTGCTGCGCTTCAAACCACAGTTTGTCCGATGCCGCAACATCTGACCAATCAACCCCATGCGGCATTTTTGCACAAACGCATCTTTTCACACAGGCACCCCTTAGAAGCCGGCACGAATCGACTTATATGACGTCTTCCGCGCCCCTGGCGGCGCCATCGTACGCGGTTCGCGCGGCAACTCACAGGATAGGGCGTCTACCCCGCCCAATTTCCGCCATATGACGCTGGAATGTGCCCCGCAGGGCTTTTCATTTATTCCCGCGCGCTTCAAGAATAGCCCTGATGATTCGACGTTTTGAGGTTTACATGGGCCTGCCCCTCTTTTCGCGACTGTCGGCCTTCGCCGCCCTCGGCCTTGCCGTTCTCGCTCTCCCTGTTCAGAGCCTGGCCCAGCAGCCCGCCGGAACACCCGGCACGGTCAAGTCCAACCACGGCGCGTGGTCGATCGTTTGCGATCAGCCGGCAGGCGCATCTTCCGACCAGTGCGCGCTGATGCAGAACGTCATTGCCGAAGACCGGCCGGAAGTCGGCCTGTCCGTGGTGGTGCTGAAGACGGCGGACCGCAAGGCGAAGATCCTGCGCGTGCTCGCCCCGCTCGGCGTTCTGCTGCCGAACGGCCTCGGCCTCAATGTCGACGGCAAGGATATCGGTCGCGCCTATTTCGTGCGCTGCTTCTCCGACGGCTGCTATGCGGAAGTCGTGCTCGAGGACGAGCTTTTGAAGACTTTCCGCTCCGGCGCGACGGCGACCTTCATCGTCTTCCAGTCGCCGGAAGAAGGCATCGGCATCCCGGTCGACCTCAAGGGCTTCGGCGAAGGCTACGACGCGCTGCCCTGATGGGCGCCGGAAGATAGGCAAACAAGACACAACGCCGCGCTTCATGCGCGGCTTTTTGTTGGCAAGCGCCGGTACAAACGACAAAGCCCGGATCGACGATCCGGGCTTTGTCGTATTCGGAATTGTCATGCGTCAGATGATGTCGGTTCCGGCAATCTTGATGCCGAAGCCTTCGAGGCCGACATAGTGTCGCTCCCGCGAGGCAAGAAGGCGGATCGAGCTGATGCCGAGGTCTTTCAGGATCTGCGCGCCAAGGCCGATTTCCAGCCATTCGTTCTCGCGCGCCTGCGCCTCGTCATGCGCTTCGCGATCATGCTTGCCCTTGCGGGCTGTTTGCGAGACGCCGACACCGACAGATCCCTCGCGCAGGTAGACGATGACCCCCCTGCCCTCGTCTGCGATGCGCTTCATGATGCGATCGATCTGGCAGTCCTTGCCGAAGACATCGGCGCCGACATTTTCGAGATGCAGGCGAACCGGGATATCGACGCCGTCGCGGATATCGCCGAAGACGACGGCGAGATGCTGCATCGGATCCCAGGGCAGAGAATAGGAATGTCCCTTGGCCGAACCGTAGGGCGTTTCGATATCGAAGGAGCCGCCATGCTCGATCAGCGTTTCCTTGCGCTGGCGATAGGCGATGAGGTCGGCAACCGAGACCTGCTTGAGGCCATGGGCCTCGGCAAAGCTCGCGACCTGCGGTCCGCGCATGACAGTGCCGTCGTCGTTGACGAGTTCGCAGATGACGCCGATCGGCGGCAGGCTTGCAAGCTTGCAGAGGTCGACAGCCGCTTCCGTGTGACCCGAGCGCATGAGAACGCCGCCTTCGCGAGCGACCAGCGGGAAGATGTGGCCCGGACGAACGAAGTCCGTCGGCCCGACATTGGGATTGGCAAGGTTGCGCACCGTCAGCGTGCGGTCATCAGCGGAAATGCCCGTCGTCGTCCCATGCTTGAAATCGACCGAGACAGTGAAGGCCGTCGTGTGGGCGGAATCGTTTTCCGCGACCATGGCATTGAGGTTGAGGCGTTTCGCCTCCTCGCGCGGCATCGGCGTGCAAACGATGCCCGACGTGTGGCGCACGATGAAGGCCATCTTGTCCGGCGTGCAGTGCACCGCCGCGACGATCAAATCGCCCTCGTTCTCGCGGCCGTCATCATCGGTCACGACAACGATCTCGCCGGCCTCGAAGGCGCGGATGGCGTCGACGACACGCTTCTGGTCATAGGACATGGTGCTCTTCCCGAAATAGAGGGCGAATTACTTGAGGCGGCCGGTCTGGCCGCGATCACGCAAGTAGTGATCGGCGATCGTGCAAGCAAGCATCGCCTCGCCGATCGGCACGGCGCGGATGCCGACACAGGGGTCATGGCGGCCCTTGGTCCGCACATCGACCTCTTTGCCATCGCTATCGACCGAGCGGCGCTCCGTGAGGATCGACGAGGTCGGCTTGATGGCAAAACGCGCGATCACCGGTTCGCCGGTGGCGATGCCGCCGAGAATGCCGCCGGCATGATTGGACAGGAAGATCGGCTTGCCGTCGGCGCCGATGCGCATCTCGTCGGCGTTCTCCTCGCCGGTGATCTCGGCTGCACCGAAGCCATTGCCGATCTCGACACCCTTGACGGCGTTGATCGACATCAGGTTGGAGGCGATATCCTGGTCGAGCTTGGCGTAGATCGGCGCGCCGATGCCGGCTGGCACGCCCTCGGCGATCACTTCGACGACGGCACCGATCGAGGACCCGGCCTTGCGGATCCCGTCGAGATACTCCTCCCACACCGGCACGATCTCCGGATCCGGAGCGAAGAAGGGATTGTTGCCGACCTCGGCCCAATCCCAGTTGGCCCGGTTGATCTTGTGCTTACCGATCTGGACGAGCGCTGCGCGCACGACGAGGCCGGGCACGACCTTGCGGGCGATGCCGCCGGCAGCAACCCGCGCCGCGGTCTCTCGTGCCGACGAGCGTCCGCCGCCGCGATAGTCACGGATGCCGTATTTCAGATCATAGGTATAGTCGGCGTGGCCCGGGCGATAACGCTTGGCGATCTCGGAATAATCCTTCGAACGCTGATCGGTGTTCTCGATCAGCATGGAGATCGGCGTACCGGTCGAGATCATCGTCTCGCCGTCCTCGTCGAACATGACGCCGGAGAGCACCTTGACGAGATCATCCTCGCGGCGCTGCGTCACGAAGCGCGACTGGCCGGGCTTGCGCTTGTCGAGCCAGGCCTGGAGTTCGGCAAGCGTGAACCGGATGCCGGGCGGGCAACCGTCCACCACGCAGCCAAGCGCCGGCCCGTGGCTTTCGCCCCAGGTGGTGACGCGGAAGAGATGACCGAAAGTATTATGCGACATGAAGGCTACCGGACCTTGAGCAAGCAACGGCCGTACGTTTCGTACGCGGATGCCCTCTCTTAGTGGAAAGCCGTGGACGGGGAAAGACTTTTGCGGCTCGACGCGATGACGTTCGTCACGATGCCAGGCGCAGGCCACGATCAGCGGCAAAGGCGAGGAACTTCTCGGCGCTCAGCGGCCGGGAGAAGGCATAGCCCTGCAGGACGTCGCAGCCGAGGATGCCGAGCATCTCGGCATGCGCCATCGTCTCGACGCCTTCAGCAACGGTCTCGATGTTGAGCGAACGGGCGATCTCGATGATCGAACGGACAAGCGCCTGCTCCCGCCGAGCGCTGAGGACCGGGACGACGAGCTGGCGGTCGATCTTCAGCCGTTTCGGCTTGATCTTCAGCAGGCTGACGATCGAGGTATGACCGGTGCCGAAGTCGTCGAGCTCGATATCGATGCCGAGCTTCTTGATGCCCTCGATATTGGTGGCAACGATTTCGTCGCTTTCATCGAGAAAGATCGATTCCACCAGTTCGAAACAGATCTGGCCGGGCGCGATGCTCAAGCCTTCAAGAGAGGACAGAAGATCATCGTCCTGCAAGCGCTTGGCCGAAACATTGACGGAGATCTTGGGAACGCGCACGCCGGCGGCAGCCCATCGCATCTGATCGGTGAGAGCTTTCTCCAGAACGAGGCGGTCGAGCATCGCCGTCACATTGAGTTCATCGGCGATGCCAAGGAAGCGGTCCGGCGTCAGAATGCCCTCGCGCGGATGCTTCCAGCGCACCAGTGCCTCGACGCCGCAAAGCGCCAGCGTGGTCGCGTCGAATTGCGGCTGATACCAGGGCTCGAACTCGTCGCGCTCGATGCCTTCGAGGATCTCGTCGGCGATGCGCTTGGCCGTCACCACTTCCGCCTGCAGCACTTCGGTGAAGAACTGATAGCGGTTACGTCCCGCTTCCTTGGCCCTATAGAGGGCGATATCGGCATTGACGAGCAGCTTGCGCGCATCGATCTCCGCACCTCGGCCGACGGCAACACCGATGCTGACACCGAAGCGGCAGGGAAAACCGTTGTAGTCGACCGGCTGGCGCATCGCGGCGATGATCCGGTCACAGCGCACCGCGAGCGCCGCCTCGCCAGGCGCACCGGTGACGGCGACCACGAATTCGTCACCGCCGATGCGGGCGATGAGATCACCGGGCCTGGTATTTGCCCGCAGGATTTCGGAAGCGTGGATCAGCATGGCATCGCCGGCCGCGTGGCCGAGCGTGTCATTGATCTGCTTGAAACGGTCAAGATCGATATGAAGGATGGCGATATCCTCGTGATCGCCGGCCCTCGCCAGCCGCTCCAAAGCCTTGTCGAGCATGCGGCGGTTTCCGAGGCCGGTCAGAGGGTCATGCAGAGCGTTGTGCTCGATCCGCACCCGCGCCTGTTCCAGCTCGGCATTCTTCGCATCTGCCATCGCCTTGGCGGCCCGCAACTGCTCGGTCATCAGCACGTCTTCGGTGACGTCGAGCGCCATGCCGACGAATTTGCGCGCGCCATCCGGCGCCAAATGCAGCTTGCCGACGGAGCGGATGTGGCGGACGCCGCCGGCCGGCAGAACCACGCGTGCCTGGTGCACATAGGTCTCGTCGGCCGCTATGGCGCGGTTGACCGCGTCCAGCGCCGGCGACCGATCATCGGGGTGAAGCGTTGTGAGCCATATTTCCTCGTTCGTGGCCCCGTCGGTATAGACCAGACCGTAGAGCTGATGCATGCGCTCGTCCCAGTAGGCAACGTCGTTGTCGAGGTCCGCCTCCCACATGCCGCAGCGGTAGGAATCGAGCGCCAGGTCGAGGCGGCGCGAGAGCAGTTCAAGGTCCTGCTCGCGCTCGTAAAGACCTTTCAGCGCTTGTTCGAGCTCGAGATTCTGCTGATCGACCTGTGCCTTGGCCGCAGTCAGCCGCTCGGTCTTCATGACGTCGTCCGTGACATCCCAGCTTATGCCGGTGATCTTTGCGCGGCCGTCGGCGCCGCGGTGGCTGGATCCGACGTTGCGGATATGGCGCAAGGTTCCGTCGGTGAGGACGACCCGGTATTGCGAACGGTACTCCAGCCCGTCGTCCAGGCTGCGGAACAGCGCGTTGGCGGCGATGCCGATGTCATCCGGGTGCACGGTCGCACGCCATTCCTCATAGGTCGGTTCCTCCAGATGGACCTCCAGCCCGTGCAGGTGGAACATGCGGTCGTCCCAGGAGCGCTGCTGCGTTTCGACGTCGATCTCCCAGATGCCGATCTTGGACGCGTCAAGTGCGAGGTTCAGCCGGTGGGACAGCGTCATCACCTCTCCTTCCCGCGCTTTCAGCTTGGCAATATTGCGCTGCCGTTCATTGAACAGCCCGCCGGTCAAGAGGATCGGGATCACCACGATTGCGACGGCGGCGGCGATCGCCAGGCGAATGCTATCGATGTTTTCAGGCAGTTGGTCCCACCCGCCGACCGGCATGGCTGCAAGCTCCCATGCGCCACCCGCCAGATCCAGCCGCCGCGTCACCGATGTCTTGCGGAACAGCGCGTCGTCGCCGAAGAACGCATCCTGGATCCGCTCCTGCTCGGAGACATCCCTGATCGCGAGGTGAACGTCGACGTGGCGATGATCCTTCGTCAGTTCGGGCGCTTCGCTGCCCGTCTCCAGAAGGCGCGCGGCGCGATAAAGCGCCTTTTCGTCGATGATGGCCTCGACATAGCCCCAGCGCTCCATTCGCCCCTGGATCTTGGAAAAGACAGGCAAGAAAAGCTCGAAGCCATTGCGGCCGCTCGGCAGGCGAATGGGACCGATCATCACGGGTCTCACCGTCGACGATGCGCGTTCGATGGCGTGCCTTGTCGCGCCGAACCTGTTGAAATTGGTGCCGACGAACCACTGCTGGCTTTCACGCGGAAAGGCGATCCACACCACGCCGGCAGGCGCAGCCGAAGCGCGCACCATCTGCGGGTTCTGGAGGAGAAGCTTCGTCGCCATGACGGTAAAATCGTCAGGCGTCATCGCCGGGTGCACGCCGATGCTGTTGGCAAATCCGTTCAGCGCGGCGATGTTGGTGTTTATCTCCGATTGCAACCGATTGGCGATGAGGTTCAGTTCGTTCTCGACGTCGATCCTGAGGTCATTCTGGAAATTTTCGCGATTCTGCCGCTCGTAAACGTACCCGCCGGTAAAGACGACAAGGCCGGCGATCGCCGCTGGTATGAGCGATGGTTTCGCAAATCTGGCTGCCGCCCGAATGCGTTGGCGCAGTACGTCGATGATCTTCAAGCTATTCCCCTCAGTCCCCAACCAAAGGTAGCGAGCGAGTCTTAAGATTGGCTTTCGTTACAAATCCTTGGAAAACCCTATGATTCATGGGGAAATCAATATTCCGGCTCCCCTACTTCGGCGCTCCCCCGCTTGAAAAAAACGATGTCGCCGTCCAGTCTTCCGGCGTCGGGCAGGCCATCAAAAAACCGGGGCCTGACGGCCAAAAGCCAAGTTACAAGGCAATTTTTGCCACAATCGGGGGCCAAGGGTGATGACAGGAATGTTCGCAGAATCGTTGAAAAGGGCAAGAAAGATGCGTTTTGTCATTGCCGCGCTCATGGCCACTGCCGGCCTGCTTTCGCCTTTGTCCGCTCTTGCGGAAAGCGCCGACGTGGAAGCTATCATTACGGGTGTCGACACTGAACGCCTCAGCCTGCAGCTCGATGACGGCAAGAGCTACCAAGCGCCCGAAGAGTTCAATTTCGAGGGTCTGAAAGCGGGCGTGAAGGTTCTGGTCTTCTATACCGAAGTCGATGGAAAACGGGTCATCAACGACCTCGAAATCGTACAGTAAGCAGCGCCCCGTCCCTCAGATCACGCAATGCCGGACGGGAAACCGTTCCACACTTTTCCGGGCATTGCTTTGGGGCGGTTATCGTTCCGGCCGTCAGATCCAGCCGATGGCACCGCCGGAAATGCGCAGTAGGCGATCCTGCGGGATCGCCGCAGACGCAGCCTCCTCGGCCTCCATTTCCCCAAAAAGCTTGAAAAGCGATCGGATGACGCCGCCGTGGCTGACGCAGATGGTCGGTTTCGTCACGTCCTTCAGCCAAGCTGCAACGCGCCAGGACAGGATCTCGTAGCTCTCGGCATCAGGTCCCGGCGGAATGAAGTCCCACTTCACCGCGCGCCGTTCGGCGATCCTTTGCGGCGCCGAACGCTTGAGCTCGGGAAGCGTGTGTCCTTCCCAGTCACCGAAGGATACTTCCTTCAGCCGTTCGTCGGTGCGGTAGGCAGCGGGATCGAGACCCATCGCCAGCCTCACGCGCTCCATGGTCTCGCACGTGCGGCCAAGCGGGCTCGCGACGAAATCGAAATGCGCGGCGTCGGTGCCAAGGATGCCCGCGAGTGCCTTGCCGTTTCCGGTCGCCTGCTGGCGACCGAAATCATTGAGCGGGATGTCCTTCTGGCCCTGGAGCCGGCTTTCGGCATTCCAGTCGGTCTGTCCGTGACGGATCACATAGATCAGCACAACATGTCTCCGGGGCAGCGGACTGCCGACACCGATTGAGGGTATCGATCAGTCCTTGATCACGGAGATATCGGGCGCGTCCACCGCCTTCATGCCGACGACATGGTAGCCGCTGTCGGCGTGGTGAACTTCACCGGTGACCGAACGCGACAGGTCGGAGAGCATGTAGAGGCCGACATCGCCGACTTCCTCGATCGTCACGGTGCGGCGCAGCGGCGCGTTGTACTCGTTCCACTTGAGGATATAGCGGAAATCGCCGATGCCGGAGGCCGCCAGCGTCTTGATCGGACCGGCAGAAATGGCGTTGACGCGGATGTTCTTCGGGCCGAGGTCGACCGCCAGATACTTCACGCTCGCTTCGAGCGCAGCCTTGGCGACACCCATGACGTTGTAGTTCGGCATGACCTTTTCGGCGCCGTAGTAGGTCAGGGTCAGCATCGAGCCGCCATCGGTCATCAGCTTTTCAGCGCGACGGGCAACCGAAGTGAAGGAGTAGACCGAAATCTGCATCGTCTTGGCGAAGTTGTCGGCCGAGGTATCGACGTAGCGACCGGTCAGTTCGTCCTTGTCGGAGAAGCCGATCGCATGCACCACGAAGTCGATCTTGCCCCATTGCTTTTCGAGCGTATCGAAGACGGCGTCGATGCTGGCTTCGTCGCTGACGTCGCAATGGCCGGCCATGAAGCCGTCGATCTCGGCGAGCAGCGGCTCGACGCGCTTCTTCAGCGCATCGCCCTGATAGGTCAACGCAACTTCACCACCCTGTGCGTGGATGGCCTTGGCAATGCCCCATGCGATGGAACGGTTGTTTGCAACGCCCATAATGACGCCGCGCTTGCCCTTCATCAGACCGGATGCCTGAGCCATGGTAAGTCCCCAATACTATTTCCAGCAACGGCCGGTGCCGGTGCCAAAGTTCACAAATGTCATAGACACCCCACCGAACGGGTGCGGCAAATTGTCGAGAATTGCCTATGGCATAGTGGCAAGGGTGGTTCAAGCGCGCCTGAGATCAGGAACTGTTAGTCCCCGTAATATTGGTTCAAAGTGTCAGCGAACTGTCACAAATGGACCGTCACAGATAGAGTCCGTCGCGCTGCGACTTCATCAGATCGGTCACCTTCTCATCCGGCGTGTCTTTCAGGACCAGCCGCAACTCCACCAGGAGATCGCCGTGGGTCCCGTAGGTTCCGGGAAGGCCCTGGCCTGTGAGGCGGATGATCTTGTCCGAACCCGACCAGGGCGGCACGACGACGGTCACCGGGCCAACCGGCGTTTCGATGCGCTCCTCGCAACCGAGGACGGCGCCCTGCAGATCGATCGGCATAGTCGTAAGCAGATCAAGGCCACGGGTGCGGAAGGCGCCGTTCTGATCGACCCGGAGCGTGACGACGACATCGCCGCGGCTCATGCCGGTGACACGGTAGCCCTGTTCGGCCAGACGAATGGTCTGCCCGTCGACGGCACCCGGCGGAATTTGAACCTTCAGGCTCTCGCCGTCGGGAAGCTCGACCGTCAGGCGCTGGCGATTGATAAGATCCTCGATGCCGACAACCAGATCGACGGTCAGGTCGGGCACCTTCTCTGCGGTCTTTGCTGCGCGGCCGCGGATGCGCCGGACGATGGCTGCAACGAGTTCGGCTGCGGGCGCTGCGGCGCGCTGCATGAGCGGGGTTTCCGTCTTGGCAACGGTTTCCGGCTGGGTCTCGGCCGCAGGTTCAGGCTTTGCCTCGGCAGCTTGAGCCGGGCGTTCCGGCTCCTTGGCCGCTGTCGGTTTCGGCGCGGGCTTGGGCGATGGGTTCGGCGCCGGCCTCGGCGATGGCCGGGCCGACCTGGCACGCGCGTCGGCGCCAAAGATCTGCGAGATGGCGTCCTCGGCGGTCTCCGCGTCGACGGGCGCCTCCTCCTGGCCATTGCCGCGCATCTTTGCCTTCATCGCCTCCATGCGGCGAAGCTCGGCCTCGCGGCGCGCATAGTCGTAGCGGCTTCTGAGCTTGGGATCGCGCAGAAGCTCGTAGGCCTTGCCTGCCTCGGCAAAGCGCTCGGCGGCGGTGGGGTCGTCCTGGTTATGGTCAGGATGCACGGCCTTTGCCAGCGAACGCCAGGCCGCCTTGATTTCGTCCTGCCCGGCATTGCGCCGGACACCGAGGATCGCATAGGGATCACGCATGGCTTCTACCATCTTCTCTGATCGGCGGCCTCTCCCTGATGCCCGCCTTATGCCCCGATTGAAGGCGTCATTGCCGCCTTTCCACTCGGCACCGATGATCCGGAGAACTTGCTAAATAGTGGTTAGCCACAACGCCGCCACCGGCTCTGGAATGAGCCCTGCCGACGATCGTTCGCACTTTTAGAGAAATGTGGTTAATCGCCGATTTCCGAGCGTTAACTCGTGCTTGCGAGCTTTTTCTCAGGCGCGCGGGCCGAAGCTCGTCAAATACCAGGCGCCATCGCCGCCCTGGCACGTGTTGCCGTCGAACTTTGCGATGCCCTCATAGGAATGGCGCGTCGTGGTGAAACGACGGCACAGCATGCCGCTCGCGCGGTCTTCCTGAATGCTGCTGATGACACCGGCGCTACCGGAGGTCGCGTTGGCCCAGGGGATCGGATTGATCGTGCCGCCGCCGAGTTCCGCCGAAGTCACGGCGTTGCGAACCATCACCGCGTCGGAGAGCCCATCGGAGGTTTTGGCGACGGGAACGGTGCCCGTCGAGACCGTGCGGTCGACGCCGCCGCCAAAGAAATCGAGGCCCGCGCCCATGCAGCCGGAAAGCACAAGCACCGGCAGGCAAATTGCCGCGCTACGCAGCAAGGTGAAGGAATACCCCTTCTTGGCATCGATCCACTTTGCTATGTCTTGCACGGCAATCCTGTCAGACTCGCTGGAGCCGCACGTTGCTCGAGTGGTCAACATACAGGCTCCGACATTTTCGATGCGGAAACACCGGTCGGGTTCATCCCGAAGCATTTCCGCGCCAGACATCACGGCATTGGAAGGCAATAATGGCGGCGAATGAGTTAACAAGCGGTGACTTCACCGAATCAAATGAGCCCTTTTCCCTGTTTGGCATATGGCTGAAGGACGCGGAAGGCAGCGAAATCAACGACCCGAATGCGGTTGCGCTTGCCACCGTCGACGGCGACGGATTGCCGAATGTCCGCATGGTTTTGCTGAAGGGTTTCGACGAACGCGGCTTCGTCTTCTACACGAATTTCGAGAGCCAGAAGGGCCAGGAAATCCTTGGCGCCCGCAAGGCGGCCATGTGCTTCCACTGGAAATCCCTGAGGCGCCAGGTGCGCGTGCGCGGCCCGGTCGAGATCGTGACCGACGAAGAGGCAGACGAATACTTCAAGAGCCGGCCGCGCGGCAGCCGCATCGGCGCCTGGGCCTCGAAGCAGTCGCGCCCGCTTGAAGGCCGCTTCGCGCTTGAAAAGGCGGTTGCCGAATATACCGCCCGCCACGCGCTTGGCGAGATCCCGCGCCCGAGCTACTGGTCCGGTTTCCGCATCCGCCCGACTTCGATCGAATTCTGGCACGACCGCCCATTCCGCCTGCATGACCGGATGGAGTTCCGCCGCGCGACGCCCGAAGGCGGCTGGGAAAAGGTGCGGATGTATCCTTGAGTGGCTGGGCTTCAGCGCCCTAGCCTGACGCCAGCCGGAAGGGGATGCCCGAGGCCAACGCCGAGACGTAGCGTGCCCGCTGGAAATGACCATTCAGCGAAATGCGTGGCAACGCATGAAGGTAGGACTGCGCGCGTTCGTCGAGCGTGCCGGGCTGGGTGGTGACCGCGAGCGTGAAGCCGAGATCGGCGACGATGCGATGGTCGCGTGCCGACACCGCCGGCGCGTCGCCATAGGGATAGGCGAAGGTCAGAGGCCGCCGGCCGGTAATGGCCTCGACGCGCTGCGCGGACTCGTGAATTTCTCGCCTTGCGTCGTCGTCGCTCAGGCGCGCGACAGAGCGATGGCTGATCGTGTGCGCGCCGAGGCTGGCCAGCGGGCTTTTGACCAGCTGTCGCAGACCTGCCGGATCCAAGGTCAGCCCTTCGGTGATCGCCAGCGGATCGATACCGTGTTCGATCGCTGTGGCGTTCAGTGAAGCAATGGCCGGCGCTTCATCACGGCTATGAATGAAAGCCGCGACACGATTGAAAGCCGCCTGCTTGTCCGCAGTCGTGCGCGTTGGCAGCGTTTCGATACCGTGACCGAAGTCGAAGCGCAGCGTCTCGTTCGTGGCGAGCACATTGGCGAGCGTTTCCCACCAGAGTGTATGGGTCCGATCGATGAAGCCGCCGGTGACAAAGACGGTGAAGGGTGCGGCGTGGCGCTCGAACACGGGCAGCGCATGCTCGAGATTGTTCCGGTAGCCGTCATCAAGCGTAAAACAGGCGATCGGGCCGCGCTCCGCGGCCAGCACATGCGGCAACTGCTCGAGCGCGACGAAACGATAGCCGTCGCGCTTCAGCGTCGTCAGCGCCGCGTCGAGGAATTCAGGGGTGATTTCCAGATGGGCATTCGGGTCGAAGGCACGGGCAGGTTTCGGCCGGACATGGTGCAGCGTGAAGATCGCCCCCTGCCCGCGCGCGCCAGCCATCAGCCCGACGCGACTCAGCCCTCCGGCCACTTCCAGTCCGCCGGCAATGGCGGCCCGGCGAACAATTGCCCTGATCGTGTTCCTGATGGCCTGCCCCATGTTTCCCCGTGCGGCGCCAGAGCGTCCTCTGCGCCGTGCTCCGGGCTCAAAGGTTAACGACGAGGGCGTTAAGCCTTGTTGAACGGAGAGGACATTTATCGCCCGTTTACCACAACCTCGAAAACAG
Organism: Ensifer adhaerens; assembly: GCF_028993555.1. Taxonomy (NCBI): domain Bacteria; kingdom Pseudomonadati; phylum Pseudomonadota; class Alphaproteobacteria; order Hyphomicrobiales; family Rhizobiaceae; genus Ensifer; species Ensifer adhaerens. Next base: position 580,538 of record NZ_CP118610.1, on the reverse strand, counting down.
GATAGAAGTGTCACATTCCGCCCTAAAGTTGCAGCAAAGACACGGATTTTGTCACAAAACGAAACAGCTTCGCGCCTGTGACCGATGGCGCCATTCGACGGGGATCGACATGAATACTTTGCGCTGCCTCCTTTTGGCGACCTTCGCTCTCGCCTTGGGGACCGCAACGGCGATTGCCGGTACTGCCTCGCTGGTGCTGGATGCGCGCACCGGCAAGGTTCTGTCGGCCGAAAATCCCGACGTGCTCAACCATCCGGCTTCGCTGACCAAGATGATGACGGTCTATATGGCCTTCGAGGCTCTCAGGCGCGGCGAGCTCTCCTGGGACAGCAAGATCAAGGTGTCAAAAGCGGCTGCGGCGAAACCACCGATGCGCCTCGGCCTCAAGCCCGGCATGACCATTACGGCTCGCGAAGCCGTGCTCGGCATGATCGTGCGCTCGGGCAACGATGCGGCAGCGGCCATGGCGGAAAGGCTCGGAGGCTCCGAGGCCAACTTCGCCCGGATGATGACCGCCAAGGCGCGGCAGCTTGGCATGAGCAGGACCGTCTTCGTCAACTCTTCCGGTCTGCCGGCGAGCCAGCAGGTGACGACGGCGCGTGAGATGTCGACGCTGGCCGTCGCGCTGATGCGCGACTTCCCCAAGGAATACCAGCTCTTTGCGACCGAGAGCTTCAATTTCCGCGGCCGCAAGGTCCGCGGCCACAACAACCTGATGTATCGCTACGAGGGCATGGACGGTATCAAGACCGGTTACACCAACGCTTCCGGCTTCAATCTCGTCAGCGCCGTCAAGGATGGCAATCGCCGGGTGGTCGGCGTCGTTCTCGGCGGCAGGACGGCGCGTAGCCGCGATGCCAAGATGGCGGCCCTTCTCGATCGCCATGTCGGCAAGGCCTCAACGAAAACCGGGCGGCAGCTCGTGGCGTCGACACGCGGCAGCAAACCGGTCGAAACCCCGGTGGAAGTGGCATCTGCAGCAACATCAGACGTCCCGATGCCCTATGCCGCCCCTCAGCGGGCGAAGCAGGATTCCGTTGCCGCACTGATTGCGGCGACGCCCACGACGGCAGTCCCCGCAGACCGCCCCACAGAGGTGGCCGAGATCGAAAACAGTGCCGCGACGCCCATGGCAGGCGGCGGCTGGCAGATCCAGATTTCGGCCGCTCCGTCTGCCGAGGCGGCTCGTATGCTGCTCGCCCAGGCGCGCTCCGAAGCCGGCGCTCCACTCGCAGGAGCCACGCCCTACACCGAAGCTGTCGGCAAAGGTGCTAAGGCGATCTACCGCGCGCGCTTCGTCGGGTTCTCGAGCCGTGATGCGGCAGCGGCCGCCTGCGACGCGCTCAAGCAGCGCTCTTATGATTGCATGATGCTGCCGTCGCGCGGGTGAGCGTCCGCGGGAACAAAGGCAGTCTTCATCATGTTTCCGCAGCGATCCTGCGGAAACGATTGGCGAGCCACCAGTCACATTGCTCCTCGGTGTAGCCAAGGAGCAGCCCCTCCTCGCGCTCGTCTTCCGCGGTCCATGGACGCCAATCGTGAAAGAGCCGATGGCAGCGCTGTCTGAAGAGGTCAAAACGCCACTCGTCTCCCGGCAATGCATAGGTGAGGTATAGGACCCGTTGCTCTTTCTCGCCGCCGGTCGTGGTCGGGCACATCCGCGCGACTTCGAACCTATCTAGAACCAGGGCCCCCGCATCCACGTGCGGCGCAAAGAGCAATCGCGCTTCCTCCAGCCAGGGCGATTCCGGGTCATCGGAGAAATGGGCAAAGGGCTTGCGCCCTTCGAGCATCAGCGGAAGCTCATAACCGGTGTGCACCAGATAGGGCACCGTATCGAGCGCATGCGGCCGTCGAAGCACGGCCTCCTCACCCGTTTTCGGCAAAGCAAGCCCGAGGGCCGAGGCCAGCAGCGTCAGATCGTTTTGATCCAGACGGTAGTAGGCATGATCCAGGAAAACGCCGTTGCGCAGATCCAACACCCGCGCGATCTCGCCGGCATCGGCATCAAACTTCAGCTCGTGGCTCGGCGTGGCGGTCTCCTGCGACAGAAAGGAGAGCTTGAAGACCGCCACTTAACGTTACGCCTGCGTGCCGCCGACCGTGATCTGATCCATGCGCAGATGCGGCTGACCGACGCCGACCGGTACCCATTGGCCGGCCTTACCGCAATTGCCGATGCCAGTGTCGAGCTTGGTGTCGTCGCCGACCATGGTCACGCGCTTCATCGCGTCCGGGCCGTTGCCGATCAGCATCGCGCCCTTGACGGGCGCGCCGATCTTGCCGTTTTCGATCAGATAGGCCTCGGTACAGCCGAAGACGAACTTGCCCGAGGTGATGTCCACCTGGCCGCCGCCGAAGGAAACGGCATAGATCCCCTTCCTGACCGAAGAGATGATTTCCTCGGGTGTCCTGTCGCCCGAGAGCATGTACGTGTTGGTCATGCGCGGCATCGGCACATGGGCATAACCCTGCCGGCGACCATTGCCGGTCGGCTGCATGCCCATCAGCCGGGCGTTCTGCCGGTCCTGCATGTAGCCGACGAGCTTGCCGTCCTCAATCAGCACGTTGTAGCCGGAGGGCGTGCCTTCGTCGTCGATCGAGATCGAACCGCGCCGCGCTTCAATGGTGCCGTCGTCGACGACGGTGACGCCCTTGGCGGCAACCTGCTCGCCCAAAAGGCCGGCGAAAGCCGAGGTCTTCTTGCGGTTGAAGTCGCCTTCAAGGCCATGGCCGACGGCTTCGTGCAACATGACGCCCGGCCAGCCGGAGGCGAGCACCACGTCCATGGTGCCGGCCGGCGCATCGATCGCTTCGAGATTGACGAGCGCTTGGCGCAGCGCCTCGTCGGCGCCCATCTTCCAGTTTTCCTCAGTAACGAAATCGCCGAAGCCGCGGCGGCCGCCGGTGCCGAAGGATCCGCTTTCCTGGCGGTCGCCGTCACCGGTGACAACTGAAATGTTGATGCGGGTCATCGGCCTGACGTCGTGCACGCGATGGCCATCGGCACGAAGAATGTCGACGACCTGCCAGCTCGCTGCAATCGATGCCGTGACCTGACGAACCTTTGGATCCTTGGCGCGCAGATAGGCGTCGATTTCCTGAAGCAGCGCGACCTTCGCCTCGAAGCTTGGCTCGCCGATCGGGTTCTCGTCGCCGTAAAGTTTCTTGTTGGTGCGCTGCGGGGCTGCGGCGTAGGAGCCGGCATAACCGCGCGTCACCTGCGCCACCGCGTCGGAGGCGCGGCGAAGCGCCGACAGGGAAAGCTCGCCGGAATGGGCGTAACCGACCGCTTCGCCGGCAACGGCACGCAGGCCGAAACCCTGGTCGGTATTGAAGCTGCCGCCCTTGAGACGGCCGTTGTCGAAGGACAGGACCTCGGCCTGGGCGTGCTCGAGGAACAGTTCGCCGTCGTCGGCGCCGGCGAGCGTTTCCGAGAGAACCTTGCGGACCGTTGCCTCGTCGGCATCGAAGAGGCTCATCAGATCGGTGTTCATGGTGGTGCGCTCCCGCATCAAGATATCTATGGCCTCCATTTAGGAAGGCGGCGGGTTCAAGCCAAGGAAAATATCACGTAAGCGAAGAGTTCCAGCCTTCGAGACGCTCCACTCGCTCGACGCCGGCAAAGCGGGCGACACGGTCAAGCTCGGCATCGATGCGCTCCAGCCGCCCTGCCGACGCACGGACGCCCTTTTCGAGCCAGAGCCTGCGGACGGCGAGACTGCCGCGCTTGCGATCCGCCTTCATGTCGATGCGACCGATCAGCCGGTCGCCCTCGATCAGCGGGAAGACGTAGTAGCCGTATTCGCGCTTGGCCTCGGGCACGAAGATCTCGATGCGATAATAGAAGCCGAACAGCCGCTCGGTGCGATTGCGGTCGCGCAGCAGCGGGTCGAAGGGGCTGAGCACCCGGACCCTGCCGGGAGGCTCGGGGATGTCGCCAAGCATTCCTGGAAATCCGGTAAAGGCATAGGCGAGACGCGGTCGACCGCCATAGATCGCTTCGATTGCGATCTCGTCGAGTTCGTCGCGATGTTCGGCCACCCAGGTCTTGGCCTCCTCGGGAGACACCAGATCCCAGAAGGCGGCGATCTCGCCATGGGTGGCAAAACCCAGTCGATCAAGCGCGCTGCGACAGGCCCAGTCGATGAATTCCGGATGACTGACATCACCTTCGTGATGGTGCTGCGGTATCACTCTTTCGGTGAGGTCATAGACCTTCTGGAAATTCTCGCGGCGAGCGATCGCCAGTTTTCCCGTCCGCCACAGCACTTCAAGCGCCGTCTTCGACGGATGCCAGTTCCACCAGCCTCCGGATTCGTGTTCCGCCTCCTTGAGATCACGCGCGAGCACCGGACCGCCCTCGGCGATACGCTGATAAGTGTCGTCGCACCCCTTTTCGAAGCCCTCACCGCGCCACGCCTTCCAGCGCTCGACAATCGTCTCTCCTTCCCATTTGAAGCGATGCTTCCAGTAGCGGAAGAAGCTGCTCGGAATGATCGAGGCGTCATGCGTCCAGTGCTCGAACAGGTCGCGGTCGTCTTCCAGAAGCGCCGTCAGATGCTCACGGCGATAGGTCTGGTTACGGGAAAACAGAATCTGGTGATGGGCACGCTCCACCGTGGCAATGCTGTCGACTTGCACGAAACCGATGTCGTGGATCAGCTTGAGCAGGCCCTCCTTGCCGAGCGCGCGGTTCGGCGCGCCAGAAAGGCCCTGCTTGGCGAGGAAGATGCGACGGGCGTCGCTGTTGGAAAGGCGAATCGTCATGGCGAAAAGAATAGGCTTTTATTCCCATAATTCAAATGCCGCATCGATCCGGGGACCGCATTGCCCTTGTCGTCGGACTTGGCCTATAGAGCACCGCAGCAACGCGGGCCAAGGACAGCGAGGGACGGGATGGACATCCGCTTTACCGATTGCGCCGTCCGCTTCGGCGAACGGGTGGCATTGCACCCCCTGACGCTCACGCTTAGCGAAAAGCGCATCGGCATCATCGGCCTCAACGGTTCCGGCAAGACCACCTTCGCCCGGTTGATCAACGGTCTCGTCAAGCCTTCGTCCGGCCGCGTCACGGTCAACGGGCTGAACACGGTCGAGGATGATCGCGCCGTTCTTTCCGAGGCCGGCTTTATCTTCCAGAACCCGCAGCACCAGCTGATCATGCCCATTGTCGCCGAAGACATCGCCTTCGGCTTGAAGAACCGCGGGCTGCCCCGCGACGAAATCGATCGCCGCATGCAGGCGGCGCTCTCGCGCTTCGGCATCGAACATCTGGCAAGGCGTCGCGTGCACGAGCTTTCCGGCGGCGAGACGCAACTGGTCGCCATGGCGAGCGTCGTCGTCACCGATCCGAAGATCCTCATCCTGGACGAGCCTACCAACCAGCTCGACCTCAAGAACCGGCGGCGCGTCGCCGAGACCATCGATGGTTTGCCCGAAGACACGGTCGTGATCACCCACGATCTCGCACTTATCGAGAACGTCGATCGGCTGCTGCTCTTCCACGAGGGCCGGCTTGCTGCCGACGGCAACCCGCAAGACACGATCCGCCACTACCACGAGATCGCCGAATGCTGACGAGCCTGCACATCGAGGGCAACAGCCTGCTGCACCGTCTGCCGGTGAGAGTGAAGCTGATCGCGCTGGTGGCGTCGAGCATCGTGCTTTTCTTGAGCTCTTCGCTCGTCCTCCAGGCAATCGCCTTCGCTGTCGCCGCGACCCTCTACCTGTCCGTTGGGCTTCCCCTGAAGGAGGCGTTGAAGCGTGTCGGCTTCGTTTTCCTGACGATCTTCTTTCTCGCCGCCGTGAACCTTTTCCTGCTTCCCGTTTCCGACGTGGCAGCTTTGACATTGCGCCTGATGGCCCTGGTGCTGTTTGCCGCTGCCGTGACGGCGACGACGACGATCAGCGCCTTCATGGACGAGATAACCATCCTCCTGTCTCCGCTCGAACGGCTGGGCTGGCTGAAAGCGGCGGATGTCAGCCTGGCGCTGGGGCTCGTGCTGCGCTTCGTCCCCGATATCTTTGCGCGCTACGAGGCGATCCGTGAGGCGCACCGGGCCCGCGGCCTGCCGGTCAGACCGTTGACGATCATCGGCCCGCTGATCATCCTGACGCTCAAGGATGCCGATACGATCGCCGCGGCGATTGACGCGCGCGGATTTCGTCGCCAATAAATTTGCGAATACTAATACACAGGGAACCGAACTCGCATGAACACCAGAGACCTCGTCCTCATCTCCCTTTTCGCTGCGATCGTCGTCGTGCTCGGCCTCATTCCGCCGATCACACTTGGCTTCATTCCGGTGCCGATCACAGCCCAGTCGATGGGTGTGATGCTCGCCGGCTGCATTCTCGGCGCCAAGCGCGGCGCACTCGCCTTTCTCCTGTTCCTGCTTCTGGTTGCGATCGGCCTGCCGGTGCTTTCCGGCGGCCGCGGCGGTCTCGTCGTCCTGCAAGGACCGTCGGGTGGCTTCATCCTCGGCTGGGTCGTCGCCGCTTTCGTCACTGGCCTGATTGCAGAGCGCACCGTGCGTGAGGGCCAGGCGGAAACGCGTCAGTTCGTCGGCTTCTTCCTTGCCTCCGTCCTCGGCGGCATTGTCGTGCTTTACGCAATCGGCGTTCCGTGGATCTCGTTCGTCACCGGCACGCCGCTGCTGGCAGCCGCTGGAGGCTCGCTCGTTTTCATCCCGGGCGATCTGCTGAAGGCGGCCATCGCGACGCTTGCCGCACGCGCCGTCTACGCCGGTTATCCGCTATTGCCGGCCCGCGCCTGAACCGATGCCCTTTGCCGAAGCGATCAATCGCCACGCGGACGAACATCCGCATGCCCCGGCCTTCCGCATCGAAGGCCGGGTTTTCACTTTCGGTGAGCTGTCACGACTTGGGCGACAGCTTGTGGCCATTCTCGGAGATCTTGCCGCCGACAGCGAGCCCCGCAGCGTCCTCGGCGACCGCGGGCGGTTGGTCTCCCTGGAGATCGGCAACCATCCGCTCTTTGCCGCCGCCTTCCTCGCCGCCACCAGCCGTGGCCACTGCGTCGCGCTGATCGACCCGCATTTACCGGCCCCGACCCGACAGGCCATGCGCGCGCTTCTGTCTCCCGACCTTATCATCACGGCCGATGGCGACGGACTTGGTGTCGAAGCACTGGCAAACGGCAAGACGCGGCGGTTCGCCGAGACCGATGACGGAGCAAAGAAAGCGCCGCTCACGGTCGGTGACGACTCCGAGCCGTTCCTGATCGTCTTCACCTCAGGAACGACGGGCACGCCCAAGGCGATCGTCCGCGATCGCGGCTCGTGGCGAGCGAGCCTTGCAACCGGTCAGGACTTCTTCGAGATCGACCGCAACAGCAGAACCTTGGCGCCCGGTCCGCTGGCGCACGGGCTGACCCTCTATGCGCTGGCCGAAACCCTCATCGCCGGCGCCGAATTCATCGGCGCAAAGCATTTCGACGCGGCGCATTCCCTTGCCGTCATCGAAGGGGAGGCGGTGAAGCGACTGGTGCTGGTGCCGACCATGCTGCGGCGGCTCTGTGCTGCGACTTTAGGCAGACCACAGAGATCCGTTACGCGCATCACGGTCGCCGGCGCCAAACTGACGCCAAGCGATCGCGCCAGCGCCGCCCTCGCCTTCCCTGAAGCCCGCACCAGCGAATACTACGGGGCCTCCGAACTCGGGTTCATCAGCGTTTCGACCGAGAGCGACACGATGTCGGCTACCGCCGTCGGCCGTGCTTTTCCCGGTGTCGCGCTTCACATCCTCAACGAGACGGGGCACGAGATGCCGCCGGGCGAAACGGGAACCATCTTCGTCGACAGCGCGCTCGTCTCCGATGGCTACGTCGGAGCGAACGATGGTGCCGGGTTCCGCCGCCTTCGTTCGCTTACGACCGTTGGGGATCTCGGCTTTCTCGAAGAGGACGGTACGCTGCACCTCCTCGGCCGGGCCGGCGGCATGGTGCTTTCGGGCGGCAACAACATCTATCCGCAGGAAGTGGAAGCAACGCTGACGGCGCATCCCGGCATACACGCCGCACTCGTCCTCGGCCTCGATCACCCAGATCTCGGCAGCGAGCTCGTCGCCGTCATCGAACCGGAAGGCAGCGCTTTTGACCGGAAAGCGCTCGAACGCCATCTTGCCGCCCACCTGCCCCGCTACAAACATCCGCGCCGCATTTGGCTTTGCCGGAAGATGCCGATGACGCGCTCGGGCAAGGTGGCGGCAGGCACACTCAGACAATGGATCGCGGACGACAACGATGACCTTGAACGTCTCGACTGACGCTTCGCGCGTACCGGTGCTCATCGCGGCGCTCCGAACGCCGATCGGCCGGGTCAACGGTACCCTTCGCGATATCGAACCGTCGCAACTGGCGGCGCCGCTGATGGCCCGAATCCTCGCAGACGTCGGGATTGAGGCGACCGAGATCGATGATGTCATTCTCGGGAACGCCGCAAACAGCGCCGGCAACCTGGCGCGGCTCGCAGCACTTGAGGCCGGATTGCCGGTATCAACGCCGGGTGTGACCGTCGACCGCCAATGCGGATCGGGGCTGGAAGCGATCACACTTGCCGCGCGCATGATCCAAGCCGGTGCCGGGCGCTTCTACCTCGCCGGCGGCACCGAGAGCGCCAGCCGGGCGCATATCCGCTTGCGGCCACCGCTTGAGCGCGGCGGCGAACTGGCTCCGGTGAAGCGCGCCCGCATGGCGCCGGACGAGATCGGCGATCCGGACATGGGGGTCGCCGCAGAGAATGTCGCGATCGAGTGCGGCATTTCCCGCGAGCGCCAAGACGCCTTTGCACTTCGAAGCCATCGCCGCGCTGTCGAGGCCGAACTTGGCGGGCGATTCACCCGCGAGATCGTCGCGATCGAAACCGTGGCAGGTCCAGTCTCGCGCGACGAGTGCCCGCGAGCCAACGCCTCGATGGAAACGCTGCAGCGACTGAAGCCGGTTTTCGTCGAGGGCGGGACGGTGACGGCCGGCAATGCCTGCCCGATCAACGACGGCGCGGCTGTGGTGCTGGTGACAAGCCTTGCCGAAGCACAGCGGCTCGGCGTTCCCTTTGCGCTCGAATTCGTCGATGCGGCAACGGCCGGCGTGCACCCAGAGTTGCTCGGCCTCGGCCCTGTTCCGGCAATGCAGAAGCTGAAGGTGCGGCAGCCCGGGCTCGACCCGACCAAGGTCAATTTCATCGAGTTCAACGAGGCCTTCGCTTCACAGGTGCTTGGCAGTCTCGACCAGATGGAAATTGGCCCCGAGCGGGTCAATCTGGACGGCGGCGCCATCGCGCTCGGCCATCCCTATGGCGCCTCTGGCGCGATCCTCACTGTACGGCTTTTCTCGCAGATGATGGCGGCGCCTGCCGGCACCGAGGGCCTGGCAATGATGGGCGTCGGCGGCGGCATGGGCATCGTCGCGCTGTTTCGCGTGGTTTGAGAAGACGCAATTGCGAACGGAAAACCGCTTCGCACTTTTCCTGCAATTGCTTTGGCTAGACCGTGTAGGCCGCCAGCCATTCCCGTGTTGCGGTCGGCAATGGCAATGGCGTGTGCCGCTGCGGGTCGACCGCCACCCAGACAACCTCAACCTCGGCAACGAGCTGACCGCGGGCCTCGACCTTGATGGCAAAGCTGATCGAACTGCCGCCGACCTTTGCGACATTGACGGTGAAACGTGCCGGCTCATCGTAGCGCAGGCCGCGATGATAGACGCAGCCGGAGCGGCGAACGAGATAGCTCGGCTCGTTCACCACATGGGGACGGTGTCGCCATAGACCGGAAAGGGCGGCTTCAGCGTGGGCATAGTAGGCGGCATTGTGCATATGGCCGTGCATGTCTATATCGCGAAACGGAATGCGGATTTCCGTGACGTTCTCCAGCTCCCTGCCGTCCATGCGAGGCTCCCTGACGATGCGCTCCACCCTCGTTAGCCAGTTCGGCGATCCCCGGCAAGTGATTGCGCTCGTCGATGCGGAACGTCGCGCGCCGGGACCCGGCGAAGTTGAGGTGGCGCTGTCGCTTGCCGCCATCAATCCATCCGATCTCATCCCCGTTACCGGCGCCTACAGCGCCCGCACCACGCTTCCCTTCGTGCCGGGCTTTGAGGGCTTCGGCACCGTGACGCGTATCGGCGCGGGCGTCCAATCGCCAAAGCCAGGCGATCGCGTAATCCCGATCGGCGCCAGTGGCCTCTGGCAGGAATATCTGATCAGACCCTCCGAATGGTGTTTCGCCCTGCCCGACGACATCGGCGATGCCGATGCGGCGACCTGCTACGTCAATCCGCTGACGGCGCTGCAATTGATCGAGGCATTGCGCCAGCAGTTCGGCTCGCTCGAACGGCGCCGGATCGGCGTGACGGCGGCAGGATCGGCCATCGGCGGCATGCTGATGAAGCTGCTTGCCGGTGCAGGCGCCGATGCCATCGGCATCGTTCGCAGCAAGCGAAGCGCCGATCGGCTTACCCGTGACGTTCCCGGTCGGGCCGTGCTTGGCGACGAGCGGAGCCTGCCGGAGCTCCGTCTGGACGCCATCATCGATGCCGTCGGCGGTCCGTTTGCCGGAGAACTGATCCTTCGCACGCTCGAACCCGGCGGCGCCTTCATTCAGTACGGCGCGCTGAGCGGCGTGCCGGTCCCGCAAGGAGCAATCCAGGCGCGGCCGGATATCCGCTTCTCCTTCCTTTGGCTGCGCAGTTGGGTGCATTCTGCCGGCCGAGCGGCAGTCGAGGCCGCTTTTGCAAAGAGTTTCGAAGGCTTACGGTCAGGCCTGTTTTCGAGCCGTATCGCCGAGATCTACCCCTTGAGCCGGCTCGATGAGGCGCTTGCACACCAGGCGGATCCCGGCCGCGACGGCAAGCTGCTTCTCGATCCGCGCTGTTGAAAATTCGATCTTTCGGCTGCCTCGCCATGGACCTTGCGGGGTGAGCGCACTAGGTTCCGGGCATGACCACGTTCCTCTATGAAAATCCGGTCTTTCTGGAACACGAGGTTCCGGAGGGGCATCCCGAACGGCCGGATCGGCTGAAGGCGCTGAACCTTGCGCTCGAACATCCGAACTTCGCCGACCTCAAGCGCATCGAGGCGAAAAAGGCGAGCGAGGACCTTGTCCTGCTTGCCCATCCGGAAGCGCACCTGGTTGCCGTCCGGCGCGCCATTCCGGAGGAAGGCCTCAACCATTTCGAGGCGGATACCTATGCGAGCCCACGGAGCCTTGAAGCTGCACTGACGGGGATCGGCGGCGCAGTTGCGGCGGTCGATGCAGTCTTTTCCGGCGAAACCGACAACGCCTTCGTCGCCGCCCGCCCGCCTGGCCACCACGCGGAAAAGAACAAGGCGATGGGTTTCTGCCTGTTCAACACGGTCGCGATCGCCGCCCGTTACGCGCAGAAGGCCCATGGCGCCGAGCGCGTCGCGATCGTCGATTGGGACGTGCACCACGGCAACGGCACGCAGGACATCTTCTGGGACGACCCGTCGGTACTCTTCTGCTCGACGCACCAGATGCCGCTTTATCCCGGCACCGGCGCCAAGGACGAGACCGGCATCAAGGGCAACATCGTCAACGCGCCGCTTTCACCGAACATGGGCAGCGAACATTTCCGCGAGGCATTCCGCTCGCGCGTACTTTCTGCGCTCACCAATTTCCGGCCGGACTTCATCTTCATCTCTGCCGGCTTCGATGCCCACCACCGCGATCCGCTGGCGCAGATCAACCTCGTCGCCGAGGATTTCGACTGGGCGACCGGGCGGCTCCACGAGATCGCCGACCGCAGCGCCGGCAATCGCATGGTCAGTCTGCTCGAAGGCGGCTATGACCTTCAAGGGCTGGCCGAATCGGCAGGTCTGCACATTTTGAGACTGATGAGAGGGTAGACATGAACACCACCACGCAAACGGACGTTTCCGCCCTCTCCTTCGAGCAGGCCGTCGAGGAACTGGAGCGGATCGTTTCGGCGCTGGAGCGCGGCGACGTCGCCCTCGACAAGTCGATCGAGATCTACGAGCGCGGCGAAGCGCTGAAGAAGCACTGCGAGGCGCTGCTGAAGGCCGCCGAAGACCGCATCGAAAAGATTCGCCTCGACCGCGCCGGCAAGCCGCAGGGCGTGGAACCGCTCGACGCCGACTAAGGCATCAAGGCGCTGGAGCGTCCTTCGTGCGCTGACCGCATGACGCTCCAGGGATTGATCGCTACGCGGAAACGCTGCGTCTTTGCTTCGCCCCTATCCGCTTGCCTGCGCAGGCGTTAGTACTTGATGCGACAGCAAAAAACGGGAGCACGCGCCATGTCTTTCTTCCCAGGCCCCGACCCGCTCGCCGGCGACCAGCCCGCCTGCGACGCCATCGAACATCTGATCGTTCCGCGCACCAGCGATATCGGCGGACTGCAGGTTCGCCGTGCCCTGCCGACGGCAAAGCGCCGTCTGGTCGGGCCGTTCATCTTCTTTGATCGCATGGGTCCGGCGCTCTTGCGCGCCGGCGAAGCGATCGACGTGCGCCCGCACCCGCATATCGGACTTTCGACCGTTACCTATCTCTTCGACGGCGAGATCAAGCACCGCGACAGCCTCGGCACCGAGATGGTCATCCGCCCCGGCGACGTGAACCTGATGACCGCCGGCCGCGGCATCGTGCATTCCGAGCGGTCGCCCGAAAACCAGCGCGGCCACGACCGCTCGATCTCCGGACTTCAGACCTGGCTGGCATTGCCCGACCACAAGGAAGAAATCGACCCGATCTTCAGCCACACGGAAGAACGGATGCTGCCGCACATGAGCGACGATGGCATCAAGGCGCGCGTCGTTATCGGCAGCTTCGAGGGCGCGAAGTCGCCCGTCTCAGTCTTCACCGACACGATCTATGTCGACCTCAACATCGCTCCGGGAAAAAGCGCCCCCTTCGCAGCCCAGTGGGAAGAGCGGGCGCTCTACATCCTCTCCGGCGAGGCGATCATCGCCGGCGACCATTTCGCCGACAACCAGCTGCTCGTCTTCCGTGCCGGCGACGAGATCACGGTGACCGCCGGGCCTCAGGGCTGCCACGTCATGCTCTTCGGTGGGGCAGCACTCGGCTCCGCCCGCCACATCTGGTGGAACTTCGTCTCCTCTTCCAAGGAACGCATCGACAAGGCGAAGGAAGAGTGGCGCACCGGCCGCTTCGACATCGTGCCCGGCGATGAGGAAGAATTCGTCCCGCTGCCCGAAGGGTAATTCGACCTAAAGTGGAACAGAATGCCTGCGGAAAACCGCGCAACATTGCCTCAGGGCGCTTGAATCGATTTCGATTCACAGAATCATGCGCTAGTCTCTTGGTCTGTGACGCAGGAATGCCTAGTTTTGCATTCAGCAACGATTGCGTCTAAAGAGCCGCTTTGACGGTCCCCACCAACTATCGCGCGCCCGATCCCGCGGCGCGCATGAGGCATGCAGCGTGACACAACTGCCAACCAATCCGATGCCGGCTACTCCCTTGCTCGACAAGGTGACCTATCCCGACGATCTGAAGAAGGTCGACGACAAGGATCTGCCGCAGCTCGCCGGAGAAGTGCGGGCGGAAATGATCGACGCGGTGTCGCGCACCGGCGGCCACCTCGGCGCGGGCCTCGGTGTCGTCGAGCTGACGATCGCCATCCACAAGGTGTTCAACACGCCGCACGACCGGCTGATCTTCGACGTCGGCCACCAGTGCTATCCGCACAAGATCCTGACCGGCCGCCGCGACCGTATCCGGACGCTGCGCCAGGAGGGCGGCCTTTCCGGCTTCACCCGCCGCGCCGAGAGCGAATACGACCCCTTCGGAGCCGCCCATTCCTCAACGTCAATTTCCGCCGGCCTCGGCATGGCTGTTGCCGCCGACCTCGACGGCAAGAACCGCAATGTCATCGCCGTCATCGGCGACGGGGCGCTTTCGGCCGGCATGGCCTATGAGGCGCTGAACAATGCCGGCGCGCTCGACGCGCGGCTGATCGTCATCCTCAACGACAACGACATGTCGATCGCGCCGCCGACCGGTGCGATGAGCGCCTATCTCGCGCGCCTTGCCTCGGGCCGCACCTATATGGGCATCCGCGAGGTCGGCAAGAAACTGACCGCCTATCTCGGCAAGACCGTCGATCGGGCGATCACCCGCGCGGTCGAGCATGCCCGCGGTTATGTCACCGGCGGCACGCTGTTCGAAGAGATGGGCTTCTACCATATCGGCCCGATTGACGGGCATTCGTTCGACCATCTCCTGCCGGTGCTGCGCAACGTGCGCGACAATGCCAAGGGCCCCGTGCTGATCCACGTGGTGACGCAGAAGGGCAAGGGCTATCCTCCGGCGGAGGCCGCCGCCGACAAGTATCACGGCGTCAACAAGTTCGACGTCATCACCGGCGCGCAGGCGAAGGCCAAGCCGAACGCGCCGGCCTATACCTCGGTCTTTGCTGATGCGCTGACGCAGGAAGCGGGTTTCGACGACAAGATCGTCGCCGTCACCGCCGCCATGCCGTCGGGCACCGGGCTCGACAAGTTCGCCAAGGTGCACCCGTCGCGCTGCTTCGACGTCGGCATTGCCGAACAGCACGCCGTGACCTTCGCCGCGGGCCTCGCCGCCGAAGGCTACAAGCCGTTCGCAGCGCTCTATTCGACCTTCCTGCAGCGCGGCTACGACCAGGTGGTGCACGACGTTGCGATCCAGGGCCTGCCGGTACGCTTCCCGATCGACCGCGCCGGCTTTGTCGGCGCCGACGGCCCGACGCATGCGGGCTCTTTCGACACGACCTATCTCGCCACACTTCCGGGCTTCGTGGTGATGGCGGCCGCCGACGAGGCGGAGCTGAAGCACATGGTGCGCACGGCCGCGGCCTATGACGCCGGTCCGATCTCGTTCCGCTATCCGCGCGGCGAAGGTGTAGGCGTTGAAATGCCCGAGCGTGGAGAGATCCTCGAGATCGGCAAGGGCCGCGTCGTCAAGCAGGGTTCCAAGGTGGCGCTGCTCTCTTTCGGCACCCGCCTTGCCGACTGTCTGATGGCTGCAGAAGATCTCGACGCCGCCGGGCTTTCCACCACGGTTGCCGACGCGCGCTTTGCCAAGCCGCTTGACCATGACCTCATCCGTGAGCTTGCCCGCAACCACGAGGTGCTGATCACCATCGAGGAAGGTGCTGTCGGCGGTTTTGCCAGCCACGTGCTGCAGTTCCTCGCCGAAGACGGCCTGCTTGACGGCGGCCTCAAGGTCCGCCCGATGGTCATGCCCGATATCTGGATGGAGCAGGCCAAGCCCGAGGCGATGTACGCCGCCGCCGGCCTCGACCGCGCCGGCATCGTCTCGACCGTCTTTAGGGCGCTCGGGCAGAAACAGGATATCGATATCGGCGCCGCCGGCTAAGGCTGCCAAGCATTGATCACAAAAGAAAACCCCGGCTCATCACCGGGGTTTTTGCTTTTCCAGACGGATTTGCAGAATTTCTACCCTTCGTCCTGCGCCATGGACCCGTCGTCTTCCCCTGTTTTTTAAGGTTTCCTAACCGTTGAATCCAAGGCGTGCCCTTGCTGCGACCGCGAGGGGCTTGCCATTGCTGCGGCAAGCCGCCATGAGAAACACATGTCAGAAGAACGCCAGAATGAAGAACACAGAAACAGGGTGCGCCTGGATCAGTTGCTGCTCAACACGGGACTGGTCGCCAGCCGCGCCCGCGCCCGAGACGCAATCCAGCGCGGCACCGTCAAGGTCGACGGCCGCACGGTCACCAAGCCGTCGTTGATGTTCGCCGAAAGCGTGACGATCACCATTGACGATCCGGCGCAGGACTATGTCTCGCGCGCCGCGTTGAAACTCGTCGCAGCGCTCGATCATTTCGCGCTCGATCCCTCGGGCGAAAGCTGCCTCGATATCGGCGCCTCGACCGGCGGCTTCACCGAAGTGCTGCTGAAGCGTGGGGCAGATCATGTCGTCGCGGTCGATGTCGGCCATGGGCAGATCCACCCGCGCATTTCCGGCGATGAGCGCGTCACCAGTATCGAGGGTCTCAATGCCCGCGCGATGACGCCAGAGGATATCGACGAGCGCGAAGTCACCTTCATCGTTTCGGACGTTTCGTTCATCTCGCTGAAGCTCGCGCTGCCACCGGCGCTCGAGATGGCGCTTCCCGGCGCGCACTGCGTCCTGCTCGTAAAGCCGCAATTCGAGGCGGGCCGCGACGCGATCAGCAAGGCGGGGCTGCTCAAGGATCCCGACAGCGCTCCGGCCGTTGCTGCCGAACTGGAACGTTGGCTCGTGGAGGACATGGGCTGGCAGAGCCTTGGCCTCATCCCCTCGCCCATTGCCGGCGGCGACGGCAATGTCGAATTCCTGCTCGCGGGGAAGAAGCCGTGAGCACCGAGACCGTCACCATCAACCGGCTCGGCGCCCAGGGCGACGGTATTGCAGAAGGCCCTGATGGGCCGATCTATGCGCCCTTCACGCTGCCTGGCGAAAGCGTGGCGCTGGCGGTCAACAAGTCGCACGGAACGCTGATCTCGCTGAAGGAAGCGTCACCCGAGCGCATCGAGCCGCACTGTCGCCACTTCGGGCCTGACGGTGTCAACGGCACCTGCGGCGGCTGCACGATGCAGCATGCTTCCGACACGCTCTATCACGGTTTCAAGCGCGATCTCGTGATCGCCGCCCTGAAGTCGAAAGGCCTGAAGCCGGAGGTGGCGCCGCTCATCACCGCTGAACCGGGCCAGCGGCGCCGCGCCGTCTTCACCGCGCGCAAGACCGAGAAGGACCTGCTTCTCGGCTTCAACCAGGCCGAAAGCCACCACATTGTCGCGATCTCGGAATGTCCGATCGCGAGCCCGGGTATCGTCTCGAAGCTCGCAACCATCGCCAAGATCGGCGCGGCGATGGCCGTCAACGCCGAGCCTTTCCGCATCACCGTGCTCGAAACGCTCTCCGGCCTCGATCTCGCGGTCGATGGTATCAAGAAGCTCGACGACCGCGAGCGCCGACGCACGGTCGAAGCCGTACTCGGCGAACGCGGCATCGCCCGCGTCAGCCTGAACGGTGAAATCATTGTCGAGCCGGTGAAGCCGGTGATCGATTTCGGCGGTGTTTCTGTTTCGCCGCCACCCGGCAGCTTCACCCAGGCGACCGCGGAAGCCGAAGAGGCGATGGCGAAGCTGGTTCTTGATCATCTCGGCAAGGCCAAGCGCGTCGCCGATCTCTTTGCCGGCTGCGGCACCTTCGCGCTGCGGATCGCCCGCAAGGCACGCGTTCATGCGGTCGAAGGCGAGGACAAGGCGCTGAAGGCGCTCGATTTTGCCGCCCGCAACACGCAAGGGCTGAAGCCCGTCACCGTCGAGAAGCGCGACCTCTTCCGCCGCCCGGTCATGGCGCAGGAACTGAAGGTATTCGACGCGATCGTCTTCGATCCGCCGCGCGCCGGCGCCGAGGCGCAATGTCACGAGATCGCGCGGTCCGGCGTAAAGAAGGTCGTGGCCGTTTCCTGCAATCCGATCACGCTGGCGCGGGATCTCTCCATCCTTACCGCCGCCGGCTACCGCATCACCTCGGTGACGCCCATCGACCAATTCCTCTGGTCTGCCCATGTCGAGGCGGTGGCGACGCTCGAGAAGTAAGAAAAGACCCAGAAATCAGCGGACGGCGTCAAAAGCGTCCCAATGACAAAGGCCCGGTTTCCCGGGCCTTTGTCATGTCAGGCTTGAAGCACTTGCGATCGTGATTCACGATAGTGATCCTATCGCTTTGTTATCGCAGCGTTCTGTCGAAACCCACGCAGACCTCTGCTCAGGCCGCGCGACGACGACCCCCGTTTGCCGTTTGTACCTCACCGAGGTTGAACTGGGCAAGCAGCGCATTGAGCGAGGCGGCTTCCGAAGCAAGACCGTGGCTTGCCGCCGTCTGCTCTTCCACCATCGCGGCATTCTGCTGCGTGCCCTGGTCCATGGTGTTGACGGCCGTGTTGATCTCCTGAAGACCGGTCGACTGTTCGCGCGTCGCCGTGACGATTGCGCTTACATGCCTGTTGATCTCCTGCACTTCGGCAACAATCGTCTCCAGCGCCTTGCCGGTGTCACCGACCAAGCTCACGCCGTTGCGCACCTGGTTGCCCGACGTGGTAATCAGTGCCTTGATCTCCTTGGCGGCCTGCGCAGAGCGCTGGGCAAGCTCACGCACTTCCTGGGCGACGACAGCAAAGCCCTTGCCGGCTTCACCGGCGCGGGCCGCTTCGACGCCGGCGTTCAGCGCAAGCAGGTTGGTCTGGAAGGCAATGTCGTCGATGACGCCGATGATGTTGGAGATCTCGCCCGAGGACTTTTCGATCGCGTGCATCGCCTCGACAGCGTTGGCAACGACCTCGCCGGACTTTTCAGCACCGGCCCGGGTGCGGGCAACCAGCGCACCGACTTCCTCGGCGCGACGGGCCGAGTCCTTGACGGTCGTGGTGATCTCTTCGAGTGCAGCCGCTGTCTCTTCGACCGACGCTGCCTGCTGCTCGGTGCGGCGGGCGAGATCGTCGGCGGCCGAGCGGATTTCCGTTGCACCGGCATCGATGCCGCGGGCATTGGCGCCGACGGCGCAGAGTGTGTCGTGGAGCTTGGCGACCGAATTGTTGAAGTCGGCGCGCAGGCGATCGAGACGATCGGCGAACGGGTTGTCAATGCGGTAGGCAAGATCGCCTTCTGCAAGGCGGCCAAGGCCGGACGCCAGGCCATCGACGGCCTGCTGGATCTCAGCCGCATCGCGCGCCTTCTGCGCCTCGCGCTCCAGACGCTCGCGTTCCGACAACGAGCGGTTTGCGTCCGCCTCGCTTTCGAGCTGCATCTTGGCGATGGTCGCGTCGCGCAGGACCCGGAGCGACCGGGCGAGATCGCCGATCTCGTCCTTGCGCTCGGCCTCCGACAGATCGACATCGGTCTCGCCGGCAGCGATTTGGCCGGTAACGCCGATGACATTGGCGACGCGCTTACGGAAGCGGCTGGCAAGCGTCCAGCCGACGATGATCATGATGGCGGCCGCAATGGCGATCACGGCGATGGAAATCATCGCGAGCTGCGAAAGCCCGGCAAAGACCGTCGCCTCCGGCACCGAGACCACGACGTACCAGACGGTATCTGGCAGCAGGTTGACGGGCACGGCGACGGCGAGGTGTGCGCTACCATCGGTGTGCTTCAGCGCGAAAGCACGGCCGGTGTTGGCCAGCAGCTGACCCCAACCCTCTGCCTGCAGCGGCGTATCCTTCAATACCTTGCCAAGCACTTTCGCATCGGGATGGCTGATGATGCTGCCGTCCTTGCTCAAGAGCGAGACGAAGCCGGTGCCGAAAGGCTTCAGCTTGCCGAGTTCGGTCGACAGTTCGCCGAGCGCCATGTCGACGCCAACAACACCCATGAAGGCGCCGTCCTTCTTCAGCGGCACCATGATCGACGTCATCAGCACGTCCTTGCCGTTGATCGGGTAGACATAGGGCTCGGTGACCATGTCGAGGCCGGTCTTCTTCGGGATCTGGTAGTAATCGCCCGGACCCGGCTTGTCGTAGTCGGCGAGCGCCTCGTGGATCACCTTGTCGCCCGAGCGGGCGATATAGGGAACGAAACGGCCGGTCGCATCATGGCCGGGCTTGCCGACATACTCGGCATCCTTGCCATCAAAGGCGTTCGGCTCCCAGCCGGTGCTCATGCCGACAGCAAGCGGATTGTCGACGATCCAGCGCTTCATCAGGATTTCGATTTCCTCGCGCGACGGCGCGCCGGTACTCTTCACGGCATAGAGTGCGGAACGGATGTTGTTTGCGAGCGTCTTACCTTCGGCAAACTTCGTCTCGACGCTGCGGGCGCTTGCCGATGCCGCATTGGTCATCTCGGCAATGCTGCGCTCGCGCAGTTGCTGATAGGAGAGCCAGAAGACGACGGCGGCGGTGACCATCGAGGTCAACAAGCCGGTCATCACGATGGCGAACATGTTTCTTGCCGTTGCGGTCTTTAGGATCACCGTACGTCTCCCTCGCGCCTCGCCGTTCCGGTCGTGCGCGGCCAAATCATCGATTGCGTGGCGGGTCAGCGGCACGCACAGCATTGGGACAGGTGTCTGGAACACATCGCGATGATGGAATGCGTGAGGCGACGTGCGGAGCGAAGTCATTTCGCGGCGAAGAAACGGTATGCGCGACCGCTTTATCAAAGCTTAAGAAACAAGGGAACGTGTCGTGATCCTGCAGTGAAAGACGAGAATCTTTGTTCTGTGCGCAAAGAAAAGGCCCGGTCTCCCGGGCCTTTTGCTTGTCAGATCTTGGCGAAGACTACGCTGCCCGTCGCCGTTGGCTGGTCGCTGCCGCGTAAACCCCTTGTGTATCGCCGAGGTTGAACTGGGCAAGCAGTGCGTTGAGCGAAGCGGCTTCCGAGGCAAGACCGTGGCTTGCCGCCGTCTGCTCTTCCACCATCGCGGCATTCTGCTGCGTGCCCTGGTCCATGGTGTTGACCGCCGTATTGATCTCCTGAAGACCGGTCGACTGTTCGCGTGTCGCGGTGACGATCGCGCTCACGTGCTTGTTGATCTCCTGCACTTCGGCGACGATCGTCTCCAGTGCCTTGCCGGTATCGCCTACCAAGGTCACGCCGTTGCGGACCTGGTTGCCCGAAGTTGTGATCAGTGCCTTGATCTCCTTGGCCGCATTGGCCGAGCGCTGGGCGAGTTCACGTACTTCCTGGGCGACGACGGCAAAGCCCTTGCCGGCCTCACCGGCACGGGCCGCTTCAACGCCAGCGTTCAGCGCAAGCAGGTTGGTCTGGAAGGCAATGTCATCGATGACGCCGATGATGTTGGAGATCTCGCCCGAGGACTTTTCGATCGCGTGCATCGCCTCGACGGCGTTGGCGACCACCTCGCCGGACTTTTCCGCACCGGCGCGGGTGCGGGCAACCAGCGCGCCAACTTCTTCGGCGCGACGGGCAGAGTCCTTGACGGTCGTGGTGATCTCTTCGAGGGCAGCCGCAGTCTCTTCGACTGACGCTGCCTGCTGCTCGGTGCGGCGGGCAAGATCGTCGGCGGCCGAGCGGATTTCCGTTGCACCGGCATCGATGCCGCGGGCGTTGGTGCCAACGGCGCAGAGCGTGTCGTGGAGCTTGGCAACCGAATTGTTGAAGTCGGCGCGCAGGCGATCGAGACGATCGGCGAACGGGTTGTCAATGCGATAAGCGAGATCGCCTTCGGCAAGGCGACCGAGACCGGACGCCAGGCCATCGACGGCCTGCTGGATCTCAGCGGCATCGCGCGCCTTCTGCGCCTCGCGCTCCAGACGCTCGCGTTCCGACAGCGAGCGGTTTGCGTCCGCTTCGCTTTCGAGACGGGCACGTTCAACGGCGTTGGCCTTGAAGATCGCGACGGCAGCGGCCATCGAGCCGATCTGGTCAGTGCGATCTTCACCGGGGATCTCGATGTTGTGGTTGCCCGAAGCGAGCTTTTCCATCGCGCCGGTCATGTCGGTGACCGGACGGATGACCAGACGGTTGAGGAAGGTTGCGAGGAAGACCAGCATCACGCCGACCGCCAGAATGGTGGCGATGGTGGCGGCAATGCGGAACTGGTCGATTGCCGAGTAAGCAGCATCAGCGTCGATGACGAAGCCGACGTACCATTCGACCGAGGGAAGGCCCTGCACCGGAACGAAGCTCACCAGCATCGGCTTGCCACCGAGTTCGGTGTTCATGATGCCGGTGCCGATTGCCGGGGTATCGATCGGGAATGCATCGGCGAGCGTCTTGGTGACGAGCTTGGCGTCCGGATGGACGAGGATCTGGCCGTCCTTGCTGGCGAGGAAGGCAAAGCCTTCGCCGCCGACGTCGACGCCCTTGATCATCGCCACCAGCGTATCGAGCGAGAAG
Source organism: Ensifer adhaerens (assembly GCF_028993555.1). Lineage (NCBI taxonomy): Bacteria > Pseudomonadati > Pseudomonadota > Alphaproteobacteria > Hyphomicrobiales > Rhizobiaceae > Ensifer > Ensifer adhaerens. The sequence continues at coordinate 558,664 of NZ_CP118610.1, read as the reverse complement.
TCGCTGGCAGCAACGCCATAGAGCGCGCCGTCGCGCTTGACCGGGACGGCGGCGCTGATGATCAGCGCGCCGCTGGAGGCGTCGACATAGGGCTCGGTCAGGACGCGGGCATCGGCCTTGACGGCCTGCTGGTACCACGGGCGCTGGCGGGGATCATAGCCGGCCGGCATCGGATTGTCGGGCCAGGTGATGAACTTGCCGCTTTCGTTGCCGACATAGGTCGACATGAATTCGCTTGTCAGAACGTCGTTCTTGAGGATCGGCTGGATGGCGCCGTCATCGGCCACATTGCCGGTGGCGTCGGCCACCATCGCGGTCAGCGTGACGCGGCCGTTCAGCCACTTGGCAACGCTCTGGGCGGCCTGCGTGCCGGAGGAGGCAATGTTCTCCTCGACGGCCTTGGTGGTGGTGCCACGCTGCAGCGTGTCGATGTAGACGGAAAAGCCGGCGAAGGCGCCGACGACGACACAGGACGCGGCAACGAGAATGCGCGTCATGAGGTTCGATCGCTTGGACAAGATGGGCTCCCATTGGGTGCCGGCGGCAGCCGCCGGACATGAGCTCTTAATGATTTTCGCGCAGCATCCTTCGTCCGCCGGAGGGACGGAGCGGTGACGCTTACGGGAAAACGTTGAACATGCCAGAAGGCGGAGCCAGCCATGCTTCATGCGGCTGGGGCCTCTCAAAATGAGGATAGGCCTATCGCGCCGCACGCTAGCGATCGCTATTTAAGAACAAATTAAAATTGATCTACGCAAGTTCGCGATGCCCGCGGCAACGCGATCTTTACCGTCCGGAGGCAAGGACATTGCCCCCGAAAGCAAAACGGGCGCCAGGGGCACCCGTTTCTGGTCGCGCAATGCGCAAAGCGAATGCGTTAGCGGCGCATGAAGGCCTCAAAGGCGGCGCGCGCCTCGGTACTCTTCAACTGCGCAGCGAAGTGCTTTGCCTCCTCGTCGATCCGTGCGAGCACGTCGCTGCGGTCGCCACGAACGAGATCGCGGGCGATGCGCAGCGCCTCCGGCGGCTTCTTGGCGAGGCGGGCGGCAAGCGCCAGCGTCTCGCTCTCGACAGCATCCTGAGTGACGATCTTCCAGATCAGCCCTGCGTCCAGTGCGCCCTTGGCGTCGAGCGGCTCGCCGGCGGCAAGCAGCGCGAAGGCCCGCTGATGGCCCATGATGCGGGGTGCGATCAGGCTCGATGCCGCTTCCGGTACCAGCGCCAGGTCGACAAAGGGCGTCTTGAACTGGGAACGCTCGGACGAGATTGTCAGGTCGCAATGGAGATGGATCGTCGTTCCGATGCCGATCGCCAGGCCGTCCACGCCCGATACGACGGGCTTGGTGGCGGTTGCGAGCGCCTTCAGGAACTCGATGACCTCCATGCCCATGGAGCCGCCCATGGCGAAGGCGAGGAAATCCGCCATGTCGTTGCCGGCGGAGAAACAACCGTCGGTGCCCAGGAAGGCGGTGGCGCGCACGGCCGGGTCGCTTGAAGCGACGGTCAGCGCATTGGTCATCTTCGCGTACATGTCGCGAGTGATGGCGTTCTTTTTTTCCGGCCGGTTGAAGCGGATCACCTGGACGCCGGGATAGGCTTCCGGCCGTTCGATGAGCACATGGTCGGTCATGGGTCTTCCTCTCAAGCCAGGACGGCGCGAGCGACAGCCAGGCTGTCGGCGCCATTGACGACACGATCCTTCAGGGCGGCGGTTTCCGCCAGAAGGTTTTCAGCGGTGAAGCGGCAGAGCGCAATGCGCTGGTCTTCCTTGCCGTCGGTCACTTCGGCGAGGCCGCCTTTGGCAAGATATGCGCCCGTCAGCGCCAGGCCGAACAGGCGCTGGTAAGCGGTGGCGCCGGCCAGTGCCTCGGCAAGCTTGCCGCCGGCGACGGCCGCAATCAGCCACTCGGTGGCCTCGGAAAGATCGTCCAGTGCAGCATCGAGCCGGGCGGCCGTTTCGCCGAACCCGTCGCGGTTGGAGGCGCACACCGCATCAGCGATCTCGCGCAGTTCAGCGATGAAGCCGCGCACATGGCCGCCATCGGAGAGCGGCAGCTTGCGGGTGACGAGGTCGATCGCCTGGATGCCGTTGGTGCCCTCGTAGATCGGGGCGATGCGAGCGTCGCGCAGGTAGCGGGCAGCACCGGTTTCCTCAATGAAGCCCATGCCGCCATGAACCTGGATGCCCATCGAGGCGACATCAACGCCGGCGTCGGTCGAGAAGGATTTGGCGATCGGTGTCAGCAGGCTGGAGCGTTCCTGCCAGTACTTCGCCTTCTCACCTTCGGCCGCATGCCCCATGTCGACGGCGTGGGCGCAGGCATAGGAAATCGCGCGCGACCCTTGCGTCAGCGCCTTCATCGTCAAAAGCGTGCGGGCGACATCGGGGTGTTCGATGATCGGGCTCATGCCCTGCCCGGTCCAGCCCGGCGCCTTGCCCTGGGTGCGCTCCTTGGCAAAGGCGATCGCCTTCTGCGTTGCGGCGTCGGCGATGGCGACACCCTGCATGCCGACCGCGAGACGCGCGTTGTTCATCATCGTGAACATGCAGGCGAGACCGCGGTTTTCCTCGCCGATCAGATAGCCAATCGCACCCTTTTCAGAGCCAAACTTGCCGTCACCATAGATCATCGTGCAGGTCGGCGAACCGTGGATGCCGAGCTTGTGTTCTAGCGAATGGCAGAAGAGATCGTTGCGTTCGCCGAGCGAACCGTCCGCGTTGACCAGGAATTTCGGCACCAGGAAGAGCGAGATGCCACGGGTGCCCGCCGGCGCATCGGGAAGTCGGGCCAGCACCAGATGGATGATGTTGTCGGTGAAGTCGTGCTCGCCCCAGGTGATGAAGATCTTCTGACCGAAGATGCGGTAGGTGCCGTCATCACGACGCTCGGCGCGGGTCTTCAGCACCCCAAGGTCCGAGCCGGCATGCGGCTCGGTCAGGTTCATCGTGCCGGTCCATTCGCCGGAGACCATCTTCGGCAGATAGGTCGCCTTGAGCGCTTCGGAGCCGTGCTTTTCCAGCGCCTCGACAGCGCCCATGGTGAGCGTCGGGCCAAGCGCGAAGGCCATCGAGCCTGCGTTCCACATCTCCATGGCGGCGACATGCAGCATATGCGGCAGATTCTGGCCGCCGAAGTCTTCGGGTGCCGTCAGTCCGTTCCAGCCGCCTGCAATCCAGTTGCGGTAGAGGTCACGCCAGCCATCCGGGGTCTCGACCTTGCCTTCGACCAGGCGCGATCCCTGTCGGTCGCCGATATCGCCGAGGGGTGCAACTTCCTCGGTCGCGAATCGGCCTGCTTCCGAAAGGATGGCATCGACCAGGTCTTCGCCAAGGTCGCCGAGCGCACCCGATTGCAGTGCGTCGCCCATGCCAGCGACGTGCTTCAGCGTGAACGCGATCTCGTCGACGGGTGCCTTGTACATGATGATCCTCCCAGAATAGCCAGGTCGCGCAGGGCGCATCCTCGTTGCGGCGAACACTATTGATTTTTACGTAAACGTCAACGTCACCGGTATCCACCCCTGTACGGGACGCGGCACGGGCCTGTAACAAAACTGTCATCAACGGCGCATAGAAGCCAAGGCATAAGGCTTTTGCCAAGGCGTTCAGATGAACCTGATTTCCCCCGAAATACCCGGCATCGTCTGGGCCTATCGTTTCCTGCCGGGCGAAAGCCGCTGCCAGCGCATCGCCACCGACGCGTCGATCGACAGCCTGCTGACAGGCGAGGGTTGGGTCTGGGTTCATCTGGCGCTCTCGGATGCACGCACGCCTGCCTTGATCGAGCGGATCGGCAATCTTCCGCCACTCGCGGTCACCGCACTGACCAGCCACGACACGCAGGCCGCGATTACGGTTTCGGATGATATCGTACACGGCACGCTCGTCGACTTCGAGCGCACCTTCGATGCCGTGACCAAGACGATCGGCTGGCTGCATTTCGCCGTCAGCGAAAGGATCATCATCACCACGCGTCTGCATCCGCTGCGCAGCATCGACCGCGTCAAGGCAGCCGTGGAAAAGAGCACGAAATGTGCCCGCCCGATCGACCTCTTCGAGATGATCGTCATCGAGTTCCAGCGCACATTGATCTCGCTGGTTCTGGAATTGACCGAGGAACTGAACGTCATCGAAGATCATGTCTATGGCGCGACCGGACATCGCCAGCAGCCGGGACTTGCGCCGCTCCGCCGCACGGTGGTGCGGCTTCATCGGCATCTGCGCACGATCCTGGCGCTGCTGAGACGGGCGGCCGCTTCGGACGAGGACGAGGTGCCACCCGGTTTCATCGATGCCGCCGAGCGGCTGTCGGACCGGCTGGAAGCGGTCGACCGCGACGTCTTTGCGCTGCAGGAACGGGCACGACTGCTGCACGAAGAAATCGACAGCAAGATCTCGTCTGAGACCAACCGCCACCTCTACATCCTGTCGCTGATGACCGCCTTCCTGCTGCCGCCGACACTCGTTACCGGTTTCTTCGGCATGAACACGGGGGCCCTGCCCTTCGCCGACGGCGGCGGCACGCTCTATGCGGCGCTGTTCATCGCACTTTCGATGGGCTTTGCCTGGTGGATCCTCAGGCGGATCGGAATTCTGTAGGCTTACAGGCGAGGGCCGGAAGCGGGAGCCCCGGCCCTGCTCAACCCTTAGCTATAGGGCGAATAGCACTGCTGGCGCGGGCCGCCGTAGGGCTGATAGGTATTGTCATAGGCCCGGTAGGAACGATACCGGTTCGCGCACCATTGCACATGGCGACTGCCGTAAACGGGAGCCGGGCGCTCGTAGCGCGGCGGTTGAGCGATTGCCCCGCCGACGATCACTCCGGCGCCGAAGGCGGCCATCGGGTACCACCAGCCGTTATAATATCGGTATCCCGGACGTCGGTAGTTATAACCGCGGTAGCCGTTGTAGTAGTAATAGTTGCCGCGGCGCTCGTAACCCGGCCGGCGATACTGAACGTTCGTCGCGTCGTTCTGCCGCTCGACGCGCGGCGGCGTCGGCACAAACGCCTGCGACGGGGCCGCGGACGTCATCAGAACTGCCGCGGCAACAATCGCAGAAAACCACCGGCTCTTCCCGGTCTCCAGCAAAGTCTTCATCAAAACCTCCGTAACCAAATCCACGCTCCGCACGGTGCCGAAAAGAGGGCAACCATGGAAACTTCAGCCTCTGCATGATTTCACCCGGATCGCTGCAGAACCGGGGATGACCCTCAGCCGGGAAATCCGAAACCAACCAGCAACGCATAAGCCACCGGTTTTGTTCCATCTTCAGGCATTTAGCCGTTGTGTTCGCGTGGCGAAACCGGGTGCGGCAGATCGGCGACGGCGAATGCTTGGGTGCATTCGATCATCCGCCTTGCGGTATCGAAGGCACCGAACGACACATCATTTTTACGCAAGGCATTGCTCATATACAGCCAGAGGTCGGTATACATTCACGCGCCGGTCCAGCACAGTCCCGCTCGGGGGCTGGGATTTACGATGCATTAACGATACTGTCGGCAATCTCAGAGAATGGCAAAGCGGTATATCTCCACGACAGGGATGATTCTGCGCCTCGCGACCCTTCTGGGTCTGGTTTTCGCGGCGGCGATCGCACGCGCCGGTGAACTTGAGCCCTGGAAAACCAAGTCCAACGCCATCATCGTCGATGCCTACGAGATGAACAGCATTGACTGGGAAACGATGCTTGCGGACAAGCGCATCTCAGGCTTCATCGCCAAGGCCTCCGACGGCCTGCCCGAAAGCTTCTCCTGCACCGGCGACCACAACGGCGACACGTTCAACCACTGCAAGACCATGTGGCGCAAATACGCCGTCAGCCGCGAGCTCTACCAGACCCGGCGCATGATCGCCCGTACGCATGGGCTGCTGTGGGGCGCCTACCATCTCGCGCGTCCCGGCAACCCCGTCGACCAGGCGAACCATTTCCTCGACTACGCCGAGCCACGCGACGACGAGCTGATGGTTCTCGATCTCGAAGGCATCGATCCGGAAAAATACATGTCGCTCGAAGATGCCGCCATCTTCGCCGGCCATATCAAGACCCGGACGGGGCGCTACCCGATCCTCTATACCAATCACATCACCGCCAAATACATCGCCACCCACCGCGCCAAGCATCGGCTGCTTTCGCGTCTGCCGCTCTGGTATGCGCGCTACAAGCCGGATATCCGCCAGGTCTTCCCCATGGGCAATTGGGAAAGCTATGCGCTGTGGCAGTTTTCCTCCGGCATCAACTGCGGCAAGCGGCGCTGTCCCTACCGCGTGCCCGGGACACTCGACGACATCGACGTGAATGTCGCCGCGATGTCGCCACCGGCGCTGAAAGCGATCTGGGCGCAAGGCGCGTTGCTGCCCGAAAAGCCATTGCCGCTCACCCTGGTCGCGGAAGCCGAGCGGGGAACAGGCGCGCAAGTCGCAGCACGGGCAACCGCGACGTTTGACGAGCCGCTGCTTATCAGCCGTGCCGGTGCCACGAGCGGCGCCGGCAGCGGCGTCGACATGCTGGTGACGGGCTCGATCGACTTCGCCCGCCACGAGCGCGCCCTGCAGGTGGCGGTCGCCGCCGATGATGCCGCACAGGGCGATTGTATCAGCGCAGCCGCCTATGCCGACAATCTACGGCGCGTTGCAGTCAAGCTCGCGCCCTGCAACACGCCCTAGATTCCTCAGGCTTCGATCTGGACATCTCCGAGTGGCCGCGAGCAGCAGGCGAGGATGTAGCCCTCGTCGATCTCGTCGTCGAGAATGCCGCCGTTGTGGCTCATCTCGACCTCGCCGGCGACCTTCATCACCCGGCAGGTGCCGCAAATGCCGCCCTCGCAGGCAGCGCCGATCCTCACACCATTGGCGCGCGCGGTCTGCAGGATCGTCTGGCCGGGTTTTGCTTCGACTTCCTTGCCGCTCATGGTGAAAGCAACCTTGGCGGCGGCGACTTCGCTGTCGCCCGCCACGCCTGCGCGGACGGCGATCTCTTCGGCAGCAGGTGCTGCCGCCGGCTGGAAGCTCTCCTCGTGATAGCGGCCCATGTCGAAGCCAGCCGCCTTCAGCATCTCGCGCACACCGCGCATGAACGGTTCCGGACCGCAGCAGAACACCGTTCGTTCCAGGAAGTCGGGAGCGAGCAATGGCAGCTTGGCACCGTCGATGCGGCCGCGCAGGCCGTGCCAGCCGTGACGGGCTTCATGCCCCTCGACAATAAAGCCGAGGTTCAGCCCGGACATCTGCGTTGCCAGGACCTCGAGTTCCGAGCGAAACAGAAGATCGTCCGGCCGACGCGCGCAGGAGATGAAGGTGACATCGGTTTCCGGCACGCAGTCCGCCATCCAGCGCGTCATCGACATCATCGGCGTGACGCCGGATCCCGCTGAGATGAACAGGTACTTGTCACCCGGATGGCGAACGAAGCTGAAATCGCCGAGCGGCCCGAAAGCCCGGAGCTTCATGCCGGGCTTCAGATGATCGAACATCCAGCGGGTGCCAATGCTGTCGGCTTGGGCCTTCACCGTGACCGCGATCGACAGCGGCCGCGAAGGTGTCGACGACAGCGTGTAGGTGCGCATGACCGGCTCGTCGGCGACCGGCAGTTCGAGGGTGACGAACTGGCCGGGCAGGTAGCGGAACCAGGCGGGCTTCTCCGCCCGGAAGGTGAAGGTCATCACATCGGCGGTTTCGACAACTGCCGATGTGCATTCGAGCATCTGCTGCCGGTCGATCCAGACATGCAGCTCATCGAAATGATGGAAGGAGGATGCCATCTGCATGTCAGGCGACCCTTGAAAGCGGAGCCGCATCGCCCTGCAGGCGTTGCTCCATGAACTTGCAGTACCACTCGACAAACTGCATCACGCCGCCTTCATGATCCGGCGAATAGGGGCCGGGCTCATAGGCAGGCGAGCGAATGCCGAAGGCGTTTTCCTCGACGATCTGGCGATCCTGGTCGTTTGTCTCGGTCCAGACATGCGTCAGGTCCTCAAGCGTGTAGTCGACACCCTCTACCGCATCCTTGTTGACCAGCCACTTGGTCGTCACCTGCGTGAGCTCGGGACCGAGCGGCAGAACACGGAAGGTGATGGCGTGGTCGGCCAGCACATGGTTCCAGGTGGTCGGGTAATGGAACATCAGGAGCGTGCCGATCTGCTTCTGCAGGACGTCGGCCGACAGCGCCCGCTTCACGGCACGCGCACCCGACATGGTGTAGCTTTCGGCATTGTCGACCAGCGGCATGCGCGCGGCGCGGAACTGGCCGGTCGGCGACATCCGGAACTCGCTCGGCAGGCCCTCGGCCTCACACTTCGCCCAGTGGGCGGCGATCACCGGATCGTCCTTGGCGCCCTGCACCCCGGTTGCGGTGGGTGCTTCCGGATAGGTGCGGCAGAGTTCCGGGTGATTGGCGGCGCAGTGGTAGCATTCGCGGTTGTTTTCCCAGACGAGCTTCCAATTGCCCTTTTCGATAATCGTGCTTTCGAAGGCGACCTTGGTTTCTCCGAGGCGATGTGGGGCGAGGTAGGGGAATGCCATCTCGCGGAAAGCCGTGAAATCCGCCGGCGTTTCCGACAGGTTGATGAAGATGTAGCCGCCGACCGTTTCGCAATGGATCGGCTTCAGGCTGTGGGCCGCCTTGTCGAAGTCCTCGCCCATCTGGCGTGCGAAGAGCAGCGAGCCGTCAAGTTCGTAGGTCCACTGGTGATAGGGACAGACAAGCTTGGCAGACGACCCCTTTGCTTGTGTGCAGACGCGCGACCCGCGGTGCCGGCAGGAGTTGTGCAGCGCCCGGATCGTGCCCTGGCGATCGCGGGTGATGACAACCGGATAGTCGCCGACCTGGACGGTGAAGTAATTGCCGGCGCGCGGGATTTCGCAATCGTGGCCGATGAACAGCCAGTCCCGATACCAGATGTTTTCCAGATCCTGCCGGTAGTAGTCGGGGTCGATGTAGAAGGCCCGATCAAGGCTGTAGCCGTCACGCCGGCCCTTCAGCTTGCGAAACATATCGGTCTTGGTATCCATGTCCTGTCCTCATGCGCCATGTTTCGGAGAGGCAGGACAGGAACCCGCACGGGCGCACGCCCATGCGTTTTAGGCTCCGATCCGGCTGCCCGCCGCAACCCGTTACGGTTATGTCCGTCAAGGCTGGTTTCCGGGCTCAGGAGCCGTCCTTGCAAGGACCAGCCCGGCACCTTCCCGGACGGAACCGCCCAGTGGCCTTTGCCGAGGCTTTCGCTCCACCACCGTTGCGGGGGCAGCGCCGGGATTTGACCGGCTTCCCAATTCTCCGCCTTCACCTTTGGAAGACGACACCTTGAGTAAGGATATGTAAGCGCGGAAGGCACCTCGGCAGGCGCCGGATAGCGACATCCAATTCCAGAATGACGACACGATCGAAACCGACTTCTGGAGACGAGTTCGAGAGTTTTTCACTTTATAAACATATGGATAGATCAAAAATTGGGCATATGCCGCCTTTTGCGGCCGATACGGCGCAGACGCGGGAAAGCTTCGCCCGTTTGCGACATTCCGGCGAATGGGCAAAGGCATATTGCGCTAACGAAAGGAAATCCTTCATTAACCATAAGCCATTAGGTTTGACGGCGGACGAAGATGTCCGGCAGGCAGATGGCGCGCTGACGATCATGGCAAAGTTCAGATATTACGACGCAGCGGCCGAAAAGCCGCCGGCGATCATGCCGAAGACGGCAGTTCACACCGAGTTTCTGCGCACCGGCAGGATCAACCGCCGGCAGTGGTTGCCGAACGAACGACGGTACCTCAGCTACGAGGAAGTCGCCGACAGGACTGGCAAGAAGCTCACGACCGCCGGCGATACCACGCACAAGCGGATCAACGGCTTCCATGCCTCGATCCAGTTTCCCAAGCTGATTTTTCACCGCACGCTCGTCGGCAAGCCGCATCTTGGCTATTGCCACGTGACGGCGGCGAGGACGGCGGTCACGCCTTCCAAAGATATCACCTGGTCGTTCTACTTCGCCAATTTCTTCAGCGACCTTGGTGACGAGACGCATTTCTTCGACCGCATCCAGAGCGGCTACTCCCGCATGTATTTCGCGGTCGCGATCGAGCCGAACTCCGAAGACGGACAAATGATCATCAACCGCAACGTCCGCGACAACGGGCTCCTTTTCCGCACGGACGACCCCAAGATCGCCCTCAAGAACGTGCTGATGCTCGGTGCCCGGAACGATTCGCTGCGCCGCATCATCCGCAGCCTCTGAGGCAGCAACCGAAGTCCCGCAAAGAAAATCGTTCTGTTTTCCCGGCGCGTCCGATATGGAAGCGTCGGAAAGGAAACGGCATGGCAGAAATCATCGACACAGGCAGGGAACCGGACCGCGCGATCGAACGCGCCTGCGCCGTTCTTGCCCAAGGCGAGCCGGTCGCCATCCCGACCGAAACCGTCTATGGCCTTGCCGCCGACGCGACCAATCCCGAGGCGATCAGTCGCATCTACGAGATGAAGGGACGGCCGCGCTTCAATCCGCTGATCTCGCATGTTTCCGACATGGCCATGGCCGAGGCTCACGTGCGTTTCGATCCGATTTCGCGGCGCCTGGCAGAAACGTTCTGGCCAGGACCGCTGACGCTGATCCTGCCGCAGCGGCCCGATAGCGCCGTGCATGCCCTCGCCTCGGCCGGCCTCGACACGCTCGGCATCCGTATGCCCGACGGCTTCTCGCGCCGAGTGATCGCCCGCTTCGGGCGCCCGCTCGCAGCGCCCAGCGCCAACACCTCAGGCAAGATCAGCCCGACCAGCGCGGCCCACGTCGATGCCGATCTCGGCGACAAGCTGAAACTGATCCTCGATGCCGGTCCGGCCGAAATCGGCCTGGAATCCACGATCATAAAGGTCGACGGTGGCGAGATCCGGCTGCTCCGACCGGGTGGCCTCGATGCCGCCGAGATCGAGCGCCTGCTCGACCGTCCGGTGATCCGGCCAGAGACCGCGGGGGCGACGATCGAGGCTCCGGGCATGCTGGCCTCGCACTATGCGCCGGGCGCTGCCGTCAGGCTCGATGCTGCCAATGTGCGCGCGGGCGAGGCCTTGATCCGTTTCGGCGGAGGCAAGATCGCCGGCGAGGAGCAGGCGGCGATCGTGCTTGACCTCAGCCCGACGGGAAACCTGCGCGAAGCGGCAGCCAATCTCTTCGACTATATGAAGCGAGCCGATGCCAGCGGGGCCGCAACGATCGCCTTCGGCCCGATACCAGCTGACGGATTGGGGGAAGCGATCATCGACCGGCTGCAGCGGGCAGCAGCACCACGAGGGTGAGTTCGCGTGCGGCGCCTCCCCCGCACCCCGACCTCACCGAACGGTTGCGATTGCGGTTATGATCGCAATCGATACGAACCGAGGATCGCGACTTTAGATCAACGGATCCGATAGCGCGCTCAAGCGCAACGCGAAGGCAGACCCATGACGACCCTTCCCTCTCCCGAACTCATCGCCTCCTTCGTCGAGATCGTCGGCAGCGCCAATGCGCTCACCGCAGAAGCGGACAAGGCGCGCTATCTCGTCGAGTCCCGCGGGCTTTATCGCGGCACGACGCCAATGGTGCTTCGTCCCGGCTCGGTCGACGAGGTGTCGCACATCCTGAAACTCGCCAGCGCGACCCGCACTGCGATTGTGCCGCAGGGCGGCAACACCGGCCACGTCGCCGGACAGATCCCGCGGGAAGGCAAGGCGGACATCGTGCTTTCGCTCGAAAGGCTGAACCGGATCCGCGACATTGATCCGGTCGGCAACGTGATCGTCGCGGACGCCGGCTGCATTCTCGCCGACATCCAGAAGGCCGCGGACGACCATAATCGCCTGTTCCCGCTGTCGCTCGGCTCGGAAGGCTCAGCCCGGATCGGCGGCAATCTCTCCACCAATGCTGGCGGCACGGCGGTGCTAGCCTATGGTAACATGCGCCAGCTCTGCCTCGGCCTCGAGGTGGTATTGCCGACCGGCGAGATCTGGGACGGACTGCGCCGGCTGAAGAAGGACAATACCGGTTACGACCTGCGCGACCTCTTCATCGGCGCCGAGGGTACGCTCGGCGTCATCACTGGCGCGGTGCTCAAGCTGTTCCCGAAACCGCTCGGTCACCAGGTGGCTTTTGCCGGCGTCGGCAGCGTCGAGCAGGCGCTCGCCCTCTTCGAAAAGGCCTCCAGCCTTTGCGGGCCGGCGCTGACCGGTTTCGAGCTGATGCCGCGCCTCGGCGTCGAGTTTACGACCAGGCATATTCCTGGCGTTCGCGATCCGATGGAGACGGTCCATCCCTGGTACGCGCTAATCGACATCTCCACCTCGGATTCGGCCGAAAGCGCCGAACGCATGGTCAACGACCTCCTGGAACAGGGATTTGCAGCCGGCCTTGTCGAAAATGCGGTGATCGCCGCCAATGAGATGCAGGCCAAGGCGCTGTGGCATATGCGCGAAAGCATGTCGCCGGCGCAGAAGCCCGAGGGCGGCTCGATCAAACACGATGTTTCGGTGCCCGTTTCCAGCATTCCCGCCTTCATGAAGGAGGCGGATGCCGCGGTCACGAAGGCGATCCCGGGCGCCCGCATCTGCTCCTTCGGCCACATGGGCGACGGCAACATCCACTACAACATCTCGCAGCCGGTCGGCGCCGACAAGCAGGCCTTCCTCGACCGCTGGCGCGAGATCAACGTGATCGTGCACGGTATCGTCCTCAGTTATAACGGCTCGATCTCGGCCGAGCACGGCATAGGCCAGTTGAAGCGCGACGAGCTCGCAGAAATCCGCACGCCGATCGAGATCGAGCTGATGCAACGGATCAAGCACGCCTTCGATCCGGCCGGCATCATGAACCCTGACAAGGTGCTGCGCGCCGACCGCTGAAGCGGACGGTCTTATGCGGCAGGCTTGGGCACCTGCCGCAACGGGCTCGCTGCACTTGACGCAATCCGCGTCAGCGACCGCCTGCCCGTAGCTGCGAGAGAGACAGGAGCGTCTCGGCGCTGACGCCGCCTCCCCCGCTACCGCTGAGGATGGCCAGGCCCGGCGAGACGTCCGTGTTGTTTTCGACGTCATAGAGCGCGGTGAACCGCTGCAAAAGCTTCTCGAGCTTTGCGGGATCCTGCAGATCCTTGATGTCGATGACGCGCTCGAGATAGGCGGCCTGCGCCTCGATCTTGGCGTTCTGCAACCCCTCCGGCATGCTGTAGGCCGTCTTGACGACCTGGAACAGGGCGGTTTCGGCCAGGATGTCGTAAGCGGTGTTGATCTCCGGGGCCTTGCGCTTGAAATAGAGCGCCAGGCGAACGCCGCCGTTGTCGGCGCCTTCGGATTCCTCGAGCGACTGATTGAGATAGAGGTCGACCGTGGTGATCAACCCGCGCCGGGTCTGGATCTGGCCGGCCTCACCCCGAACGATCTTGCCGTCTGTGTCGAAGTTGAAGGAGGCGACGATCCCGCGATACTTCAATCCGTTCGGATCGGTATTGATGAAGCTCTTTGGATCGTCCAGGTTGGACGTGAACATGTCCTTGAGATATTCGGTCTTGACCGTTTCCGGGTCGATGCCGGATCCGACGAGCACGAAATCGACCAGACGCCGGTTCGCGAGGAAGGCGTCGAGCGTCTCGACCTTCTCGATCTCGGCCGCGTAGTACTTGGCTTCCTCCTGCGCCTTGTCCTTGGCGACCTTCTTCTCTTCATCCGTGCCGAACCGGGACTTGGCGATCACATAGGCCTTGGCCGTATTCATGATGTCGGCCTCGCTCTGCGCGAGCTTTGGTGCGCCGAGCGTGCCGTCCGGATTGAAGTTGAATGCCTTTACCAGCTTGACGTATCGATCATCGCGCAGCGTGTTGGCGTAGCTTTTGGGATCGTTGAGGTCGCTGGTCAGAATCCGCTTCAACGTTCGCGTGCTCAGATCTTCATTCTCAAGACCGAAAGCACGCAGCATGAACTTCTTCATGTCGTTGTTGGCGAGCAGTTCATCGACCGATTTCATCGTGCCGATCACGAGTTTGAAGCGTTTGACCAGAGCTTCGTCCTCGGCATCACTCTTGTCGTTGTAGCGCACCATGTAGCCGTCGGACGTCGTCTTCATCTGGTCCGCATCCTGCGCGGTCTTGCCGGCTGGCAGCGTACCGTCAGTCTGGAAGTTGAAGGCGGCGAGCATCTTCTTGTAGGCGGCGTTGTATTCGCCACCATACTTGTTGACGTAGCTCTCCGGGTCGTTGATGTCGCTGGTGAGGATGTTTTCGACCGTGGAGGGCATCGTTGTCGCGGACGGCAGGCCGAAGGCGGTGATGACGTAGTTGAGCAGGCGGTTGTCGGCGAGCAGGTCAGAGACCTTGGTAATGCTGCCGATCTTCTGCTCGTAGTATTCCTTGTTGAGCAGCGCGCCAGCGCCGGTCAGCCGTGCGCCACCCGACGGTGTGACGCCTGGCCGCTGGAAGACATAGGCCTCGTTGAGCAGCTTTTTCTTTTCGTCGCTGATCGCCTTCTCACCGGAAGGCACGCTGCCGTCAGCATTGAAATTGAATGTCGAGGCGAGCTGGATATAGATATCGAGACCGCTGATCTGCCTGGCAAGCGTGTTCACCTCCAGGGAGAGTTGCGCCTTTAGCGCCGGCGCCTGGTCGCGCGGGGGCAGCCGTCCATCGAGGTCGGTGACGATTGCGTTCTGCTCATCGATCTTCGTCTGGATGGCAGGCTTGTCGGCATCGGGCGCTGCGGCCAGTTGGGCCGTCAGGCTGACGATCTGGGCGAGAGCCGTGTCGCGTGCGCCGAGATCCGTCAGTTGCTTGCTCGCTTCGGTCAGCCGCGTCTTGGCTGCCGTCTGATTAGCGGTCAAGGTCGCGGGATCGCTCGTCAACGCATTGCGAACTTCCGTGTACGAAAAGGTCTTCGCATCCAGTCCGAACACGGTGAAGGCAAAGGAGCGCAGCCTTTCATTGCCCAGAAACTGGTCGACATCGGTGACCAGATCCATCGCCGCGCCAAAATAGGCCATCTCTTGCCGCATGACTGTATCGAGATTGTTGATGCGGTCATTATAGAGGCCGATCAGCGCATCCTGCTGTGCGTTGGTTTGGGCCACTGCGGTTGCCGAACTGAAGTTGAAGGCCTGCGCGAAATTGCGGTAGCGTTCATCCGTGAGACGGTTGGCAAAACTGTTGTCGTCCTTGAGGTCGCTTTCCAGAACCTTGCGCATGAAGGCCTTGGCATAGGTCATGTCCTCCAGGCCATGTGCCTTCATCGCGTAGGAGTAGAGCCGGTAATCGTCGAGGAACGCGTCGACGGTCTTCACCTTGTCGATGTTCTCCCGGTAATATTCAGCTTCGCGCGCGATCTGCGGCTGCTGGGCAACACGATTGAGGCTGCTGCGCAAATCACGCGTGATGCGACTGTAGTCGAGATAGGTCGATACCATGCCTGGCCCCGTCGGTTACCCATGGAGCGGCCGAACCACCCCCGAAACAGAATTCTGACGCGTCATGATTGCAGCACTGGCTTGTGTGTGGCTTTTCGCCGGCGGCCAACGTGCCACTGGTTGCCTCCGATCGGAACAAGACCGCCGGAGCCGTTGACGAAACGGAAACCCTGAGCGGTCGGCTTTTGCTAACCATCGAAAAACGCAAAGTTTTCTTAACCGCGATTCTTAAGCCGTTCGGAAAGGGGGGCGCCTATTCTTCAGCCCATAGAGGACGAAAAAGTCCCGACGAGAAGACCGGAAACCGGCTCTCAAGGAAAAACAAGGGCGATTGAAATGCGCAACACACTCTCTCAACCCGCATGGGTCGAAAACACGCTCCGTCTTGATCCGAAGCGCTTTCCACAGCAAGCAAGCTACGCTTTGCACGGTCACACGGGTAATGTCACGATCAGCCTGGACGAGCGTGGCGCAGTTCTGCGCAAGGTGCTACCATCGAGCGGCCTGCCGCTTTCGATCGCATTGCCGGCGCGGGCATTCAAAGGGGTCGCGGCTCGCGCGATCGATCACGGCGACGGAGACGTTACAGTGACGCTGGAACTTCATCACGACGACCCGGACCTCTGCGTTCCGCTGCTCGTCGCACACGACCTGTCCGACATTGCCGCCGACTGGCGCGCCTGGGCGGAGGCCTATCGCATTCCGATGCTGATGGTCGAAGCGGATGGCGTCGCAAGACCGCTTGAAGAGCACCTGGGCGACGTGCGCACCGCACCGGTCAAGCCGCGCCGCCGCCACTCCTTCTTCGCAGAGCGCCGGCCGCGCTTCCTCGTGCGCCGCTCCACCGGCACGCTCGGCGTTCACATGAAAATCGACGGGCGCGAGATCATCGCCCGCAGCTAATCCGCAGCAGTACCTCCAGCGCAACAGCCGGCCGTTCCCTGCGGCCGGCTGTTGTCGTTCGATTTCCGTGCTGCCGATTTTGGGCTGCCGATTTTGAGATGCCGTTGCGCACGGCAAGCCACTTCACAGGGTTTTCTGGGATTGCTTCAGATGTTCCCACGGAAACAGCTCCGTCGCCTTCTTCGTGCCATATCGGGTTCATAGCCAAGATCACGAAAGAAGGAGAAACCCGATGCGCAAGCATATCGCCGCCGCCGTTGCCGTCATCCTGTCCAGCTTCCGTGCGCGTCATGAGGCGAAGGAGCGCAAGGCCGCCCGCGAGATCAGCTGGGCATGAAGCTTTTACGGCCCGCCACTACAGCGCCGCGCATCTTATCTGACGCGCAAAGGTCGTTGTAGCACTTTCGAGGCTGCATGTTTTTACCCTTAAATCGGCTAGGATTTTAGGAAACATGCAGAAGCGGGACGGACCAGATGCATGAAGAGGATCCTCCGCCGCGACGGAGGATTTTTCATATCAGGCGTACCAGAAACGCCAGTACCAGGCCGACAAAGATGATCAGGCCGACAACACCGTTGAACTTGAACAGCGCCAGGCACTGCACCGGATCGTGGATGTTCAGCACCAGGATCTGATAGGTCAGCATCGCCGCCGCAATCAGAAGTCCGATATAGGCAATTGCGCCGGCACCGGCGGCCACGAAGGACAGCAGCAGCAACAGTGTCGCAATGCCATAAAGGCCGATCAGCCACGGCCGTGGATTGTCGCCGAACCGCCTTGCCGTCGAACGCACGCCGATCAGCTCGTCGTCCTCTCTGTCCTGGTAGGCGTAGATCGTGTCATAGCCGATCGTCCAGGCAATCGCCGCACCGTAAAGCAGCACGGCAGCCAGCGACAGCGTACCGAATTCGGCCGCCCAGCCCATCAGCGCGCCCCAGGAGAAGGCTAGCCCCAGGAAGAATTGCGGCCAATCGGTAAACCGTTTGGCGAAGGGATAGATTGCGACGATCGCAAGCGACAGGATGCCGAGTACGATCGAGAAGGTGTTGAACTGCAGCAGCACGACCAGGCCGACGAGCGCCTGCAGCACCATGAACACCTTCGCCTGAAGACGCGAAATGCGCCCCGACGGCAACGGCCGCGAGCGGGTGCGCGCAACCTCCATATCGATGTCGTGGTCGACAATGTCGTTGTAGGTGCAGCCGGCGCCGCGCATGGCGATCGCGCCCACCGTGAACAGGAAGCAATGGTACAAGAAGCGGCCGAACGAGAAGGCTTCGGTGCCTGCCGCTGCGCCCGTAGCCAACGCCACGGACCAGAGGCAGGGCAGCAGCAGCAATTGCCAGCCGATCGGACGGTCCCAACGGGCAAGCTGCGCATGGGGCCAGAGCGCGCGCGGCAGTGCGCGATAAACCCAATTGTTGGACGGCGCGTCGTGGACGCGGCCGGAATCGGCGGGGAACGTGTTCATCCCCCTGTTTGACGCCGCAGGTCCGACCGGTCAAGCGGCGAGATCGCCGCAGCGCCGGACCAGCGGGTGTCAAGGAAGGGTGAAGTCGAAACGGTAGGTCGCCGACAGGCCGACCAGGACCTGGTTTCGGCTGCCGCGCTCTTGAACGAGGCTGGAATCGGCGGCAGGGCCAAGCAGGCGCCGATACTCGGCATAGGCACTCGTTTCGAGCTTCTCCGTTGCCTGCCAGGTGATCGCGGCGCCGACGCCGGCGGACCCGACGCCGCCATGCGGATAATACTTGGCGAGGCCGGATGCGGCAGACTCGCGGTCGTTCACGCCATAATAGGCGCCGTAGTAGGCGCTGGTGGCAGCGGTCACGCGCGGACCGCCGGAGATGCGGACATTGCTGCTGACATCGGTGAAGGCGTCAGCCGCGACGTCGGCGACGACGCCATGGTGACTGCGAATGCCCTGGCGGACTTCGGCGCGCACCCGCAGCCAGTCCGTCGGATAGACCTCTGCAAAGCCGCCGATTTCACCGCCGAACTTGATCGGATCGAGACCCTTCAGGTCACTGGACGTGCCGGCGTCGCGCTCGAAGATCAGCTTGCCGACGAGACCCGCACGATAACTTCCCTGGTCGACCAGCGCGTAGGACATGTTGTCGTTGCGCGAGGAGAAGCGAACCGAGCTGCCGGCCTTGCCGAGCGAGATCAGGGGTGCTGCCTGGAACATGCGCTTGGAGGCGCCTTCATACTTCGGACCGAGGAAGCCGGTGGCTCCCACCTTCAGATACCAGTCACCGGACCAGAAATACTGGCCGTCGCCGGCAGAGACGGCGTTCGCCGATAGCAAAAGGGTTCCAGAAAGGAGGACAAGAGAACGGATACGCAAGAAACAACTCCGGAAGAATCATTCGCCGGGGCGAAGTTTTGACCGTGCCGACAGGCCGAGGGAGGGAGGGAGGGAGGTGGACTGGAACGGCACGGGGCGAGTTATTGCGGCTTGTTCCTACGATTCCGTTAACCAGGTCAATTCAACGTTCCTTTGCCATAGCCGGCCAACCGGCGCCGATTACTGCCCAAGATATGTCCTGAGATAGACGCTCGGCGGGCTGCCGAGCATGCGGCGGAACATGGTGGTGAAGGCGGCCACATTTTCATAGCCGGCATCGAGCGCCACATTGGTGATCGGCTCGCCATCGGCCAGGAACGGCAAGGAGGCAAAGATACAGGCCTGTTGGCGCCAGGTGACGAAGCTGACACCCGTCTCCTTGCGGAAGAACCGCGTGAACGATCGCCGGCTGAGGCCCATCCGTTCCGCCCACTGGTCGATGCTTGCCGCAGCCGACGGCGCCTGCAGGAACTGCCGGCAAAGGGCTGCTAGTTTCTCGTCGCGCGGATACGGCAAGCCGAGCGGGCGCTCCTGCAGCCGGCCGATTTCCTCCAGCAAAAGATCCGTGACCAGTTGTTCACGCCGCTCCGACATCGTCTCGTTCTCGATACTGACGAGCGCATCCACCAGGCTGCCGGCCAGCGGATTGATCTCCATGACCATCGGCCGCTCGGCGCGCAGAAGGTCCGGCGCGAAATAGATCGAGTGCATGCGCACGTCGCTGATCATCTCGGCCGAGTGCTCCATGCCAGCGGGGATCAGCAGGGCATGGCCGGGCGGCACCATCCACCGCCCGCGTTCGGTGCGCATCAGCACGACGCCGCCGCGCGCCCACCAGAGCTGCGTGCGCGTATGGCTGTGGAACGGAACCAGAAGGCCGGCGCTGTAGTCTCGTCCCAGTGCGAGCACCGGCGCGTTTCCAGTCTCGACCCAATCGAGATTCCGGAAGTGATCGGCATCGGGAAGCTGCGGCAAGGGAAATCGGCGGATCGGCATTTGGCCCACTCACGAAAGAAATCGACCACATCACAAAAGCAGGCCAATCGCAACCTCAGTACAGATAGCCCACGCCGCATACAACCTTCGAGACGGCAAGGATTCACCCCATGTCTACCGTGACCTCAACTTCCGGGATCTCCCCGGAGAAGACCGCTTTCTCCGTCATCCTGGCTGTCAGCTTCTGCCATATGCTGAACGACATCATGCAGTCGCTGCTGACCGCGCTCTATCCGCTGCTCAAGGCGAACTACTCGCTCGATTTCGTGCAGATCGGCCTCCTGACCTTTACCTTCCAGCTGACGGCGTCGATGCTGCAGCCGGCTGTCGGCATCATCACCGACCGCTGGGCGCTGCCCTATTCGCTGCCGCTCGCCATGCTTTCGACCTGCAGCGGCCTGATCCTGCTGGCAAACGCGAATGATTTCTGGGTCCTTCTGGTGGCGGCGAGCCTGATCGGTGTCGGTTCGGCGATCTTCCATCCGGAATCCTCGCGCATCGCCCGTCTCGCCTCCGGCGGACGCCACGGATTGGCGCAATCGCTGTTCCAGGTGGGCGGCAATGCCGGCAGCGCCATGGGTCCGCTGCTGGCCGCTTTCATCGTCATTCCCTTCGGCCAGGGAAGCCTCAGCTGGTTCTCGATCGTCGCGATCATCGGCTTCTTCGTGCTCTCCTGGGTCAGCACCTGGTATGTGCGCCATCGCCGCACGACGATGAGCCGGGCAGCGCCCAGCCGCACCCTTCCCCTGCCGAAAGGGCGGGTCATGTGGGCGGTCGCCGTGCTCGTGCTGCTGACGGCCACCAAAAACGTCTACATGGCGAGCATCTCCAGCTACTTCACCTTCTTCGTGATCGAGAAGTTCGGCATCGACGTGCAGCAGGCGCAGCTCATGCTGTTCCTCTTCCTCGGCGCGGCCGCGGCCGGAACCTTCCTTGGCGGTCCGATCGGCGACCGTTACGGCGCCCGCTTCGTGATCTGGTTCTCGATCCTCGGCGTCATCCCCTTCGCCTTGCTGCTGCCCTATGCGAACCTCTTCTGGACCGGCGTCCTGTCGGTCATCATCGGCCTGATCTTCTCCTCGGCATTCTCGGCGATCGTCGTCTTCGCGCAGGAGCTGGTACCGGGTCGGGTGGGGCTGATCGCCGGCGTCTTCTTCGGCTTCGCCTTCGGTTTCGGCGGCATGGGCGCGGCCGTGCTCGGCATCTTCGCCGACCGGCAGGGCATCGAATTCGTCTACACCATCTGCTCCTATCTTCCGCTGCTTGGCATCCTCACGATCCTGCTGCCGAAGATCCCTGCAAGATAGGGCTGTTTTGCGCCGAAATCGCTTTCGTTTTCACCGGGCGCCGTTATGCGGCGCCCGGCTTTCGTTTCCGCCGCAAGCAGCACTCGACACCCCACTATTCGTCGCAGCCCTACGTAATCATTCATCAATTTTTGCGCGCTACGGTCGTCTGACGGGCTTGGGTAGGGGTATTCAATGCAGGGGCGAACGGCGATTCCGGCCTTTCTGGCGACGTTGCTCTTCGCAACGGCGGCACCGGCCGAGACCCTGAACCTGCTAATCTGGGAATCCTACATCGACCAGAAGATCCTCGACCGCTGGACGTCGATAACCGGCGTCGCGGTGCACCAGGTCTATTACGATAGCGGCGACACCCGCGACGAGGTGCTGGCAGATCCGAACAGCCGCGTCGACCTGGTGGTAACCGGCGAGAACAGCGCCGCCCTTTTCGGGCGCAAGGGCGTGCTCGAAAAGCTCGACGAGACCAACGTCGCCTCGCTCCGGGACTATGACGAAAGCTGGCGCAAGCGCTGCGCGGGCAGCGGCCTTCCCTATCTCTGGGGCACGATGGGCATTCTTTATCGTTCAGACGTCGTATCGGAGGCGCCGACCTCCTGGCAGGAGCTCATGCGCCCTGCCCCGGCGCTCGCCAAGCATGTCGCCATGTACGACGACCACAATGAGGCCTTCGTCGCGCCGCTGATGCTGCTCGGTCAATCGATCAACACCAACGACAGCGCGACTCTGAAGGCCGCCTTCGGTCTCATGAAGGAACAGGCGCCTTCGGTGCTCACCTACGAATATATCATCAGCGCGATCCAGAACCCGACGGTCAGCAAGGAAATCTACATGGCGCTGGGCTATAGCGGCGACCAGCACGTGCTGAACGACAAGGCCGCTACGCCTGGTGTCTGGCGCTACGCCGTTCCCAAGGAAGGCACGCTTTCCTGGCTCGACTGCATGTCTGTGGTCGCCAAATCCCCGAACAAGGACCGGGCGCTGGCTCTTCTCGATTATCTCGGCTCGCCTGGCAGTGCTGCCGCGAACGCGCTGGCGCTCAACATGCCGACGGCAAGCCGGGCGGCCTATGCCCTTCTGCCGGAAGAAGTTCGCGGCGACCCCGCGATCTACCCCTCACCCGACATCCTGGCCAAGAGCCAGTACCAGCAGGAACTGTCCACAGAGTCGGTGCAATTGCGCCGGCGCATCATCAGCACATTGGCGAACTTCCAGTGAACCTCGGCAAACGCGCGCTCATCCTGATCTTCCCCGTCGTTCTCGCTGGCTACCTGCTGGCCGCAGTCTCGGTCCACGTCACCCAGAGCCGTTCCATTCGCGCGCTCGAGCACGCCAAGCTGTCGCAACGTCTCGAACATGCAGCCGCCGTGTTCCAGAACGAGATCGGCCGCAGCAAGGGCTTCCTCAATGCGCTCCTGAACGGCAACTCGCTGCGCCAGTATGTGTCCGAAACGGATGAGAATTACCGCGCCAATGCGCTCGGTGTCAGGCTGCAGGAAAGCCTCAAATCGCTCCTGGACGACCCGACGGGCTACGTGTCGCTGGCGCTGCTGACTTCCGATCTGAAGACGGACTACTATTTCGAGAACAGCTTTGACCCCTTCGCCCAGATCGACGAGGCCCAGCTCAACCTCGCCCGCCGCTTGATCCGCGACGACAAACTCGCCGACTGGACCTATCTTTACGAAGCAGGACAAAGACCACGTATCGTCTATTCCTTCTTCCTCGATCCGGTTGCCTTCAGCCGGCCGCTGCCGAGCAAGAAATCGAACGCTTTGCTCGTGCAGGTCGCGATCCAGCCGGACCGTTTCCTCGACATGCAGCAGGCGTTGAAGAAGGAGTACGGCTCCGACATCGTGCTCCAGCCCTGGCCGTTGGCGATTACCGAAGATCTTTCTGCCAGCGTTCATCTCGGGCCTTCGCTCTATGCCACGCTCACGGTTTCGAGCGAGCATTTCGATGCGCTGATGGCGCGGCAGAAATTCCTGCTGGCGCTCGGTGCCGTCGCGATGAGCCTGTTCTCGATCTGGCTGATCATCGTGCTGATCCGCCGCTTCATTACCGATCCGATCGCATCCCTCGACGCCAATGTGATGGCGGTGATGGTCGGTGCGCGCGACGAAATCCGCGACATGGAGGAGAAGGGCGAGATCGGGCGGCTGACGGAAAATATCCGCGAATTGCACCGGCAGTCGGTGCAATCGCTGAAACTCGTGCAACGCAGTTCCTGGACAGATACCCTGACCGGGATCAGCAACCGCGGCCATTTCAATGCGCTTGCTGCCGGCGCCGTGCGCGAGGCGATTGCCGCCGGCGAGAAGTGCAGTCTGCTGTTCATCGACATCGACAACTTCAAGTTCGTCAACGACAAGCATGGCCACGAGATCGGCGACGAGCTTTTGAAGACGCTGGCCGTCCGCATCGGCGAGCGTGTCGACGCGATCACCGAGCGTCGCGGCCAGAAGCCGGCCATTCTCGCCCGTCTCTCCGGCGACGAATTTGCCGTGTTCGTGCGGTCGCGACCCGGCGACGGAACGGTCCGGGAAATCTCCGCGGCCATTCTGGGGCTTTTCGAGGACGGCTTCGAAGTCTCCGACAAACGCTACCCGGTAACGGCAAGCATCGGCGCGGCGATCTGCCCGGATGATGCGACCAACCTTGCCGAGCTGATTTCGAACGCCGACGCCGCGATGTATCAGGCAAAGACCAGCGGCAAGAACCGTTCCGCCCGCTTCTCTCGTGCGCTTCACGACAAGCGCACGCGGCTGCGCCAGATCCAGGACGAACTGCGCTCGCTTGATCCGGACGAACAGTTCCATCTCGTCTACATGCCGATGGTCGACACCGAAGGTCGCGTCACCGGCTGCGAGGCGCTGTTGCGGTGGTATTCGCCCGTCCTCGGCAATGTTACCCCAGACGAATTCGTCCCGATCGCCGAAAGCTCCGGCCTCTTTACCAAGATCGACTGGTGGGTGATCAACCAGGCGATGTCCGATTGCGGACAGCTCAAGGCACTCTTCGGCCCGGAAACCGTGCTGGCGATCAACATCTCCTCGGCCGAACTGCATTCCAAGGCGATTGCCGATCATTTCTCCGAGTGCCTCGAGCGGCATGGGCTCGAGGCACGGTCGATCGAAATCGAACTGACCGAAACCTTCGCCGTCAAATTCAGCGACCAGCTTCGCCGCAACATCGACGCCTTGCGTCAGAAGGGCTTCCGCCTTTCGATCGACGATTTCGGCGCCGGCTACACCTCCGTGCAGCAGATCATCGAATACACGGCCGACACCATCAAGCTCGACCGGGCGCTGGTGTCGAACCTAACCGCGTCGCAGTCACTGCCGGTGCTGAAAGCGTTGATCGCGCTTTGCCACGCCAAGGACGTTGCGGTCGTCGGCGAAGGCATCGACACGCCGGAGAAACTCTCGATGCTGACGGCAGCCGGCTGCGACCTGTTTCAGGGCTACCTCATCAGCAAGCCGCTGCCGATCGAGGATCTCGGCATCTGGGCCCTGACACGCACCGCTCGCTACGCACACGACGAAGGGCTGGACGACGTTCAAAGCCGGCAGGCCATTGCCTGAACGGTCGCGATTGCGGGAATCGCTGCCCGGAGTCCCATTTTCCCTTGACCTTGCCGCCCCGCCGTCCTAACCGCAGCGCAGCAATTTCAGGATATCGGGGGCTGCAATGAAGGTTCTTCTGATCGGATCGGGTGGGCGCGAGCACGCCCTTGCATGGAAGATCGCGCAGTCTCCCAAACTGACGAAGCTCTATGCGGCCCCGGGCAATCCCGGGATCGCCGAGGAAGCTGATATCGTTGCGCTCGACACGGAAGATCATGCGGCGGTCGCCGCCTTCTGCCACAAGGAAGTGATCGACTTCGCCGTGGTCGGTCCCGAAGGCCCGTTGGTCGCCGGTCTGGCCGACGTCCTGCGCGCAGCCGGCATCGCTGTCTTCGGCCCCTCTGCCGCCGCCGCTCAGCTTGAAGGCTCCAAGGGCTTCACCAAGGATCTTTGCGCCCGCTACGACATCCCGACCGGTGCCTATGGTCGTTTCGGCGATGCCGAAAGCGCCAAGGCCTATGTACGCGAGCAGGGCGCGCCGATCGTCATCAAGGCCGATGGCCTTGCTGCCGGCAAGGGTGTGACCGTTGCGATGACCCTCGATGAAGCGCTCGCCGCCGTCGACGATTGTTTTGCCGGCGCCTTTGGGGCAGCCGGCGCGGAAGTGGTGGTCGAGGCCTATCTCGATGGTGAGGAAGCAAGCTTCTTCTGCCTCTGCGACGGCAAGACGGCGCTGGCGCTCGCCTCCGCCCAGGACCACAAGCGGGTCGGCGACGGCGACACCGGGCCGAACACCGGCGGCATGGGCGCCTATTCGCCCGCCCCGGTCATGACCTCTGATATGATCGAGCGCACGATGAAGGAAATCATCGAGCCGACGATGCGCGGCATGGCCGAAAGCGGCCATCCCTTCTCCGGCGTCTTCTTCGCCGGCCTGATGATCACCGCCAAGGGACCGGAACTCATCGAATACAACGTCCGCTTCGGCGACCCGGAATGCCAGGTGCTGATGATGCGGATGAAGAGCGATCTGCTGCCGCTGCTCTATGCCGCAGCGACCGGCACGCTCGCCGGCATGGCCGCGGAATGGCGCGACGAGACGGCGCTGACCGTCGTCATGGCGTCCAAGGGCTATCCGGGCAGCTACGCCAAGAATACGCCGATCGACGCCCTGCCCGCAGCCTCCGAAACCACCAAGGTGTTTCATGCCGGCACAGCGATGAAGGATGGCGCCCTGGTCGCGACCGGCGGCCGCGTCCTCAACATTACCGCAACGGGCGAAAATGCCGGCACGGCCAAGGACAGGGCCTATGCGGCCGTCTCGGCCGTTTCCTGGGAAAATGGCTTCTACCGGCACGATATCGGCTGGCGCGCGGTTGCACGCGAGAAAGCGTGATCCGGAACAGAACCGCGTTCCAGGATCATTCTATTTTTACCAATTCTCCTGACGGGAAAGTAAGGGAGGGCGCATATTCTCGCCGCTAACAATTGCGGGAGAAAGCGTATGCGCCTGTTGCTGATCACCACCGTCCTTGGCCTTGCCGCCGGCAACGCAGCGGCATCGTCGATCGAGGCGCTCGCGTCCGGCACGACCGACAACGCCAGCGTTGCCACGGTCTCTTGCGCCGCGTGCCCGCCGCTTCAATCGAAGAAGAAGGTGACCTATGTGGTGCCGACGATCGCTGCAGGCGACGAAACGATCGAGCTCAAGAAGATCAACGGCGAGATGAAGATGGTGCGCACCGAGGCCTGGCTCGGTGGCTCACCGGTTGTTTTCGTCAGCAAGCCCTCGCAGGAGATCATCAAGGCCGCCGCCGCCGACGGCGATGCCTCGCCGACAGTCGTCGTCTCGACGAACACCGACGACCAGAACCCGGTCGCGGACGACGCGAAATTGATCGCGATCGACCAGACCGCAAAGACCGCCGCGGTCACGCCGATCGGCGCCTCCATGGGCGGCGCGGCTGCACAGCCAACCAAAGACGGCTCACAGCAATTTGATCCGTCTACCCTCGAACTTCGGTTAGACTGATCTCCTATCGGGAAAGTTCCCTGCCCCGCTCAGCCGTCCCCTGCATACAAGGCTGACGGGCGTTTCGCTGCACAGCGAGAGATTGCGCCCCTGAGAGAAGCAGGGGCGTAATCTTTATTGAGGGCCTTCCAATTCTTCGATCCGCGCGACCAGCGCGTCGATCTGCCTGTCCGAATAGACTTCGATGCCATTGCCGGCGAGCAAGGCTGCCGTCACCCCCTCGCCCGGATGACGCGCGCCGGAAAAGCTTCCGTCATAGACGAAACCGGATCCGCAGGACGGACTTCCGTCGATCAGCAGGGCGAAGTGACAGCCGGTTTCCCTCGCAAGCGAAAGCGCGTTTTCGGCGGCTCGTACGAAACCTTCGGTAACATCGCGGCCGTTGATCTCCACCACCCTCGCGCTGCCTGCCAGAACGTCGTTGCCGACGGCGCCGCCGGCGATCTCTGCCGGCGGGCGCGGTACCGGCATGCCGGCAGACATTTCCAGGCAGATGGTCACGAGGCGGCCTTCGGCGCGCCAGCGTTCGATCGCCGGATGAACGAGCGGCTTCGACTGGCCGTCGTAGCGTACGGCATGGCCCATGAGGCAGGCGCTGACGAGGATTTTTGCGGGCATGCGCCCCTCCTACTCCGAGGTCTCGCTCCCTTCAAGCATGATCGTGACGCCGGCAGCCGCGCGCCTCAGATCCAGCGATCGTTTTCCGCAGTGCGTTCGCCACCTTCATGGCCGGTATTGAGAGTGCCGCGCGGTTCGATCAGCAGCATCTTCACCTCGCGTTCCGCACAGGGCTTGTGTTCGATGCCCTTCGGCACGACGTACATTTCTCCTGGTCCAAGCGTCACCGAGCCATCGCGGAAATCGATGCGCAGCGAACCTTCAAGTACGATGAAGGCCTCATCGGTATCCTTGTGATCGTGCCAGATGAAGTCGCCTTCGATGCGCACGATCTTGAACTGGTAGTCGTTGAGTTCGGCAATGACGCGCGGTTGCCACTGGTCGCTGAAGAGCGAGAGCTTTTCGGCGAAATTGATCGGCTTGTGGGTCTTCGTCGCGGTATCCATCGGCTGTCTCCATCTTGATGATGGAGACAGGATATAGGGCGCACGCTCGCAACCAGCTTGAACGTTTGTGCGTGAGGAACGGCCGATGCCGCCAGCGAACCGGCGGCAAGCATCTCTGTCTTAGCCCGCAATCTTTGAGAAATCGGCAACCGTGCCGGTTGCCGAACGGATCAGGCCAAGCAGTGCCAGGCGGTTCGCACGGATCGCGGCATCGTCGTCATTGACAAGAACATCGTTGAAGAACTGGTCGACCGGCTGGCGCAGCTTGGCCAGCGCTTCCATCGCCGAGCGGAAGTCTTCCTTGGCGATAGCGTTGCGCGCTTCGCCCGAGCCGACCTCGACGGCCTGGTGCAGGGCCTTTTCGGCGTCGAGACGGAAAAGGCCGGCATCGACAGCGTCGGCGACGGTCGTTCCCTTCTTCTCTTCGGCGGCGAGGATCTGGGTGGCGCGCTTGGTGCCGGCGAGGAGGTTGCGGCCCTCCTCGTCGGTGATGAAGGCCGTCAGCGCCTCGACGCGGCGGGCAATCATCAATAGGTCGTCGGCATCGGGCGTTACCACCGCGTCGATCAGGTCGTGACGGGCGCCGAGATCGCGCAGATAGACCTTGAGGCGATCATGGAAGAAGGAAAGCAGATCGGCGGAAACGTCGTCCGCCAGGGCTGGCTTCTGTGCGCGCAGAGCAACGAGCGCGGCTTCGAAGGCCGGGAGCAGTGCCAGGCGCGCCTTGCCTTCCAGGATCAGCCGGATGACACCGAGCGCCGCGCGGCGAAGCGCGTAAGGGTCTTTGGAGCCGGTCGGCTTTTCGTCGATCGCCCAGAAGCCGACCAGCGTGTCGAGCTTGTCGGCAAGCGCCACCGTTACCGCCACCGGATCGGTCGGTACGCGGTCGGACGGGCCCTGCGGCTTGTAGTGATCCTCGAGTGCATCGGCGACAGCCTGCTCCTCACCCTGAAGCAGCGCGTATTTGTGACCCATGATGCCCTGAAGCTCGGGGAATTCGCCAACAGCCTCGGTGCGCAGATCAGCCTTGGCCAGCACCGCGGCACGATCGACGAGCTTCTGGTCGGCACCGGTGACCTTGGCAAGTTCTCCTGCCAGCGCCCGGATGCGGGCGACGCGCTCGCCCTGCGTGCCGAGCTTGGCGTGGAACGTGACGTTCAGCGCGTCGAGCTTGGCCATGCGCTGGTCGAGCGGCTTATCGAGATCCAGAGCGAACTTCTTTGCGGAAGCTTCGAGCGTCTCGAGATCGGGCAGGTTGCCCTGGTCGCGGTGCCAGAAATGGGCGGCGTCCGAAAGGCGCGCACGCACGACCTTGCCATTGCCGTGCACGATCTCCTTGCCACCGTCCTTCGCCTCGATGTTCGAGACGAGGATGAACTTGTTGGAAAGAGTCTCGGCGCCCGGAGCGCGGGTAACGAAGCACTTCTGGTTGGTCTTGATGGTCAGTCGGATGATTTCCGAGGGAATTTGGAGATAGGCATCTTCGAAGCTGCCCATCAGCACCTGCGGCCATTCGACGAGGCCGGAAACCTCGTCGAGGAGCCCCTCGTCCTCGACGAGCTCCAGGCCATTGGCAAAGGCGACGTTGCGTGCATCGGCAAGGATCATCTCCTTGCGGCGCTCGCCATCGAGAACGACCTTCGCCTTTTCGAGCTTTTCAGCATAGTCGGCAAAGCGGCGAACCGTAATCGCCTCCGGCGCGTGGAAGCGATGACCGTAGGTGACGTTCGAGGCGACGATGCCGTCGACTTCGAACGGGATCACATGGGTTTCCTCGGTTTCCGAGCCGAAGGTGCAGACGATCGACTGCAGCGGGCGGACCCAGCGAAGCGCACCGGGCTTTGCCGACGCCACGCCGGAGCGCATCGGCTTCGGCCAGGGGAAGTTGCGGATGATGCCCGGCATCGCCTCGGCGATGATCTCTTCGGCCGGACGGCCCGGCTTGACGATATGGGCGACGTAGAAATCGCCCTTCTTCGGATCGTTGTGGACATGCGCCTCGCTGATCGAGGCGAGGCCGGCGCCGCGCAGGAAACCTTCGATCGCCTTCTCGTTGGCGTCGGTGCGCGGGCCCTTGCGCTCTTCGCGGATATCGGCGGAGCGGGCGTTGAGGCCACGGATATCGAGCGTCAACCGGCGCGGCGTCCAGTATTCGCGCGCCCCCTCATAGGTCAAGCCCGCCTCGACCAGAGCATCTGTCAGCAGCTTCTTGAGGTCGCCGGCCGCCTTGCGCTGCAGGCGGGCAGGAATTTCCTCGGAGCGGAGTTCGATAAGAAGATCGGGCATGGGAGCGACTTTTTCTGTTCCTGACGGTTGCGGCGGACTTAGCAATCTCTGGCAAGATTGTCACCAAGCGCTGCGATGAATTTGGCTTTCTATGCGCGACCGCGGCCGATTCACCAACCACCGCCGCCGCCACCACCACCGCCGCCGCCGGAGAAGCCGCCTCCGGTCGAAAACCCTGACGATGACGATTTGGGCGGGGGCGGCAGGGAAGAGGTCATCGTCTCGGCCATCGAACCGGCAAATCCGCCGATACGATCGCCGAAGGTGCTCGAGCCGAAACTGTCGCCGTGATACCAGCCCGGCTGATAGGCAGCCGCGGCCGCCGCTCCCGCTGCAGCCGCAAGCAACCAGCGATCGAAGGTCGCCGTCCAGGGCTTTTCGACGCCGAGTGCCACGGCATAGGGGAGCAGCGTCTCGAAATGCCGGGGTGACATCTCGGGCGCACCCTGCATGTTCATCCGGTCCTTCTCCGCAAGCGTCATGTATTGGCGGAGCCCGTCGATGCCATCCATCATCCGCGTTCCGAGCGGCGTCGGCGCGCCCATCAGGAAGAAGAACAGGACATTGACCAGCACGATCGCGCCGATCACGAACAGCAACGGAAGCTCGTCCGTCTCGGCCGCCGAATAGAAGACGGCGGCGAGGATCGCCGAGAAGATCGTGAAGGCGACGAAGCCGATGAAGGCGACCACCACGATCGACATGATCCGGCTCATCAGGCTCTTCTCGCGGCGAAGCGACTTGCCGAAGGAGACCGCGAGGATCGAGACGAAGAAGGCGATGAAAACGGGAACGATCACCAGCGGAAGGCTGTCCTCGCTGAGATCACCGAAGATGAACACCGCCGCGACTGCCAGCACAGACAGGATGGCGCCGGCAACGATGTAGCCACTGTTGGCGTGGTAGTACTTGCCGCGGTGCTCGCGCTCCATGGCATTGCGGAAATCAGCGCCGGTCGCCTGAACCCGTGTGCCATGAGCGCGGTCGATGGTGAGCTTGCCACCGGCGGCGTTGACCGCCTTCATGACAGCCGCCTCACCCGTCGGCAGCTTTTCGCCGCCCCTGCTGCCGGTCGCGGCAATGACGATGGCGTTCTTCAGGTCTTCGAGCACCACATGGCCCTTGACCGCGAGGTTCAGTGCCGCTGCCGAAAGCGCCGTCCAGCCTTCGCCGGAGAAACCCTTGTTGTCGATGTAGTTTACCAGTGCCGGCGAAATCCCATCCGGCGGATCCCAGCGCGGCACCATGACGCCGCGGTCCGGGTCGCGCCCTACCCGCAGCCAGGCCTGGCTATAGTAAAGAAGCACGACGGCAAGTCCGGCTCCGGCGATGACGAGCGCGAGGTGATCGCGCAGCCACCAGGCGTTCTCCTGGTTGGAGGTCGGTCGGTCGATGCTGCCCTTCGGCATCTTGATGGCGATGGTCAGCCCTTCTCGCGGGTCGAGGCGGCGGGTGGTGGCGAAAAAGATCTCGCTGCCGTCCCGCGACGCGCGGGCGTCCTTGCCGGTCGCGCCATAGCCACCGGTGAAGTAATCAAGCGCTTCGGCCCTCACGCCCTCCGGCAGCGTCACGGTGGCGCTTGCCTCGTCGATCGGGAAGTCCCATTCGGTGCCGGTGACGTTCCAATAGAGTTCGTCGTGGTCGTCGAAGAAGCGGATCTGACGGCCGGTCTCATAGGTGAACTGGAAGGTGTGCTCGCCTGGCTCCAGAAAAACCTCGGCCGAACCGGTATAGATGCGGATCCCGCCGCTGATAGATTCAGTGCGGTAAGGCTCTTCCTCGCCGTCGCGCTCGACCGAAAGCAGCTTGAAGTCCACCTTGCTGCGCTTGCCCTTCGCATCGGTGAAGGTCAAGGGCAGGTCGCGATAGATGCCGCGGCGGATCTTGTTGCCCTCGACCGTCGCGGTGATCGTCTCGGTCACCGTCATCGTGCCGTCCTTGGCGAAATCGATGACGGAGCGATAGGCGGAGAAGACCTCCTCCGCCCGCCCGATGCCCGCCGTCGCCAGCAAAAGAACCAGAACGGTGAATGCGGCAGCGAGACGAGCCATGCGGATCAAGCTTTCTTCCGGTGGAGGATCAAGTTCCGGTTGAGGGTCAAAGCGCGGCGATTTGATAGGTTAGAGCGGGATGCGGGCGGAAAACCGCATACGCTTTTCCTCATCCCGCTCTCGATCATGGCCGGTCGCCGGTGAATTCGACGCCGAGGGATGCAAGCGCGTCCCAATAGGCCGGGTAGGTTTTTGCGACGCAGCCGGGATCCTCGATGGTGATGCCGTGGATCTTCAGGCCGGCAAGCGCAAAGCTCATGGCGATGCGATGATCGGCGAAGGTGTCAATCGAGGCTGGCAGGGTCTGGCCGACAAGGCCCGGATCGGAGGAGACGATCAGATCGTCACCTTCCTCATGTGCGAGGCCGGGACGGATAGCGGTCAGGCCCAGCGACAGCGCGCGCACGCGATCGCATTCCTTGACCCGCAGGTTGGCAAGACCGACGAAACGAACCGGCGTGTTGTTGAAGGCGGCAAGCACCGCGATCGTCGGGATCGCGTCCTGCATCTGCGAGCCATCAATGACAGCGGGCAGATTCGGGAAGCTTGCGATTACCGCATGGGCGCGCGCATCGGGCTGCGAGAAAGCCGTTGCCGGAACGCCGAGATCGATGGCGCCGCCGGTCAGAACTTCCGCCGCCCAGAGGTAGGTGGCAGCCGAAGCGTCCGGCTCGATGACATAGTCGGCAGCTTTGTAGCCGGTCGGGGCAACCTGCCAGACCGACGGGCTCACCTGCTCGACTTCGGCACCGAAGGCGCGCATGGCGGCAACCGTCAGGTCGATGTAACCGCGTGCGCCGATTTCGTCGCCGGCAAGCTCGATGCTGACCGGCCCCTTCGCGCCAGGTGCCGCCATCAGCAACGCCGAAACGTATTGGCTGGACAGACCGGCGTCGATGACGACACGGCCGGCCAGGAAGCCGCCCGTGCCCTTAACGGTGACCGGCGGGCAGCCGGTTTCGGCGGTAACCTCGACACCGAGGGTGCCGAGTGCCTCGACCAGCGGCTTGATCGGCCGCTTGCGCATGTGCTGGTCGCCATCGACGACAACGGTGCCATCGACAAGGGCCGCCGCCGCCGTCAGGAAGCGCGTCGCCGTTCCGGCATTGCCGAGGAACAAGGGTGCGGCGGGCGGGAGCAGCTTGCCCGTGCTGGTGACGACGAAGGTCGTATCATCCGGCTCGCTGACCTCGACACCCATCGCGCGCAACGCTTCCGCCATGTAGCGCGTATCGTCACTCTTCAGCGCGCCCGTCAACCGGCTCGTGCCTTTCGCAAGGCCGGCCAGCAGCAGTGCGCGGTTGGTGATCGACTTCGAGCCCGGCGGGCGGACATTGCCGCGGAGCGGGTGATCGGTCGGCAGGATGGTCAGCTTCTTCATGCTATCGGTGGTCATCGAATGAGGTCTCTTGATGCGAAGGGCGCCGCGGCGGGAGCCCGCGGCGTGGAGGGTTTGCAGCGATCGGGATCGCGACGGGGAATGGTCAGAACTTGACCTGCGGCACCGCGCGATCAGCTTCGTTGGTGATCTCGAAATAGCCGGCCTTGACGAAGCGGAAGGCGTTGGCGATCAGGTTCGACGGGAAGCTTTCGACCTTGACGTTGAGGTCGCGGGCAGCACCGTTGTAATAGCGGCGCGACATCTGGATCTCGCCCTCGATCGCCTCCAGCGAGCGCTGCAGTTCGGCGAAATTCTCGTTGGCCTTCAGATCCGGATAGGCCTCGGCAAGCGCGAACAATTTGCCGAGCGCTTGAGAGAGCGCACCTTCCGCCTGGGCGCGTCCCTCGACGTCGCCCGCCGGCACCGCCTGCGCCCGGTTGCGCATGGCGATCACCTCTTCGAACGTCGATTTTTCGTGCGCGGCGTAACCCTTCACCGTCTCGATCAGGTTGGGGATGAGATCGGCGCGGCGCTTCAACTGCACGTCGATGCCGGACCAGGCTTCCTCGGCGATCTGCCGCGCCTTGACCAGGCCGTTATAGACGAAAACCAGATACAGGATCACGACGACGGCGATTGCCAGACCGATCATAGGGTACCCTCCAAAATTGCCCGGCAGAGATTAGCACCGGCTTTCAAGCTGCAAAGGCCTTTCTAGCGCAATTTCGCGGAGAAACGCACTCCTCCCCAACTGTCGCTACGAACCGAGAAGATGCGCATGTCTCTCTCGTGAACACAGTGTTCGCGCGCAGCATCCAATCCCTGTTCCAATGGGAACGGCAGCATTGCTGACCTTCAGCCATATTCCGATCCAGAGAGCAACTCCTGGAAGACGAAGCTAAGGTCATGAAAACGTTCGCAACCCTCATCAACGCAATCGCCTTCACGGCGCTTTTCGTTGCCTATGCGAACGTCTCCATCGCAGGGGAAAAGCCCGTCGGTGTTCGTCGCGCCCTCCAGACCTATGCGGGCCAGATCTATACAGGCGCGTATCCGACGCTCGACCAGGCCAACACAGCCGCCGTCATCGTCAAGGTTCTTTGATCAAGCAAGGATGCCGTCAGCGATTAGATCGGCCGCCTCATTGGCGCCAAGCCTCGTCACATCGATCTCGATAACCGCATCACCATTACCCCGCAGCAATCGGTGTTTGGCTCTAAGGTCAAGAAGGATCGCGGGATCGGTGAGCTTGTGTTGCTTTGACCGTCCGGCCCGTGTCAGCCGCTTCAGATTTTCCTCGACATCGCAATCCATGACGACGGCGACGAAGCGGGCGCCGCGTCGTCGCGCGAGTTCGGCACAATCCTGGAAGGCGCGCGCGTCGGCTGCGTCATCCGAGAGCGCATCGGTGAAGACGAAAGATTGTTCGGCCGACGCCTTCACCAGATGCTCGAAAACGCTCTCGCGGATCGCGGCGCGCAACGAGCGATAAAGCGGATTGCCGCGCTCAAACAGCGCCTCTGCCGGATTGATCAGCGTGTGATTGTCGGCCAATCGCGCGCCGAGCCTCTCGGCCAGATGGCGCGCGATCGTCAGCTTGCCCGAGCCCGGCCAGCCGTTGATGTGAACGACAAGGCTCGGGGCTTGCTCGGTCAAGCGGCATCCTGGTTGAGGTTGGCGCCGCCCGCGTCGGTCAGGAGGAAGGCCTCGCCGCAAGCCTTTGCCAGCGTGCGGACGCGCAGGATATAGCTCTGGCGTTCGGTAACCGAGATCACGCCGCGGGCATCGAGCAGGTTGAACACATGGCTCGCCTTGATGCACTGGTCATAGGCGGGGAATACGCACTTGTGCAGGCGGTTGTTGCTGTGGTCGCCCGGTGCGCCGGCTGCCAGCAACGCCTGGCACTCGGCCTCCGCATCGATGAAGTGCTGATGCAGCACGGCGGTGTTGGCGTATTCGAAATTGTAACGCGAATATTCCTGCTCGGCCTGCAGGAAGACGTCACCATAGCTGATCTTATCCGCACCTTCGCGGCCGTTGAAGTTCAGATCGTAGACGTTGTCGACGCCCTGGACGTACATGGCGAGACGCTCGAGACCATAGGTCAGTTCACCGGAGACCGGCGAGCATTCGATGCCGCAAACCTGCTGGAAATAGGTGAACTGCGACACTTCCATGCCGTCGCACCAGCATTCCCAGCCGAGGCCCCAGGCGCCGAGTGTCGGGCTTTCCCAATCGTCCTCGACGAAACGGATGTCGTGCAGCAGCGGATCGAGGCCGATCGCCTCGAGCGAGCCGAGATAGAGCTCCTGCAGGTTGGACGGGTTCGGCTTCAGGAGCACCTGGTACTGATAGTAGTGCTGAAGGCGGTTGGGGTTTTCGCCATAGCGGCCGTCCGTCGGGCGGCGTGACGGCTGCACATAGGCTGCGCGCCAGGGGCGCGGACCAAGCGCGCGCAGGGTCGTTGCCGGGTGGAAGGTGCCGGCGCCCACTTCCATGTCGTAGGGCTGCAGGACGGCACAACCCTTGTCGGCCCAGTAGTTGTGCAAAGTCAGGATCAGGGCCTGAAACGAGCGCTTCGGGTTCATATGATCGGGCAGAGTGGTCATGGATCGCGTCCGGATTTCTTCTAAAAATTGAGCCGGACAGGTGCCACGCCTGATGTCGAGGGTCAAGCAACTACAGCGCCGGCCCGCCATTTAGACACTCCGGAGCTTCCGCGCCCTTCGATCTCTCTATTCGTCTTCGCGTTTCAGCCTGTACTCACCGGTTTCCGGATCCTGGACCAGCGTGCCTTGCGCCCCCGTCCGCTCCTCGCGGCGGGTCTGTTCACGCTGGCGCGTCAACTTCTGCGCATCGGCAACGAACTTGCGATAGCCGAGCCAGAAGATGAAACCTGCAATCAAGAGCAGGATGAGTTGCGGCATTTTTCCTCCAAGGACATCACGCGCGAGCTGAGGCGCTTCCGATCAAAATACAGTCGTGGACGCCCTATCTCATTGTCTTGCGCAGTTCCGGACGCGAAACGGCTTTGCGCTTTCGCCGGAATTGCTTGGGCTCAAAGCCCGAACCGCGCCCACAATGCCCTTTCCTCGATTGCTTCGGCAAGACCCGCCGCGGCCGACGCCGCCAAGGGCTCGACGATGGCGCCGGCAACGGCCGCGCCAGCTTGCCGGCGGCCGAAAAGGCTGCGCACCGGCTGGATGAGTTCGAGCCGCGCCTTGTCGCCGTAGCGCTTCTTCACCTCGCCGCGCAGATCGCCGAGACCGTCGATAAGCCCCAGCTCCAGCCCGCGTCGGCCAGTCCAGAAAAGCCCGGAAAAGATTTCCGGATCGTCGGCCAGCATCTGCCCGCGACGGGCCTTCACCATCTGGATGAAGGTATCATGGATGTCCAGCTGCAGGTTCTTCAGAAACGCGATGTCGTTTTCCTTTTCCGGCTGGAACGGATCGAGCATCACCTTGTTTTCACCGGCGGTATAGACGCGTCGTTCGACGCCGATCTTCTTCAGCAGTTCCGGAAAGCCGAAACCGCCGGACACGACACCGATCGAGCCGACGATCGAGGTCGGATCAGCGATGATCTCGTCGCCGGCAAGCGCAATCATGTAGCCACCAGACGCTGCGACGTCCTCGACGAAGATCAGGACGCGCTTCTTCTTCTCCTGGGCGAGATCCCGGATGCGCTGGTAGATCAGGCGCGACTGCACTGGGGAGCCGCCGGGCGAATTGACGGAGATCGCGACAGCAGGCGCTTCCTTTATGGCAAAGGCCTTTTCCAGGAGCGGTGCCGCGGTTGCCAGGTTGAGCGCCGGCCGAAATTGCCCGCCACCGGCCATGATCGCGCCGTGAAGCCGGACAACGGGGACCGTCACGCCTTCCTTGCGAAATCGCCTCGGCAACAACCGTCTCAGGAACGCCTTCATTTCAACTCCTGCCTACTGGATCACCTTGGAGCGGGATGAGGGTGGAAGATCGCATCGCACTTTTCCTGACGCCGCTCCGATGGCCAAGTGTATTGGCCCATCCATGGCATGTATGCACTGCCACGACAAACGCAATGCCGCATACGGTAAATCAGCGGCGACGATAGGCGGCGCGACCATTGTTGAGGTCGTCGACATGATCGGCGAAACGATGCCCCTCCTCGTGCATGACGAGCGGTGCGCGCAACACCAGCCGCTTGCGGCTCTGCTTGATCGCCGTCACCAGGATGCGCACGGCATTTTCGCCGACGCGCGGATGCAGCGCCGTAATCTCGATGCCGCCGAAGCGGCGGCCGCAGGCGGCGATGATCTCGGCGATCGATTCCGGCCGCGCGATCAGCGACAGTTGCCCACCCGGCTTCATGATCGCACCGGCCGTTTTCACCCAGACCTCGAAGAGCCCGTCGCTCATCGCATGGGCCTCGGCCTTGAGGCTGTCCGGCGTCTTGCGGTCGGAAGCATCGTTGAAGGGCGGGTTCATGATCACGTGGTCGAAGCTGTCATCCGCCAGACCCGCCGCGACACGCGCCTTGCCGGCAAGCGCGACGTCAGCCTGAAGCAGCGAGACCCGCGAGGCAAAGCGGGCATTTTCGGCGAGTTCCAGGCTGCGGCGGGCATAGTTCGCCATGATCGGCGAGCGCTCCACCAGCACCACTTCCGCGCCTTCGATCCGGGACGCAACAGCCATGCCGGCGGCACCCGCACCAGCGCCGAGGTCGGCGATGCGGCACGGGCGATCCGACGAGACGAGCGATGCCAAGAGCATTGCGTCCATGCCGGAGCGATGCCCCTGCCCCAGCGGCTGAACGACATGGAACTTGCCGCGATGGAAGGCATCGACGGTTTCGGTTGTTGCAGAAGCCATTACGCCTGCACCTGCGGCATCCCCGGTTTGCGTGCCACCTTCACGACCGCAACTCCGCCTCAAGCCCGGCGTCTATCAGTATCCGCCTTGCGGCTTCCGCGTCTTCATCCGCGACCAGAAAACGGCGGGGCAGCAGGCCAAGCGAGCCTTCCAGAATGCTCATGCCCTGATCGGCAATGAGGCTTGCGATGCCGGCGTCCTTCATCAGGCTCTCGGCAAAGGAGAGCACGACGGCATCGTTGGTACGGATCAATTCCTTCATCCGGCGGTTTTTCCTGTCCTATTTCAGCAAGCGGGACAATTCGCCTCTTGCCGCACGGGACACCCCTTCCTATTGTCGAAAGCGACAATGAAAACAGGAGTCCCGGTGTGGGCGTAGTGATACCGCTGGAAGACAGCAAAAACAAACAGGCGTCCGTTAAGCCGCTCGTCGACCTGACAGCGCCGGACATGGAGCGCGTCAACCAGCTCATCCTGTCGAAGGCCGGCTCCGACGTTCAGATGATTCCCGAGGTCGCCAACCACCTGATTTCTTCCGGCGGCAAACGGCTGCGTCCGATGCTGACGCTCGCCTCTGCCTCGATGTTCGGTTACGAGGGCGACGCCCACGTAAAGCTCGCAACCAGCGTCGAGTTCATGCACACCGCGACGCTCTTGCACGACGACGTGGTCGACGAAAGCGACCTTCGTCGCGGCAAATCCACCGCGCGCACGATCTGGGGCAACCAGGCGAGCGTTCTGGTCGGCGACTTCCTGCTCGGCCAGGCCTTCCGCATGATGGTCGACGTCGGCTCGCTTGATGCGCTCGACGTTCTGTCGACGGCTGCTTCGGTCATCGCCGAAGGCGAAGTGCTGCAGCTTTCCGTCGCCAAGAACATGGAGACGACGGAAGACGACTATCTCCAGGTCATCCGCGCCAAGACCGCGGCGCTCTTTGCGGCCGCGTCCGAGGTCGGCCCGATCGTCGCCCAGACCAGCAAGTCCGACCGCAATGCGCTGAAATCCTATGGCATGAACCTCGGCCTCGCCTTCCAGCTCGTCGACGACGTGCTCGACTATGGCGGCTCGTCGAGCGATCTCGGCAAGAATGTCGGTGACGACTTCCGCGAAGGAAAGATCACGCTTCCGGTAATCCTGTCCTACCGCCGCGGAACGGCGGAAGACCGAGCCTTCTGGCGCGAGGCGATCGAAGGCGGCGACAGCAGCGACCAGAACCTCGACAAGGCGCTCGGGCTGATCAAGCGCTACGGCGGCCTCAGCGACACCATCGCGCGCGCCCAGCATTACGGCACGATTGCCCGCGATGCGCTGGCACCACTGCCGGCGTCACCCTGGAAATCGGCGCTCACTGAAGTGATCGACTTCTGCATCGATCGGGTAAGCTGACGGAACCTCGACCGTACCGGGACGAACGACAGGAATTTCTTGCCGCATTGCGCCAAAAAAGCCATTCTGTTCCTCAAGAGTTGTGCTGGGCTATATGTGGCTGACTCCGAAAACAACCCTCAGTGGTGCGCAAGGCCGAGCAATCGGCACGAAAGGTTTGACATGCGGCAAATGACGATCCTCCGCCTCCTCAGCGGCGCAGCACTGCTGGCTCTCGCCGCAGTCAGCGGCAGCCACCAGGCCTTCGCGGAAGACAAGGCCGCCGCCGTCGAGGAAAGCGAACCCTTTGACATCAAATCGGTGAACACTTTTGCTGGCGCGTTCCTCGCTGCCCGTACCGCCGATACGGATCGCGACTTCGCGTCCGCCACCGAG
Source organism: Ensifer adhaerens (assembly GCF_028993555.1). NCBI lineage: Bacteria > Pseudomonadati > Pseudomonadota > Alphaproteobacteria > Hyphomicrobiales > Rhizobiaceae > Ensifer > Ensifer adhaerens. Next base: position 518,706 of record NZ_CP118610.1, on the reverse strand, counting down.
CTCTACAAGATCGCGCTGCAGTTCGAACCAAACAACAACGACGTCAAGCAGCGGCTGATGATCACCCTGCTGATGGCCGGCCAGTTCGACGAAGGCGCCAAGATTGCCGAGCAACTGAAGTCCGACCCAGCCGTCGAGCGCATCACCACCGTGATCCGCGCGATCGAAGCGATCAGCAAGCGCGAATATCGCAACGCACAGAAGCTCCTCAACTACCAGGGCCCGAACGATCTCGACCGGCTGATGAACGGCCTGCTTTCCGCCTGGGCGAAATTCGGCCAGGGCAAACCGAAGGAAGCTCTCGCCGAGGTCAACGGCCTCGAAGGGCCCGACTGGTTCCGCGTGTTCAAGAACTATCATGCCGGCGCAATCGCGGTTGCCGCTGGTGACAAGCAAACGGCACGGACGAGACTGAACGACGCCATTCTTGATCGCGAGGGCGGAAGCGCTGCTCCCGACACCTTCATGCGTGCGGTGGAAGCGCTCGCCCGTTTCGAGGCACGCGAAAACAACAAGCAGAAGGCGCTCGACACCATCGCCGTCGGCGAGAACATGGTCAACAACTACACGCCGCTGCAGGCGTTGAGGACCGAGATCGAGAACGGTGTTCCGCAGGAACAGCAGGTCAAGAACGCCAGCCAGGGTGCTGCGGCTGTGCTTTTCTCGATTGGTGCTGCGCTCAATCGCGATGGCGCCGAGGATATCGTCTCGCTCTATCTGCAGACCGCCCGCCGGCTCGACCCCGACAGCGCCGACATCCTGGTGATGCTCGGCGGCATCGCCGAAAACCTGAAGAAGCCGGACGAGGCGATCGAACTCTACAAGGCTATCCCCGAGACCTCGCCGATGCGGCGCGTGTCTGAACTGCAACTCGGCTTGAGCCTGGCCAGCATTGGCAAGGTCGATGAAGCGAAGAAGCACCTGAAGGCGCTGATCGACGTCGATCCGAAGAACATCCGCAACTATCTCGCCTATGGCAGTGTGCTTTCCGATGCCAAGGACTACAAGGAGATGGGTACGCTTTACGACAAGGCCGTCGAACAGATCGGACCGGTGCCGAAGCGCGGCGACTGGACGGTGTTTTTCCAGCGCGGCATTGCGTACGAGCGCCAGAAGCTTTGGGACAAGGCCGAACCGAACTTCAAGAAGGCGCTGGAACTCAACCCGGACCAGCCGCAGGTTCTGAACTATCTCGGCTATTCCTGGGTCGACATGAACATCAATCTCGACGAAGGCCTCGAGATGATCCGCAAGGCGGTCGAACTGAAGCCCGACGATGGCTACATCGTCGATTCGCTTGGCTGGGCGTATTTCCGCATGAACCGCTTCGACGATGCGGTGGTGGAGCTGGAAAAGGCAGCCGAACTGATGGCCGGCGACCCGACGATCAACGATCACCTCGGTGACGCCTACTGGCGGGTTGGCCGCAAGCTCGAAGCGGTGTTCCAATGGACGCAGACGCTCGAGTTGAAGCCGGAGGAAGCCGAGATCCCGAAGATCAAGGCGAAGATCGAAAATGGTCTGCCGCCGCTGAAGGAAGAGGTTCCAGCCTCTGCCGACGCCAAGGAAACGGCGCCGAAGAAGGTAACACCGGAAGCACCGGCGCCGGACAAGAAGTCCTGATCGATCAATGATCGAGGACGGAATTGCGGGCTTCGCGCTGACGCGCGCAGCACCCGCAAAGATCAATCTGGCGCTCCACGTCGTCGGCCAGCGGGCCGACGGCCACCATCTTCTCGAAAGCCTCGTCACCTTCGCCGATCGCGGCGACCGTATAGGCTTTGCATCGGCAGACGCTGATCGCTTCACCGTATCGGGGCCTTTTTCCGCCGAACTGCCAATGGATGCCAGCGCTGAGGGCGGCAATCTGGTCCTGAAGGCCCGAGATATCCTGCGTGCGGAACTGCGTGCGCGCGATCCCGCCGCCGCCGGCCCTGTTCACCTGCATCTCGAAAAGAACCTGCCCCTCGCCTCCGGCATCGGCGGCGGCTCTGCTGACGCCGCGGCAACGCTGCTTGGGCTTCTCGAACTTTGGCACGCCGCGATCGAACCCTCTCGCCTCGATGCGATGGCACTGGCGCTCGGCGCCGACGTGCCGATGTGCCTCGCCGGCATTTCCCTTGTGGCCAAAGGCATCGGCGAGAACATCACGCCGCTCGACGATCTTCCGTCCATGCCTCTCGTGCTCGTCAATCCGCTCGTTGCCGTCTCGACGCCGGTGGTCTTTCGGACGCTTGCGAACAAGACCAATCCGCCGCTCGCTCTGCCGCAGGATCGGGGAACGATCGACTCCTGGCTGGCGGCCATGGCGGCGATGCGCAACGATCTGCAGCCGCCGGCAGAGCAGCTGCAGCCGGTGATCCGCGACGTCTGCGAAGCGCTGACGGGAGCAGGCGCGATGCTGGTGCGGATGTCAGGCTCAGGCGCAACCTGCTTCGGCATCTTCGACAACCGTGAGCATGCGGCTGCGACAGCGCGTACTCTTTCGGGGACGCAGCCCGGCTGGTACGTTCTCGCCTGCAACACGACAGGAAGAGGCAATTAGAATGGCCGGCATCGACGAAAAGCGTCCCTTCATTCCAGTCGGAATTGCTGTCCTCACGGTGTCCGACACGCGAACGCTCGCCGACGACAAATCAGGCGACACGCTGGAAGCGCGGGTGCGTGACGCGGGTCATCGCCTTGAAGCACGCGCAATCGTGCCGGACGATCGCGCGACGATCTACGACCAGGTGAAGGCCTGGACGCTGGAACCGACGATCGACGTGGTGATCACGACGGGTGGCACGGGTTTTACCGGCCGGGACGTGACGCCCGAGGCGCTGGAACCGCTGTTCGAAAAGCGCATGGACGGCTTCTCCGAAGTGTTCCATCGGCTCTCCTACGAAAAAATCGGCACCTCGACGATCCAGTCGCGCGCGACTGGCGGCGTCGCCAATGCTACCTTCATCTTCGTTCTGCCGGGATCCCCCGGCGCCTGCCGCGACGCGTGGGACGGCATCCTGAAGCAGCAGCTCGACTACCGGCACATGCCCTGCAACTTCGTCGAGATCATGCCCCGGCTCGATGAGCACCTCAAACGCGGCTGAGCCGGATCCGCCACATCACTCTTCTGGCCCGTCTGTTACCTTTGGAACTGACAGCCGTTTTTTGCCTCGCTAGCGTCCGATCACCAGTCCCGCGAAGATCGGCCGCCGCACCTTTCTCTTCGGGCTGCAAAGACGCCTCCCCGCCAATATCCCCGGGCGGGGAGAACAAGGGGATACGACGTGCAGCCAGAATGCTGCCCGGCAAGACATTTACCAGACAAGGTCATTTGAGAGCCACCTTGAGGTGCCGTCCCCCGGGACTGGCACCTTTTTAGTGCATAGCGGTCAGGAGCGCCCCGACACCGGCTTGCCTTCGACGGCGACCCAGGCAGGAACGAGCTCCGTCGAGAGTTTTCGGACCGCACGGACATTTGTCATGTCGCCAAGGCATCGGTTGCCTTCCGCCGCTGCGACCGCATCGTGCTTGTTGACCAGGAAACCCGTTTCCAACGGCTTCTTTCGCCGGATCAGGCGGCGGAAGAACGGCTTGCGGTGCATTCTGGAATCGGAGAAGCGCGCAGGCGACCTGTTGATCGAGACATATTCGGCAAGCTCGTCGATCCATCGGCCGATCGGACGGGCACCGGGTTCGAGCAGCATCAGCCATTCGCCGCGCGCTGAACGCAGGACATCGCCGAGATTCCAGTCGACGTGAAAGCGGCAGCCGGCCGCTTCCGCCACACGCAAGGAGCCATCCTTGGAGCCGTGGTCGAGGATGATCACATCGCTGACGAGGCCCTCCACGGCGCCGGCGACGAGCACCGACAGCGTCTGCACCAGTTCGGCTTCGTTGTCCCGCGTTTCCATGATGATCGTCAACATGACCCGTCCTACCGCATCACCGTCACAATTGCTACATCTGCTGACCGGCTGAGGTCGCCGAACGGGAAGCGCCTGGACCCGCCCGAAACATTCCTGTTTTTTGTTCTTGAATTGTTCTCGTATTCGCGATAGGAAAATAATCAGAACAAAACGGGATCAGAGATCTGATTCCGGGGAGATTCCAATGAACGAGCTGTCTGAGATCAGGCAGGGTGCGCTCGCACCCGCCAATACGGCAGATGTCGCCGAAGCGATGATGAGCGCAACGGGCTTGCGGATCGACATCGATCGCCGCCGCGGACGCGGCGCGGGGCTCAACATGTCCGGCCGCTTCGAGCCGCAGGCGCGGGAAAGCTTCGACGATGGCTGGGAAAGCCTGGAAGACCTGCCGCCGTTCAAGACCGAAGTTCAGGTCGAGAAGCCGCGGACGGTCATCACCCGCAATGACTCCCCCGATATCTCCTTCGACCGCTCGATCAACCCCTACCGCGGCTGCGAGCATGGCTGCATCTATTGTTTCGCCCGCCCCAGCCACGCCTTCATGGGCCTGTCGGCAGGCCTGGATTTCGAGGCGAAGCTCTTTGCGAAACCGGATGCGGCGCGGCTCCTGGAACGCGAGCTGGCGCGGCCGGACTACAAGGTCAGGCCCATCGCCATCGGCACCAACACGGACCCTTACCAGCCGATCGAAAAGGAATGGCGCATCATGCGTCAGATCCTCGAAGTGCTGAGGGATGCCAACCACCCGGTCATGATCGTCACCAAATCGGCGATGGTCACCCGCGACATCGACATTCTCGCGCCGATGGCCGAGAAGGGACTGGTGCGTGTCGGCATCTCGGTTACCACGCTCGATCGGAAGCTGGCGCGAACGATGGAACCGCGCGCCGCAACGCCGCCCAAACGGCTGGAGGCTATCCGGGCGCTCGCCGAGGCCGGAATTCCCGCTGGCGTTCTCGTCTCCCCGATCATCCCGGCGCTCAACGACCATGAGATCGAACGGGTTCTCGAGGCGGCAAGGACGGCGGGGGCGACGGAAGCGAGCTATGTTCTGTTGCGGTTACCGCTCGAAGTCAGCCCGCTGTTTCGCGATTGGCTTCTGCGCAACTATCCGGACCGCTACCGCCATGTCATGTCGCTCGTCCGCTCCATGCGTGGCGGCAAGGATTATGACGCCGAATTCGGCAAGCGCATGAAAGGTGCCGGTCCCTACGCCTGGCAGATCGGCCGCCGTTTCGATCTCGCCACCAAGCGCCTCGGGTTCAACCCGACACGCCGTCAGCTTCGCGACGACCTCTTCGTACCGCCGCTGGGAACGGGGGTGCAGCTCTCGCTTCTTTGATGATTTTCCGGATTGGCCTTCGCGATGGCCATTCCGGATATGTGACCAGCGATGCGCGCCGAGGATGCCCCGGGAAATGGGAGAGGTGTCCTCCCAGCCCCTCAGGTAAGCCGGTGTGAGCGTTAGAAGGTCGCAGAGCAGTTCCGGTGCCCCGCCCCCGCCTGGGGCATCGGCCATCCCCCCCGTCCGCCGCCGCACTCGGACCTGGGGGCTTGAAGAGAATCGGTCGATCATGCGAATTAGACTTATGTCCCGCAGATCGTCCGATTCTCCCCTTTTTCCCGATATCATCGAAGCACCCGATTTCAGTTTTGAACTGTCGGCAAGAGGTGATGGATTTTGGCCGGTCGCCGGGGCCGATGAAGCCGGCCGCGGCCCGCTCGCAGGACCGGTCGTGGCGGCCGCAGTCATTCTCAATCCCGACGCCATTCCCGAAGGCCTTGACGACAGCAAGAAGCTCAGTGCCCAGGCGCGCGAGAAGCTGTTCGAGGCAATCCTTGCGACATCGGAAGTGTCGATCGCCTCGGCCTCGGCCGGCACGATCGACGCCACGGATATCCGTAAGGCAAGCCTGGAGGCGATGCGCCGCGCTGTGGCGGGCCTTCCCTCGACTGCGCGCTTCGTGCTCGTCGACGGCCGCGATGTGCCGCCCGGGCTTTCATGCCACGCCAAGGCCGTCGTCAAAGGGGATGCGCGATCGCTGTCGATTGCCGCCGCTTCAATCGTCGCCAAGGTGACGCGCGATCGCATGATGGCCCGCGCCGACCTCGCGCATCCCGGCTACGGCTTTGCGCTCCATGCCGGCTATGCGACCGTGACGCATCGTCGTGCCATTGAAGCCCAAGGCCCCTGCGCCTTGCACCGCATGAGCTTCCGTCCACTCCGCAAGGACTGAACAGGAAAGAAGCGGCTCCAGGGTCGTCGCGTTGCGCCCCCTGTTCCCACCAACATTCGCGAACATCGGTGCGCGTCGGCACTTCGCCCAGGCGTCCACGGGTGGCAGAAAGGCGCACCGTCGCTGCAGTTTGCGCAGTATCATTTCGTCCGACCGTGCGTTCCGAAAGACGAAGCGTAACCGGGATGCAAAATGCACGTTCCTGCCCCCCGCCAGCGGCAGGCCGTCGCGCACTGACGCTGCGCGGCCCAAACAAAAAACCCCGCACAGGGCGGGGCTTTTTCAATCGGGAATGACCTGGAGGCTTAGTTCAAGCGTGCCTTGACTTCGCCAAGCGCCTTCGTGAACAGATCGCTCTGTGCACCGGCGTCGGCCTTGGCGGCAACGACCTTCTCGGCAGCGGCAATCGCCAGATCGACGGCAGCAGAACGAACGGCGTTGATCGCGTCGCTTTCGGCCTGCTTGATCTTCTGCTCCGACAGAGCGGTGCGGCGAGCAACGTATTCCTCGGTCTTCTGCTTGGCTTCCGCCGTCAGCATTTCGGCTTCGCGCTGAGCGGCAGCGACGATACCGGCAGCTTCCGCCTCGGCATCCTTACGCTTGCGCTGGTACTCGGCGACAAGGCTCTGTGCTTCTTCGCGCAGACGCTTGGCTTCGGTCAGCTCGTTGCCGATCTTGTCGGCACGGGCGTCGAGCGCCTTGCCGATCATGCCCGGAACCTTGAGATAGGCGATCAGGACGAGGAACAGGATCAGGCCAACGAAGGCATAGAAAGTTGCATCAAGATGCATAGTTCAGTGCTCCTCAGTTACCAGCCGATGCCTTGACGGCAGCGGTGATCTCGGCCTTGGTGACGGTTCCACCGATCAGCTGCTTGACGACAGCGGTCGCGGTTTCCTCAGCGATGGCGCCGACGTCAGCCAGTGCCTTTGCCTTGATGTCGGCGATGCGGTCTTCCGCAGCCGAGATCTTCTTGGCGAGATCAGCCTCGACGGCCGTGCGATCTGCATTGGCCTTGGCCTTTGCGGATTCGCGAGCGTCGTCAGCGATCTTGTGACCCTTGGACTTGGCCGTTGCCAGGTCCTGCTCATAGGAAGCGATGGCCGCGTCGGCTTCGCCCTTGAGGCGGGACGCTTCATCGAGATCCTGAGCGATCCGATCGTGACGGGTTTCGAGAATTCCGCCGATACGCGGAATGATGACCTTCGACATCAGGAGATAGAAGAGGCCGAACGTGATCGCGAGCCAAAGCAGCTGCGATGCGAAATGGGTCGAATCGAAGGGCGGGAACACGCCGGAACCAGCCTCGCCTTCGTGGGCCACACCCGTTTCGGTGTGCACCTCACCGGCCGCAGCGGCATCGTGTGCTTCGGCGCCTTCAGTGGTGGTTGACTGCTGGGCATAGGCCGCGGTCACAAACATGCTCACCTCCAGGTGCACTCAAGAATATGCGCGGCCGCGGCCTTTTGACGGGCCGCGGCCGAAACTCCAGCCGTTATTAGACGGCGAACAGGAGGAGCAGAGCTACGAGCAGCGAGAAGATGCCCAGAGCTTCCGTAACGGCGAAGCCGAATACGAGGCGGCCGAACTGACCGTCAGCAGCCGACGGGTTGCGCAGTGCGCCGGACAGGTAGCTGCCGAAGATGTTGCCGAGGCCGAGAGCCGTGCCGGCCATACCGAGGCAAGCGAGACCTGCGCCGATGTACTTTGCTGCTTCCGCTTCCATGTTTGAACTCCTTCGAATGGTGTTGCGGCTTAGGATTGCGCTTCCGGCGGAGGGCCGGCCGGAAGCAAGCGACTGTTATTCCTTAGTGGCTTCCGGGATGCACAGCGTCATTTAGGTACATGCAGGTCAGTACCGCGAAGACATAGGCCTGGAGGAAGCAGACGAGGAATTCAAGACCGGTGATGGCGACGGTCATGATGAGCGGCAGGATGGCGCCACCGATGCCGAGCGCGCCAAGAGCGCTGAGCGAAGTGACGAAGCCTGCGAAGACCTTCAGCGTGATGTGGCCGGCCAGCATGTTTGCAAAGAGACGGACCGAGAGGCTGATGGGGCGGGAAAGGAACGAGATGATTTCGATCGCAACGACGAGCGGCAGAAGCACGCCAGGAACGCCATGCGGCACGAAAAGCTTCAGGAAGCCGAAGCCGTGCTTGTAGAAACCATAGAGAATGACGGTGCCGATCACGAAGAGCGCGAGCGCAAAGGTGACAATGATCTGGCTGGTGATCGTGAAGAAGTAGGGCATCATGCCGAGCAGGTTCGCCGTCAGGATGAACATGAACAGCGAGAACACCATCGGGAAGAACTTCATGCCGCCGCTGCCGGCGCCTTCGCGCAGCATCGAGGCGATGAATTCGTAAGACATTTCGGAGACCGACTGCATGCGGGTCGGGATCAGACCGCGCTGCGACGTCGTCAAATACAGGAAGCCTGCGGCAACACCCACGGTCGCAACCATGAAGAGCGACGCATTGGTGAAGGAAAAGTCAATTCCGCCAATCTCGATCGGGACAATCTTGTTGACCAGGAACTGGTGGGTCGGATCGTTTGACACCGCGCTTCTCTTTCGTTCTACCCGCCCAAGAGCGGAAACCGTTTTCTTCGGGACAACGCCTCAGTGGGCGTCTCCGTCCTTCTTGTCATTCTCAGGGCCGCCTCTTCCGGCTTTCGGTGTCGCCACCATACCGGCCGAGCGCAGCACATTCAGCACGCCAGCGCAGAAGCCAAGAAGCAGGAGGATGATCATGCCCCACGGCCCTGTACCCGCAAAGTGGTCCAAAAGATAGCCCAGAAACGCCCCGACAACGATGCCGGCGATGAATTCGCTCGACAGCTTCATCGCCGCCGCATAGCCCTTGCGGCTTTCGGCGGCACGGGCTTCCGCTGCATCAGACGCATGAGGCTTCTTGGCCTCAATCTTGTCGCCGAGCTGCTTCAGCCTTGCTTCCAGACTTTCTTCAGGTTTCTCCGCCACGTGCCTACTCCCTTGCCGTCCTGATCGGGTCTCAGACCGCGATTTCGGTCATACAATAGGACATCGTTCAAGCCACGTTTCGGCCCCATTTGAAGTCGCGCGCAACATAGTTTTAGGCACCCGCATAGTCAAGGCATGCAGGTCGCTTGGCCGTGGACAATATTATTACACCGATTCAAATAGTTAGAGGCAGGAAGCAGGATCGGCGGCAAGGTTGTCGCAGGATTTCCGCGCTCGGCCGGCTGGAATCCCGGCTCTGTGGCCAGACAGGAAAAGACGGCGGAATCGCGTCAGGCGCCGATTAGCTCCAGCCGCCGCCGTAGGTCCGGTAGAAGATGTGCATGCCGATCTTGCCGACCCGCTTCATCGTCTTCGCCCATGGCGGATTGACGTAGGTCGCATGGTAATGGGTCGCAGAGCCTACTTCCGGAAGCCAGATCTTGCCGGCCGTGACCGCCATCGCGACTTCCTTGGCCATCTTCCAGTGCGAGCGGGAATAGATCAGGTCTCGGATCATGTCGCAGGCGAAGGAAAACTGGCAGCGATTACGCCAGCTCTTGTTCTGATAAACGACGCCGCAGATGGTTTTCGGATAGGTCGGATTGCGAACACGATTGAGAATCACCTGAGCGACCGCCGCCTGGCCCTTGAGCGACTCGCTGCGCGCTTCGAAATAGATGCCCTCGGCAAGGCAGGCCTGCTCTTCCTTGCTGAAGACGGTCGAAGGCAGCACCGTTGCGGCCCAGGCGTGGTCGTCAGGTGCTATTTCAGGAATGAAGCGGCCGGCGTTCTTGTCTTCGCGCAGAATCGAATCGAAGGGTGATTCACGCGCATAGTCCGGCTCGGGCCGGACGTAAGCAGTCGCAAGAATGTCGGGCTTGTCGTTCGTCACGAGCTTGGCCAGCATCGGCGAAACGCCGGGATCTGCCTTTGGCGGCTTCTTTCTATAGAAGGCCGTGGCGATCTCGATCTCCTTGCCCTCGATGCGCGACTTGGCGAAGACCATCTTCTCGCCTTCCTCGAAGCGCGGTTCCGTGAGGGAACTCGTGCGCTGCAGGATGGAGCCGGCGGTGAAATCCTTCGGCGGTGTCACCGGCGTGACGGCGACAATGCGCCCTTTCTTGGCGCGGCGGTTGATGCGCTCCTCATCCGGCGTGCCGGAATGCTTGGTCTCCGACGTGAGCGCCACGCGACTGCCGTCGGGCATGTTGATGCCGGCGCCGCCATCGAGCGCGCCCGTCGTGATCGGATCGGCAAAGACCATTTCGACTTCGTGGATCGAGCCCGCCGGCGACGGCGTCATGTACATACGCCAGCGCTCGCCGCCGCGATTGATGCCGGACAGGAATGTTGCAAGATCCGCGTAGGCCGCGACGGAGGGAAAGCCGAGATAGAGCGCAAGGCCGATGATTGCAGGCGCCATCCACGCAGACACGTTCAGGCGAGACTTTTGACGCAGGTTCTGACTCTTACGCACCAACCGACTCCACGCAACGCTTGACGAACGGCGCGGCTTCGCCCGCGCCGGCGAGATACCAGCGTCGGAGATTCCGCACGGGAAGCTAAGACAATGAGGCGGCCGGACACCCCGCCGGAGCCGCTTCGTTCGAGCCTTGAAAATGAAGCATTAACCTTGATGTTTGGTTAATGCGGTCTCGCTGATGGACATGGCTCAGAAAGCGAACGGAGCCGCCCTGGCCGGAGCGGCTCCTTTTGTCTCTTGGTGCCCGCCCCGCCCGGCACACCGGACGCCGGGCCGCGGGGTCAAATGATGACGTGCGAACCGAGTTCGACGACGCGGTTGGTCGGCAGGCGGAAATAGTCTGACGGGTCGATCGCGGCATTGGCCAGCGCGATGAACAGCCGGTCCTGCCAATGGGGCATGCCGGATTCTGCATCGGGCACCAGCTTGCGGCGACCGAGATAGAATGAGGTCGACATGATGTCGAACTTCAGCCCCGATTTGCGGAAAAGGCCGAGCGCCTGCGAGACGTTCTGCGTTTCCATGAAACCGAAGCGCATCTCGAGCAGCGTGAAGCGATCCGAGAGCGGCTGCATGCTCACCCGCTCAGATTTCGGCACTTTCGGCGTATTGGCGGTGCGGATCGTCAGAATGAAGTTCTGATTGTGCAGCACGTGATTGTGCTTGATGTTGTGCAGGAGCGCCGCGGGCGTCGACTCCGGATCGCTCGTCAGGAACACGGCCGTTCCGGGCACGGCCACCGGCGCATGCTCGCTCTTGCGCTCGATCGACTTGATGAAGCTTGCAAGCGGGATGTCGATGTGGCGCGTCTTGGCGTGCAGGATTTCGGTTCCGCGCCGCCAGGTCCACATGATGATGATGAAGGTGGCGGCGATCAGCACCGGCACGTAGCCGCCGTCGTGGATCTTCAGCATGTTGGCGCCGAGGAAGATGAACTCCAGCACAAACAGCGGCAGCAGCACGGCCGCCGCCCAGATCCCCGACCAGTTCCAGCGCACGCGCAAGAACTCGAAGGAAAGCACCGTCGTGACCACCATCGCGCCGGTGACCGAGATGCCGTAGGCGGTGGCGAGCGATTCCGACGAACCGAAGACGAAGACCAGCGCCATGACGCCGAACATCAGCAGCGTGTTGACGTTCGGCAGGTAGATCTGGCCCGTGTGGGTTTCAGACGTATGGAAGATCGCCATGCGCGGCAGGAAGCCCAGATGGATTGCCTGACGGGTCAGCGAGAAGGCGCCGGTTATCACCGCCTGGCTGGCGATGATGGTGGCTGCCGTCGCAAGGATGACCACCGGCAACAGCGCCCATTTCGGGAACATCAGGAAGAACGGATCGGACATCGCCTCCGGGTTCTTCAACACGAAGGCACCCTGGCCGAGATAGTTGAGGGTCAACGCCGGGAAGACGATCAGGAACCAGGCCCACTGGATCGGGCGGCGCCCGAAATGGCCAAGGTCTGCGTAGAGCGCTTCCGCCCCCGTCACCGTCAGGAACACGGCGCCGAGCACGATGATGCCGACATAGCCTTCGCTCAGCATGAAGCTCACGGCATAGTAGGGATTGAAGGCCTTGAAGATCGACAGGTCATCGGCAATGTGGACAAGCCCGATCCAGCCCATCACCAGGAACCAGACAAGCGTGATCGGCCCGAAGAAGTTGGAGACGGCTGCCGTTCCCTTGGACTGCACGGCGAAGAGCATCAGCAGGATGACCACCGCGATCGGCACGACATATTCCGATAGCGCCGGCGTCACCAGTTTCAGACCTTCGACGGCCGAAAGAACGGACAGGGCCGGCGTGATCATCGCATCGCCGATGAAGAGCGCTGCACCGGCAATCCCCATGAAGAAGAGGATCGATGCGTGCCCGTTGGCGGACTTCATCAGAAGGGCAAGCAGCGACAGCGTGCCGCCCTCGCCCTGGTTGTCGGCGCGCAGCAGGAACAGCACGTACTTGATCGTGACGATGATCGTCAGCGTCCAGATCATCAGCGAGATCAGGCCGATGATTTCCACGTCGGTCACGCCGTCGTGGGAGACCGGGCGCAGCGCTTCGCGAAAGGCATAGAGCGGGCTGGTGCCGATATCGCCGTAGACGACACCGATCGAACCAAGCCCGAGGATCAGCAGGCGGCGCAGATCCTTCGGCTCGTGGGAGGGGGCATGCGGTTGGGTCATGCAAACCTACTGGCGTTCACAGCCAGCCTTTCCAGCGGAAAAAGAAAAAGGGGATGACAGCCGATATCACCATCGCCGCAAGTGCCCAGGGATAACCGAAGTGCCAATCCAGTTCGGGCATGACACGAAAGTTCATGCCGTAAACCGAGGCGACCAGGGTCGGCGGCAACAGCACGACCGACGCGATCGAGAAAATCTTGATGATGGCGTTCTGCTCGACGTTGATCAGGCCCAGCGACGCATCAAGCAGGAAGGTGATGTTGCCGGATATGAAACTTGCATGCTCGGAAAGCGACTGGATGTCGCGTGAAATCGAGCGGCAGAGTTCACGCGTGTCCTTGTCGTCCTGCACCACCGGAACGGTGTAGACGAAGGTCAGCAGGCGCGAGAGCGAGGCAAGGCTGTCCCGCGTCTTGGCAACCAGGCGGTGATGGCCGGCAACGTCACGCAAGCGCGCCTCGAGATAATGTGGCGGCCGGCGCTTGCCTGCAGCCTTGTCGCCGAAGACGTCGATCGACAGATCGTCGATCTTGGTGACCGCCTGCTCGAGAATTTCGGCGGTACGGTCGGCGATCGTTTCCAGAAGCCGGGTGAGGACAACCGCACCATCGCGGCAACCGCCCGGGAAGCGATGCATCGACGTCTTGAAGAGCGTGAACGACCGGGGCTCGGCATAGCGGATGGTGACAAGTCGGCCACCTGACAGGATGAAGCCGACATCCGTCAGGCCGGGGATATCCGTATCCGAACGGAACACCAGCGACGCCGTCATGAACACGGCGCTCTCTTCGACATAGAGACGGCTCGACGGTTCGATGTCCTTCAGATCTTCGCGTGTCGGGATGGAAATGCCGAGAAGCTTCTCCATCATCAGGTCTTCTGCCTTGGTCGGCTCGACCAGATCCAGCCAGATGACATCGGGACGCAATTTTTCGGGTGGTTCGGCCGGCGTCAGAACGACGGCAGTCCCATCGGCGCAATAGCCGGTGATCATGCGACCGTCCTCGTCAAGGGAGCCTTGATGCCGAACAGCGAAGGCGAAAGGTCGTGCGCCACAAAATACCCACAATAGAGATCCATCGGATCGAACGTTCCGCCAGTCAGGACAAAGTCTTCAACTCAGTCATCGCGGGAGGCCAAGATCTCCGGCGAGAGGGCGTCAAGTTGGGCACCTTCGCAAGTGCGGCAAGGCATATGGCGCAACGCAAACGCAAAATCAATGCCCCCTTGCAATCCGGCGCGCGGGCGTGTGCCGCGATCCTGGCTCCACCCTACCGCATGTTTGCTTAAATCAAAATCGAATCAAGGGCAAAACGATTCGGTGCCCCAGCGTTACGTCATGCCTGACGCGCAAAATCGCCGTAGCACGTTGAACAGCTGAAGGCTCCGGGGCGAGGCGAACCGTGCCTTCAAAGTCCAGGGTGGGTACCCCGCAAACCGTCATTCGAAGACGATGGTCGGCGCGGCGCGGCTCTTGTCCTTTTGCGTGGCGGATACCTGCTCCCAGACCTTGGTCGCGATATCGCGATAGACGCGCGCGACCTCACCGCTCGGGTCGGACGCGACGAGCGGCGTCCCGGCATCCGACGTTTCGCGAATCCCCATGGTCAGGGGCACCTCGCCGAGGAACGGGACGCCGATGCGCTCAGCCTCCTTGCGGGCACCGCCGTGGCCGAAGATGTCGTAGCGCTTGCCGGTGTCGGGTGCGATGAAGTAGCTCATGTTCTCGACGATGCCGAGAACCGGGACTTCCACCTTGCGGAACATGGCGAGGCCCTTGCGGGCATCGATCAGCGCCAGATCCTGCGGTGTCGAGACGATGACGGCGCCCGCGAGCGGCACCTGCTGGGCCATGGTGAGCTGGGCGTCACCCGTGCCAGGCGGCATGTCGACGACCAGAACGTCGAGATCGCCCCAGGCGACTTCGCGCAGCATCTGCAGCAGGGCCGACTGGATCATCGGTCCGCGCCAGATCATCGCCACCTCCTCGTCGACGAGGAAGCCCATGGACATGACCTTGAGGCCGTAGTTTTCCATCGGGCGAATGAGCCGGCCTTCGATCTGTTGCGGCCTTCCGGAAATCTTCAGAAGGCGCGGCATCGAGGGGCCGTAGATATCGGCGTCGAGCAGGCCGACTTTCAGGCCGTTTGCCTTCAGCGCCAGCGCCAGGTTGACCGAGGTCGTCGACTTGCCGACACCGCCCTTGCCGGAGGCGACCGCGATGATGGCGCCGACGCCCGGAATTCCCGCCTTGGCGGGCGGCCCGCCAGCGGGACGCGGCGCATGGGAGTGGCCGGCATGAGGCGCTGCCGACGGTTGCGGGCGTTGCACGGGCGCGCCTGCGGGCGCCGCCTTGCGGTCGGCGGTCAGCGCAACCATGGCCGCCGTGATCCCCGGAATGTCGCGCACGACGCGCTCGGCTGCGGCCCGCATCGGCTCCAGTTCCTTGGCGCGATCGGCCGGCACGGTGATCGAGAAATAGGCCTTGCCATCGGATATGAAGACATCAGACACGAGCCCGAGGTCGACGATGTTGCCCTCCATGCCCGGGCCACGCACCGTGCGGAGCTTCTCAAGGACCACTTCTTTGCTGACTTCCGGCATCGCGCCCTCTCATTCTTTTGTTATCCCTTAGATAGTCGAGGCGGAGCGCTTCGCCAATGCGACATAACGGAAAAAGGAAGAGCCACCGCCCACCCCGGTGTCCGTACATCCGGGATCACCTGAGGCGGGCAGTGGCCCTTTCGATCGCGACCTTCGTGGGCGCTGTCTTCTTTTTAGTCCCCTCTGGACATGCCAATTGAAATGCAGGATGCGTGCCAGATTCCGAACCTGCAAAAATATCAAATAATTTCAAGCAGATGTATTGTTTCTCAGCGCCTGACCCGGTCGGAGCATCTGCTCAGATTCTGAGCAACTCTCTTTCGATCGTCCAAGTATGGAGCAATTCGGCAGCAGGAGTGGCGATGTCAGGGCGATGGAAGCGCAGGCGCGACGATGCTCAGAGCCTTCGCGACCACAACGAGAGGCGAACGGGCTTCGATGCCGGGAGAGCTAGCTGATGTAGCCCTTCTTCATCGCCTTCACGACCGCTTGGGTGCGGTTCACAGCGTCGAGCTTCTTGGTCACGTGATTGAGGTAGTGATTGACCGTATGCTCGGAGAGCCCGAGGATGCCGGCGATCTCGGCGCTGGTCTTTCCGGCCGCCGTCCAGCTCAGGCACTGGATCTCGCGCTCCGAAAGCGCCGCGCCGCTACTCTTCCACACAGAGCCGATCTCGGCGAGGCGATTGTAGACATGGATCGCAATCATCTGCAGTTCCATGGTCACCGTCATCGGCAATTCGACCAGCGGGCCCATGAGGATGACAGCGCCGCGGCCGCCCTCGGCATCATGAACGGGAAAATAGCTCGCCTGGAAGATGCCGTTCTCGCGCAGCATCGCGATGTATTCGGCCGCCGTCTCCGGCTTGCCGCCCTCGCCTTCCCAGGCTTCGAGCGTCACCTGGAACGGCGTCGTCGTCTCGCGCAGGCGGCGCACACCGGTGCTGAAGCGCAGCATCGACAGGCTATCATACTTGTTCAGCAGTTCGGCCGGCATATTGGAAATGACCGTGCTCGCAGCCAGCCGCTCCACGTCGATCGAGGGGATCGAGCAGATCAGAAAGGTCTTGAAGCCGAAGACCTGCGTAACCCTCCGCATATAGCGGATGATATCGAACTGGGTCTCAAGCTTTGCGATCTCGGACGCGAAATCACCGCCCCGGGGCAGATCTGCGTCAGTCATCCCGGTCGTCATCGTATCCTGCATTCGCGCGTTCCATGGCATTCATCAAGTATCAAATAGACCGAGCAGCCTGCCAATGCCAACAGATGATCGAGATTCCCTGCCGCCTCGGCCCAAAAGTCTGTGTATTTCTTTCGCGAGGTGCAGTCAGTGCCGCCCGCTTCAGCCGCGGCCGGCACCGATCTCAATTGATGAGACCGGCGCGCATGGCCTTCGCGACGGTCTGGACGCGGTTGACCGAGTCCAGCTTGCGCGTCGCGCGGTTCAGGTAGTGGTTGACCGTGTACTCGGACAGCGCCAGGATTTTTGCCATCTCGCTGGTGGTTTTGCCGGCAGCAGCCCAGCGCAGGCACTCCACCTCGCGGCGCGAAAGACTGCCCGGTCCGCGCCGATCGCGGTCGCGAACTTCCATATACTTGCTGTAGAGCAGGCCCGCCCACAGATTGAGCTCCTGCAACTCGTCGTTCGAGACGACGGCACGATCCCCGCCAAAGGCGATGGCCGCGCGATGGCCGCTCGCGTCAGCCACCGGCAGGTAGAGGCCGCGCGGCATGTTCGCCTGCTCGAAGACACAAATGGCCGCATCGCCCTTGCCGTCGGAGCGACGACGCGCCAGTTGATGGGCGTCATAGGTGAAGGGAATGGTGCTGCGGCGCAGGCGCTGGATGACCGGGCTGCCACTGATGAGGCCGGCGCTGTCATACCCCTGCAAAAACGCAGTCGGATAATTGGTCATCAGCGCATTGGCCGACAGGCTGCTGCAGCCCGTGTCCGGAACCGCAAGCACCAGAAAGCCGCGGAAGCCATAGGCATCCGCCACCTGGGCGATCACTCGCCGAAAGTCCTCTTCGCAACAGATCGGCCCCCTGATGCTCCGCCCATCAGGAAGCGTCAACGACGACAAATTCGCGCTGAAATCGATCATCTTCCGCCCTTCTCCACATCCGGCACCATGGACGGGCCGGCCGCTGACGCCGCATGAAGATTACGTCAAAAATTCTACAAATACCAAAACCGAACCAGACTAAGACCATCCACGAACCTGAGTCTGATATATTAAAAACTATCGAGCTTAACGCGCCGCGTCCAGTCGATGTTTCTAATTTACCGTAAAGTGAATTCAAGGTCCACCGCGCCCGGGCCCGAGCCGGATCGCAGCCTCCTCGGCTATCGCCCGGGCCGCTTCGCGCACAGGTGCGGCCCAGGCTACCAGCTGCTCCATGCTGACCCTGTAAGCCGGCCCCGTCACCGAGATCCCGGCCGCAAGCTCGCTACCGGGGATAGCGATGGGTGCAGCCACGCAACGAATCTCCGCCTCATGCTCCTCGCGATCGAAGGCATGGCCGTCACGCCTGATTTCTTCGACTTCCGCGCGCAGCGTTTCCGCCGATCGATGCGTGTGCGAAGTGAAAGGGTGAAACGCGGTCCTCGCCAGCACATGCTCCAACTCCGGCTGCGCCAGCAACGACAGCGCCGCCTTGCCGATGCCGGTGCAATAGGCTGGAGAGGCCTTGCCGATCTGCGAGCTCATGCGCACCGTCTGGCGGCTCTCGACCTTGTCGACATAGACGATCTCCGTTTCGCGCAAGATGCCTAGATGCACGGTCTCTCCGGTCAATTCGTGCAGGCGCTGCAGGTGTGGTTCGGCAACGTCGCGAAAGCGGTTGGCAGACCAGGAGCGGTAGGCAAGCGTCAGCAGCCGAAGGCCGGGCTCATAGGAGAGATCCCTGCGCTGGATCAGCAGCCCTTCCTCGACGAGGTGGCTGAGCAACCGGTGCAATGTGCCGCGCGGCTGTCCGGATCGGGCAAGAATATCGGTGAAGCGTTGCGGGCCGTCTGCCGTGACCACCGCTTCCAGCACGGCGATCGCCTTGCCGAGCGTGCCGGTGCCAGTCTCCCCGCGCCCCTCGTCGGCCACCATCATCTCGTTCGTCATCGTCGTTCGCTTGTCTTCAAATGGCCTCGCCGTCGCGCGCCTGATCTTGACAAGATAGACGCTTCGACACGATAATTCCACATACTAAAATCAAGTTCCAAATAATGGAACTGTTGATAATGTCAAATCGGCTTTCACGAGGGAAATACGGGACATGCCGGCGCCCAGTGTACAATTTCACGATCTGCGCGACCGCTGTGTACTGATCACGGGCGGTGGCTCCGGCATCGGCGCCGCCCTCGTCGAGGGCTTCGTGCGCCAGGGCGCGCGGGTCGCCTTCGTCGATATCGATGAGCAGGCAGGCGCCGAGCTCTGCGCGCGGTTTGACGATCAAACCGGCCACAAGCCGCATTTCATCGCCGGCGACCTGCGCGATATCGACGCGGTGCGTCATGCGGCGGAATCGGCGGTGGCATCGCTCGGTGCGATCCACGTGCTCGTCAACAATGCTGCGCGCGACGACCGCCAGAGCTTGGAAGCCGTGACTGAAGAGAGCTGGGACGAGAGCCAGGCGGTCAATCTCAGGCACCTCTTCTTCATGAGCCAGGCGGTCGCGCCGCACATGCGGCAAGCGGGCGGCGGCTCGATCGTCAATTTCTCCTCGATCGCCTTCCTGCTCAACATGGGCGAAATTCCAGCCTATGCCACGGCGAAGGCCGGCATCGTCGGCCTGACCAAATCGCTCGCCGGCAAGCTCGGACCCGACAATATCCGTGTCAACGCGATCCTGCCCGGCATGATCGTCACCGAACGACAGAAACGGCTGTGGCTGGACGACGTGGCGATTGCCAAGATGCAGGAAAGGCAGTGCCTGAAACGCAGCCTGACTGCCGACGATCTCGTCGGACCCTGCCTTTACCTCACGTCGGATTGCTCTTGTGGCATGACGGCGCAAACAATGATCATCGATGGAGGCGCACTTTGATGACGGCAGCCTATTATGCCGCGGTCGACTGGGGAACCACGAGTTTCCGGCTGTGGATCATCGGCGAGGATGGCTCGGTGCTTGCCGAACGCCGCAGCGGCGAAGGCATGACGACCGCCAACAAGGCCGGTTTTCACACGATCCTGGAACGGCACCTAGCCGCCGTCGACGCGCCCAGCCATCTGCCTGCGATCATCTGCGGCATGGCAGGCGCAAAGCAGGGGTGGGTCGAGGCCGGTTATCTGGATACGCCTGCGGCCCTTGCCGACATCGCCTCCCATGCGGTGGCGGTGCCGGATCTCGACCGCGACATCCGCATCCTCCCGGGCCTCGCGCAACGCGACAGGCGGCGTCCAGACGTCATGCGCGGCGAGGAAACGCAATTGCTCGGCGCCGCCAGCGACCTCGGCCCCGGCCGGCACCTCGTCTGCATGCCGGGAACACACAGCAAATGGGTGCGGCTCGAAGATGGCGCAGTCAGCGGCTTCTCCACCTTCATGACCGGCGAATTGTTCGACGTGATCTCGAAACATTCGATCCTCAGCCACTCGATCGCAGATGCCCATGTTTTTTCCGGTGATCACCCTGCCTTCGCTGCGGCTGTCGCCGAAGCACGCACCAATCCTGCCCTGGGGACCAGCTTGATCTTCGGCGCACGCGCCGGACAACTTTTGCATGGTGCGAATGCGACCGACGCCAAGGCGTTGCTGTCGGGCACGTTGATCGGCCTTGAGATTGCCGGCGCGCTGGCTTCAGCCAAGACGATCGACAGTATCTGCCTCGTGGCCTCCGGTTCACTTGGTACGCTTTATCAAGCCGCGCTCGAAAGCCTCGACTGCCCGCTCAGGGTCGTCGATGCCGACACGGCGGTCCGCGCCGGCCTCTCGACCGCCGCCCAGGCGATCTGGCCTCTCTGAACGAAAGACAAGCTCATGAACCGCATCCCCTTTCCGTCGATGACTTATCCGCTGATCGCCATCCTGCGTGGCCTCAGGCCCGAGGAAACCGAAGGCGTCGTCGGCGCGCTGATCGAAACCGGCTTCACCGCGATCGAGATCCCGCTGAACTCGCCCGATCCGTTCCGCTCGATCGAGACCGCGGTGAAAATGGCGCCGGAAAACTGCCTGATCGGCGCGGGCACGGTGCTGACGACTGCACAGGTCGAGCAGCTCTCGGATGTCGGTGGGCGGCTGATGGTCAGCCCGAACGTCGAGCCCGCGGTGATTTCCCTTGCGGCGAAGAAGGGCATGGTCACCATGCCCGGCGTGCTCACCCCGACCGAGGCGCTTTCGGCCGCCGCCGCGGGTGCGACCGGCCTCAAGTTCTTCCCGGCGAGCGTGCTCGGGCCATCGGGCATTACCGCGATCCGCGCCATCCTGCCGCCCGACCTCGAGATTGCCGCCGTCGGTGGCGTTTCCGATGCCAACTTCGGCGACTACGCCAAGGCCGGCATCCGCAGCTTCGGTCTCGGCTCGAGCCTTTACAAGCCGGGCATGTCCGCCGCCGAAGTTCGCGAACGCGCCGTCGCAACGATCAAGGCCTACGACGCCGTCTATGGAGCACGCTGATGAGCGATACCATTCCCTTTTCCGGCAGCATCCTTTGCGAATCGCCCTCGATCCTCGGGGAAGGCCCGACCTACGACCCGGCCACCGGCACCGCCTGGTGGTTCAATATCAAGGGCCAGGAACTGCATGAGCTGCACCTCGAAACCGGCCGCAAGGCCGTACACACCCTGCCATTCCTCGGCAGCGTGCTTGCCGTCATCGATCCGTCGCGGCAACTGATCGCGTCCGACCAGGGGCTTTTCCTCAGGGATACGCAAACGGGCGCCTTCAGCCTCGTGACCACGCTTGAGGACAAGCCCGGCAATCGCTCGAACGACGGCCGCGTCCATGCGTCCGGTTCGCTTTGGATCGGCACCATGGGCCGCAGCGCCGAGAAGGGTGCCGGCGCGATCTATCACGTCGCTGGCACGAAGGTGACGAAGCTCTACGACGCAATCACCATTCCCAACAGCATCTGTTTTTCGCCGGACGGAACCGTCGCCTATTTCGTCGACACCGACATCAACCACCTGATGCGTGTCGAAATCGATGTCGAAACCGGGCTGCCGAAGGGTGAGCCCAGCCTGCTGGTCGACAGCAGTGGCGAAAAAGGCGGCATCGACGGCTCCGTGTGCGATGCCGATGGCCTGATCTGGAACGCCCGCTGGGGCAGCGGCACGGTCGACGTCTACAGGCCCGACGGTGGGCGGATCGCGCGCTACGCGATGCCGACAACGCAGCCGAGCTGCACCGCCTTCATCGGGCTCAAGGCCGACCGCATACTGGTGACGTCCGCCTGGCAAGACCTGGACGATGCAGCGCGTGCGGCCGATCCGCATGCCGGAAAGACCTTCGATCTCGGTATCACCGTCAAGGGCCGGTTTGAACCGTCATTCCGCCTCTGAGCGGAAGCGCTCGACTAACCACTTGGCGAAGCGCCAATAAAAAGTCATACAATTCGGCCACGCGTTTCATCGCATGGTGAGGAGGAAGCTCGCATGAGCGACAAGAAGAAAGAATTGCGCAGCCGTCACTGGTACGGCGGCACCGACAAGGACGGGTTTATCCATCGCTCCTGGATGAAGAACCAGGGATTTCCGGACCACGTCTTCGACGGCCGTCCGATTATCGGCATCTGCAACACCTGGTCGGAACTGACGCCGTGCAACAGCCACCTTCGCATCCTTGCCGAAGGCGTGAAGCGCGGTGTCTGGGAGGCCGGCGGTTTTCCGGTCGAGTTCCCGGTCTCCTCGCTCGGCGAGACGCAGATGCGTCCGACCGCGATGCTGTTCCGCAATCTGCTCGCCATGGATGTCGAAGAGGCGATCCGCGCCTATGGCATCGACGGCGTGGTGCTGCTTGGCGGCTGCGACAAGACAACCCCCGGCCAGTTGATGGGTGCTGCCTCCGTCGACCTGCCGACGATCGTCGTCTCCTCCGGCCCGATGCTGAACGGCAAGTGGAAGGGCAAGGACATCGGTTCAGGCACGGATGTCTGGAAATTCTCCGAAGCCGTGCGCGCCGGGGATATGAGCATGCAGGAATTCATGGCGGCCGAAAGCGGCATGTCGCGCTCGCCGGGCGTGTGCATGACCATGGGCACGGCCACCACCATGGCCTCGATCGTCGAGGCGATGGGCCTGTCGCTTCCGACCAATGCCGCACTTCCCGCCGTTGACGCCCGCCGCATGGCGCTGTCGCACATGACCGGAAAACGCATCGTCGAGATGGTGCATGAAGACCTGCGCCTGTCGAAGGTGCTGACGAAGAAGAACTTCGAGAACGGCATCATCGCCAATGCCGCCGTCGGCGGCTCGACCAATGCGGTCGTCCACATGCTGGCGATTGCCGGCCGTGCCGGCGTCGATCTCTGTCTCGAGGACTTCGACAGGGTCGGCGGCCAGGTGCCGTGCATCGTCAACTGCATGCCGTCGGGCAAGTATCTGATCGAAGACCTTGCCTATGCCGGTGGCCTGCCGGCGGTGATGAACCGCATCCAGCATCTGTTGCATGCCGATGCACCGACGGTCTTCGGCGTGCCGATCAGCAAGTACTGGGAAGATGCCGAGGTCTATAACGACGACGTCATCCGCCCGCTCGACAATCCGCTCAGGGCCGCAGCCGGCATTCGCGTGCTCAAGGGAAACCTTGCGCCGAACGGCGCCGTCATCAAGCCATCGGCGGCGAGCGAGCATCTGCTCGTTCATGAAGGGCCAGCCTATGTCTTCGAAACGATCGAGGAGCTGAAGGCAAAGATCGACGACCCGGACCTGCCGGTGACCGAGGACACCATTCTGGTGCTCAAGGGCTGCGGACCGAAGGGCTACCCGGGCATGGCCGAGGTCGGCAACATGCCGATCCCGCGGCGGCTGGTGGAAAAAGGCGTGCGCGACATGGTGCGCGTTTCGGACGCCCGCATGTCCGGTACCGCTTTCGGCACCGTTGTCCTGCATGTCAGCCCGGAATCGAACGCCGGCGGACCGCTCGCCATCGTCAAGACCGGCGATCGCATCCGCCTCGACGCGATGAAGGGCGAGCTCAACCTGATGATCAGCGAGGACGAGTTTGCTTCGCGCATGGCAGCCTGGCAGGCGCCGCCGCAGAAATGGACCCGCGGTTACTACAAGCTCTACCAGGACACGGTGCTGCAGGCCGACAAGGGCGCGGACCTGGATTTCCTCGTCGGCGGCAGCGGCAGCGAGGTCCTGCGCGAAAGCCACTGACGACGACGTGTCAAAAGAGCGATTGGTCAGATACCCCGCCGCTCCGGCGGGGTATCTTTATCCGGCGAGTGGACGGGCGCTGAGGGCGGCTCTTGCAGACGATGCCGCCACGGACGAGCGCAGACGCGACCAGGTCTGAAAGCCGTAAATCGCAAGACCAAGGGCGATGAAGAACTCCTTGTACTCGGTCGGATCCCAGAGCCGCACGAACTGCGACGCCTGCAGGATGAACAGCTCCTGGATCGCAACGATCAGAACGGCACCGACCGTCAGCACGATGAACTCGCGCCAGTGGCCGGCCTTCAATGCGATGTCCGCGATTACCAGCAGGATGATCACGGTCATCATCACCATCATCTGCGTCGGCAGCATGCTCCAGTTGTCGCTGTTGAACGCAGCCATGGGCGCGCTTGCCACCAGCACCAGAACGCTCGGCGCGAAGGCGTCGAGCCGGCCGAAGCTCACGCCCTTGCGGAGATGGAGCCAGATGAAGGGTGCAAGTGTCAGCAGCACGAAACTGCCGGTGTAGTAAAGCAACTCGGAAAGGCCGGTGGAGATGTTGTGCAGGTTCAATTCCTGCTGGTTGTTGATGGCCAACAACCCCTCCGGCGTGACGATGCCGAACACGCGCTGCATCCAGGATATTTCTTCCATACCGATCACGAAGAAGCCCGCGCTCAGAAGCGCCGCGGCGCTGGCGGCGATCCACGCGAGGCGCTCTCCCCCGGCGAGGGCGGCGCGAAGCTGGCCCGTGGCTGCTGCCGCAAGGAACCCGCAGGCGACGAAGATCAGGAGAGCGGACGACCACTCGACCAGGCCGTCCTCCCGCGCCAGGGCACTGAAGGCCTTCGGATCGATAGCGAACACCAGCGCCACGAGCGTCGCAAACATCCACGTCGCCACGCAGGTCGACAGCTCGCGAGGCGAGGCCATCCGAAGCACCGGCTCTCCGAGCCTGGAGACGTCGCGGGTGAACCCCTGAACCGCGGCGAGCGACAGGCTGAGCGCGACCCAGGCATGCCAGAGATTATAGGGTTGGACCTGAGGCGCACGCTCGGAAAAATAGGGCGCGCCGAAAAGGTTGCGCTCGATCGAAACCAGAGCGGCCATCGCCAGCACAGACAGGAGGGAAACCGAAAGGAAGCGCCGCGGCAGAAACATGGTGATGTCGTCCAGGATAGCAGGACGAAGCAGCTGCGCTCTTCACCCCGTCTATTCCGAAGTATCGCCAAGAACAATCAAGAATCCGTCAACGAACAATAGAAGATTATCATCTTCTAAAATACCGATGTTGCAGAGTATAAGATCAACGCTCCTGTGAAATATCGGGGAATCTGCCACTAGGATCCAAGGAACATGGGAGGTTTGACGCTATTTTCGCCTTACCCGTGATGCTTTGACTGTTTTTTCCGGAACCGTTTTGGCGTCTGGGCGTTGACGTCATATCACCGGTGCGGTGGATCTGGCGACAGCGCCAGGGCCGTGCCTTGATCGAAACATCAAGGAAAGGCAGTTTGACATGACCAAGAAACTTGTAACCACCGTCGCGGCCGGCGCCCTTTTCGCTGGTCTTGCTGTCGCCCCGGTTTCCTTTGCGCAGGATGCGACCAAGCCGATGGATCAGCCGCAAACGATGCAGCCGGTTCCAGGTAGCGAAGCACCGGCAGACCAGGCCCAGACGAAGGCACCGATTACCGAGGAAGCGCCCGGGGATGTCGCCACGGCCAGCGGCACGTACCTGACCGAACAGGAGAGCGATCAGATCGCCGCGAGCACCTATATCGGCCAGAGTGTCTACAATGCCGGCGATGAAAGCATCGGCAAGATCAACGACCTGATCATGAAGAAGGACGGTGGCGTTGAAGCGGCCGTGATCGGCGTCGGCGGCTTCCTGGGCATGGGCGAAAAGGACGTGGCGGTCCCCTTTGACCGCATCGCGATCGCCGAGCAGCCGAATACCGACGACCTGAAGCTGACGACAACGGAAACCGCCGACACGCTGAAGGCAGCGCCGGAATTCAAGACAAAGGCGCAGCAGGTGGCCGAGCAGAACGCCAACCAGCCGGTTGACACCTCGACGACCTCTTCGACCACGACCACTGCACCGGCGCAGCCGATGCAGCAGGGTACCGAACAGCCGCAGCAGTAACTTTGAGTGCCGCAATTCCGGCCGGAAAGCCGCTTCACACTTTCTCTGGAATTGCACTTAAGCTGTTCAGTACGCCTTCCAACGGGCGGCGGTGCTTTGCGCCGCCGCTTCGTTTCGTTCAGACGAGCCGGTAGCGATCCATCGGCATGCCGTCTTCGGAATAGGCTGGCTCGTAGGCCGTCGATATAATCCGGTTCTTGAGCGTCAGATGCTTGAGCGGTAAGGCTGGATCAACGGGTCTTTCGACGATGTCATTTCCTGTTCCTTGAAAGGCGCCCGAGCATGCCGGTTTCGTCAATACCAGGCATCCGCCATGCTCTCCTTGCGGCGTGTGACATAATCGATCAACGCCTCGTCGAGCGCCACATCCAGCGGCGGCGCTTCGTATTCGGCAAGCGTCTTCTTCCAGGCACGGTTGGCGCGGGTTGCCATGTCCGTTTCGCCCTCCTCGACCCATTTTTCGAACGGTTCGTTGTCGGATAGGGCAGAATCCCAGAATGCGGTCTGGTAGTTGCGCATCGTGTGGTCGCAGCCAAGGAAGTGGCTGCCCGGCCCCACCTGCAGGAAGGCGTCCATCGCCAGCGTATTGTCGTCGACGACGACGCCGGCGAGATAGGAATGCAGGGCGCCGCAGAAGTCGGTGTCCATAACGAACTTCTCGTAGGACATGGCGAGCAGACCGTCGACAAAGCCTGCCGAATGCAGGATGAAATTGGCGCCGCAATGGACTGCAGACAGCATCGACATCGCGCCTTCCTGCATCGCCTGAGCATCCGGCAGCTTGGAGTTGGAAAAATTACCGGCGCAGCGCAGTGGCAGACCAAGCCGGCGCGCGAGCTGGCCGACGACCATGCTGCCGATTGCCGGCTCCGGCGTGCCGAAGGTCGGTGAACCCGAACGCAGCGACATGGACGACAGGAAGTTGCCAAAGATGACAGGCGCGCCCTTGCGTTCAAGCTGGGTCAGCGCGCAGCCGGCGAGCGTCTCGGCATAGGATTGGGCGATCGCACCGGCATTGGTTACCGGCCCCATTGCGCCGCCGAGAATGAAGGGCACGATCACCGCCGCCTGGTTCGCCCGCGCATAGGCGCGCAGCGACTTCGTCATCGTCCCGTCCCAGACCAGCGGCGAGTTGACGTTGACGTTGCCGAGGATGACGCAGTTGCGATCGACGAAATCGTGACCGAAGAGGATACGCGCCATATTGATCGAGTCCTCCGCCCGGTCTTCGGCGGTAATCGACCCCATGAAGGCGCGATCCGAATACTTGATATGGCTGTAGACCATGTCGAGGTGGCGCTTGTTGACCGGCACATCGACCGGTTCGCAAATCGTGCCGCCGGAATGGTGCAGCCACGGGCTCGACTGCGCCAGCTTGATCAGATTCCGGAAGTCCTCGATCGTGCCGTAGCGCCGGCCCTTGTCGAGATCCATGACGAAGGGAGAACCATAGGCCGGCGAGAACACGACGTTGTTGCCGCCGATCTCGACATTGCGGGCGGGATTGCGGGCGTGCTGGGTGAACTGCCTTGGTGCCGAGGCGACGATTTCCTTGAGCATACCGGGCTCGAAGGTTACGCGCACGCCGTCGATCTTGGCGCCGGCCCGCTTCCAATGGTCGATCGCTTCAGGGTCGTCGCGAAACTCGATGCCCACCTCGGCAAGGATACGATCGGCGACCGCCTCGATACGCAGGAGGCTCTCTTCCCCAAGGATATCGTAGGTCGGGATGTTTCTGATGATATAGGGAACGCCGAGGCCTCGGCCAGCACCCTCGCGCCGGTGCGGCCTTGAGCCCCGCGTCCTTCTCGGTGCCGCCTCGCCTGTTGCCAGTGCCGTATCCATCCTCACATCCTCCCATCACCTGAGATGATGCTATTGGCGAAAAACTCCATTGTAACGCTGGAAAAAATCGAGCCATGCGATAAGTATGGTTTATGGAAAACCTGCGCCGCCTGCTTCCCTCCGCCGCAAACCTCATCGTCTTCGAGGCCGCCGGCCGCCACCAGAACTTCACCCGTGCCGCAAACGAGCTCGGCATGACCCAGGCGGCAGTCTCCTACGCCATCCGTGGCCTGGAAGAGCAGCTGGGCGTGCCGCTGTTCCATCGCGTGCATCGGGCTGTGGAACTGACGGAGGCAGGCGAGAAATTTCATGCCGATGTGTCGGTCGGTCTGTCGCGCATCCAGAAGTCGGCCGAGGACATTCGCGCCAAGGGTCGCGAGACCAATGTGACGCTTGCAGCGTCTACCGCTTTTGCCTCGATGTGGATGCTGCCGCGCCTCAACCGTATGCGCGAGGATCTGCCGGAGATCGACCTTCGCATCCAGACCAGCGTGCGCGATCTCGATCTCGAGGAGGAACCGATCCCGCTCGGCATCCGCGGTGGAGACCCCGGGCACTGGCCACGCTATCATGCCGCCCAACTCGCCGAGGAAGTCGTCAACGCCGTCGCGACGCCGGCCTATATCGAAGAGCACGGGCTGCCGAAGAGCGCGGCCGACCTGCAGCGGCACAATCTCATCCATCTCGAAGAGCCGGTGCGGCGAGCCTGCGACTGGACCGAATGGTTTGCGAGCGCCGGCCTCACCTACCCCAAGCAGGCACGCCGCCTGACGATCAACGATTATGTTCTGGTCATTCAGGCGGTGCTCGCGGGAGAAGGCGTGGCGCTCGGCTGGGAACACCTGATCAACCCGCAGATCCGCTCCGGCGCCCTGGTTCCGGTCACCGGACACGTGCTCAAGACCGGTCTTGCCTTTTATGTCGTCTGGCCGCGGTCACGCGAACTCAACGCCCAGGCAAAACGGGTCCGCGACTGGCTGCTGGAAGAAGGGCGGCGGGACCGCGTGGCGCTACCGGCCACCGGCGAATAGACCGGATCAGGCCTTCAGGCCTGGGCCGAAACGCCGCTATAGCGGTCGGAAAGATATCGCATCGTTGCCACGGCATCGGCCGGCTTTCCATAGAAATAGCCCTGCCCGAGGCCGCAACCGAGCGCCTTGAGTTTCAGGGCCTCGGAAAAGTCCTCGATACCCTCGGCGACGACCTCCAGTTCGAGGCCCTCACACATCGAAACGATCGCCTTGATGATATGCTCGGAAGCACGATCGGCGGAAATGCGCGAGACGAAGGCGCGATCGATCTTGACCTTGTCGAAGGAAAAATCGCGCAGGCGCCCCAGGCTCGACTGTCCGGTGCCGAAGTCGTCGAGCGAAACGCGCACGCCAGCGGCACGCAGTTCCGCAACGATCTTCTGGGCGATATCGGCATCGGCCATGACAGCCGTCTCAGTGATCTCCAGTTCCAAGCGCCTGGGATCGAGACCAATCTGATGAATGATCGACAGCAACCGATGGCTGGTCGCCGGATCCATCAGTTGCGCCGAGGAAAGGTTGAAGGACAGGAAGAGCTCTTTCGGCCAGGAGAGCGCCGCATGCGCCGCCTTGCGCAACAGCACTTCGGCCAGCTGCTCGATAAAGCCACGCTCCTCGGCCAGCGGCACGAAAACAGCCGGCGAAACATAGCCGAGATCGGCATCGCACCAGCGCGCCAGGGCTTCGAAACCGACGACTGCATCATTGCGCAGATCGACGATCGGCTGGAAATGCACATCGACTTCGTTGGCGATGATGGCATTGCGCAGCGCCTGCTCGAGCTGCGTCGCGCGCTTCATCTCCTGGGCGATTTCCTGCGAATAGACGGTGATCTGGCCGCGGCCGCGACGCTTCGAGCGATACAGCGCCGTATCGGCGCTCTTCAGCAGATCCTCGAACACCTCGCCGGCAAAGGGGTAGACAGCAAACCCGAAGGACGCGGACAGTCGCACATGGCGGTCGCCGAGATCGAAGGGCGCCGACAGCACCTCCTTCAACATCTGCCCGACCTTCTCTGCACCCTTGCGCTCGAAGACGAGCGGCAGGACAAAGGCAAATTCGTCACTTTCCGAACGGGTGATCGTCGCCCCCTCGGGCGCGCAGGCTTTCAGGCGGTAGGCCACCTGGCAGAGAATCTCGTCACCGGCCGCCGGCCCGAACAGGTCATTGATCGGCTTGAAGCCGTCGATATTGGCAAGGCCGATGGTGAAGGGCGCGGGGTCGCTGGCGCGCTCCCTGGCGAGTTCAAGCACAGTCTGGCGCAGGCAGCGCGAATTGCCGAGCCCCGTCAACAGATCAATGTTGCCGGTCATGGCGGGCATCTCGAGGCCGATGCGGTGATATGGCGTCTCAACAGCCGTCATTGCCGCGTCTCCGCGACCGGATCAGGAGAATACGGCCGACGCTCGGCTGCCGGCGAAAACGCACGCCACGGCGCGAACCGGCAATGTCGTTCCGACACGGTCCGGACATGAGCAACGGGATGGGCGCAATGCATTCGGGCGAGGCTCTACACTTTAACGGCAATTCGGTGCAGACGATCGCAATCGGCGGTTAACAATCCGATATCGCTTTGCTCCTAAATCTGCCATTAGCCTCCCCAATTCTAGCGAGTTGACACGTCTTTCTTTCAACCTGCCGTTCGCATCGCCTTCGCCGGCATGAATTTTCTTAAGACCGCCTCGATCATGTCCGGGCTCACGGGCTTCATGATATGGTCGTCCATGCCCGATGCCTTGCACTGCTGCAGGTCGATATCCAGCGCCTGCGCGGTAACACCGATGATCGGCGTTTTCTGTCCTCTGCTGTTCTCTGCCGACCTTATGGCAACCGTCGCATCGAAGCCGTTCATGATCGGCATCGATACGTCCATCAGCACCAGGGCCGGTTGCAGCTCGTGCCAGAGCTCGACGGCCTCGCGGCCATTGGCGGCGATCCGATGCGAGACGCCGAGCCCCTCCAGGATCTGCGTGAACACGAACTGGTTGATCTGATTGTCTTCGGCAACGAGCACGTCGACCTGGGGCGCCGGCGGCGGTGCGGCGATCCCCTCGCCTTCAAACGACAGCGACCAATCCGGCTGTAGCGTCGCGGACGTCGTTGTCCGCTCGGAGCAGACGCGAAACACTTCGGCCAGTACCGCAGCACCGTCCTGCTGCGCCGACAGCGGCAGGATCGGGCAGTGACGCCAGGCCGAAACGACCTGCTGTCTCTCGGAAAACGCCAGGTCGAGCAGCAGGACATCGAGCTTGACGCCGGCGTCTTCGACCGCAAGTCCGAAGGCACGAAGCTCGCCCGCATCGCGAACGGCGCAGGCATCGAGCCCGGAACCGCGCAGGCGCGCGACGAGCCGGCCCTCCATCGCCCGGTCGGCGGTGGCGACCAGAACACGGAGGCCGCGGGCGGGCAAGGTCTCGATCATCGACCCCGCTTCCACAAGCTGCTGGACGTTCAGCGCCCGGAAGGGGTCGTAGAAGTTCTGCGCCGCAGCGAAGATGCTGTAATCGCGGATCTGCAGGCCGACCTCGGCTGGAGCTTCATCGCTACTCTGATGCAAGTCGGCGATATCGGTCACGTCGTTCATGCAGGTAACGACGAAATGACGGCCGGGCATGCCGACGCGGTACTTGCGCGTGAGCACCCAAAGATCGCTGCCGTCTGCGCGCACGATGTGCTCGGCCTGCGAGTATGGCTTGCCGGTCTCGAGCACCATACGGTCGGACTGCTCGAAACGTTCAGCAAGCTCGCTTTCGACCAGATCCCAGGCGGAACGGCCGAGAATGGCATCCTGCGGCAGATCATGGATCAAGCAGAAGGCCCTGTTGACGGCGATATAGTTGAGATTGCGGTCCTTGACGCAGATCGGGTTGGGCTGGGCGTCGAGGATCTGTTCGGTCAACTCGACGCGCTCCAGATCCGTCTGAAGCTGCTCGTCGCGCTTCTTC
The DNA here is from genome assembly GCF_028993555.1 of Ensifer adhaerens. Lineage (NCBI taxonomy): Bacteria > Pseudomonadati > Pseudomonadota > Alphaproteobacteria > Hyphomicrobiales > Rhizobiaceae > Ensifer > Ensifer adhaerens. The sequence continues at coordinate 487,027 of NZ_CP118610.1, read as the reverse complement.
TGATCGGAAACGTCGCTGATCGACAGGATGCCGATACCGCTCGACAGCCGACGCTTGCGCATCGAAACCCAGCGGGTACGGCCGGCGCGTTCGACGCTTTCGTAACGCTCGCGCCAGTGCAACGCCATGTGTTCGGCGATCCAGTCCTCGCGGTTGGTGCGGCGGCGGCTGCTTTCGGGAACGGTGCCGGGGCGAACGCCGGTGTCATAGACTGCGCCGAGAAAGTCTCGAAGGCGCGTGCCGGGCATCAGGATTTCCGAAGGCACCGGGAAGAATTGCAGCATCGTGCGGCTGGCAAAGAGAATGGTGTCGTCCCGACTGCAGACAAGCACAGCGATGCCGAGTGCGTCGCAACTCGACTCCAGAATGATCCGGTTGATGTCCGCGCCGTTCGACGCCCCATCGCTCATTGCGCTGTCCTCACTCGCCTACTGCACGTTTCAATCGTCTCCGATTTGCGAAACATGCAGCCATTCACAGTGCTACAGCGACCTCGGCGCGCCTGATAAGACGCGCGATGCTGCAGCGGCGGTTTCATTTCGGGACATGCTGGGAAGGCCTTGGCAGGCGTCTCTTCGAGCGGCGGGAGTACGGCGTCCAGCTACGCCGCAATGCTCAAAAGACAAAACCCGTGATCATTCAGGTTGTTGTGGAAAATCGCAGCAGAGTGTTAAGGGGCGATTAAACTCCTCGCTCATTTTTCCGGGTCGCCGGCCACTTGGATTCGAGGCCGGGGACGAGCCGCCATTTCCCCTTCCGTTTCCCAAGCGAATCCGGGAAAATGGGACATGGCCATCAAGCAGCTTTCAGAAACCCTCATCAATCAGATCGCCGCCGGCGAAGTCATCGAACGCCCCGCCAGCGCCGCCAAGGAGCTGATCGAGAACGCGCTCGACGCCGGTGCCACGCGCATCGAAATCGCAACCGCCGGCGGCGGCAAGACGCTTCTGCGCGTGACCGACAATGGCTCGGGCATGACGCCCAACGATCTCGAACTGGCAGTGCGCCGGCACTGCACGTCGAAGCTCGACCACAGCCTGTTCGACATCCGCACGCTCGGCTTCCGTGGTGAGGCGCTGCCTTCGATCGGCTCGGTCGCTCGCCTCTCGATCACCACGCGCACGGCCGGCGCCAGCGAAGGCGCCGTCATCACCGTCACCGGCGGCAAGACCGATCCGGTTCGCCCGTCGCCCGCCAACACCGGCACGGTCGTCGAGGTTCGCGACCTCTTCTTCGCGACGCCGGCGCGGTTGAAGTTCATGAAGTCCGAGAAGGCGGAAGCAGCCGCGATCTCCGAGATCGTGCGCCGCATGGCGATCGCCTTCCCGGCCGTCCGCTTCGTGCTGTCCGGCAGCGACCGCTCGACGCTCGAATTCCCGGCGACCGGCGACGATCGCCTGGCACGCATGGCCCAGGTGCTCGGCAAGGATTTCCGCGACAACGCCATCGAAATCGATGCGACACGCGAAGATGTCGGGCTCACCGGCTTTGCCGGCGTGCCGACCTACAATCGCGGCAACTCGCTGCAGCAATATGTCTTCGTCAACGGCCGCCCGGTCCAGGACAAGCTGTTGCTGTCGGCGATCCGCGCAGCCTATTCCGAGACGATCCCGAGCGGCCGCTATCCCGTCGCGGTGTTGTCGATCACGCTCGACCCGGCGCTGGTCGACGTCAACGTGCACCCGGCGAAGTCCGATGTGCGCTTCCGCGACCCGGGCCTCATCCGAGGTCTCATCATCGGCGCGATCCGCGAGGCATTGACGCGCGACGGCGACCGCGCGGCAACCACCGGGGCGCGCGGCATGATGCAAGCCTTCCGCTCCGGATCCTACCGCCCGCAGCCCTGGACTCCCGAAACATCCCCTTCTCGGCCGACACAGTTCGACGCCATGCTGCGCGGCCTTGCGGAAGCGCCGCAGGCAAGCTTCACCGCCTTTTCGACGCCATCGGCACGCACGGCGGCCCCGATCGAGCGTGAGATACCGGTATCGCACCAGGATGCGCCGGCGCCAGCATCCTTCCCGCTCGGCGCGGTGCGCGCGCAGCTCCATGAGAACTATATCGTCGCCCAGACCAATGACGGCCTCGTCATCGTCGACCAGCATGCCGCCCATGAGCGGCTGGTGTTCGAGGCGATGCGCACGGCGCTGCATTCGCGGCCCGTCGCGGCGCAGGCTCTCCTGATCCCGGAAATCGTCGATCTGGCCGAAGACGACTGCGACCGGTTGATGGCGCACGTGGCGGAGTTCGCCCGCCTCGGCCTTGCCATCGAGCGCTTCGGCCCGGGCGCGATCGCCGTGCGCGAGACGCCCGCCATGCTCGGCGAAATGGACGCCGTCGGCCTGGTGCGCCAGCTTGCCGACGAGCTTGCCGAATGGGACACTGCCAACGGCCTCACAAGCCGGCTGGAGTATCTTGCAGCGACGATGGCCTGCCATGGATCGGTGCGCTCCGGCCGACGCATGCGTACCGAGGAAATGAACGCTTTGCTGCGGCAGATGGAGGCGACGCCCGGTTCCGGCCAATGCAACCATGGGCGGCCGACCTATATCGAGCTCAAGCTTTCCGATATTGAACGGCTGTTCGGACGAAGCTGATCCCGCCAGCGGCTATGAAAAGCGGCTGGCATTTTGCCGGATGGCAAGCTAGACCAGAGAACAGACCACAAGACCTATAGGCAACGAACATGATGAACCGGTTTGAAGGAAGCACGTCGCGCGAGGCGAAGATCCGTTATCTCGACGGCGACTTTCAGATCATTCTCGCCGGCTCGCATGTGATCTGCGCGATGACCGGCAAGACCATTCCCGTCGACGAGCTGCGTTACTGGAGCGTCGCCCGGCAGGAGCCGTATGTCGACGCGGAAGCGTCGCTCGAGGCGGAGAAGCGCGCCGGCGCCCTGCCGAACCAGCGCCGCTAAGGCGCCTCCCTCAGATCTTTTCTGCTGGCACGAAGAGCCGTTACTTGCTCATGCCTTCGCGCAGCTTGCGGGCGCGCGCGGCAGCAAGCGACGTCTCGATGATTTTTGACGGCGCCATGGGATCGTCGAAACGCACGTCGATTTCGATCACCCGGCTTGCAGAGGCCAGTTCGGCGGCGCGGCCATGACCGGGCTCGAGCCGGACCATGTCCTTGGCGGTCGTGACAAGCGTGCAGCCGAGAGCCGCCGCTCGATCGAGCAGGTCGGCGATCTCGTCGTCGGAAAAATGATGATGATCCGGAAAACTGCGGGTTTCCTCGACGAGGGCACCGGTCTCGCGCACCGTGCGGTAGAATTTCTCCGGATCGGCGATACCGGCCCAGGCAAGGACCTTGACGCCTTTTAGCGATCCATCATCGAGCCTCACCACTTCGGCCTCGTAGATCTGCTTTCCGGCACGGGCTGCGCGGCGGATCAGGGCGTCGGCCTCCGTGCCGCCGCCGATCTTCAGCAGTGCCGTTGCGTGGCGCAACTGGTTGGGCAGCGGCGCCCGCACCGGCCCCGCCGGCACTAGATAACCGTTGCCGATGCCACGGCGCGAGTCGATGACCAAAAGTGCAAAGTCGAAGGCGAGCCGTGCGCTCTGGAAGCCATCGTCCATGATGATGATATCGACGCCTTCCTTCACCAGGCGGCGGGCGCCGTCGACACGGCGGCGGCAGACGACGGTCAACGCCTCGCGCGCCAGCAGCAAGGGTTCATCGCCGACGTCGCGCGCGCGATGATGCTCCGGGTCGACGACGGTCGTCACGTCGAGCGAGCCGCCGTAACCGCGGCTCAAGAACCCGGGCTTCAGCCCTTTCTGGCGGATGACGCGGGCAAGCGCGATCGCCGTCGGGGTCTTGCCGGCACCGCCGACGGTGAAATTGCCGATGCAGATGACCGGCACGGGAACCGATGCGCGGTGGGCGCGGTCCATGCGCAGACCGGCAATCCGGCCATAGACCCATGAAAACGGCCACAACGCGCGAGCACGCCAATCCGCCTTTGTCCACCAGAATGGTGGCGCTTCCGATACCATCTTCGTTCCGTGCCCCAGCCGGTATCGTCCCCCCTCTCCGGGAGGACACATGTGCTTCTTGCCGCCGGAAGCCGACGGATCGCCCAAAAAACGTCAGAATGTGAAAAAACGCAAGCTATGGATACGACTGCAGCCGCTTGGGTCGGAAACCGCACGGCAGAATGGCATGCCGACAGGCAACCACTTCACGCTTTTCCCGGATTTGCGACTAGAGCATCCTTGGTGCGTTCATCTGAACGCACGGCGCTCTAGAGGACGGCCTCAAGTTCGGTGATGTCGGCGAGGCAATGATCCGAGGCTGCAGCGAGCGACTGGCGCGAACCGGTCCCCGTCAGCACCGCGACCGTCATGCCGACGCCGGCACTGCGGCCCATGTGCATGTCGTGATTGTTGTCCCCGACGACAACGACCTGTTGCGGCTCAAGGCCCGTTGCAGCACAGAAGCCAAGCACCATGCCCGGCTCCGGCTTGACGCCGTAGCCGCTGTCATAGCCGGCCACATAATGCAGGTAACCATCAAAACCGAAGCGCTTGGCGGTCTCACGGATCGACTTCTCGTTGTCGCTGGAGGCAACGCCAAGGCGATAGCCCTTGGCGTGGAGGCCGGCAAAGAACGTGCCGAGATCGGTGACCGGGACCGCATACTCCGCCGAGCGTGCAAACAGGCTGTCGAACAGGGTGGTGAGATCCTCCACCGTGAAGGGTGCGCCGGCGCCCACGAAGCCGGTCGCGATCTCGACCGTGTTGCCGGCTGCAAGCAGGCTGTCGGGCAGGACATGGCCGGTATCGGCATCCATGCCGCCGGCCGCAAGCAGCGTGCGGGCCAGCGTCTCGTCACCCTTGGCCGCAATCCGTGCCAGCTCATAGTTCACCGGCACCCAGCTCTTTGCGTAGTCGAGCAGGGTTCCATCCTTGTCGAAGAGGATGCCGGCGATGGCTTTGGATTCGGTCATGATGAGGGATCGTCTCCTGCTTGTGTCAGCTTTCGGTCGGCGGATTGAGGCGCGCTTTGACGATGAGCGGATTGATGTAAGGTTCGAGCCCCTTCATCGTCGCCGACAGAGCACCGCGCATCTCTTGCACGGTTTCAAGGCCGGCATCGATCATCGAGCGACGCATGTCGTCGTTGGCGAGCAGATAGTTGACGCCCTTCGCCAGCATCTCGACGTCGCGCACGATCTTTGCGCTGCCGTTCTTTGCAAGCGTCTGATAGGTCTCGCGAAAATTCTGGACATTGCCGCCGGAGAGGATCGCGCAGCCGAGCATCGCCGGCTCGAGCGGGTTCTGGCCGCCTTCGGCAAAGAGCGAACGGCCGACAAAGGCGACTTCGGTCAGGCGTAGATAGAGGCCCATTTCACCGATGGTATCCCCGAGGAAGACATCGACATCCGGCGTCAGCGGATCGCGCCGCGTGCGGCGCGCGACCTTCAGGCCCTTGGCCACCAGCGCCGCCTCGATTGCATCGCTGCGCTCGGGATGGCGTGGCACGATGATTGTCAGCAGGCCGGTCCGTTCCTTCAGCGCGCGATGCACGACGCCGGCAGCGTTTTCCTCGCCATCGAAGGTCGAGATCGCCGCCCAGGTCCTCCGCGAGCCGATCTGCTGCTGGTATTCCTTGAGCGCCAGCGGATCATGCGGCGGCGCGTCGGTATCGACCTTCAGATTGCCGGAGACCATGACCGGCAGCGCGCCGAGCGTGCGGAAGCGCTCCGCATCGACGTCGGACTGGGCAATGACCAGCGCCAGGTTTTCAAAGAGCGCATCGGCGAGCGCCGGCCGCCGCTTCCACCGGGCGAAGGTACGATCGGACAGACGGCCATTCACCAGAACCTGCGGAATATGGCGCCGGCCGAGCTCCAGGATCGTCATCGGCCAGATTTCGGACTCGGCGATGATTGCCAGATCCGGCTCCCAATAGTTCAGGAACCGGCTGACCGCCGGCTTGAAATCGAGCGGGACATACTGGTGGATGACGCCTGTTCCCAGGCGCTGGGCAACGACACGGGCCGAGGTCGTCGTTCCCGTGGTCAGCACGACATTGATGCCGCGCCTGCGGATTTCCTTGATCAGCGGGATGACCGCGTTGGTCTCGCCGACACTGGCGGCGTGAAACCAGACCAGCGGGCCCTGCGGCCGTGGTGCGCTCGCATGGCCGTAGCGCTCGCGACGGCGCGCGGGATCCTCCTTGCCCTTCGCCGCGCGAATGGCAAGGTAGGACCAAACCAGGGGATAGATGGCCGAGCCGATCCAGCGGTAGCTGGAGAGCGCCAGGCGCGCGCGAAAGCTGCTCATGACGAGACACCTTCCCCAGCCGTCACGGCCGGGAGAAACTCAGGGGCGACTGGCATGCGGGTTTGCGCCGCGCATCCCGACCTCATCGGCATCAGCCGTTTTCCGGGTCGAGCAGACGATGCATGTGGACGATGAAGTAACGCATGTGCGCGTTGTCGACGGTCATCTGCGCCTTGGATTTCCAGGCAACAAGAGCGCTTTCGTAGTCCGGGTAGATGCCGACGATATCGAGCTTGTCCAAGTCACGGAAGTGGACGTCCGTCAGCGTGGTGAGTTCGCCGCCAAAGACGAGGTGCAGACGTTGTTTCTTCTCGGATTCGTGAGCCATCGGAATTCCATTTTTCTTTTTGGGTATGGGCGTTGATTTGAGGCATTCGGCCCCAAAGGTCAATGGGGCTCCATCGACCGCGATGCGGCGATCAAGCCTGGCAAGAGCGGCTTTGCCGCTGCGCAGAGAACGCCGTGAACGACGGTGGAACGATTGTAGGACAAGGGTTGCCCGTCGAGATCGACAAGCGCACCACCGGTCCGGGCGAGAATGAGATCGGCCGCGGCCAGATCCCAATCATGGGAATTCTTCTTCACCAGCGTACCGTCGATCCGCCCGTCGGCAACCATGGCCAGCCGATAGGCAAGCGACGGTACATGCGGTACGCGCGTGACGCTGTTGCGATAGACGGCCGGAAGCTTGCCGACCGTATCTTCGGCAGCAGCCAGATGCAGCGTTTCCCCAGCCTTTGCCTCGCGCACCGAGATCGCGGTGCCATTCTTCAGCGCGTTGCCGCCAGCGACCGCCTCGAAGAGTTCGTCAAGCGCCGGCGCATAGAGGACGCCGGCGACGGGCAGCCCTCGGTGGACGACCGCAACACTGACGCACCAGAGCTGCTTGCCGGCGATGAAGGCGCGCGTGCCGTCGATCGGATCGACAACGAAGACCGTTTCGCGGGTCAGGCGGCTGGAGTCATCGTCAGTCTCTTCCGACAGCCAGCCATAATGGGGCCTCGCCGCGAGCAACCGCGTCTTCAGGACGTCGTTCGCCGCCAAGTCCGCTTCGCTGACCGGCGAGCGGCCCTCATTCTTCCAGCGGACATCCGGCGCCTTGCGAAAATAACCGAGTGCCGTTTCTCCGGCGACGACCGCAGCGGCGCGGATCAACTCGAGATCCGGCTTCCAATCCACGCCCGATGGTGCTGTGTCAGACATCCAATACCCCGTCAGCCCGCCTCTCCTATAGCACGAGAGCGGGATCGGCGCGGAAAAGCCGCACCGTTTTTCCTTCGGCCTCTTCAGAGACCGGCGAGCGTCATGCCCTCGATGGCAAGCGTCGGTGCAGCGACGCCGAACTTGCGATCGATGTCGTCGGCCGGCGTCAACGCCATGAACATGTCCTTGAGATTGGACGCGATCGTGACCTCGGAAACGGCAAAGGTAAGTTCGCCATTCTCGATCCAGAAGCCGGAGGCGCCGCGGCTATACTCGCCGGTCACCATGTTGACGCCCTGGCCGATCAGCTCGGTGACGTAGAAGCCGGTGCCGACACCGCGGATCAGATCCTCACGCGATATCGAACCCGGCTCGAGCGCCAGGTTGGTCGAGGCCGGATTGACCGTCGGGCCACCGCGCACGCCGCGGCCGTTGGTCTCCAGGCCGAGTTCGGCCGCGGCCGAGGTCGAAAGGAACCAGTGATTGAGCACGCCGTCCTCGACCATCACCAGCTTCGAGCCCTTGACGCCTTCGCCGTCGAAGGGCCGCGACGAGGAGCCGCGCACGATCAACGGGTCGTCGGTCACCGAAAGACCCGCCTTCATCACCTGCTTGCCCATCCGGTCGCGCAGGAAGCTCGTCTTGCGGGCGACGGCTGCACCGTTGATGGCGCCGGCGAGATGGCCGACGAAGCCGCGCGCCATACGCGGATCGAAAACGACGGTGACGTTCTTGGCCGTCGGCACCTGGCGCGGATTGAGGCGCGCCACCGCGCGCTCGCCGGCAAGGCGGCCGATCTCCTCGGCCGGCCGAAGGTCGCCGACATAGAGGCGGCTGTCGAAATCGTAGTCGCGCTCCATCTTCGTGCCTTCGCCGGCAATCGCGCTGACGGAGCAGCCGAAGCGTGTGGCCATGTAGGAGCCGGAAAAGCCGTGCGAGGTAACGAGAACCAGACCACCCATGCCGGCCGAGGCGCCGGCGCCGCTGGAATTGGTGACGCCTGAGACCGCGAGTGCGGCTTCTTCGGCAGCCAGTGCCGCGTCCGTCAACGAGTCCGTGGAAACGGCGGTGGGGTCGAAGAGATCGAGGTCCGGATAGGACCTTGCCAGCTGGTCCGCATCGGCAAGCGAAGCAAAGGGATCCTCCGGCGAAGCCTTTGCCATGGCGACAGCGCGTTCGGCGAGCAGCTTCAGATCAAAGCCCGGATTGGCCGAAACGCTGGCGACGCGTCGCCCGACGAAGACCCGGAGCGAGAAATCGTCACTTTCGGAGGCTTCCGTCGCTTCGACCTTGCCGAGACGGACGGAGACGGAACGGGAGCGCCCGCGCACCACCACCGCATCCGCCGCATCGGCGCCGGCCTTGCGGGCGAGGTCCACGAGTTCGGAGGCGCGTTTTTCGAGGTCGGCAGAATCGATCGTGTCTGACATGATGTAGCCTTTCATTCCTGCCCCATTTATTGTGCAGTGACGCAGGCATCAAGGGCATCGGCCTGATTCCCGCCCATACACCGCAAATGACCGCTCTCGAAAGCTCCCTCGTCGGGGCCGGGTGCCCAATAGTGAAAGCCGCAGGCATGGCAACGACACCGATCATCTATTCTCAAGCGCTGATGCTGCTTGGCGGCGCAGTGGTGGCCGCACCAATCTTCAAGCGGCTCGGCCTCGGCACCATCCTTGGCTATCTCTGCGCCGGCGTGCTCATCGGTCCGGTCGCCCAAAGCATCACCGACGGCGAGCAGATCCTGCATGTCTCGGAACTCGGCGTCGTATTCCTGCTGTTCATCATCGGGCTTGAATTGAAACCGTCACGTCTCTGGCAGATGCGGCGCGATATCTTCGGCCTCGGCACGGCACAGGTGGTGCTGACCGGCATCGTGCTCTCTTCCATGATCTATGCCCTCGGGCTGCTCGGCCAGGGCGGCAGCATCATCGCCGGCTTCGGTCTGGCCCTGTCCTCGACCGCCTTTGCCATGCAGATCCTCGACGAAGGCAACGACCGCAACACCCGCTACGGGCAACGATCCTTCTCCATCCTTCTGCTGCAGGATCTGGCGATCGTGCCGCTGCTGGCGCTGATCCCGCTGCTCGCGGCGCAGGCGCCTGAGGACACGACGCCGCCGCTCGAGGATTTCGCCATTGCCACGACCGCGATCGTCGTGCTCTTCGCCGCCGGCCGCTACCTCGTGAACCCCCTGTTCCAGATCATCGGCCGCACAGGCGCTCGCGACGTCATGATTGCGGCAGCCCTGCTCGTCGTCATGGGCGCCGCAACCATGATGCAGCTCGCCGGCCTCTCGATGGCGATGGGTGCCTTCCTCGCGGGCGTGCTTTTGGCGGAATCCTCCTATCGCCATGAACTCGAAGCGGATATCGAGCCGTTCCGCGGTATCCTGCAGGCGCTGTTCTTCATGGCCGTTGGCCTGTCGCTGGAGCTCGGCGTCATCGTCGAGCGCTACCAGCTGATCATTATCGCCGTGCCGCTCCTGATGGCGCTGAAGAGTCTGGTGCTCTACTGGCTCTGCCGGCTGACCGGTTCGCACCACAACGACGCGGTGCGCATCAGCCTGCTTCTGCCGCAGGGCGGCGAATTCGGCTTCGTGCTGTTCACGGCGGCAGCCAGCGCCGGTGTCTTTTCGGATGGCGACGCCTCGCTGCTGGTCGCGATCGTCACGCTGTCGATGGCGCTGACGCCGCTTGCCTCCATGCTGGCGCCGAAGCTGATGCACGAGCAGGACGAGATGGACGAAGAGATCGAGGAAGATTTCGACGGCGCCAATGCCGACGTGCTGATGATCGGCTTTTCCCGCTTCGGACAGATCGCCGCGCAGATCCTGCTCGCCGGCGGCCGCGACGTGACGATCATCGACCATTCCGCCGCCCGCGTGCGCCAGGCCGCGACCTTCGGCTTCCGCATCTATTTCGGCGACGGCAACCGCCTCGACGTGCTGCGAGCCGCCGGCATCGAGCGAGCAAAGATCGTCGCCGTCTGCACGCAGAAGAAGGAAACGACCGACCACATCATCGATCTGGTACAATCGGAGTACCCGAACGCCCGCATTTTCGCCCGCTCCTACGATCGCCTGCACACGCTGGAACTGCGTGCCAAAGGGGTCGACTACGAATTGCGCGAGACCTTCGAGTCCGGCCTGCTCTTTGGCCGCAAGACACTGGAGGCATTGGGGGTTGGTGACGACGAGGCGATCGCCATCATGGACGACATCCGCAAGCGCGACGAGGCACGCCTCGTGCTGCAAGAGGCCGAAGGCATCACCGCCGGTCGCGACATGCTGCACTCGCGTCCCGTCAGGCCGGAACCGCTGGTCAAGCCGAAGCGTGAGGTCGATCACTCCCAGGAGACGGGCGAGCGCATCCTGCCGGGGCTTCCTGCCGATGAACGCGAGAGCGCCTGACGCGGCCAGCCTCGTTTCCCGACCAGGTCGTCAGCCGTCAAGGCTCACTTGAGCTTCGGCGCCTTCATCCGTTCGTCGAGCGCCCGTTTCAGCTGGTCCTTGATCGCGGCGGTTCCGTTCAGCACCTCCTGGGCGCGCAGGAAATCCATCACGCGGTAGCGGCCGACATCGGGGCGCAGCAGGATATCCGGCGCGCCTTCCTTGAGTTTCATCGCGATGATCGACTGCATCATCAACTGGCTTGCCCCGAACAGGCTGTCGATACGGCTCGGGATCGTCTTGCCATCGCCGTCAGGACCGCCGACGACATCGACGGCGATGACGATGTCCGCTAGGCCACGCAGATGATCGAAGGGGATGGGGTTATAGATGCCGCCGTCAATCATCACGCGCCCGCCGATCTTGACCGGGATGAAGATCGCAGGCAGGGCAGCTGAGGCGGCCAGCGCCTGCCACAGGTCACCCTTTTCGCAGACATGCTCGGTCTGGCCGTAATAGTCGGTGGCAACCACCTTGAGCGGAATGCCGAGATCCGAGAACTTCGGCGGAATGGCCTTTGGCAGAAAAGCCCTGAGAACGCGCTCGCCATTGAATTGCCCGAAGCGAAAGCCGTTCACCATGGCCTCGGAGAGGCTCGATGGCCGCAACTGCCAGAGGCGATTGACGACTTCGCGACGATGGCCGACGGTCGAAAGCGTGTGCGCCCTGATCTCTTCCCCGCGCATGCCAGCCGCCATGCCGGCGCCCATGATCGCGCCGATCGAGGATCCGGCAATCGCCACGGGTCGAATGCCGAGTTCATCCAGCGTTTCGATGACGTGAATATGCGCAAGCCCGCGCGCACCACCGCCGCCCAGCGCCAGCGCGACGGTCGGTTGGCCGGACGCCTGCGCCGCCCCCTTCGTCATCGAAAGATCCTGCTTCATCGGCAAGCCTCCGCTTCTGCGTAGCGTGATCGGCGACAGCCTATCGCCTCAAGGAAACCGAAAATATGACATCAGGCGCCGCGGAAGCGGTAGAAGTGCATGCGTGTATCGCCGAAGACCCTGACATCGAGGTTCTCGAACACGGCCGTCGGCGCCGGCTGAACGTCTGCCCGCTCTTCGAGGATCACCAGTGCGTCGGGGACGAGCCAGTTGCCGGCGGCGGCAGATTCCAGCGCCTTCTCGCCTAGACCCTTCGCGTAGGGCGGGTCGGCGAAGACCAGATGAAACGGCTCCATCGTTCCGACTCCGCCGAGGCTGGTGGCGTCACGGCGGAAGACCTTGGCCCGTCCCTGCAGGCCGAGCGTCTCGATGTTCGTCTGCAGCAGTCCCCTGCCCTCGACGCCCTGCTCAACGAAGAGTGCCTGCCGGCACCCGCGTGAGAGCGCCTCGAAGCCAACGGCGCCGGTGCCCGCAAAAAGGTCGAGCACTCTGGTGCCGTCGAGCGCCTCCGGATAGGAATGGCTCAGGATGTTGAACAGGCTTTCACGCGTCCGGTCCGTGGTCGGACGGATATCGCTGGACTTGGGGGTCGCCAGGCTGCGACCCCGAAACTCTCCACCGACGATACGCACCGCCGCTTAGTGTCCTCTGCCGCGCGGCTTACCGCCGCCGGCCGGACGTCCACCGCCACCGGGGCGTCCGCCGCCGGGTTTACCACCGCCAGGCTTGCCACCGCGCGGACCACCAGACCGTTCGCCAAAGGATTTTCCGCCGGATGGCTTGCCACCGAAGGACTTGCCGCGAGGCTTGTCGCCGAACGGGCGATCACCGCCCTCGCGGCGTGGCGGACGATCACCCTCGGCGCGCGGTGCTCTTGGCTTGTCGGAGTAGCTGCGCGGACCGCCTTCGGAACGAGCCGGCCGATCGCCGAACGAACGATCGCCGCCTTCGCGACGCGGCGGACGATCACCGTCGGCGCGTGGTGCTCTCGGCTTGTCGGAATAGCTGCGCGGGCCACCTTCGGAACGAGCCGGACGGTCGCCGCCTTCACGACGCGCAGGACGGTCACCGTGATCGCGCGACCTGCGCTCTCCCGCATCGCCCGACTTGCGCCGGCCGAAACCGCCATCCCGCCCCTCGTCCTTGCCGCGACGGGCAGGTTCGCTTGCACTGATCCATTCGCCTTCTTCGTCGCGACGCTTGACCGGCGCGGCAGAGGCCGGACGATCGGCGCGATCGAAATCCCTGGGCGAGCCGCCCTTGCGGTCGGGATCGAACTTTCCGGATGTCTTCGTCGCAAAACCGTCCTTGCTGCGACCGTAGCGCTTGCTCTTCGGCGCGCCTTCCGGACGCTCGCGACGGGCGGGCTTCTCGGTGGCGTCGCCGTCAGCGGATTTCGGCTTCTTTTCGGCCAGTGGACGGGCGCCCGGCGCCATCCAGACATTGGCGGTGCGGGCGCGCTGTGCAGGCGCACGCTTCGGCCGGTCCTCGAACTTGGCGTCGCGGTCGTCGCGGGAGCCGCCCTTGCCACGGGGACCGTCCTTGCGGCCGCCGTCACGGCGATCGTCGCGACGCGTGTCCAGCCGCGACAGAGCGCGCTCGCGCTTGTCTTCCGGCTTTTCCCAGCGGTTGGCACGTTCAGGCCGGCGCGTGTCGCCGGCATCATCGTCAGCCGCATCGCCGGCAACGGTCGCCGCCTGGTCGTTGTAGAGCGGCGCGTCGAAATTCGCCTTGGCATCCTCGATCAGCCGCGGTCCAAGCTGGTCGCGCAACGTGCGGCCGCGGATTTCCTGCACATGTCCCTCCGGCAGTTCGCCGAGCTGGAAAGGTCCGTAGGAAATGCGGATGAGGCGGTTGACGTCGAGGCCGAGCGCGCCGAGAACGTTCTTGATCTCGCGGTTCTTGCCTTCGCGCAGCCCCATGGTGATCCAGACGTTCGAACCCTGCACCCGGTCCAGGGTCGCCTCGATCGCCCCATAGAGCACGCCGTCGACGGCGATGCCGTCCTTCAGCCGGTCGAGCGCTTCCTGGTCGATCTCGCCGTGGGCGCGAACGCGATAGCGACGCAGCCAGCCGGTCGACGGCAGTTCAAGCACGCGGGCAAGCCCGCCGTCATTGGTCAAAAGCAGCAGGCCCTCGGTGTTGATGTCGAGGCGGCCGATCGACAGGACGCGCGGCAGTTCGTCGGGCAGGTTCTCGAATACGGTCGGGCGCCCCTCCGGATCGGCATTGGTGGTCACCAGACCGGCCGGCTTGTGGTAGAGCCAGAGGCGCGTGCGCTCAATGCCGCGGATCGGCTGACCATCGACCTCGATCGCATCGGCAAGCGTCGCGTTGACGACCGGGGTGTCAAGGATGACGCCGTTGAGCTTGACGCGGCCCTCCATGATCATGCGTTCGATGTCGCGGCGCGAGGCGACGCCGGCGCGCGCCAGGATCTTGGAGATGCGCTGCGGTTCGTCGGCACCCGGAGCAGCCACGCTCGGGCGCTCCCGGACCGGACGCGAAGCGCCGGTCTTTGGTCCGAAGGACTTGGGGCCGTCGGCCCTCGGGCCGGAAGTCTTGGCGCCGAAAGTCTTCGAGCCAGCAGCCTTTTTCGGAGCTCCAGCCTTCTTGTCGGCGAAATGCGGTTTCTTGTCCCGGCCGGCGGACTTGCCGCCAGGCCGTGTGGGCTTGTCTTTGGATGTCATTTGTGTTGCCTGCCTTTTGCGGCTGTCCTATCAGGTCGCGGCCCGTGGGTTAAGAGAAATTATTGTTTGAGCGATGGCTGAGACGACACACTTCATGGATGTGGCCCTTGAGGAGGCCAGGAAGGCGGCCGAGCGCGGCGAAGTGCCGATCGGCGCCGTGGTCGTTTTCGATGGCCAGATCATCTCCCGCGCCGGCAATCGCACCCGCGAACTCAACGACGTGACCGCACATGCGGAGATCGTCGCCATCCGCGAGGCTGCTGCCGTCCTCAAGGACGAAAGGCTGTCGGGCGCCGATCTCTACGTCACCCTCGAACCCTGCACCATGTGCGCGGCGGCGATTTCGTTCGCCCGCATCCGCCGCCTCTACTACGGCGCGGACGATCCGAAGGGCGGTGCGGTCGACAGCGGCGTGCGCTTCTTCGGTTCGCCCACCTGCCATCACGTGCCGGACGTTTATTCGGGTCTCGCCGAACGGGAGGCTGCCGAGATCCTCAGGGACTTCTTCGCCGGCAAGCGTTGAAGCCAGCCCCGACATTCAGCGAGACCCCGTTTCCGATCTTCTTGAGATCGCCTAATCGGCAGCGAAGCTTTCGAGGGCCGCGCCGGACAGCCGGTAACGCGTCCATTCGGACATGGGCTCGGCACCAACCGCCTCATAGACCCGGATCGCCGGTTCGTTCCAGTCGAGCACGCTCCATTCGAAGCGGCCGCAGCCTTCCTCGACGGCAATCTTCGCGAGGTGCTTCAAAAGCATCTT
Source organism: Ensifer adhaerens (assembly GCF_028993555.1). Lineage (NCBI taxonomy): Bacteria > Pseudomonadati > Pseudomonadota > Alphaproteobacteria > Hyphomicrobiales > Rhizobiaceae > Ensifer > Ensifer adhaerens. Next base: position 471,743 of record NZ_CP118610.1, on the reverse strand, counting down.
GCCGGCACCCGAACCACGGCAATCCGGCGTGACGTAAAGGTCCTCAAGGTAGAGTCCCTTGCGCGCTTGCCAGGTGGAATAATTGTAAAACCACATGGCGAAGCCCGCAGGCTTGCCATCTTTCTCGCAGATCACGGCGCGGGTAATGGCACCCGGGCCGAAGAGCGAGGCCTGCAACATCTCGACCGTCGCCTCGACTGCGTCAGGCTCTTTCTCGTAGATGGCAAGTTCCGTGATGAAGCGCAGAATGGTTTGCGCGTCTTCCGGGCGAGCCTCGCGAATGCTTATCGTCATGGTTTATGCGCAGCTCAGAAGGGCCAATACCACTTGGTGCCGGAATTCTTGATCTGCGCCTCCTTCTTGCGGCGGCGCTCCTTGTCCTTCTCCGGCTCGCCGAGTTCGGTCTCGGTGCCCTCCGGCAGGCGGCGGTAGTCAAGCGGCGGATCGCTCAAGAAGCGGCGCTTGTCGGAATAGGCGCCCATCTCGATCTTGCGGGCTTCGCGATAGGCTTGCTGCTGCTCCTTCGCCGAAAGGCGGCGGCCGTTGGCGCTGGCCTTGGCGAGCGGGGAAACATAGTTCGGATTGTTCTTGTTGGCGTCGGCCTCTTCGCGCAGGCGGCTGCGAACCTCTTCCGGAGACTCGACCCATTCCGGGTTCGCCTCGCGGCTGGCCAGCGATTTCTGTGGCTCGACAAGAGCGGTCTGCTGCGCCGATGGCGGCAGTACGAGGCCGGGGCGCGGCTGATACTTGACCGGATCACGCTTCGGCGGGCCGAAGCTGGCGACGCTGCCGAGGTCGTCCATGAGCTGCTCGCCGGCGGTCTTGTCAGTGCCATAGGTCGGGCCGCCGATGCAGCCCGAAAGCACCAGGCCGCTCGTCAAAATGGCGGCCACGCTGGCAAACACTCGCAAGTCTCGCGTCATTTCCATGAGATTCCTTCCAGCCGGCCACCGGTCAGCGCGGCCACTCAAGCGCCCATGGCGGAGAAATCCGCCAAATTTCGGGCAGGTTTTACCGGATGAACGCAACGAGTGCAATTCATCCGGTAACAATGCGTTAAGCCTTGAAACCAAGTTCGCGCAAGGCAGCAGCGTCCCGAGCCGACACGTCCGGGTAGAGCGGGTCGGAACCGACGTCGGTGGTGATCCGCCAGGAGCGGGCGCATTTCTGGCCTTCGGCCAGCTTCGGTTCGACGCTCACCTTGGCCACGTCGGCAAGGCGGAACGCCTCCGCGGGACCTTCCGTGGCTTCGATCACGATGCCCGAAGTGATGCAGATCTCAGCGAAGTCCTGGCCTTCCAGCGCCTTCAAGAGCTCCGGATCGGCAACATGGACGACGGGTGCTGCTTCCAGCGACGAGCCGATGCGCTTGTCCTTGCGTTCGATCTCGAGCGCGCCGGTGACGACGGTGCGCACGGCCCGGATCTTGTCCCACTTGGCTTCGAGCGCCTCGTTCTTCCATTCGGCCGGGATGGCCGGGAACTGCTCGAGATGCACCGAGACCGCATCCGGCTTGCGCGACAGCCAGGCTTCTTCCGTCGTGAAGGGCAGCATCGGCGCCAGCCACAGCACGAGGCAATCGAACAGCTTGCGAATGACGGCGAGTGCCGAACGACGGCGCAGGCTCGAAGGCGCATCGCAGTAGAGTGCATCCTTGCGGACGTCGAAATAGAAAGCCGAGAGCTCGACGTTCGAGAAATCGATCAGTGCGCGGGCGATCTTCTTGAAGTCGAAGGCATCGTAACCTTCACGCACGAGCTGATCGAGTTCCGCCAGGCGGTGCAGCATCAGCTTTTCGAGTTCGGGCATGTCGGCGTAGGCGATCTCCTCGCCCTTGTCGTGGGCGAGCGTGCCGAGCATCCAGCGGATCGTGTTGCGCAGCTTGCGATAGGCGTCGATGTTGGTCTGGATGATCGTCTTGCCGAGGCGCTGATCTTCCCAGTAATCGGTCGTCATCACCCACAGGCGCAGGATGTCGGCGCCGGCATCCTTCATCACTTCCTGCGGCGTGACGGTGTTGCCCTTCGACTTCGACATCTTCTCGCCTTTCTCATCCATGGTGAAGCCATGGGTGACAACGGCGTTGTAAGGCGCGCGGCCGCGCGTCGCGCAGGCCTCGAGCAGCGAGGAGTGGAACCAGCCGCGATGCTGGTCCGAGCCTTCGAGATAGACGTCGGCCGGCCACTTCAGGTCCGGACGGTCTTCGAGCGTGAAGGTGTGGGTCGAACCGCTGTCGAACCAGACGTCAAGGATGTCCATGACCTGATGCCACGTGGCATGGTCGTGGTCGTTGCCGAGGAAGCGATCCTTGGCACCTTCGGCGAACCAGGCGTCCGCGCCTTCCAGTTCAAAGGCATCGAGGATACGGGCGTTGACGGCCTCGTCGATCAGGATCTCGCCCTGGTCGTCAGCGAAGATCGCGATCGGCACACCCCAGGCGCGCTGGCGCGACAGCACCCAGTCCGGGCGCCCCTCGATCATCGCGCGCAGGCGGTTCTGGCCAGCGCCGGGAACGAAGCGGGTGTCGTCGATCGCCGAAAGCGCGCGCGAGCGCAGCGTCGTGCCATCGCCGAACGCCTTGTCCATGTAGACGAACCATTGCGGCGTATTGCGGAAGATGACAGGCTTCTTCGAGCGCCAGGAATGCGGATAGGAGTGCTTCAGGCGGCCACGGGCAAAGAGCGCGTGGCGGCTGATCAGCGCCTTGATGACGCGGTCGTTGGCGTCGCCCTTCTTGCCCTTGTCGTCGAGTACGCGGCCAGCGCCACCTTCTGCGTCCGGGCCGAAACCATGGGCATCGGCGGTGAAATAGCCGGCGTCGTCGACTGTGAACGGGATCGCCGAGGAGATGCCGCGGGCTTCGAGCGCGCGCGCATTGTCCATCCAGGCGTCAAAGTCCTCGCGGCCGTGGCTGGGTGCCGTGTGCACGAAGCCGGTGCCGGCGTCGTCGGTGACGTGGTCGCCGTCGAGCAGCGGCACCTTGAAGGCGTAACCGCCGCCGAGACCGTGCAGCGGATGGGCGCAGGTAACAGCCGCCAGTTCAGCACCTTCGATGTCGCGGACGAAATTAAAGGTGAGTTTGGCCTTGGCCGCAGACTCGTCTGCCAGGCGCTTGGCGAAGATCAGCTTTTCGCCCGGCTGCGGGCCGAAGTCGTTTTCGGCCGTCGCAACCTCGTAGAGGCCATAGGCATAACGCGACGAGAAGGCGATTGCGCGGTTGCCGGGGATGGTCCACGGCGTGGTCGTCCAGATCACGACGAAGGTGCCGGCAAGTGCGTCCAGACCTTCGGTGACCGGGAACTTCACCCAGATCATGTCGCTTTCAACGTCGGCATATTCGACTTCGGCTTCGGCAAGCGCCGTACGCTCGACAACCGACCACATCACCGGCTTCGAGCCGCGATAGAGCTGGCCGAGCTTGGCGATCTTCATCAGTTCGCCGGCGATGCGCGCTTCGGCGTGGAAGTTCATCGTCGTGTAGGGATTGTCGAAGTCACCCTCAATGCCAAGACGCTTGAACTCCTCGGCCTGGACCTGGATCCAGCCGGCGGCGAAATCGCGGCATTCCCTGCGGAATTCGTTGACCGGAACCTCGTCCTTGTTCTGGCCCTTCTCGCGGTACTTTTCCTCGATCTTCCATTCGATCGGCAGACCGTGGCAGTCCCAGCCGGGCACGTAGTTGGCGTCGAAGCCGCGCATCTGGAACGAGCGGTTGATGACGTCCTTGAGGATCTTGTTCAGCGCGTGGCCGATATGGATGTTGCCGTTTGCATAGGGAGGGCCGTCATGCAGCACGAACTTGTCGCGGCCGGCAGCCGACGCACGCAGCTTCTTGTAGAGGCCCATCTTCTGCCAGCGGGCGACCGTTTCCGGCTCCTTCTGCGGCAGGCCGGCGCGCATCGGAAACTCCGTCTGCGGCAGATAGAGGGTCGAGGAGTAGTCGATCTTTTCAGCGGTGTCGGTCATGGTCTTTGCAATCGCTTCTTCGCGCGAAGGGTCGCGCATACGAAATGGGCTCGGTATCGAGAGATGACTGGGGCGTCGGAAACGCCGAAATCCCGGACCTTCCGGCTGACTAAAGCGCGCGGAAGGCCGGGCCAATAATTCGCTGATCGATGATCAATCGACGGTGCCGGGTCATGGTGGCCGGTTGTTTAAGGCGTTTTCGGCCTTTTGAAAAGGTCCGGCGCCACGCGGACGCCGAAATCTTTTATCGGGCGAAGTTGAGCTTGCGGTCGATATCGCCGAGCGGCTGCACACCGGAGAGCAAGGCCCGCGCCTCGGCTTCGTCCTGTCGGATCTGCGCCACCAGCGGATCAAGCCCGTCGAATTTCAACTCATCGCGCAGGTGACCGAAGAAGGTAACCGTACAGATCTCGCCGTAGAGATTGCCGGAGAAATCGAAGACGAAGGTTTCGAGCAAGGGCTCGCCGTTGCTGTCGACCGTCGGTCGACGCCCGAAGCTGGCGACGCCATCATGGAGCGAACCGTCGGGCCGGCGGAAGCGGACCGCGTAGATACCGGGGCGCAGTTCCACATCGGGCGCAAGCCGCATGTTGGCGGTGGGGAATCCGAGTTCGCGGCCGAGCTTCTTGCCGCCGATCACTTCCGCCTCGACCAGATAGCGATAGCCGAGCATGCCGGCAGCTTGCGAGACGTCGCCTTCGCCAAGCAGCGAGCGCACGTAGCTCGACGAGATGACCGACGCGTTTTCGTCGCGGAAGGCATCGACGAGCGTCACGCCAAATCCGTTATCGCCGCCGGCGGCCATCAGGAAGGCGGGGCCGCCTTCGCGCCCCTTGCCGAAGTGAAAATCGAAGCCGGTGACGACATGCGAGGCGTGCAGCCATTCGAGCAGGATACGGTGGATGAAATCCGACGCGGAAAGCTGCGAGAAGGTGCGGTCGAACGGATACTCGATGACGGCGCCGAAACCCATGCCTTCGAGGATGCGCGCCTTCAACGGCGCCGGCGTCAGCCGGAAGACCGGGGTTTCCGGGCGGAACACCGTGCGTGGATGCGGCTCGAAGGTCAGCACGAGCGCCGGAACGCCGCGCACCTTTGCCTCTTCCAGCGCGCGGTTGAGCACCGACTGGTGACCACGGTGCACGCCATCGAAGTTGCCGATCGCGACGACGCCGCCGCGCAGATGCTCCGGAAGCGGGTCACGGGTCTCGTTGCGATGAAAAACCGTCATCTCCGTCTTCCCGTCAGGCGAGCCGCGGCATCCAATACTTCGGCGAGGCACCTTCCTTCTTCAGGAAGGCGGCGAGCTTCGCCTCGTCGGTGCGGCTTTCGTTCATGTATTCCTGCGCATGGATACCGGCGCTGATGTAGAGCAGATCGAAGCCAGCATCCTGGGCACCCTTGACGTCCGTCGGCATGCCGTCGCCAACGCAGATCACACGCGACAGGTCAAGTGCGCCGCGAACGGCCTTCGCCTCCGTCAGCGCCGCACGGTAGATGGCGATATAGGGCTTTCCGGCAATGCGCGCCTCGCCACCCAGCTCTTCGTAGAGCTTGGCAATGGCGCCGGCACAGGGGATCAGCCTGTGGCCGCGCTCGACCACCAGATCGGGATTGGCGCAGATGAACGGGATCTTGCGCTTGGCCAGGCCCGTCAGCGTCGCGCGGTAATGCTCCGGCGTTTCGGTTTCGTCGTCATAAAAGCCGGCACAGACGACCGTCTCGGCATCTTCCGACGACACGATCTGCGTTCCCAGGCCTTCGAGCAGCGGCAGGTCGCGCTCGGCACCGATGAAGAAGATTTTCTTGGCGGCGGCAGCGATCAGCGCGCGGGTCACATCGCCCGAGGTCACGATCCGGTCATAAGCCTCATCCGGCACGCCGAGACCGCGGATCTGGATCTTCACACCCGGATGCGGGCGCGGCGAGTTGGTGATCAGCACCACGGTCAGGCCAGCGGCACGCGCCTCGGCCAACGCCTCACAGGCGGAGGCAAAGGCCTGCACACCGTTGTGGAGAACGCCCCAGACGTCACACAGCACGACGTCGTAGCGCCCGGCGATTTCGCGAAAACTGTTGATCCTTGCGGCCATCCTGGCTTCCTGCAAACACGGTTTCCGGCTTGCATGGCAAGGAAGGCACAAGAATACAAGTGTCGCCACCTGAAAAAGGGAACCCTTCCCGGGCAAAAAATCTAAGGGCCAATCCTTGACTCGTTACGGACCGAGCCTTATCTCGGCGTCGCTAGCACTCGATAAATGAGAGTGCTAACACCCATCCATCGGGTCGGTCTGCGATCCGTAATGTCATTTGATCGAGGGATTAGACTAATGGCAAGCACCAATTTCCGCCCGCTGCACGACCGCGTCGTCGTACGTCGCGTCGAGTCTGAAGAGAAGACCAAGGGCGGCATCATCATTCCGGACACCGCCAAGGAAAAGCCGCAAGAAGGCGAAATCGTGGCCGTCGGTTCGGGCGCCCGTGATGAAAGCGGCAAGGTTGTTCCGCTCGACGTCAAGGCTGGCGACCGCGTTCTGTTCGGCAAGTGGTCGGGCACCGAAGTCAAGATCAACGGCGAAGACCTTCTGATCATGAAGGAAGCCGACATCATGGGCATCATCGGCTGATCAGCCGTCGTCCACACCTTTTCATGACAACCAATGGGCAATGAGCCCGGGAGTTTTCTCAAATGGCTGCAAAAGAAATCAAGTTCGGCCGCACCGCGCGCGAAAAAATGCTGCGTGGCGTCGACATCCTCGCTGACGCTGTAAAGGTCACGCTCGGCCCGAAGGGTCGTAACGTCATCATCGACAAGTCCTTCGGCGCTCCGCGCATCACCAAGGACGGTGTATCGGTTGCCAAGGAAATCGAACTCGAAGACAAGTTCGAAAACATGGGCGCCCAGATGGTCCGCGAAGTTGCTTCGAAGACCAACGACATCGCTGGCGACGGCACCACGACCGCAACCGTTCTTGCCCAGGCGATCGTTCGCGAAGGCGCCAAGGCCGTTGCTGCCGGCATGAACCCGATGGACCTGAAGCGCGGCATCGACCTCGCTGTCACCGAAGTCGTCAAGGATCTCCAGGCCAAGGCCAAGAAGATCAACACCTCGGAAGAAGTCGCACAGGTCGGCACGATCTCGGCCAACGGCGAGCGTCAGATCGGCCTCGACATTGCTGAAGCAATGCAGAAGGTCGGCAACGAAGGCGTCATCACGGTTGAAGAAGCCAAGACCGCCGAAACCGAACTCGAAGTCGTCGAAGGCATGCAGTTCGACCGCGGCTACCTGTCGCCCTACTTCGTCACCAACCCGGAAAAGATGGTCGCTGACCTCGACGACGTCTTCGTTCTCCTCCATGAGAAGAAGCTCTCGAACCTCCAGGCCATGCTCCCGGTTCTCGAAGCTGTCGTTCAGACCGGCAAGCCGCTCCTGATCATCGCTGAAGACGTAGAAGGCGAAGCTCTTGCAACGCTCGTCGTCAACAAGCTGCGTGGCGGCCTGAAGATCGCTGCCGTCAAGGCTCCGGGCTTCGGCGATCGCCGCAAGGCCATGCTCGAAGACATCGCCATCCTGACGGGCGGCACCGTGATCTCCGAAGACCTCGGCATCAAGCTCGAAAACGTCACGCTCGACATGCTCGGCCGTGCGAAGAAGGTTTCGATCTCCAAGGAAAACACGACGATCGTCGACGGCGCCGGCCAGAAGGCTGACATCGAAGGCCGCGTCGCCCAGATCAAGGCTCAGATCGAAGACACCACCTCCGACTACGACCGCGAAAAGCTGCAGGAACGTCTTGCCAAGCTCGCTGGCGGCGTTGCCGTGATCCGCGTTGGCGGCTCGACGGAAGTCGAAGTGAAGGAAAAGAAGGACCGCATCGACGACGCCCTCAACGCGACGCGCGCTGCTGTTCAGGAAGGTATCGTACCGGGCGGCGGCACCGCGCTCCTGCGTTCGGCCTCCAAGATCTCGGTCAAGGGCGTCAACGAAGACCAGGAAGCCGGCATCAACATCGTTCGTCGCGCTCTGCAGGCTCCGGCCCGCCAGATCGCTGAGAACGCTGGCGATGAAGCTTCGATCGTTGTCGGCAAGATCCTCGACAAGAACGAAGACAACTACGGCTACAACGCCCAGACCGGCGAATACGGCGACATGATCGCCATGGGTATCGTCGACCCGGTCAAGGTCGTTCGCACCGCCCTTCAGGACGCAGCGTCGGTTGCTGGTCTCCTCGTCACGACGGAAGCCATGATCGCCGAACTGCCGAAGAAGGATGCTCCGGCCGGCATGCCGGGCGGCATGGGCGGCATGGGTGGAATGGACATGATGTGATAAGGCAATAGCCTTATCGCAGCAGCGATCCATCCGGATCGGAAAGGCGGCCTTCGGGTCGCCTTTCTTGTTTTTTATCAATGCCATTCACCGGTGATGAACCGGTCTGGCAAACTGTTTGCAGAAAAAAGCCGGCGGTTGTAGTCAGGCTTCAAAAAACCGTTGAAGTCGAAAAAAAACGAACTATAACAGCGCCCCAAGTGGGCGGAGATTCATGGGAGATCGGGTAGCGAACTCAAGCGGGCGAACAATCGCCGAAGCTTTTTCGGACTAACCGTACATCCGAGACCTCTTCGAGAATATCACGAAAAGCATATAAGTATTTAATCGCAAATTTAGCCGACCTCTCCGACGAAATTACTTCGCTGGCGAGCTTCATTAACATCTCGCGACCTTTCAAGTTGAGCAAACGCCCGCGGTAGGCGGCGTGCACTCTTGCATTGGTTGATGGTGGGCGGAACTTGCACAATAGGACGTGTTTCCTGGGTCGCCGAAGACGATGTCCAGGAGTGCTGCTGGGGTAGACCGTGTTCAAGATCACGAGAGCAAATTCCGTTCCCCTCGGCTCTCCGGGACAGCCGCACCTCGACCTGCCTCATCATGAGTTCCTGCAACAGTTCTGCGCGTCGGAAGGCTGGTCGGGCGACTTGTCGACGGGGCTGTTCCGACTTGGCGAGAAAGCTGCCGCCATCCACGGCCTGCGCGACGGCGAATGCGGCCTGCTCAACTTCGTGCGCTGCTACGACCCCGCCGACCGCAACCACGTGCTCGAGCTTTTCGAGCAAGCAGCGACAAGCTGCTCATCCTTCTGCTTTTCGACGACGATCGCACTCGAAGAGCACGGCCAGAAACAGCCGCTGTTCTGCATCGGCGAATCCTCAGGTCTCGAACAGCGCTACTCCGGCACGATAACCGGTGTCTTCTTCTTCCCGCGCTTCCTGGTGGAAGGCGCCGGCCGTACGCTGCTGCGGCAATAGCGCAGGTCTGACCGACCGACGAGGTGCGGCGGCAAGACTTGAAATCCAGACGAGAAACGGGCGTTCGCGACCAGCGGTCGCGCGAGATCCAACATGCGCGATGGCGGCAGCCGCCGGATCAGGCGGCAGCCACCTCTTCATCGCCGCTAAACAGGAGCGTAATCGGCGCCGGGCGGCCAAGCAGATAGCCCTGCGCCTCGTCGCACCCTTCCGCCTGCAGGATATCGAGCTGCTTCTGCGTCTCGACGCCCTCGGCAAGGACCGGCACCGACAGGCTCTGTCCGAGCGCCAGGATGGCGCGCACGATCGCCTTGGCCTGCGGGCTGCCCTCCACTTCCCACATGAAGCTCTTGTCAAGCTTGATCTTGTCGAAGGGGAACGACCGCAGCGTTTCGAGCGAGGAATATCCGGTCCCGAAATCGTCGATCGCAATCGTGACGCCGAGTTCCTTGATCTGCCGCAGGGTCAGCAGCGCACGCTCCTTGTCGTCGATGATCGTCGATTCCGTGATTTCCAGCTCCAGCCGGTTCGGGGCGAGCCCGGTCGCGGCGAGCACGTCCTGCACGAGGCTGACGATATCGCCATTGGCGAGCTGGACTGGCGACAGATTGACGGCAATCTTGTGATTGCTCTCCCAACTCGCGGCCTCGCGGCAGGCTTGGCGCAGCACCCATTCGCCGATCGGCAGAATCGCACCGCATTCCTCGGCGAGCGGAATGAACTCGCTGGGCGGCACCATGCCGCGTTCGGGATGGTGCCAGCGCAAAAGCACCTCGTAGCCGATGACGACGCCGCTCATCACCGATTTCTGCACCTGGTAGTGCAGCGCAAGCTGCTTCTTGTCGACGGCATCCCAGAGGTCGTTGGCAAGCGCGCGCCGCTGGCGGGCGGCTTCGTCCATGGATACTTCGTAGAAGCAGACTGTCTGGTTGAGCGCCGCCTTCGCGCGGTACATGGCAAGATCGGCGTTGTTGATCAGCGTATCGGCCGTTTCCGCATCCTGCGGATAGATCGCCACACCCATGCTACCACCGGACTTGAGCTCGAAATCACCGAAGCGCATTTCCTCGTGCAGACTCTTTTCGATCCGACGCAGGAAGTCGTTGAGCTCGGCCAGTTCCTCGAAGCGTTTGACCGCCGCGAACTCGTCGCCGCCGAGGCGCGCCACGAACTCACCTTCCTGCAGCAGGCCCTTCACCCGCTGCGCAATCGTCACCAGAACAAAGTCGCCGGCAGCATGACCATGCAGGTCGTTGACTTCCTTGAACTTGTTGAGGTCGATGCCGATGACGGCGACCTTGCGGTTGAACCAGGCGGCCGCATCCAGCTCTTCCTCGAGATAACTGCTGAACTGCAGGCGGTTCGGCAAACCGGTCAGGCTGTCGTGGCGTGCAAGGAAGGTGATCTGCTCCTCGGTGTCGAGGCGCTCGGTGATGTCCTCGTAGGTGCTGACCCAGCCGCCGTCGGGCAGCGTGCGATGCTTGGTCAGGATCGAGCGGCCGTTGGCGAGCTTCTCGACGACATCGCCACCGCCCTTGCCGACCATTTCGATCCGGTGCTTCTGATAGAGTTCCGCGGACTTGGCCTGCGCGATCTCAGGATCGGAGTAGATGCGGGCAAAAACGATGTCGAGGATCTCGCGGAAGGTCAGTCCCTTGCCGGCAAGCGTCTCCGAGAAGCCGAAAATCTCGCGGCAGCGCCGGTTCGACAGGAGCAGCCGGTCGGCGCTGTCGAACAGGCAGATGCCCTGCGACATGTTTTCGAGCGCGACGTCGAGATTGTTGCTGACTTCGGCAATGCGATCGGCATCGACCTTGGCTTTGGTGATGTCCTTGACGATCTTGATGAAGCCGGCGTGCCGGCCCTCCTCATCGAGGTACGGATCGAGCACCACATGTGCCCAGAAACGGGAACCGTCCTTGCGATAGCGCCAGCCTTCGTTTTCAAACTTGCCGTCGCCGAGTGCCACTTCGAGCGCCTTCTGCGGCATGCCGTTCCTTTGATCCTCCGCAGAATAGAAGCAGGCGAAATTCTTGCCGATGATCTCTTCGGCAGCGTAACCTTTGTTGGCCTCGGCGCCGGCGTTCCAACTCGCCACGCGGCCATCGACGTCGAGCATGTAAATGGCGTAGTCCTTCACACTGCGGACGAAGCGGGCGAACTCCTGCTCGGCAGCAGCGGCCGAAAGTTCCGCATGATGCGCAAAGCCGGCTGCGATCAGAACCATGGACAGCAGAAAGAACGCAGTCCCGGCGATAACGAAGGCCAGGAGGTGCGGCTGGATCATGCCCTCATGGGTCGGCGCAAGCAGATCGGCTTCGATCGTCACCGCCCCCATGGCGGTGAAATGGAGGGCAACGATCCCGAGCGTCATGAGCAGGGTCGCGAGGATCTTCGCCTTCAGCGGGCTAGCGATGCGACCGATCGTGCGAAGCGCTGCGATGTCGAACAGCGAGCCGGCGACAATCGAGGTCACGACAAGCGTCGCGTCCCAGCGAATGCTGCCGGGAACATCCAATGCCGCCATGCCGAGAAAATGCATGCAGGCGACGCCGCCGCCGAGAACAAACCCGCCGACAAGCCAGCCGAGGCGATCCTGCACATGCGTCGCGATCAACAGCGCCGTCGTGGTCAGGATGATTGCGACGGCGAGCGACAACCCGGTCAGGTCCATCTGGTAGCCGAGCACAACGCCGGGGTCGTAGGCGAGCATGGCGATGAAGTGTGTGGCCCAGATACCGAAGCCGGTGGCTATGCCGGCAGCCGTTGCCCAGATCGCCTTGGCCTTGCCAGACGAACCGCGGGCCCGCTGCAGCAGCGTCACCGCGCCATAGCTTGAAAGGAAGCAGACGAGCGCGGCCAAAACGACCAGCTTCGGATTATGCTCCACCACGAGGCATGTAAGAACCTTGAACATCGCAATCGCCTAAATCAACAACCGCCGGGAAACGAGACCTCTCGCCTCCAGTTAAGCGACCTGTGTTGGCGGCAGGTGATTTAAGGAAATGATAAATCGTGGTTCAACCCCACAATTGCGAGGCAAAACAGTCGTTTCGTCGTTAATGAAAATTGAAATCGAACCGCCTGCAAGTTGCAGCAGGCGGGAAACGCCGCCAGGCGTGGTTCTGCCACTCAGGGTTGGGAGAGCAGCGCCTTGAGGTCCGATTGCGGATCGGCGATGACGGCCCGGTCGGGATTGATGCCGGTTTCGAGCAGCTTCTTGCCCGTCACATAGGCCTTGGCGTCATTGATCGCATCGACGGCGACAAGTCGCCCCTGCCGGAAATACCAGACAGACACGCTGCCCTCGCGCTGGCCGAGCCTGACGATCGTTTCGTCATGACCGAGGCCGAAGCCGGCGATCTGCAGCTTGACGTCGTACTGATCGGACCAGAACCAGGGCTTGGGTTCATAGGGGTGTTCGCCGCCGGCGAGGATCGCTGCAACGGCCTCCGCCTGGTCGACGGCGTTCTGCACCGATTCCAGCCGGATACGCATGTCTTCCCAGGGAAGCACGGCACAATCGCCCATGGCGAAGATCGCGGGGTCGGCGGTCCGTCCAAAGGCATCGACGACGATACCGCCGGCGGTTTCCAGCCCCGCATCATGCGCCAGGCGGTCATTGGCTGTGACGCCGATCCCGACGATGACGACGTCGACCGGCAAGGTCGATCCGTCGGAAAGTTCCGCTGCGGTCACTCGGCCATTTTCGCCAACGAGACGATTGAGGCCGGTGCCCTCGCGGATGTCGACGCCACGGGCATGGTGAATATCGCGCACGAGGCCGGATGTCGCCGACGAGGCGACGCGTTGCAGGATGCGGTCGGCCATTTCGATGACGGTGACTTCGAGCCCGCTGGTGCGGGCAACAGCGGCCGCCTCCAGGCCGATGTAACCGCCGCCGACGACCAAGGCGCGGCGGCCGGGCTTCATTTCCTCGGCAAGGCGATCCGCGTCCCTGAAGTCGCGCACCACGAACACACCATCGAGATCGCCGCCGACGGAGGCGGGTAACCGGCGCGGGGTGGCGCCGGTGGCAAAGGCCAGCACCTCGTATTCGAGCAACGTCCCGCTGCTGAGCGTCACGCGCTTGCTGGCGCGATCAAGCCCGGTCACCGTCGTCTCGAGCCGCACGTCGACATTGTGATCGCCGTACCAGGCTTCCGGCCGGTAGAGGAGCCGGTCGAGGCTCATCTCGCGCAACAGGTATTTCTTGGAAAGCGGCGGGCGCTGGTACGGCAGGCTCGCTTCGGAGGCAACGATGGTGATCGGCCGCTCGTCATTGAGCGCACGCAGCTTGGCAACCAGGGCAAAGGCGGCCTGACCGCCACCGACAACTACAAGCCTTCCTGACACGCTTTCCACCCGTTTCTTATTCGACCGTACAGCAAGGCCTAGCCCTGCGCCCGAGCTTCGTCAACTCAGACACAGAGCTGTCGCGATTGCTATTCCTTGCGCGGCACTTCCATGCCCTTCAGAGCCGCAGGGCGCGCGAGACCGCGATCGACCCAGGCCATCACGTTCGGGAAGCTCTTGTACTCGAGAACCTCGGCACCGCCATAGAAGCGGCGGGCACCTTCGACCCACGGGTACGTGGCGATATCGGCGATCGTGTACTCGTCGCCCATCAGCCATTGCCGCCCCTCAAGGCGTGCCTCGAGCACGCCGAGGAGGCGCTTGGCTTCGTCGCGGTAGCGCTCGACGGGATAGGAATTGTTGGCGACCTTGTCGGCCGCAAACTTGAAGAAATGGCCGAACTGGCCGAACATCGGGCCGATGCCGCCCATCTGGAACATCACCCAGGAGATCGTCTCGTAGCGACCGGCCGCATCGGCGGGCAGGAGCTTGCCGGTCTTTTCCGCCAGATAGATGAGGATCGCGCCGGACTCGAACAGGCCAATCGGCTTTCCATCCGGACCATTGGGATCGATGATCGCGGGGATGCGGCCATTGGGATTAAGTGAGAGAAACTCCGGCGATTTCTGCTCGTTGGCGTCGAAGGCGACCCGGTGAGGCTCGTAGGCAAGACCCAACTCTTCGAGCGCGATCGCGACCTTCACGCCATTTGGCGTCGGCAGCGAATAGAGTTGGATCAAATCTGGGTTTTTCGCCGGCCAGCGCTTGGTGATCGGGAAGGTGGAAAGATCGGCCATGAAGGTCTCCTGAAACGGGATGTCGGGAAACGGCAGAGCCGTCCGCAGGACTTACATAGGAGCGGAGGGCGCGCTTTGTGAGGGCCCTACTTTATTTTTTGCAGTCCTCAGGGCCACCGAGTTTGCCGTAGGGTGCGCCCTGCCCCGTTCGCAGCGTCAAAGTACGCCACGAACGGCTGCGATAACCCGTGCCACAACCGGATCGCCGTCATGCGCCGACTTACGCGCCCGCACCAGGCAGGCTTCCGAACGTAGGATCACGCCGTCCGTCAGAATCTTCAGATGGTTCGCCTTCAGCGTCGAGCCAGTCGAGGTAATGTCGACGATGATGTCGGCAGACCCGGAAGCCGGCGCGCCTTCGGTGGCGCCCAGGCTCTCGACGATGCGGTAGAGCTGAATGCCGTGGCTGCCCGAGAAATGGTTCTGCGTCAGCCGCCAGTACTTGGTCGCAATCGCCAGGCGGCGGCCATGCCGAGCACGGAAGTCCGCGGCAACATCGCCGAGATCGGCCATGGTGTCGACGTCGTACCAGATCTCCGGCACCGCGACGACGACATCGGCGTGACCGAAGCCGAGACGAGCGCAGAACTCGACGCGGGCATCGGCATTGGCAAGCCCCTCGCGTACAAGATCCTCGCCGGTGACGCCGAAATCGATCGCGCCGCTTCCGAGTTCTCGCGAAATCTCGGAGGCCGAGAGGAAAGCGATCTCCACATCATCAGAACCCTCGACCCGGCCGCGATAGGAGCGGTCATTGCCGACGGCGACAATCTTCATGCCGGCCCGCTCGAAGATCGCCGAGGCGTCGTCCTTCATCCGCCCCTTGGACGGTAGCGCGATGGTGATGGTCATTGGACGCCTCCTTCAGAGGCAATCGCCTTTTCGATGCGGTCGAGCCAGAGCGAGAAACCGACGGCGGGAATGTGTTCGCGGGCGCCGAGCAGCGTCAGCAGCCGGTCAAAGCGACCTCCGCCGGCGAGAACCGCCTGAATGCCGGCGACTTCGACCTCGAAGACGAGGCCAGTGTAATAGTCGAGCGGACGTCCGAAGGCGGCGCGGTAGCGGATTGCGCCGATGTCGGCACCGGCCTTGGAAAGTGCTGCGACACGGGCTTCGAAACGGACGAGCGCCTCATCGAGCTTGAGGCCGGACTTCTGCGCGAAGGCAAAGAGTGCCGCCGGAGCATCGGCAAGCGGCACATCGAGCGCCAGGAACGCGCCAACCTGGTCCAGCGTCTTGCGATCGAGCTGCGTGTTCGCCAGCTCCATCTTTTCCTTCAGCCGCCGGGCGATGTCCTGCGGCGAACGGCTGGCATTGGTGGAGTAGCCGGTCGCTTCCATCGTTTCGGCGATATGGGCGACGAGGCGGGCTTCATCCTCGAGCAGTCCGTCCATCGACAGGCGGACCACCTCTGGGCCGAAGACACCGACCGTACGCGGATGGGCGAGTTCCGTGAGCAGCTTCTTTAGGTGCTTCTGGTCGCCAAAGGCATGGATCAGCCGCTTCTGCCATCCGGCTGGCAGGCCGCAGGCGCCGACGACCGCCTCGAACACCGCCTGATCACCGAGCGTCACACTGAGCGTGCGGCCAGGCAAGCGGTTGGCAACGACCCGCATGGCATCACCGACGATGCGCGCATCGGCACTAGCGATGTCGGTGTCGCCGAGATCCTCGATGCCGGCCTGATAAAACTCGTTGCCGCCCTCGCGGCGCTGGCGGAAGACCTCGCCGAGATAAGCGTAGCGCTTTGGCGTGCCGGTCACCGCCTCGATGTGGCGCAGGCAGACCGGGATCGTGAACTCAGGACGCAGGCACAGGCTCTCGCCCGTTTCGCTTTCGGTCATGAAAATGCGGCGTCGCAGATCCTCGCCAGCCATGGCGAGGAAGGGTTCGGCCGGCTGGATCACCGGGGTATCGACGCGCAGCGTGCCGAGGCTTTCGAAGTCGGCAAGCAGTTCGTCGGCGAAGGCAGGCAGGTTGATGAGGGCCATGACCGTCAGCCCCTTGCCCGATCCTCGGCCTGCGCCGCCAGCATCTCGCGTACCTTTTCGACCAGTTCCGTGGTCGGGACGGAAACCTGAGCCACACGCGCCTCGCGCCAGGCCGCGTTGTCCTCGATTTCACCCGACAGGCGCTTGCCCTCGATCAGGTCCTTGATCTGCACGAGACCCGCGGCGCGCTCGTCGCCGCCCTGAATGACGGCCAACGGCGAACCGCGACGGTCGGCATATTTCAGCTGGTCACCAAAGTTCTTCTTGTTGCCCTGGTACATTTCAGCACGGATGCCGGCGTGGCGGAGCTGCTGCACGAAGCGCTGGTAGTGGCCCATGCTCTCGATGTCGCGGTCCATGACACAGACGACGACCGGGGCCAGAACTTCGGAGGCGCCGAGCTTGCCGAGGTTCTTGAGCGCCGTCATCAGGCGGGACACGCCGATCGAGAAGCCGGTCGCCGGCACCGGCTGCCCCATGAAGCGCGAGACGAGGCCGTCATAGCGGCCACCGCCGCCAACCGAACCGAAGACGACCTTCTCGCCCTTCTCGTTGGTGACGGCAAACTGCAGCTCGGCCTCGAAGACCGGGCCGGTATAATATTCGAGACCACGTACCACCGAGGGATCGATCTTGATGCGGTCGGCCTCATAGCCGGCACTCAATACCAGGCTGCGGATGGTGTTCAGTTCCTCGACGCCTTCGCCGCCCTTCGACGTGCCGGCAACAAGGGCTGCAAGTTCGGCAGCGCTTGTCGCATAGTCCTTGATACCGACGAAGAAGAGCACCTTGTCGATCTGCTCGGCACTGAGGCCCGCACCCTTGGTGAAGTCGCCGCTTTCATCCTTGCGGCCTTCGCCAAGCAAGAGCCGCACGCCTTCTGTGCCGAACTTGTCGAGCTTGTCGATGGCACGAAGAACCGTCAGGCGGGCGTTGGCCTTGTCGTCGCCACCAAGGCCGATCGCTTCCATGACGCCGTCGAGCACCTTGCGGTTGTTGACGCGGATGACGTAATCGCCGCGCGCGATGCCGAGCGCTTCCATGGTGTCGGCCATCATCATGCACATTTCGGCATCCGCCTGGACGCCGGCGGCACCGACCGTATCGGCGTCGAACTGCATGAACTGGCGGAAGCGGCCGGGGCCCGGCTTCTCATTGCGGAAGACGTAACCGGCACGGTAGGTGCGGAACGGCAGCTGGATCTCGTTGAAGTTCTCGGCAACGTGGCGGGCGAGCGGCGCCGTCAGGTCATAGCGCAGCGACATCCACTGATCATCGTCGTCCGTCAGCGAGAAGACACCCTCGTTCGGACGGTCGCTGTCGGGCAGGAACTTGCCAAGTGCATCGGTGTATTCGAACAGCGGTGTTTCGACCGGATCGAAACCATAATGCTCGTAGACGGCCCGGATCTTGCCGATCATTTCGTCTGTCGCGCGAATATCGGCGGCGGAGCGATCGACAAAGCCGCGCGGCAGGCGCGCCTTGAGCTTCTGCGGTTTCTTCTGTTTCTCGGTCATGGGAGCATTCCGGGCTGTCAGCGTGTTGGCAGCTTTCCCTATCGGATCAAGTGGGGGGCGGCAAGGGTTTGCACCGCGCAAAGCGTGACGTCGCGCCGGTCGTGGCAAGCTATGCGGGGCACTCGGCACGAGACGAAGCTGGAGCCGATTGCCTCGACCCCACTGATCGGAACGACTTGACCTCAACTATAAGGAGTAATAGAGCGACAATAATCACCGAAAGTTTATCACCCGGGCGATCCGTCGACGTTTCGATCAGGGAAATGATCGGCTAACTTGGGCCTGGAGCATTGACCCACAGGTCACTCCGGATGCGATGAGAACATCGGACCGAAGACCCCAACGGCAACATGGAACGGCGAACATTTCATCGGGAATGGCGGTTTCCTGCAGAGGCTTCTCGCGACCGGCGCGAAGAGAGGGATGGGCATCATGTTGAGATTCATGACACCAGGCTGTGGGGCGATCCGGCCCGGTCATCTGGGCGCCGATGACAATTGGATGCGGGGCCTCGACGAGGCGACCTACTTCATGGAAGCCTGGCGCTGCGATCTCGCGACCGGCATTTTCCAGCTCGGCCAACAGACCACCGCCTTGCTCGGCATCTCCGCTCCTTCCTGCGGCGTCATCGATCTGGTGCGCGCCTATGACCGAAAGGATCGCCCGACCGTGCTCAACATTCTCGAACAGGCGAGCGCTTCGTCCTCATCCTTCTGCTTTACTGCCATGGTGCACGTGCCGACCTTGAAAGCGCAGCTTTTCTGCATCGGGCGGTCGGCGTTGGGAACGCCTGGTGGCGAGGATCTGCTGCAAGGCGTCTTCGCCTTTCCGCGCGAGCGTGTGATGCTCTGCGTTTGAACACAAAGCTTGAATCCACCAACAACCCTTCTCCGGATTGAAGTGGTTCCAAGGACCGCCTCGACGGCGCTCGCTCCTGCTAAGCCTTCGCCCGGAAACGCCCATCGCCAATCTGACGACGGGCGCATCAATCAGGCCACGCCGGCCCCGGGCCTTACGAGCTTGCCACGCAGTTCCTCGACCGCTGTGCGGCAATGGCAGCCTTCGATGTGATCGTTGACGAGGCCCATGGCCTGCATGAAGGCGTAGATCGTCGTCGGACCAACGAAGGTCCAGCCGCGCTTTTTCAGGTCCTTGGAAATCCGCGTCGAGGTCGGGGTCGTCGGATTGGCGACGATCGCCTCATAGGTCACCAGTTTCGGGCGTTCCGCTGCCTGCGGCTCATACGACCAGAAATAGCCCGCAAGAGAACCGAATTCCTGTCTGAGCTCCTGGGCGCGACGGGCATTGTTGATGGTCGAAACGATCTTGCCGCGGTGGCGGACGATGCCCGTGTCGCCAAGGCAGCGCTCGATGTCCGTCTCACCGAACTTCGCGACCTTGTCGAAATCGAAGCCGGCAAAGGCGGCACGGAATGCCTCGCGCTTGCGCAGGATCGTCAGCCACGACAGGCCGGACTGGAAGCCTTCAAGGCAGATCTTCTCGAACAGGCGGCGGTCGTCCGTGACCGGGCGTCCCCATTCATCGTCATGATAGCGACGATAGTCGTCGAGATTGCCCTGCCAGGCGCAGCGCTGAAGTCCATCCTCACCGATCACTATGCCGCTCGCCGTCATCGCTTTTCTCGCTCCACATTCGCCATTTCGGTGCCTTTACCATTTGCAAACCAGATTCCTAAAGCGGCGGATAACCCTACCCAAAGCTTTATCGGCACCATCGTCTTTTAATGAAGCGCCGTTTACCATTCGGTGGCCCCCCGGTGACACGATCGCGCCATTGCCAAGGCGCATACCCCCGCTTGAGCGTCCGGTTCTCGGCTGTCTGCGCCCCCTTGGTGAATTTCGGCGAAAGGTAGCGAGTCCGTCCGATGTTGAAAAAATCCCTTCTTATAGCCGCCTCCCTTCTGACCTTCGTCGCCGGCCAGGCAGAGGCACAGGACAGGTATCAGAACCGGCCTCCCGTTGTCGTCAGCCCTGACCTCACCGCTCCCTGGGTGATGCAGCTCGGTGGGCAACAGGCCCGCACGCGGCAGGTGATCTACCGGCAGCAGATTCCAGCGGCCACCCGAAAACAGTATTATCAAGGGCAGGTCGGCCAGCCGCAGGTCAAGCGCCGCGCCATCAACCCGTTAATCCAGCCGGCGAACGCCACGCGCGCCCAACGGCCGGTCAAGTCGAAATTCGACCCGCAATACCTGCCGCAGACAGTCGCCTACGAAAGCAAGGAACAGCCGGGCACGATCGTCATCGATACTAACAACCGCTTCCTCTATCTGGTGACCGGCAACGGTGAGGCACGGCGTTATGGCGTCGGCGTCGGCAAGCCCGGCTTTGAATGGGCAGGCGCCCACAAGGTCACCCGCAAGGCCGAGTGGCCGAGCTGGACGCCGCCGCAGGAGATGATCAGCCGCGAAGCCGCCAAGGGCCACTACCTGCCGGCGCGCATGGACGGCGGCCCGGAAAACCCGCTTGGCGCACGCGCCATGTATCTCGGCTCGACACTTTATCGGATCCACGGGACCAATGCGCCCTGGACGATCGGCTATGCCGTTTCCTCCGGCTGCATTCGCATGCGCAACGAAGACGTCGTCGACCTCTATGAGCGCGTGAAGCTGGGCACGAAGGTTATCGTCATATAATTGGAGCATAGCATAGAATATTCCCTCTCCCTCGCACGTGTTGCTGTTGCCTATGCGTGATTTTCAGGCAACAGCAGTATGAACAGATATTAGTTCGGCGGTCCGCCGGCTGTATCGCAGGCTTGAACTTAGCCGCATTTTGCATAGCCTGCCTGCAACGAGGGTTTAGAGGGAATCGTATATGAACCGTCATGCCAGCAAAGTGGTCGCGATCGCCATCGCGGCCAGCACTATTCTTGCCGCCGCAAGCGCCTCGGCTTTCACGCCGACGCCAACGACTGGGACCAAGGTCAAGTCATCCGACATTGTACTCGTGGCCACCCCGAAGAAACCGGCAAAACAATTCTGGCGCACGAAAGTCCGCTTCCAAACCGACGAAGCCCCCGGCACGATCATCGTCGATACCAACAACAAGTACCTTTACTACATCGACGGCCCGAATCGGGCGACGCGCTATGGCATCGGCGTCGGCCGCGACGGCTTCGGCTGGTCGGGCGTGGTGAAGGTGGGACGCAAGGCGGAATGGCCGACCTGGACGCCGCCAAAGGAAATGCGCGTCCGCGAAGCAGCCAAGGGCCGCATCCTGCCGGTCACCCAGGAAGGCGGCATCGAC
Organism: Ensifer adhaerens; assembly: GCF_028993555.1. Taxonomy (NCBI): domain Bacteria; kingdom Pseudomonadati; phylum Pseudomonadota; class Alphaproteobacteria; order Hyphomicrobiales; family Rhizobiaceae; genus Ensifer; species Ensifer adhaerens. The sequence goes on along the minus strand of NZ_CP118610.1, from coordinate 450,540 downwards.
AACCCGCTCGGCGCCCGCGCCATGTATCTTTACAAGGGCGGCCGCGACACGATCTTCCGCATTCATGGCACCAACCAGCCGTGGACCATCGGCCAGAACATGTCGTCGGGCTGCATCCGCATGATGAACGAGGACGTCGAGCATCTGTACGACCGCGCCGACGTCGGCACCAAGGTTATCGTCATCGGCCCCGGCAGCAAACCGGGCGACACCTATTTCAACGATCGCGGCGTCGATATTTTCCGCCAGATTTTCGGCGGCTGACAGCCATCGGCGATGCACGGCTTGAAAGGCCGGTTCCTCACGGAGCCGGCCTTTTTCCTGTCAATCAGAGCCCCTGGGGCTTTGCCCCGCCATAGGCCCAGTCGAGCAGTTCGACCGTGTGCAGGATGGGGATCGCGGTACCGCTGGCAATCTGGGTGATGCAGCCGATGTTGCCGGTCGCGATCGCATCCGGCTTCGTCGCCTCGATGTTCTTGACCTTGCGCGCCTTCAGTTTCGCCGAGATTTCCGGCTGCAGGATGTTGTAGGTGCCGGCCGAACCACAGCAGAGGTGGCCTTCGGCCGGATCGCGAACAACGAAGCCGGCGCGTTTCAGAAGCTGCTTCGGCGCCATGGTAATCTTCTGGCCGTGCTGCATCGAGCAGGCGGAATGATAGGCGAGCGTCATGCCCATCCCATCCTGTTCCGGCAGGTCGAGTGTCGCCAGATACTCGGTAACGTCCTTGGCGAGCGCCGATACCCGCGCCGCCTTTTCCGCATACTCAGGATCGAGCCGGAGCATGTGGCCGTAGTCCTTGATCGTCGTTCCGCAGCCCGACGCTGTGATGACGATGGCGTCGAGCCCGCCTTCGTCCGCGACCTTCAGCCAGGCGTCGACGTTGCGGCGGGCAGCTTCGAGCGCCTGGTTCTCGCGGCCCATGTGGTGCACCAGGGCGCCACAACAGCCTTCACCCGCCGAGACGACGACTTCGACGCCAAAACGCGTCAAGAGACGGATCGTCGCCTCGTTGATCTCGGGCTTCAGCACCGGCTGGGCGCATCCGGTCAGGAGCGCGACACGACCGACACGTTTTCCCTGCGCCGCGTGGACGCCGGGCATGGCGGAAGCGGAGGGCTGCGGCACGGCGGCAGGTGCCAGATCGAGCATGACGCCGAAGGTCTTCAGCAACGGCATGCGCTTCATCACCCCTGCGAAGGGCCGAGCAAGACCGGCCGCTTTCAGCGACAGGCGGAAGCGCGCGGGATAGGGCAGCACTGCCGCGAGCACGGAACGCGCCAGCCTGTCCTTAAATGGGCGCTGATAGGTGTTCTCGATGTGGACCCGCGCATGGTCGACCAGATGCATGTAGTCGACGCCGGAGGGACAGGTGGTGGTGCAGGCGAGACAGGAGAGACAGCGGTCAATGTGGGTCACCGTTTCCTTGTCGGCCGCCCTGCCGTTTTCCAGCATGTCCTTGATCAGATAGATGCGCCCGCGCGGACTATCGAGTTCGTCGCCCAGCGTCACATAGGTCGGACAGGTGGCGGTGCAGAAGCCGCAGTGCACGCATTTGCGCAGGATGGCCTCGGATTCGGCCACATGCGGGTCGGCAAGCTGTGCGGGTGTAAAATTGGTCTGCAAACGCGAACTCCACTCTCCGGTTCTGCGGTACCGGCCCTTGCGACGTGCTCGGTCACCGCAGCATTCTGATTTCAGCATCCTTTGGCCGGATCCGGCTTCTGGGTTTGCGCCTTGGTCTATACCATCCAGCTTTCAGGATTGGTGATCGGCTCCTGGCGCGCGGCCCGTTGCAATCCGACGACGCAGCGCACGACGACCCAGACGGCGGTGGCGATGAAGCCGAGAATGCCGATCAACAACACCGTCAGCAGCAGCGAGATCACTCCGAACAAAAGGGCGATCCAGAAGGTCCTGATCGCCCATTCATAGTGCGTCTGAACCCACGGCGCACCCTTGCCGCGGTTAAGATAGGCCATTACCACACCAATGATCGGGGTGATCCCCACCGCAAAGCCGACGAGATAAAGGACATAGATCACCTGGACATTGATCTTGCCGGGCTCCAGCCATTTGTCGGTCTCTCGGGAAAACGGTGTCTGCGGATCATTATCGCTCATCAGCTCCTCCCATGTTCCATCGCTGTCGTCTCAGGAGATCGCAGTCATGCGACCCGGATTGAAGATCCGGTGCGGATCGAACTTCGCGCGGACGCGTTCGCTCAATTGTGCCACGGCCAAGGGTTGTGGTTCAAACGATGGAATGGCGGCACGATAGCCCTCTTCGGCCCTAACGAGGGTTGCATGGCCGCCGCCGAGAACCTTGATGTAGCGGCGTACCAGTTCCGCCTCAGGGTCGGCCTCCATGCGCAGCCAGACGAGTCCGCCCTGCCAGTCATAGAAGGCATCGACGCCGGTCTGAAGCCTCAGCGCCGCCACCAACTGGTGGCCGAGCGATGGAGCGACGGACACGCGCCAGAGCGGCTTCCTGGTGCCGTCGGCATAGGGTTTGACGTCGCGGATCTCGGCCCAGAGCTTCGATGTCCTGGTAGCATCGAGCCGTGTCACCGCCCCGAAGCGACCGACCGCCTTCGTCAGTTTTTCGGCCCGGAGCGTGACCGATGCCTCCAGCCCTTCGAGCCGCAGCACCGTCGCGGCGGCGTCCGGAAGCCCGCCGTCCAGGAGCCGTCCGCGCACGCTCTCGGGCAAATGCGCGGCACCCGAAACCTCCACCGTCTGTGCCATAGCCTCGGCCATGACAGCCGCGGCTTCGGCATCGTTGAGCCCGGAGACAACGATGGTCTCCGACGCCGGCGGCAGCGGCAGAACACGGAAGGTGACCTCGGTCAGGATGCCGAGTGTGCCGTGGGAGCCGGCCATGAGCTTGACAAGGTCAAGCCCGGTGACGTTCTTCATCACCCGCCCGCCTGCCTTGATCGCCTCGCCCTCGCCGTTGACGAAGCGGACGCCGAGCAGGCTGTCGCGGGCGGCACCGGCAACGTATCGCCTCGGGCCGGACACGTTGGCGGCGAAGACCCCACCGATCGTCGGCTCTCCCGACGAGCCGAAGATCGGCCGATGGTCCATCGGTTCGAAGGCAAGCATCTGCCGGTTTTCGGCCAGTGCCTCTTCGATCTCGCGTAACGGCGTTCCCGCGAGCGCCGTGATCGTCATCTCGGCCGGATTGTAACTGACAATGCCGGACAGGCGGCGCGTCGACAGTACGCGGTCGGCGCGCATGGGGTTTCCGAGACCCGAGCGCGTGTTGCCACCGATCACTGCAAGCGAAGCCCTATCGGCCGCCATCGCGCGAACGACGGTCGCAATCCCCTCTTCGCTCGCCGGTTCGAAATGCACGATCATGCGGCGGGACGCCCTTCCAGCGGGAAGACCTTGGACGGGTTCAGGATCCATTGCGGATCGAAGGCGGCCCGCGCCGCCATCTGCTGGTCGAGGTCGACCTGGTTGTACTGATGCAGCATGAGGTCTCGTTTTTCGATGCCGACGCCGTGCTCGCCGGTCAGGCAGCCGCCAGCATCGACGCAAAGCTTGAGGATATCGTTGCCGGCAGATTCGGCGCGCGCGGCATCCTGCGGATCGTTGATGTTGTAGAGGATCAGCGGATGCATGTTGCCGTCGCCGGCGTGGAAGACATTGGCGACGCGCAGGCCATAGCTCGCGACGATCTCGCCAGTGCGACGCAGCACATGCGAGAGCTGGCTGAGCGGCACGGTACCATCCATGCAGATATAGTCAGCGATGCGCCCGGTGGCGCCGAAGGCGGATTTCCGGCCTTTCCAGATCGCAGCCGCCTCCATTGCCGACTGGCATTCCTTGATCGTCGCCACCCCATGACGGCGCGCGACGGCGACGATGCTGGCGAGCATCGCATCCATTTCCGGCTCGGCCCCTTCGACCTCGACAATCAGCAGCGCTTCCACGTCGAGCGGATAGCCGGCATGGGCGAAGGCTTCACAGATCTCGATCGCCGGCTTGTCCATGAACTCGATCGCAACCGGGATGATGCCGGAGCCGATGACATCGGCGACGCAGGCGCCGGCCGCTTCCGACGAGGCAAATCCGAAGAGCACCGGGCGAGCCCCCTCCGGCTTGGCGATCAGCCGCACAGTTGCCTCGGTGACGATGCCTAGCTGCCCCTCGGAGCCACAGACGAGGCCGAGCAGATCGTAGCCGCCTGCATCCAGCCCCTTGCCGCCGAGTTCGATGACGGTGCCGTCGTAGAGCACCATCTTCACACCGAGCAGATTGTTGGTGGTGACACCATATTTCAAGCAATGGGCGCCGCCGGAGTTCATGCCGATATTACCGCCGATCGTGCAGGCAAGCTGCGAGCTCGGGTCCGGGGCGTAGAAGAATCCGTCGGCGGAAACAGCCTCCGAAATGTTCAGATTGGTGACGCCTGCCTGGACGGTAGCAGCGCGGTTGAAGAGGTCGATATCGAGAATGCGCGACATCTTCGAAAGGCCGATGACGACTGCATCCTCCTGCGGGATGGCGCCGCCCGAAAGCGAGGTTCCGGCGCCGCGTGGAACGACAGGGATGCCATAGCGGCTGCAATATTTGAGCAGGGCTGCGACCTGCTCCGTCGTTTCCGGCAAGGCAACTGCAAGCGGCATACGGCGATAGGCGATGAACGCGTCCGTCTCGAAGGGCTTCAGCCCGCGCTCATCGCTGATCAGGCAGCCCTCGGGCAGGAGGTCGGCGAGATCGGCGACGATCTCGCGGCGCCGGGAGATAACAGCCTGTTTCGGTTGCAGAAAACCGATCGTCTCCGCCATCAGCCTCTCCCGCCGCATGTCAATTGGTCTATTTTCTTTACCACTAGGCTAGAGTCCCTGCAAATGCTATTGAGCTTTTCCGTTTTGGAAACAATGGCAACGATTGATGACGAATTTAGGCGATCTTGAGATTTTTGCACGGGTCGTTTCCACAGGCAGCATGTCGGCCGCAGGTCGGGTGCTGGGTTTTTCCCCAGCTGTGATTTCGAAACGGATCAAGAGGCTCGAAGATCGCCTCGGTACGCGGCTGCTGCAGCGCACGACACGCCAGATCTCGCTGACGGAGGCCGGCCAGGGTTTCTACGATCGGGTACTCGGCATTCTCTCAGGCATCGAGGAGGCCGAGGCCTATGCTTCCGGTCGCTCGTCGCATGCGCTCGGCGTGCTCAGAATCTCGGCGCCGACCTCGTTCGGCCGGATGCACATCGCGCCGCATCTGACGAAATTCATGAAGGACCATCCGGACCTGAAACTGCACATCGTGCTGACGGACGAATTCACGGATATCGTCGCCGAAGGCTTCGACATGGCGGTTCGCATCGGCGAACTGGTGGACTCGTCACTCGTCGCGCGGAAACTCGCTCCCGTGCGTCGGCTGCTCTGCGCCTCGCCGGACTATATCGCGCGCAACGGCGCGCCGACGGAGATCAGCGATCTCGCGGACCATCTCTGCCTGCCCGCCCATAATAACGACAACTGGAAACTCGAAGGGCCCGAGGGCGCACTGGTCTGGCACCCCGAGGGACCGCTCGTGACCAACTCCTCCGAGATCGTGCGCGCCGCTGTCATTGCCGGCGCTGGCATTGCCCTTCGCTCCACCTGGGATATCGGCCCGGAATTGCGCAGCGGCCAACTGGTGCAGGTGCTGCCGCAATGGGAGGGTTCCAAGCAGCTGACGCTCTCGGCCGTTTATCCGAGCCGACAGTTCCTGCCGGCCAAGGTGCGCCTTTTCATCGACTACCTGGCCGCGCTTTACGGGCCGATCCCCTATTGGGAGCAATAGGGGCCTCGACGCCGCTCTGCACTTTTGCTGCTTCCTCGCTTCCCGCAATTCCGGACGCAAGACCGCTGCGCACTCTTGCTGGAATTGCTTATTTGTGATCGCTGTCCTCGTGATGGCGGCGGATGCGGCGCACGATCAGCCACACACCGGCAACGGCGAAGGGCACGGCAAGACCGGTCAGCAGGCCCGGATCGATCGGCAGTTCGTGGCTGACAGCCTTGGCAAGATAACCGAACAGCCCGACCACGTAGTAGGAAATGGCGGCAACCGACAGGCCCTCGACCGTCTGCTGCAGGCGCAACTGCAGCTTGGCGCGCCGATCCATCGAATTCAGCAGCGCACTGTTCTGCCGTTCGAGCTCGACATCGACCCAGCTTCTGAGAAGGGCGGTGGCGCGGGCGAGCTTGCGCGACAGGTTGGCCTGGCGCTCCTCGACCGACTGACAGGTGCGCATCGCCGGCGCGAGGCGCCGTTCGAGGAAGGTGCCGATGGTCTCGTAGCCCGGCAGCGGTGTTTCGGAAAGCGTGCGAAGACGTTCCTGGACGATGCCGTAATAGGCGCGGCTGGCGCCGAAGCGATAGAGGCTGAGCGCGGCACCCGCCTCGAGGTCGGCGGCAAGCCGAGTAATCTCGGCCAACATGTCGTCGGCCTCCTCGCGCACATTTTCCTTCATGCGCTGGGTGATCCCCGTCAAACCATCCTCGGTGCGACGGATTTCCGGCGACAGCGACTGGGCAAGCGGCAGGCCCATCATCGCCAGTGTGCGATATGTCTCGATATCGAGCAGGCGCTGAACGAGCGCACCAGTGCCCGCCTCGGTCATGCCGCGGTCGATGACCAGGATCTGGGTCAGGCCGTCGCCGTTCTGGCGGAAGTCGGTGACGATTACCGCCTGGCCGTTCTTGGTTTCGCTGTAGCAGAGGCTTGTCGGATCGAGGAGCTTGATCGCTTCTCGGGTCTCGGGCGTATCCGGCCGGATTTCCAGCCGGATGCCAGAGATCAACGAACCCGGCGGCGAAAAGCCGTCGCCGAAGGGGTGGATCGACACCTCTCCGCCGAACTGCTCCGGCGGCGGCGCATCCCAGAAATAGGTGGAGAATTCGGTGTGCCGCTCCCAACGCAACGTGCCCTGCCCCCAAGGCATTGCATGATGGTTCGCGTCCCGCCCCGGCGGTGCGATACCGCGTGCGCGCGACAGCTCCGACAACACGGCATGATCGACGATCGAGCCACCGTCCGTCAGGAAGGCGAGCTGGAAGATCACACGCGGTGTGGTCACCAGCGCATAGGGGCGCGAATGAACCTCGCCCAAGGCCAAGGCGCGCATCGGCGCCACCGGAAATGCAAAACTACCCTTTGCCATGAAGCGCTCTTGTCCCCCTCACGCGTTCATCACCACTTTCTTATCAATCGAACGAGCAAAAGAAAAAGGACGCATTGCCGCAGTTTGACTTTTGTCAGCCAGCACAAAGTGGACAAGCAAATTGACCACTTGGCGCCGGCTGCCTAGATTGCGGCACAGAGCGGGATCAGGGAACCTTCGCGACTTGTCGCCCTTTCCGCCCTAACCTATCAGAATCACGATATCTTTTGGCCGAAGTGACCGGAAATCATCGTGATCCGGGAGACCAAGACGTGACCGACGACCAGATCGACCTCTTCGCCCGCATCAGCCATAGCCGCACGGCAGACGAAGTCGTACAGCAGATCGAGCTCCTGATCCTCGAAGGTGTGCTGCGCGATGGCGATCGCTTGCCGGGCGAAAGGGAGCTCTCCAAACGCTTCGACGTATCGAGACCGATTCTGCGCGAGGCGCTCAAGGAACTCGAGGGGCGCGGCCTCGTCGAGAGCCACCATGGCGGCGGCACGTTCGTCGCCGATGTCGTCGGGCAGATTTTCTCCAGGCCGCTGATCGACCTGATCGCCCGTCATCACAAGGCGACGCAGGACTATCTCGAATATCGGCGTGAACTCGAAGGACTGACCGCAGAACTGGCCGCCACCCGCGCCACGGATTTCGATCGGGATATCCTGACCAGGATCATCGAACGCATGCGCACGGCACACGCCGCCGGCGACTTCGACGCGGAGCTCGAGGCCGATATCGAGCTGCACCAGGCCATTGGCGAGAGCGCCCACAACATCATCCTGATGCACACGCTGCGCGCCTGTTATCGGCTGCTTCAGCAGGGAATCTTCTTCCACCGCAACTCGGTCTTCGATGCGCCGGGTGCACGTGACCGGCTGCTTGCGCAGCACGAGGCGATCTACGACGCGATCATGGCGCGGGATCCGGCAAAGGCAAAGGCAGCGTCGCAGAACCATATCGACTTCGTTGCCGCAGCAACCCGCGAGGCGGAACGCACCGGCGAATGGAATCGCATCGCCCGCCTGCGCCTGCAGCAGCGCGACCGCGCGAACTGACGGAGCAGACCTACGCCCGGTTGCCGGCGTTTGGCAAACCGCCGCTGAAACACCATATCCTGTCGTATCTGGACCACAGTTCAGCGCAAAGCTGATTGCATATCCGGCTGCCCGTCGGCCGCGACATTTACACGCAACAGGACGCTGCCATACTGCCTTTAACAGACAGAAGAACACTGATTCGCCGAGAGGAGCGCAGACGACCTTGAACTTCTTGAACAGACTCGCATCCGACGTTCAGTTGATGTTGCGCCGCCCGGCGCGCATGCAGTATGCCGCGCTCTGCTATCGGATCCGCAAGAAGACCAAGGCCCTCGAAATCCTCATGATCACCAGCCGCGACACCGGTCGCTGGGTCATTCCCAAAGGATGGCCGATGCAGGGCAAGCGCGCCCACGAGGTGGCCGAGCGCGAGGCCTACGAAGAGGCCGGTGTCAAAGGGCATGTGCAGAAGTCGACGATCGGATACTATCTCTACCAGAAGCGCATGGACCATGGGCTGAAGATCTCGGTCAAGGTGCAGGTCCATGCCCTCGAAGTCGACGACCTCTGCAAGCACTTCCCCGAGGAAGGCCGCCGGCAGCTCGAATGGGTCGACTACAAGGAGGCGGCTTCGCGGGTGGCAGAGCCGTCGTTGAAGGACCTCATTCTCGCCTTCGGCGAACGCATGGCGGCGGCGCCTGCGTCGATGCCGAAGGCTGCGAACGGCTAGCCTTCCAGGCCATCTCCCGGGCATCCAGTGCCCCCCTGAACGCGGGTTCCCGACACGCGTGGAACCGATGTCCATCAAATCCACTTGAATGCGTGTTGCAGTGGCCTTAGTGGCCATTGTGACAATGGAGTTACAGGCAGTGGCACAGCCGCGCATACGCCTCGCAAAACAGACGCTCGACAAAGACCTCGACAAGCTGAGCCTTGCCGAAGAAGCGTCGCAGCATGTCCGTCGCAGCCTCGCGGCACCGGCGCTCGCCGGTCTCTTTCTGCTGCTCAGCATGGCCTTCGCTGCAAGCTTCGTGACGAGTTCTGCGAGCGCGCCGATCATCATCGCCGCGGCCGCCATTGCCGGCTACATGGCCATGAACATCGGCGCCAACGACGTGACCAACAACGTCGGCGCCGCCGTCGGCGCCAAGGCCATGTCGATGGCGACGGCACTCATCATCGCTGCCATCTTCGAGGTCGCCGGCGCGATGCTTGCCGGCCGGCAGGTCGCGCTGACGATCGAGGCAGGCATCGTCTACGGCGAAGACGTGCTCGGCCCACAGACGATCGTCTGGATCATGATGGCGGCACTCGCCTCCGCTGCGGCCTGGATCAATATCGCCACCTATTCAGGGGCGCCTGTATCCACCACACACTCGATCATCGGCGGTATCGTCGGCGCCGGCATTGCCGCGGCCGGTTTTTCCAGCGTTCAATGGTGGTCCCTTGCCGGCATCACAATGAGCTGGTCGGTCTCGCCACTGCTTGGCGGCGCGATAGCCGCCGCTTTCCTTGCTTTCCTCAAGGAATTCATCATCTACCGCGAGGACAAGATCGCCGCAGCAAGGCGATGGATGCCGGTCATTCTCTGTGTCACCGCGGGCTGCTTCACCGCATATCTCGCGGAGATCGCCCTGGTCCAGGTTGCGGCAATCTCGTTGCCAACGGGACTTGGCCTCGGCGTCATCATCGGTACTGTCGTCTATTTTCTGACCAAGCCGTGGATCTACAAACAGTCAGAAGGACTGGACAATCGCAACCAGTCACTTCGCAAGCTGTTTCGGGCGCCGCTCATTCTGGCTGCGGCACTTCTCTCCTTCGCGCACGGCGCCAACGACGTCTCCAACGCGATCGGCCCGCTGTCCGCGATTGTTTCTGCCCTGGACGGCGTCATTACCACCGAGAAATCGCCGGCACCCCTGTGGGAACTGGCGATCGGTGCGCTTGGCATTTCGATCGGCCTGCTTCTCTACGGCCCGAAGCTCATCCGCGTCGTCGGCCAGGAGATCACCAAGCTCAACCCCATGCGCGCCTTCTGCGTGGCCCTCGCCACCGCGGTCACGGTACTTCTTGCGTCTGCGCTCGGACTGCCGATCAGTTCGACGCACACCGCCGTTGGCGCCGTCTTCGGCGTCGGCTTCTTCCGTGAATGGTACATCCGCAATTCCAAGCGTCGCCTGCAATATGTCCGGCAGAAGACAGGCCAGACCGACTTCATGGAAACGGCGGAGACCAACTTCGCCGAAGTGCGGCGCCGGCGCCTGGTCCGCCGCTCGCATTTCCTGACGATCGTCGGCGCATGGGTCATCACCGTCCCCGCCTCGGCCGCGCTGTCGGCCGTCCTCTATTTCATCCTCTCCAGCATTTTCATGTGAAGGCCCCGATATGCGCGCCAATTTTCGCATGCAGCGACTGTTCGTCGAGCACGCTCTCCACGCCGGCTCCACCCAGGAGGCGACGAAGGAACAGTTCAACTACCTCATCAACGTGCTTCGCTATGAGGAAGGCTCGTCCATCCTCGTCTTCAACGGACGTGACGGCGAGTGGCGTGCGAAGCTCTCCTTCGCCAGCAAGAAAAAGCTGGTACTGACATCAGTCGAACAGACGCGGCCGCAGCCGGAACCCTGCGATCTCGTCTATCTCTTCGCGCCGCTCAAGGTCGGGCGCCTCGACTACCTCGTGCAGAAGGCCGTCGAAATGGGCGCAGGCGTGCTGCAGCCGGTCATGACGCAGCATGTGCAGGGCAAGCTCGGCAACATCGAGCGGGTCCGTGCCAATGTCATCGAGGCGGCCGAACAATGCGGCGTGCTCGGCATTCCCGATGTCGAAGAACCGCGCCGGCTGGAGGACGTGCTTTCCGCCTGGCCCAGCGACCGGCGCATCATCTTCTGCGACGAAGGCAGCGACAGCCAGAATCCGCTGCCGGTCCTTTCCGGAATCAAGGAGGAGAAGCTTGCTCTGCTGATCGGTCCGGAGGGCGGCTTCTCGGACGCCGAACGGACGCTGCTGCGCAGCCTCGACTTCGTCAGCGCCATTCCGCTCGGACCGCGGATCTTGAGGGCCGACACCGCGGCCGTCGCGGCCATGGCGGTCATTCAGGCCACTGTCGGCGACTGGCGATAGCCGGTCGCTCCGGAGCAACCAGGGTGCAGCACTTTCTCCTAGGAGAAGGTGGTCTCTTAAAGACAAGGTACGGTTGGGTCGGCGATACCCAGTTCCACGGAGCTTGCTCCAGCGCAAGCAATCGTCCTACTTTTTTTGATGAGATCTTGAAAGAAATTGACTTGCACCGCACCTGATTACGGTTCAAGCAGCCTGCATCAACTCCCGCTATCCAGTGGGAACCGCCCAAACAAAAGAAGACGCTCATGGCCCGAGATACCACCGACCAGACGCCGGTAACCTCTGTTGCTGACCTGACCGCCTATCTGGCAGAAGGTTCGAAACCGGAGGAGCGGTTCCGGATCGGCACGGAGCACGAAAAGTTCGCCTTCTTTAAGGCGGACAACAGCCCCGTTCCCTATTTCGGCGAGGCCAGCATCCAGGCGCTTCTGAACGGCATGGCTGAAAAGAGCGGCTGGGAACCGATCGTCGACGAAGGCAATATCATCGGCCTGGCGGAGCAGTCGGGCAACGGTGCGATCTCGCTGGAGCCGGGCGGCCAGTTCGAGCTTTCCGGCGCGCCACTGGAAAACCTGCACCAGACCTGCAAGGAATCGAACCAGCACCTCGCGGTTCTGCGCGAAGTCGCCGAGCCGCTCGGCATCCGCTTCCTCGGCATCGGCGGTAGCCCGAAGTGGACCTTTGACGAAACCCCGCGCATGCCGAAATCGCGCTATGGCATCATGAGCCGCTACATGCCCAAGGTCGGCACCAAGGGCCTCGACATGATGTATCGCACCTGCACGATCCAGGTGAACCTCGACTTCTCCTCGGAAGAGGACATGCGCCGCAAGATGCAGGTGTCACTGAAGCTGCAGCCGCTTTCAACGGCGCTGTTTGCAAGCTCGCCCTTTACCGACGGCAAGCCGAACGGCCTCCTCTCCTGGCGCGGCGACATCTGGCGCGACACCGACAACCAGCGTGCCGGCCTGCTGCCGCCCGCGTTCGGTCCGGATTTCGGCTTTGCCGACTATGTCGAATGGGCGCTCGACGTGCCGATGTACTTCGTCGTGCGTGACGGCCACTATCACGACTGTACCCACGTCACGTTCCGCCAGTTCATGGCCGGCGCGCTCAAGGGCGAAATTGCCGACTGGCAGCCGAACATGGGCGACTGGACGAACCATCTTTCGACGTTGTTCCCCGACGTCAGGCTCAAGCGCTTCCTCGAAATGCGCGGCGCCGATGGCGGGCCGTGGCGGCGGATCTGCGCACTGCCGGCCTTCTGGGTCGGCCTGCTCTACGACCGCGAAGCGCTCGATGCCGCCGAGACACTGACGCGCGACTGGACCTTCGAGGAGGTGAGCGCTATGCGCGACGCAGTGCCAGTGCAGGCGCTTGCGACAAAATTCCGCGCTGGCAACCTCCATGACGTTGCCCGCGAAGTCATCGCTATTTCGCGCGGCGGCCTGAAGCGCCGCAACCGGCTGAACGGCGACGGCATCGACGAAAGCCAGTTCCTGGCGCCGCTCGACGAGGTGCTCGCCAAGAAGGCGACGCTCGCCGAAGATCTGCTGGCGCTCTACAATGGTCGCTGGAGTGGATCAGTCGAACCTGTCTTCGCCGAATACCAATATTGAGGCGCCCGCCAGGCGCTCTCAAAAAGCGGTTTCCAGCCCCCGATTTCCCGTTATAGTGCAAGGATATGCGTCGCTTTTAGCGCCGCGCGTAGAGATGCCGAAGGGGAATTGGCATGGCACCGCTTTTTGACATGTTCGCACAGGCGCAGAACGGTAAGGCCATCGAACTGATGGCTCAACAATTCGGCCTCGCCCAGGAGCAGATGACGAAGGCGACGGCGGCCCTGCTGCCCGCCTTCTCGGCCGCCTTCAAGCGCAACACCGCCAACCCGTATGACTTCGGCGCGTTGCTCACGGCGCTCGGCAGCGGCAACTATGCCAAATACTTCGAAGACATGAGCCAGGCCTTCACGCCGCAAGGCATGGTCGACGGCAACGGCGTTCTCGGGCAGTTGTTCGGCTCGAAGGAAATGTCGCGCGCGATCGCCGCGCAGGCCGCCCAGGTCACTGGCATCAGCCAGGAGATCTACAAGCAGATGCTGCCTGTCATGGCCGACACGCTGATGGGCGGGCTGTTCAAGCAGACGACGGGGCAATTCGCCGCCGCAAGCGACGCATTCGCCAATAACCCGATGGCCACGGCCATGCGCCAGTGGATGGAAGCGGCCGGCTTTGCCAAGAAGCCGGAGCCGCAACCGAACCCCTTCGACAATCCGTTCACCCAGGCGATGCAGGGCTTCTTCGGCATGGCCAAGAAGGAAGAGAAGCCCAAGACGGCCGACGTCTTTGCCGACAACCCCTTCGTCAAGGCGTTTCAGGACATGATGCAGGCAGGCGCGACCGGCTCGCAGAAGCCGGCACCGGACAATCCGGCTCTTGCCCAGTTCTCCCAAGTGATGAACAGCATGTTCGACACCGGGCTGGAGATGCAGAAGGAATATCAGAAGAACGTCGAGGCCCTGTTCGACATCTACAAGACCGGCCCCAGCACCAAGAGCTGAAACGCCCTTCCCTATCGATGCCTCCGTTGGACGGCGCAACCTGCTGCGCCCGAGAGCGTGCGCGCTTGCCTGAGCAAATCTCAAAAGAAAAAGGCCCGGTACATGTCTTGGTCATGTACCGGGCCAAGCGGCAGGGTCTATTGGCTCTACCCTGCGGGGAACGTTTGGACGCGCGGCCTCTAAGGGTCAGCAGCGCCGAACTCTGAATTTCGCAGCATGATCCGCGGCGGCGGCTGGCTTTCGCGGATCATGCTCGACTGGCACACCCTAAGCGGCGGGATGCGCCGTGAAGCGGGCCGAGGGTGCGGTTCCCCGCTTTCATCCCGCTCCAACTCGTCAAGGGTCAGTCGTGGCGGGTCCCCTTGTAGAAGAGGCTCGCCCGGTTTCGCGAGGCGCGCGTCAGATAGCTCGCCGGATTGTCGAAGAAGGGCGAGGTGATCGCCTCACGCACATCTTCTCGCTTCAGCCCCATATCGAGGAGCTGGCGGTCATCCAGGTCATTCAGACGGCCGATCGCGTATCGGTTCAGGAGCATGCGCCATGCGGACGTCAGCATGCCTGTCACGCCGGCGGCGCGGGAGGCATAGGACTGCTTTCCTGCAACGAGGTCGAGATCGAGGACGTGCTGTGTCGTGCGCATGACAATTCTCCTTTCAGGCACGAAGAGGCCCATCCCCTGCGGGGAGGTCAAACGCAGGGGCGGGCCAAAAGGTTTGGGAATCGCCGGCGAAATTGCCGGCCGGGGATCGATGAATTTGCCCCTGATAGATCGCAAATCCTTATTGATCAGTCCAACGAATGTTTTTAATGATATTCATCAAACAATTTTATGGATGCACCACGGCCATGTCCGCACCGCTCGATATCGACCAGCTCCAGACCTTTGTCGCGATCGCCGACACGGGCAGCTTCACCAAGGCGGCCGACCGGGTCTTCAAGACTCAATCCGCCGTTTCCATGCAGATGCGCCGCCTGGAAGAACGCATCGGCAAGGCGCTGTTCATGAAGGATGGCCGCGGCAATCGGCTGACGGTCGAGGGCGACCGGCTGCTCAATTTCGCACGCCGGATGATCCGCCTCAACAACGAGGCGATCGCTTCCTTCGACGACAATCGCCTCGAAGGCACGCTCCGGATCGGCACGCCCGACGATTACGCCGATCGCTACATGCCCGAGATCATCATGCGTTTCGCCAAGACGCATCCGAATGTCGAGCTTTACATCGTCTGCGAGCCCTCCGTGGACCTCGCCGAGAAGATGGCCAAGGGCGACCTTGACATCGCGCTCGTCACGCACAATCCGCGTGCCCGCGCTTCCGACGTGGTGCGAACGGAGCCGCTGTGCTGGGTGAGCTCGATCAACCACCCGCTGCCGGAAAATGCACCGATCCCGCTTGCCGTCGGAAGGCGCGACTGTCTGTGGCGGCAGGCCGCCTGCGCGGCACTCGACGCGACCGGGCGGGAATACCAGATCCTGTTCACTAGCTGGTCATCGACGGTTGTCGCTGCCGCGGTTCTTGCCGGCATGGCCGTTTCGGTGCTGCCGGAATCGGCGCTTCGTCCCGGCATGAAGGTGCTGACGCTTGCCGATGGCTTCCCGGCGCTAGCCCCGGTGCAGATCGGCATCATGAAGCGGCCGGGCCTGTCGCCTTCGCTTTCCAACGCGATCAGCAACCACATCACCGCCTGCCTCGACAACATCACTCCGATCAGCGCCAATGACGATCTCGAAGCCGATATCAAGGGCTTCCCGCGTTATCCGCGCCTCAGGCAGAGCCATATGCTGCCGGGCTGGTAAGAGCCGGTAGAGATCTAAAAAAATGCCACGCATCACCGGATGCGTGGCCTTTTTGTTTGATGCGGCAGTCGGCGCGCGCACCGCCTATTCGGCAGCGGTGCCGACCGCCTCTGCTTCATAGGCGTGCGCTGCGTGAAGCGCCGCTCGCACGCCGGCTTCGTAGTCCGGATGGACGAGCTTGAAATGCGCAAGCTGGCGCTCAACGATCGAGCCCGGCACGCCGCCCATCGCGGCGGCGATGTTTGCGAAGAGGCGCGCCTTCTGACCGGCATCGAACAGGTTGAAGAGGGCCCGCGGCTGGCTGTAGTCGTCGTTGCCTTCGCGGTGATCGTAGCGTGCCATATCGCCACTGATGCGAAGCGGTGGCTCCATCGCGGATGGCTGCTCGACGGGACCGTTGAACGAGTTCGGCTCGTAGTAGGCGTCCGGATTGCCGGTCTGGATACCGCCGAACGTGTTCATCTGGCCATCACGGTGATAGTGATGAACAGGGCATTTCGGCCGGTTGACCGGGATGTGCTCGTAGTGCGTGCCGAGCCGATAGCGGTGGGCATCGGCATAGGAGAAGAGCCGCGCCTGCAGCATCTTGTCCGGAGAGAAGCCGATGCCGGGCACGATGTTCGATGGCGAAAAGGCGGCGTTCTCGACCTCGGCGAAGTAGTTCTCGGGATTGCGGTTGAGTTCCAGCACGCCGACCTCGATCGGCGGATAGTCCGCATGCGGCCAGACCTTGGTGACGTCGAAGGGATTGTAGGCAGTCTTCTCGGCATCGAGTTCCGGCATGATCTGCACCTGCAGCGTCCAGCGCGGATAGTTGCCTTTCTCGACTGCGCCATAGAGCGCTTCCTGGTAGCTTTCGCGCGTCCGGCCGATCACCTCGGCGGCTTCCGCATTGGTATAGAACTTGTGGCCGTGCTGGGTCTTGAAATGGAACTTGACCCAGTAGCGCTCGCCGGCGTCGTTCCAGAATGAGAACGTGTGCGAACCATAGCCGTTCATGTGCAGCGGCGACACCGGACATCCACGATCGGACATCAGGATCGTGACCTGGTGCAGGCTTTCCGGCGAAAGCGACCAGAAATCCCACATGGCAGTCGCCGAACGAAGGTTGGTCTTCGGATGGCGCTTCTGGGTGTGGATGAAGTCCGGAAATTTATACGCATCGCGGACGAAGAAGATCGGCGTGTTGTTGCCGACCAGATCCCAGTTGCCTTCAGGCGTATAGAACTTCAGCGCGAAGCCGCGCACGTCGCGTTCGGCGTCGGCAGCACCCTGCTCGCCCGCAACTGTGGAGAAGCGCGCCAGCATCGGGGTCTCAGTGCCCGGCTGCAGCACCTTGGCCTTGGTGTACTTGGAGATATCGCCGGTGATCTTCAGCGTGCCATAGGCACCCCAGCCTTTGGCGTGTACGGCGCGCTCGGGGATGCGCTCGCGGTTTTGATGCGACAGCTTCTCGATAAGCTGGTAGTCCTGCATCATGACGCCACCGCGTGGGCCGGCGGTCAGGGAATTCTGGTTGTCGGGCACCGGGGCTCCGGCACTCGTGGTCAATATGGGGCGATCTGACATCGCGTCCTCCTGTCAAAGGGTTTCGCGCCCGGGAAATCGGACAGGCTGCCCGATCGCAGCCGCGGCGGCTGCCAGCCGCAATTCGCGCGGCGCTCAAAGCCCGGACGCTTTGGCAAGGCGGTTTTCCCATAGGGTTTCGATAATCTCCAATTGCATATAAATTAAAAATCGATAGGATTTTCCTATCATGATTACACTACGACAGATGCGCTATTTCGAGGCGCTTGCCTCCGCTCGCCACTTCGGCAAGGCCGCCGAACTGGTCCATGTCAGCCAGCCGGCGCTCTCGGCCCAGATCATGGAAATGGAAAGCCACTTGGGCGTGAAGCTGGTGGAACGCAGCCGCAGCGGCGTTTTCCTCACCCGCAAGGGCGAAGAGGTGCTCGCCCGCACCCGCGCCATCCTCGCCGAAGTGGACCAGTTGGAGCAGAGCGCCCGCGCGAGTTCCGGCACGCTTGAGGGCCGGATCCGCATCGGCGTCATTCCAACGCTCGCGCCCTATCTCGTGCCGCGACTGGTGCCGCATTTGCGGCGCGTCTATCCGGCGATCGAAATTGAGCTGAAGGAATCAGTAACGTCACGACTGGTCGCGGATCTTGGAGAGGGTCTGCTCGACGCCGTCGTCGCCGCCCTGCCGATCGAAACCGAGGGGCTTTCGACGAAGCCGCTCTTCTCCGACCGTTTCTACATGGCGATGGCGGACGACGAGCGAAACATCCTGATGTCGCCGCTGACCGAGGATCAGGTGGATGTCGAGCAGTTGCTGCTGCTCGAAGAGGGTCACTGTCTGCGCGACCAGGCGCTGGCCGTCTGCAGTACGGCCGGCAAGCGGCGCCTCGTCAGCTTCGGCGCCACATCGATGACGACGCTCTTGCAGATGGTCGCCAACGGCATGGGCATGACGCTGATCCCCGAGATCGCTATCGCGACCGAGGCCGCGCGCAATTCGATCCGCATCGTGCCCTTCGCTGCACCCGAGCCGGCGCGTGAGATCGGCCTCGTCTGGCGGCGCAGCAGTCCGCGCGAGCGCGACATGGAAGCGCTCGCAACGGCAATCCGCGCCTGCGCTGACGACATTATCCGGGCAGCTGCCGCCTGAGCTAAGACGCGCTCAAGCGAGCTTGGCCTTCAGGAACTCCACCGTCCGGCCCCAGGCAAGGTCCGCTGCGGCCTTGTCGTAGCGGGCGGCCGACGTATCGTTGTTGAAGGCGTGGTTGACACCATCATAGACATAGATCGTCGCGTCCTTGCCATTGTCCTTGAGCGCCTTTTGATAGGCGTCGATGCCGGCATTGATACGCTCGTCGAGCCCGGCATAGTGCAGCAGCAGCGCCGCCTTGATCTTCGGCACATCCTCCGCCTTTGGCTGCGCACCATAATAGGCGACACCGGCCTTCAGATCCGGTGAGCCGACCGCGAGCCGATTGACGAGCCCACCGCCCCAGCAGAAGCCGATGGCACCGACCTTGCCGGTCGACTGCTGGTGTCCTTCGAGGAACGTCACCGTCGCTGCGGCATTCGCCGTCGTTGCCGCGGCGTCGAGCGCGCCGATCATCTCGCGCGCCTTGTCCTCGTCGGTGGGTGTTCCGCCCGACGGCGACAGGAAATCCGGTGCCAGCGCCAGGAATCCTTCGAGCGCCATGCGCCGTGCCACGTCGCGAATATGCGGGTTGAGTCCGCGGTTCTCGTGGATAACGATGACAGCGGGCAGCTTGCCGCTCATCTGCGCAGGCCGAACGAGATAGCCTTTCATGTCGCCGTCCGCACCGGGGTAGGAAATGTCCTCGCCCACGACCCGGGCGTCGGTTGCGGCAACGATCTCCGCCTTGGCGCCGTTGGCCGCAAGCAGCGGCGCGATCGCCGCGGCCGCGGCCGCGGAACCAGCCAGTCCGGTAAGTTTTTCCATGAAGCGACGGCGATCGAGGGTCAGGTGCGTGTATTCGTCATAGGCGTCGATCATCGCCTGCGTAATTGTCGGTTGCT
The DNA here is from genome assembly GCF_028993555.1 of Ensifer adhaerens. Taxonomy (NCBI): domain Bacteria; kingdom Pseudomonadati; phylum Pseudomonadota; class Alphaproteobacteria; order Hyphomicrobiales; family Rhizobiaceae; genus Ensifer; species Ensifer adhaerens. Next base: position 431,300 of record NZ_CP118610.1, on the reverse strand, counting down.
GCATGTCGGCCTCCTTCGGTTTCGCTCTCCCGCGGCGGCAGACAGAACCGCCCGCAACAGAATAAGTCGGCGGGCGGTATCGAACAGACAATCTTCTGTTACTGGCCGTGAACGGCTTCAACCGTTGAGGTCGAGCACGATCCGGCCGTCGATCTTGCCTTCCTCCATGCGCTTGAAGATGGCGTTGATGTTCTCGATCTTGTCCCAGGTGAAGTGCGAGGCGACCTTGCCCTCGCCGGCAAACTCCAGCGACTCCTCCAGATCCTGGCGCGTGCCGACGATCGAACCGCGGATGGTGATGCGCTTCAGCACCGTATCGAAGATCGGCACGCACATCTGCCCGGGCGGCAGGCCGACAAGCGCCATGGTTCCCTTGGAGCGCAGCATGTTGAACGCCTGCTCCATCGCCTTGGGTGCGACCGCCGTCACCAGTGCGCCATGCACACCGCCGGTCGCCTTCTGTACCTGCTCGACCGCGTCCTTGTCACGCGCATTCACCACGAGGTCGGCACCGAGCTTCCTGGCAAGTTCCAGCTTGTCCGGAAAGATATCGACCGCGGCAACATGCATGCCCATCGCCTTGGCGTATTGCACCGCCATATGGCCGAGCCCGCCAATGCCGGAGATCAACGCCCATTCGCCGGGACGCACCTCGGTTTCCTTGAGACCCTTATAGACCGTAACGCCGGCGCAGAGGATTGGCGCGGCCGCTCCGAATTCGAGTTTTGCCGGCAGGCGCCCGACGAAGTCCGGATCGGCAAGGCCATATTGGGCAAAGGTGCCGTTGACGGAATAGCCGGTGTTCTGCTGGCTGCCGCAGAGCGTTTCCCAGCCGGTGCGGCAGGGCGTGCAGCCGCCGCAGGCCGTGTGCAGCCACGGCACGCCGACGCGGTCGCCTTCCTTCAACCGTGCGACGCCGCTGCCGAGCTTGGCGACATAACCGACGCCTTCGTGTCCGGGAATGAAGGGCGGCTTTGGCTTTACCGGCCAATCGCCGTTGGCGGCATGCAGGTCCGTGTGGCAGACGCCGGTCGCCTCGTATTTGATCAGCACCTGACCGGGGCCCGGCTCCGGTATCGGCACATGCTCGATTACCAGCGGCTTGCCGAATTCGCGCACCACGGCGGCTTTCATCGTTGCGGTCATCTCGTCCTCCGATGCGTTGTCGTCAAGGTCGGCGATGTCACGCCAACGACGAACAGACTACACGCAGAAGCCGTGATGCGTACTTGATACACATCAAGGCGCGAAGATAACGTCGCAAACTGTCTCAGATCTGCGCCAGATCGTAGAAGTCGGAACTTCTAATCAGCTCATCGCCATCCAGACGGCAAGCCACACCCACATCGCAAAAAGCGTCGCGACACTGCCCATGAACAGCGGACGACGGTAACGGATCCGGTTGCTGGTCACATGCACGAAGGCGTGCACATAGCGCAGAACGACAAAGAGCCAGGCAAGGACGACAGAGACGATGTTGTCGGCCTCGGTGATGTAGAGCAGCACGCAGCAGACATAGAAGAGAACAGGCAGTTCGAACTGGTTGGCGATGCTGTTTTTCACCACCAGGCTTTCGCTCGGCTCGTCGCGATTCTCGCGAAACTGAGCCGAATTCGCCTTGCCGGCGCGCACCAGGCTCATTCGGCGGAAGGATAGGAGAGCGTAGAGGCAGAAGACGAGAAGGACGTGCGCCACGATCGGCCAGAAGATCTCGAAACCCGTCATGCCCTGCTCCCGGAAATACGCTTGCTTAAAAAATACTTAATTTGAAAAGATGGAGGGCGCCGCGGTGACGCGGCGCCCTCCGAATGCATGCATGATCAGTGCGCGCCCGGATAGTTCGGGCTTTCGCGGGTGATCGTCACGTCATGGGCGTGGCTTTCGCGCAAGCCGGCGCCGGAGATGCGCACGAACTGGGCGCGCTCCTGGTATTCCTTGATCGTCGGGCCGCCGACATAGCCCATGGAGGCCTTGAGACCGCCGGCGAGCTGGTGCAGCACGCCTGCAACCGGACCCTTGTAGGGAACCTGACCTTCGATGCCCTCGGGAACCAGCTTCAGCGTGTCGCGCACTTCCGCCTGGAAGTAGCGGTCTGCCGAGCCGCGCGCCATGGCGCCGACGGAGCCCATGCCGCGATAGGCCTTGAAGGAACGGCCCTGGTAGAGGAACACTTCGCCCGGGCTTTCATCGGTGCCGGCAAGCAGAGAGCCAATCATGACGGCGGAAGCGCCGGCAGCAATCGCCTTGGCGAGGTCGCCGGAGAACTTGATGCCGCCATCGGCGATGACGGGAATGCCGGCAGCCTGGGCGGCTTCCACCGCGCTCATGATCGCGGCCAGCTGCGGAACGCCGACACCGGCGACGATGCGCGTGGTGCAGATCGAGCCCGGGCCGATACCGACCTTGACCGCATCCGCACCGGCATCGATGAGCGCCTTGGTGCCAGCGGCGGTGGCCACATTGCCGGCCATGATGCGGACCGAGTTCGAGAGCTTCTTGACGCGAGCGACGGCATCGAGCACGCGCTGCGAGTGGCCGTGGGCGGTGTCGACAACGATCAGGTCGACGCCGGCATCGATCAGCCGCTCGGCACGCTCGAAGCCGTCATCGCCAACCGAGATGGCGGCAGCGGCGCGAAGACGGCCTTGCGCGTCCTTGGAGGCGTTCGGGTTGAGTTGAGCCTTCTCGATGTCCTTGACAGTGATCAGACCGACGCAGCGGCCGTCGCCGTCGACAACCAGGAGCTTCTCGATGCGGTGCGCATGCAGGAGCCGCTTGGCTTCCTGCTGGTCGACGCTTTCCTTGACCGTGACCAAGTTCTCATGGGTCATGAGCTCATGGATCTTCTGGTTCGGATCCGAAGCGAAGCGGACGTCGCGGTTGGTGAGGATGCCGACGAGACGGCCCTGCTTCTGGCCGCCGGCACCGCCGTTTTCAACGACCGGGATGCCGGAGATGCCGTGCTGCTTCATCAGGCCCAGCGCATCGGCGAGCTTGGCGTCGGGGCCGATGGTCACCGGATTGATGACCATGCCGCTTTCGAACTTCTTGACCTGGCGGACCTCTTCGGCCTGTTCGGCCGGCGTCAGGTTGCGGTGGATGACGCCGATGCCGCCGGCCTGCGCCATGGCGATTGCGAGGCGTCCTTCGGTCACCGTGTCCATCGCGGAGGACAGGATCGGCAGGTTGAGGTCGATGTCCTGGGCGATGGTGGTCGCGATGTTGGTCTGACCCGGCATGACTTCGGAATGTCCGGGCAGGAGCAGGACGTCGTCGAAGGTCAAAGCCTCCAGACCAGTTGCCGTTTCGATGATGCGCGCCATGGCCAATTCCCTTCAAATAGCGAAAACCCCCGGGGACGGGCTGCGTTTTGTCCACCGGGCGACTTCAAAGCGTGTCTTGGAAGTTGGCGAGGGCTCGTAACACGGATATGTCAGGATGAAAATAGCCAAAGCCGGGAAATGTCGCGCCTTCGGCCGATATTTGTTGCAGAGCAGCATTCTCGCGCCATGCGGCCGCCGTACCCGTGGATAGCAATCAGATATCGAGTTGATAGCTGACGGGCACGAAGCGGTAGCCCTCGCCCTGTTTCTCGACGAAGCCGACCGCGGGGAAGGGCATGTGGTAGCCGATGAAGGGCAGCCGCTCGCTGGCGATCATGTCGAAAACCCGGCGACGAGTCTCCGCCGCCTTTGCCTTGTCCATGTCGAAGCGCACCTCCCAATCGGGGCGCTGCAGCGACAGCACGTAGTGGTTGGCGGTATCGGCCGTCAGCATCATGCCCCGGCCGTCGGAATCGAGGCGGAACACCCTGTGACCGGGTGAATGGCCAAAGGCGGCAACCGCCGAGATGCCCGGCACGACCGCGGCGCCGTCACCGATGAAGGTCGTCTTTTCCGCCAGCGGCACCACCTTCTCCAGCACCGCCTTGTGCCCGTTTTCCGCTGGCGTGCCGGCCCGTGCCGGGTCCTTCCAGAAGGCATACTCAGTTTCGCCCATCACGTAGCGGGCATTGGCAAATGCCGGCTTGCCGGTCTCCATGAGGCCGCCGATGTGATCGCCATGCATATGGGTCACCACCACGACCGACAGCTGCTCCGGCACATAGCCGGCAGCACGGATGCCATCGGCGAGGCGGCCGAGACCAGCTTCGCGACCGCCCTCCCCCATACCGGTATCAAAGAGCACGACCTCCGTTCCGGTATCGACGAGAACCGGCGAGAAACTGTTGACCAATGCCTCCGTCGGCAGAAAGTTCTGTTGCAGCAGCTCCGCCACCGCCTGCTGTGACTGGTTGGTGCCATAGATCTCGTGCGGTTTCTCGGTGACGCGCGTGCCGTCATTGACGACGACGACCTTGAAGGCGCCGAGCTTGAACGATCGGATCGGAGGAGCGCTTTTCATGTCCGTGTTTTCCATTTTCTCCTGGGCCGCCGCAACGCCCGTCAGCAGCGACGGCGCCGCGAGCACCCCAAACGCGCCCGCTCCCATCAATGTCCGGCGCTTCATCGAAAATTCACTCATGGTCCAATCCCTTTTGCCCTGTTGGATCCGTTGCCGCTGAGGACAACTGGGCCAGAACTAGCGTCTTGACAGCAAAGGCCAGCCGGGATCACACGCTTTTGATCCGCAATCACCGGTTTCGCCCCGACAAAAGCCATCACCAGCATTATTAGCTTCTGCTTATTGCAGACCGTCTCCGAAGCGCCGTTTCATGAACCGTATCGTCCCGATGATCCTCGCCGTCGCTCTCTTCATGGAGCAGATGGATTCGACCGTCATTTCCACGTCGCTGCCGGCGATCGCCCGCGACATCGGCGTCGGGCCGATCACACTGAAGCTGGCGCTGACGGCCTACATGGTGGCGCTGGCGATTTTCATACCCTTGAGCGGCTGGATGGCGGACCGTTTCGGCGCCAAGAAGATCTTCCGTGCGGCGATCCTGGTCTTCATCGCCGGATCCATCTTCTGCGCGATCTCCAACAGCCTGCCGGCCTTCGTCTTTTCGCGCTTCCTGCAGGGCATGGGTGGGGCGATGATGACGCCGGTCGCCCGCCTCGTGCTGGTACGCGGCACGCCGCGCAGCGAACTCGTCTCGGCGATGGCGCTTCTGACGATCCCCGCACTTGTCGGGCCGCTGGCCGGCCCGCCGCTCGGCGGCTTCATCACCACCTATTTCTCCTGGCACTGGATCTTCCTGATCAACGTACCCGTCGGGATCGCCGGTTATATCCTTTCGGGCATCTACCTGCCGCACATGGAAACGCGTGACCCGCCGCCCGTGGACGTCATCGGCTTCGTGCTCGGCGGCATCGCCGCTTCGGGTATCGTCTTCGGCCTGTCGGTGATCAGCCTGCCGGCACTGCCGCCTGCTGTCGGTATCGCTTCCGTTCTCATCGGCGTGGTCGCGACCCTGCTCTACATCCGTCATGCCCGCCGCCATCCGGCGCCGGTCCTCGATCTCGATCTCTTCAAGGACAGCGCCTTTCGCGCCGCCTCGATCGGCGGCACGATCTTTCGTATCTCGGTCGGCGCTGTGCCCTTCCTGATGCCCCTGATGCTGCAGGTCGGCTTCGGGCTCAATCCGTTCCAATCGGGCCTCATCACCTTTATCGGCGCGGTCGGCGCCATCACCACAAAGTTCTACGCGCGGCGCGTGCTCGCCTTCGCCGGCTTCCGCACGACACTGATCCTCGCCGCAATCCTCGCCGCGATCACCACCTTCGCCAACGGCTTCTTCACGCCGGAGACGCCCTACCTGGTTCTCATCACGATTCTGCTGATCGCCGGTTTCGCCCGCTCGTTCTTCTTCACCAGCGTCAATGCGCTTTCCTTCGCCGATATCGACGATGCGGATGCCAGCAAGGCGACCTCGATGAGTGCTGTGCTGCAGCAGATCAGCCTGGCGCTCGGCGTTGCCGTTGCCGGTGCGATCCTCGAAATCGAGACCAAGCTCAGCGGCGGACCGCTCCAGCTCGATGATTTCCACACCGCCTTCATGATTATCGCCGCCGCCAACCTGATCGCGGCGATCCCGTTCCTCACCATGGCGAAGAACGCCGGCGCTTCGGTCTCGGGGCACCGGCTGCCGGCGCGCGAAATCGAGTCGGCGGCGGGCAAGTAAGGATATTCAGGGAAACACGCGGCAACGTTCGATCCGAAGGAGCGGCGCCAACAGCGCGCGTTATTCCGGGCGCTCGCAGACGGCAGCGATCTTGTTGCCGTCGAGATCGCGCACCCATGTGCCGTAGAAATTCGCGTGGAACGGACGCAGCCCCGGCGCGCCCTCGTCGGCGCCACCATTGGCAAGGGCTGCCGCGTGGAAGGCATCGACGGCCGCGCGCGTCTTGGCGTCCAGCGCGATGCTCACGCCGTTGCCATAGGTCGCGGGCGTGCGGTTGAAGGGCGTCACCACCCAGAAGCGGATGCGCTCGCCCGCAGCGCCATAGCCGATCTCGGTTTCATCCTGCCGCTGGCGGTGGTAGCCGAGCGCCGGCAACACCGCATCATAGAATGCACCGGCGCGCTCAAGATCGTTGGTGCCGACGGTCACGTAGAGCAGCATGCTACTCGGCCGCCTCGTCTTCGGTTTCCGTCTCGCTGCCGGCCTTCTGGCGTCCCTTGAAACCCTTGGCGAGCAGGAACATCTCGACCGATTCGGCGCGCGACGAGGCCGGCTTCACATGGATCACCTGGCGGAAGTTCTGCTTGAGCATGTTGAGCAGCTCGCGCTCCGTGCCGCCCTGGAAGGTCTTCGCCAGGAAGTGCCCGCCCTCAGCAAGCACGTCGATCGCGAAATAGGCGGCAACCTCGCACAAATGCATGGTGCGCAGGTGGTCGGTCTGGCGGTGGCCGGTGGTCGGCGCCGCCATGTCGGAGATCACCAGATCCGGCGTTCCGCCGATCGCTTCCTTGAGCTTGGCCGGCGCTTCAGGATCAAGGAAATCCATCTGCAGGATATGCACGCCCGGGATCGGGTCCACTTCGAGGAAATCGATCGCGGCGACGCGCGGATCGGCATCGGTCGAATTGGTGACCTTGGCGGCGATCTGCGACCAGCTTCCGGGGGCAGCACCGAGGTCGATGATGCGGCGCGCGCCGTTCAGGATCTTGTGCTTCTCGTCGATCTCCAGCAGCTTGAACGCAGCGCGGGCGCGATAGCCCTCAAGCTGCGCGCGCTGCACATAGGGATCGTTGATGTGGCGCTCCAGCCAGCGGCGGGAAGATGCCTTGAGCTTGCCCTTCTTGACCTTCTGGCCAAGCTTGCGGCCGCTGCGATTGCCGCCAACAGGGGGTTTCGTCATGCCTTGTTTCCTTCCTGGCTGCCGGCATTGGCGCCGCGCTGGTGACGGCGCGGCCGCGAGCGGCGCCAGGCTCCGTCGTCCGCCATCATGTCGGTGAGCAGCCCTTCGCGCAGGCCGCGATCGGCAACACGCATGCGCGTCGACGGCCAGCGGCGGCGGATCGCCTCGAGGATCGCGCAGCCGGCCAGCACCAGGTCGGCACGATCCGGACCGATGCAGGGATTGGCGGCGCGCGCATTGAAATCCCAGGAGAGCAGGCGCGCCTGCATGGCCGAGACTTCGTCGTCGGTGAGCCACAACCCATCGACGCGGCGGCGATCATAACGCGGCAGGTCGAGATGCACGCCGGCAAGCGTCGTGACCGTACCGGAGGTCCCGATCAGATGGAAGCCGCTGCCGGAAGCGCCATTTGCCAGCGCCTCGACCGGTGGGCTGTCGAAGCGGGCGAGCATGCCCTCCACCTCGTTGACCATCGCCTCGAAGCTCGCCGGCGTCACATGCTGACCACCATGCCGCTCCGAAAGCGTGACGACCCCAACTGGCAGCGACGTCCAGTGGGTGATGTGGTTGGCGAGTCGGTTCGACCTGCTGTCGCCGATGCGGATGACGGCGATCTCCGACGAGCCGCCGCCGATATCGAAGAGCACGACCGAACGGGTCTCGCGATCAACGAGCGACGAGCAGCCGGAAACGGCAAGCCGTGCTTCCGTTTCGCGGTTGATGATCTCGAGATCAAGGCCGGTTTCCCGTGCCACCCGCTCAAGGAAGCTTTCGCCGTTTTCGGCAGCGCGCGCGGCTTCCGTCGCAATCAAGCGACTGCGGCGAATCGCGCGGGCACCAAGCTTCGAGGCGCAAATCTTCAACGCTTCGACCGCGCGTTCCATCGCCTCGTCCGACAGCCGGCCGCTGGCGCCGAGCCCCTCGCCCAGGCGAACGATACGCGAAAAGGCGTCGACCACCCGGAATTGGCCCGGGCGCGTCGGCTGGGCGATCAACAGCCGGCAATTGTTGGTACCGAGGTCGAGCGCGGCATAGAGCGGCGCCGGTGGCTCGCTGGCAGCAACGTAGGGCGAGCGCGGTTGTTCGCCGCGCTGGCCGGACCGCTGCTGTGCGGCCGTCTGTCCGTTGGAGGCGGAGGATCCTGATCGCGCATTGCCGCCATCGGCAGCCCTTTGCTGCGTGGGCTGGCGCTCGCCGCTTGTCAGCGGGCGCCCCTGCAACCCACGGCGATGCCGCGCCTTCTTGCTGCGCTTGTGGCCCTTGCGCTCGCCGAGAGACGGCTCGACGAGTTGCGCGTTGCTACCTTGAGGAGCGGACGCGACTACGGCCTGTTGTTTTGCGGATTTCGAACGACGACGCCGTTTGCGCTTGCGCGCCGGTTCCGCCTCGTTCTCTCCTGCGGGACGCCCTGCCACACCGGCACTGCCGGATTGGCTGGCAATTGCAGACGGCGAAGCAGACGACTTGCGTCGTTTCCGCTTGCCCTTGCCGTTGCGCGGACCGAGCTTCGATCCATAGCTGCGGCCTGCTGCCGACGCCCCGGATTCGGACGGCTTTTCGCCGTGATCGGGGTCTTTCACTTGTCTCAACCATGGCGCCGCGCAAGCCCTGGGGCCGCTCAAGGCGCTCTCTCGATTTTTCGTTGGCGCGACTGTACCAGCGCAAGCCCCGTTCGCCAAACTGTTTTTGACTGCGCCGCCAAGGGTTAAGACCGGATGCCGCCAGTAGTGCGGACGACGACGTCGCTCAGCGCCCCTTGCAATTGCGCTCATCGCCGCCGCTCAGCCACAAATGCTGGGTCCCATCAGACGTCATCGCCACCGGCCAATCGGTGCAAAAGTCCGCCCGCCACATCGAGATCGCATTTTTTTCCCAAAAGGTATTTGCATTGGCCGCGCTTTTGTTTATAAGCCCGCCACACCGACGCGACGGGCAGCGCCCGACAGCGACCTTGGGGAATAGGTTAACGGTAGACCAGCGGACTCTGACTCCGTTAGTCCTGGTTCGAATCCAGGTTCCCCAGCCAACCATTCCTCTCGATAAATCAAAGCACTAGACATTGCGCCGCTCGCGAATCCGCGAGAGCATGCAGCAACTGGCTACCCTTGTTTTTCAACGATTTGCTGTGACACTCGGCAGCTCCGCGACATGCGATGCAACATGTTGCACGCCACTGCAGCCTCAATCCATTGAGGATGCGCTATACCCGACCGTCTCATGGAATTCGTCAGGCTGCTCGTACGCCACAAAGCCAAGCGGGAAGCAGCCGTGGATATCGCGACGAATCGACCGGGCGCCAAGCAAGCGATCCGTCAGGCTGCGGCAATCTCCTCCGAAGTAGCTGAAGCGTGGAGCTACTCGGGGAAGCGCGCAAGTGCCGCGGAAAACGACACTTCCTCAAGATCAATCGGCAAAATGATGTCGCTGACCACCGCCTCCAAGACCGAGCCGGATCCAGTGATCGACCTTCAGGCAACCGCGGAGGGGACGGAAAGGCGCTTACCGAACCAAACAATGGCTGCGCTTCTCGACGCCGCGGATTGTCTTGGGTGAGAAGAGATGAGCGAGTTATTCACGTTGGGAATTGATGCATCTCTGGGTAGAGTATGGTGCGGGCACGCTTGCGAAATTAGTAGCTCGTTAACCAAATTTGTGGTTGAGTGCAGCCATCGACTCGCCCATGAAGGGCGCCATTTTCCCAATCGACGGCTTCATTATGTCCAGCATTCATACGAACGCGGCAGCGATGTCTGCCGTCCATATTTTAAGAGATACCGCTGCAACCCTTGCTACCACTCATGGTGAAGTGAGTTCCGGCCTCCGCATCCAAACCGCGGCCGACAACGCTGCATACTGGTCTATCGCCACGACGATGCGCTCCGATCGGAAGGCTATCTCGGCCGTTGCCGATGCACTCGGCCTGGGGACAGCGAAGGTGGGCGTCGCCTATGAGGGGACAGACTCCATCGTCGAAATCCTAACTGCGTTCAAGGCAAGACTGGTCGCTGCAGCGGAACCGGGCGTCGACAAAGCCAAGATCCAGAAGGAGCTCGACCAACTCAACGCTCAGGCGGAGAGCGTCATTGCCTCGTCCAGCTTCAACGGCGTGAACTGGCTGCGTACAGACGCCGCGACCCATCTCATGCAGACCGCCGAACTGAGCACGTCCCTGGTCTCGTCTTTCGTCAGGGCAGCGGATGGATCCATCGAACTGAACACGACGGACCTCAATCTCAAACTGACGAGCATGCTCAATGCGGGAGGCGGCGGCATCCTGCAGAAGGAAATCGGCGGCGTGGGTGACATTGGCGGCTTCCGGCGGGCGGGGATCAACTCGGTTGCCCATCAGGGTCACGAGAACCATGCCTTCACGGGTCCGGCGACATTCGGATCAACGGACTACATCGAGTTCGACCTTACAGTCGATGCGGGTACACATTCCGCCGGCGTGGTTTTTACCGGCTTGCGGATCGACAAGGCGGTTATCGACGCCGCGCTCGGCACGACCGATGGCAAGATCAATACGGCGTCCCAAATGCGTGCTGTCCTGCAGCGCGTCTTTCAGGACAACGCAGTTCCCGCAACCGCATATGAAACATTGTTCAGCGGGTCATCCTCATCAAATCAATTCGAAATCGGATCGCTTGAAACGTCCGGGGAACCAGGCTCCAGCATCGATATTTCCAATGTGGTGTCCGACTTCAACGGCGTTCGTCCCGCAGGCTTTGCGTTGGGCCTGGAGAACGCGCCGATAAACAACCACGACAATATGTATCCCCAGGCGAGTATAGGCTTCACCAAACCGTTTACGGTCTCTCCGACCGCCGCGATCTACTTTGACGTCCAGGTTGGCCCAGGCACATTGCAGACCTACACCATAGACCGCGCAACGGTGGATGCCGCACTTGGTACAAGTGACGGCACGGTCGGCAACGCGGCCGACCTGGCGACGGTCATCGAATTCGCTTCCGCCGGCAGCGGCCTGGCGGTGACCGCATCCGGTACCACACTCACCTTCTCAGCGGATCAGGCCATCTACCCGGAGGCGGGAAATCGCGCTGCAAGAGTTACCGTCGAAAACGTGCGCTCGACGCCGCGCTGGACGCTCGACTTCGACCTGGCCGAGATTGATGTGACGGGCACGGACTTTACTGTCGGCGAGTACATCGAAGGTATCGAATACATGCTGAAGGGCGCGATCTCGAGCGCGAGCCTTCTTGGCTCACTGCAAATGCGCATCGAACTGCAGTCCAACTTCACCAGTACTCTGATGGAGAGCATCGACAAGGGGGTCGGGCGCCTCGTCGACGCAGACATGAACGAAGCGTCGGCTCGCCTGAAAGCGGCTCAAGCACAGGAACAGCTGGCAATACAGTCCCTGCAGATCGCGAACACCAACGCCGCCAATGTGCTGTCGTTGTTCCGATAGGGGGTGTGAGTTGCGATTTGCCGTTCTGGACGCTTAAGACCTCGAACTCGGGGGCTCTTGCTCGCGGCTTCGTCGTTGAACATCTCAAAGTGAAGGACCACATCGCGTTCTTCGCCTTGGGCAAGCCGCGAGATCGATACCGGATCCGAACGTTTTCTGCTGGAGCCCATGGCACCGTGGAGGCAGTCGAGAACGGTGGCGCTCAGATTTTGGTGAAGGCCTTCCCTTGGCCGCCAATACGCGCCTTGTCGCGCGCGATCTACCGAACGGATGGCTGCAAAGCCTAGAAAGCCAGGGCGCAACCGTCCTTGCGCGGATCCGAGCCCGCCTGCAGCACCCCGTTGACTGAATCGATCAGGATCGCCTGGCCGCCGCCATGTGGCATCTCGGCCATATTGATCTCGTGACCAAGCGACGAGAGCCCTCTCAGCACATCCTCGCGAATGCCACGTTCCGCCTCGAAACGGCCCATCTGGTGGAAACCGCGGGCGCAGTCGATCGCTTCCTGCACGTTCATGCCGAAATCGACGATGTTGGTCAGCACGTGGCTCTGCCCGACCGGCTGGAAGCCACCGCCCATCACCCCGAAGGAGAGCCACGGCCTGCCTTCCTTCATCGCCATCGCCGGAATGATCGTGTGCAGCGGGCGTTTGCGCGGCCCCACGCAATTGGGGTGCGCGGGATCGACGCGAAAGCCGACGCCGCGGTTGTGCAGCAGAACGCCGGCCTTCGGGCTGCTGATACCGGTACCGTACGACCAGAACAGCGAATTGATGAAGGAACAGACATTGCCCTTTTCGTCGACCACACTGATGTAAACCGTGTCGCGATAGGTGCTGGCACCGGCTGGACCAACCACCGGCATGGCCTTCTTCAGGTCGATGCGACTGCGCAACTCGTCTGCAAAGGCAGGCGAAAGCAGCTTTTGGACCGGTACCTCGGCAAAATCGGGATCAGCGACATAGCGATCGCGCGCCTGGAAGGCCAACCTCGTGGCTTCGGCTTCGATATGGAAGCGCTCAACGCCGACCGGATCGTATCTGCCCAGATCGAAGCCGATGAGGATGTTGAGCATCAGCAAGGTGGTGATGCCGACGCCGCTTGGCGGAATCTCCAGAAGCTCGATGCCGCGATAGGTGGTGGAGATCGGGTCAACCCAAAAGGCCTCCTGCGTGGCGAAATCGTCGAGCGCGTGCGTGCCGCCGAGGCTGCGCAGGTAAGTCACCATGTCCTCGGCGACCCAGCCTGAATAGAAACCATCACGGCCCTTGGTAGCGATCTCGCGTAGAACCTGCGCGTGCTCCGGCTGGAGGAAGACTTCACCAGCCCGAGGAGCACGGCCGTCCTTCAGCCACATGCGCGCACTGTTGGCATCCGCCTTCAGCTTGTCTTCGTTGCGGCCCCAATCGACGGCAACCCGTTCGGTGACCGCAAATCCCTCCTCCGCGTGGCGAATGGCAGGCTGCAGCAGATCGCCGAGCGGCATGGAGCCGAAACGCTGGTTCAGCTTGCTCCAGGCATCGACCGCGCCGGGAATAGTGACGGCATGCACCGAGGTGAGCGGAATCTCGTTCAATCCCTGCTTCAGCAGGTATTCGGCAGTCAGTCCCTCAGGCGCACGGCCCGAACCGTTGAGGCCATAAACCCGATCGCCTTGAGCGAGATTGGTACCGGCAGGGGCGAAGAGAACGAAATTGTCGCCGCCGATGCCGGTCGAGCCCGGCTCCACAACACATTGCACCGCGCAGGCTGCAATCGCGGCGTCAGCGGCATTGCCGCCGCGGCGCAGGATCTCGATGGCAGCGAGCGTCGCCAGGGCGTGCGATGTGGCGGCGGCGCCGTGCCGCCCCATGACGACGGAGCGGCCGGGCAGGTGCAGGTCACGCATGGGACGGGAACTCCAAGGACACAAGGACAACTCAGGCTCGCAAGCCTATGCACCTGCCGGCCGGATGAAAAGGCCGACGTTGACGCGCCGGGGAATTGTAAAGACGAGCGGTGGGAAAGCACTTCCAGGCTGCACAAAGCTCCGCAGCGGGCGCATAATCGCCCGCGTGCAAGCGATCACAAGCGGAGGACGGCCCATGTTCGATGCCGGCAGAAAGACGGACGCCGAATATGCGATCGAATATATCCAGGAAAACCCGGAGGCCGGCCTCTGCTGCGAGGATCGGCGGTGGTGGATTACGCCGAACGCGAACGAGACCGATCAAGAGGTCCTGTTTCTCGACGCCATCGAAGCGGAGCGCCTGAAGGACGATGCGCGCCTTCAAGTCGTGCCCGACATTGCCCACCCTGGCCGCACGCTCTGGATCATGCGGAAGATGACATAGGAGCCTGCTTCCGGAACGGCCGGGCCGAGGAAGCGGCTGGTGGCGCTAGAGCAGCCGCCTGCCCGCAAGGTTGCGCATCAGCGCTGCCGCGCCGAAGTTCCAGGGCGGGCATTGCGTCGAAAGCCGGACGGTGTTGGTCAGCCGTCCGAGTTCGGCGTTGGCGATTGTCACCACGTCGCCGAGCCTGTGGGTGAAACCCTGTCCGGGGTCGTCACGGTCTTCGACAGGGGCGAAGAGCGTACCCATGAACAGCATCAGACCATCGGGATACTGGTGGTGCGGACCGATGGTCTGGGCGACGAGATCGATCGGGTCGCGGCTGATTTCCGCCATCGAGCTTCGGCCGGTGAGCCGGTAGCCGTCCTCGCCTTCGACGAACAATGTGAGCTCGGCCTTGCGGACATCGTCGATCGTGTAGGTTTCGTCGAAGAGGCGAATGAACGGGCCGATGGCGCAGGAGGCATTGTTGTCCTTGGCCTTGCCGAGCAGCAGCGCGGAGCGGCCCTCGATGTCGCGGAGGTTGACGTCGTTGCCAAGCGTTGCGCCCTTGACCTGACCGCTGGAAGAGACCGCGAGCACGATCTCCGGCTCCGGGTTGTTCCAGCGCGAGGCGGGGTGCAGGCCGACATCGGCGCCAGGGCCGACCGACGAGAGCACCTGGGCCTTGGTGAAGACTTCGGCATCCGGGCCGATGCCCACCTCCAGATATTGCGACCAGACGCCCTCTTCCTGGAGCGCGGCCTTGACGCGGGCCGCTTCCGGCGAACCTGGCTTCAGGTTGCGCAGGCTGTCACCAATGACGGCGGTGACGCGTGCGCGGATCGCCTCGGCGCGGGACGCATCGCCCGCCGCTCGCTCCTCGATGACGCGCTCGATCATCGAACGCGCGAAGGTGACTCCGCAGGCTTTCACAGCCTGAAGGTCAGCAGGCGCGATGAGATGGAGGCGGGTTGTATCCGCTTTCCGTGCGAGACACTCTTCAAGCGACACGAGCTGCTCGCCGGACGCGGAGCGCACATGTGCAACCGGATCGGGAAGCTCAAGCAAGTCGCGCATCGTCGGCGTCGTTTTCGAGGTGATGTCGAAGAGCGCGCCGTCACGGATCGTGACAAGCGACGGCCCGCCGAGATCCGGACGCCAGACGCGGCCGACGAAAGTGCCCTTGCTGAATGCCGTATCGGTCATGCCACCTCACCCTCACTGAGCGTTCTATTTCTTGCAGTCGAAGCAGTGACTGTAAAGCCGACGACAGCCCGCAAACGTCCCTTGGGTTGTAGTGCCCGGAACATTGCAAATTTTCACGCGTTTATGGTTATGCCACGCGCCCTCCGGGCGCCCTTGTCGCTTCGCGACGGCGCGAAATCCGCTGCCTACGACTGCCCGGGAAGGTTCAGGCGCAGTCGCCCGAGGCCAGGAGGACGCCAAGAAAAGGATGAACGCAATGAACCAGCACGAAGAGTTCAAGGACAAGCCGGTGATCGACCCGGTGACAGGGCAGCCTATGCCGCAGGCGCAGATGAGCGATGTGCCTCCGGCCCGTTCTGGGCGCAGCAACTGGCCGATCATCATCATCCTGCTCGCCGGTCTGGTGTTGGCACTGATCGCCTGGCTACCGGCTGAGCTGAGCCGTGATACGGCCAATACGGCAGCGCCGCCGCCGACAACCGACCAGCCGGCAACGGGCCAGTCGACGCCGGACGCGACGGCACCCGGTACCGCAACACCGGGCACGGCGGGCCAGACGACGCCTCCGGCCGATAACAGCACGGCACCTTCTAGCGGAACGGCGACCCAGCCGGCACCCGAAGCAACGCCGCAGCAAGCACCCGAAACGCAGGGCTCGACCCCGAACTCTACGCCGGGCACGACGCCCAGCATGACGCAGCCGGCACAATGACGGCTGACCGACACCGATGGCTGGAGGGCTCTCTCCGGCCATTTCATGGAAATGGGCAGCCAGGGATCCGGCAGCCCTCAAATCGGCTTGAGCGACGCCGCGACCATGGCATCCCAGCCTGCGGCGGCGCAGTCGGCGATCGCCAGCAAGGTTTCTCGCGTCGCGCCGTCGCGAGCTTCGATCGACATTCCATGCTGGAGCGAGGCAACATAGGCCGCAATCGCCGCGCACGGGGTGCCTTCCGGCAAGTCGCCGTCCGCAACGCTGCGCTCGAACCGACGCTCCAGTGCGACCTGCTTCTCAAGCCGGCGCAGCTTCAGCGCATCACAGACCTCCGCGTCTCCTCCCGCCATCTGCGGCGCCGAAAGCACGACCATGCAGCCGCGCGGCTCGCCGCTGCGGGTGAAATTGTCGGCTGTCCGTCGCAGCAGGTCATGGACCGCCGCCTTGGCGGTCGGGGCCGTTTCCAACTCATCCCAGATGCCGGCGCCGTCCGTCCGGCCATAGAGATCGACCGCCTCGATGAAGAGCTGCGCCTTACTGCCGAAGGCGGCGTAGAGGCTCGGCGGTTTCAGCCCCATCGCCTGGGTCAGATCGGTAAGCGACGTGTTGTCGTAGCCCTTGTCCCAGAAGAGCTGCATGGCGCTGGCGAGCGCCTGCTCTCGGGAAAAATTGCGTGGCCGGCCGCGGCTCGACATCAGGGTCAATTCCTTTCTGTATCGATCAATACATAAATCGCTTGACAGAGGATGGCAAGTCGTCTCTCCATATATGTATCGATCACTACAAATATGGAGAAACCAGTGACGAGTTTGAAAAACAAGGTGGCCCTGGTAACTGGCGGCAGCCGCGGCATCGGCGCGGCGATCGCAAGGCGGCTGGCGGCGGAAGGCGCAACTGTCGCTGTGACCTACAGCCAGTCCAAGGCGAAGGCCGAGGCACTGGTGGCTGAGATCATCAAGGGTGGCGGCAGCGCGCTGGCAATCCAGGCGGACAACCGCGATCCGGCCGCGGTCGAGGCCGCTGTCGGCGCCGTTGCCGAGAAACACGGCCGCATCGACATCCTCGTCAACAATGCCGGCGTGTTTGATGCCGGAACGGTGACGGAGGTAACGGCGGAGGATTTCGACCGGACCATCGACGTCAATGTGAAGGCGGTGTTTCTCGCAACGCGCGCTGCAGCCGCCCATATGCCCGAGGGCGGACGCGTCATCTCGATCGGCAGCAACCTAGCCGCCCGCGTTCCCTGGCCAGGCATGAGCCTCTATGTGCTAAGCAAGAGCGCACTTATCGGATTTACCAAGGCGGTGGCGCGCGACCTTGGACCGAGAGGGATTACAGTCAACGTCGTCCATCCCGGCTCGACGGATACGGACATGAACCCTGCCGATGGCGATCACGCCGGCCCCCAGCGCGGGCTGATGGCCATCCCCCGCTTCAACGAGGCAAGCGATGTGGCAGGCGTCGTCGCCTGGCTCGCAGGCCCCGACGGGCGCAGTGTCACCGGCGCCGAATTCACCATCGATGGCGGCACCAACGCCTGAACCGCTCCAGACATGAACAAGGCCGGAAGCATTGCTTCGGCCCAGTTCGTCTGAGACTGCTGCGAAGCAGGGACCGCTAAGCCAGGAAACGTTCCGGCCGGTAGGGCGCGATATCGATGACCGTCTTTTCTCCGGTCATCGCTTCCGCCAGTGCCCGGCCGGTCACGGGCCCAAGCGTCATGCCGTGATGCGCATGGCCGAAGGCAAACCACAAGCCCTCGTGGCGCGGCGCCTTGCCGATCACGGGCATCATGTCCGGCGTGCAGGGGCGCGCCCCCATCCACGGCTCTTCGTCGCGGCGTTCGGCAAGCGGGAAGAACTCGCGCGCCACCCGTTCGGCGCGCGTCAATTGCACGGGCGTCTTCGGCGCGTCGCGCCAGGCAAATTCGGCGCCGGTCGTGAGCCGCACACCGCGCAGCATCGGTGCCAGGAAATAGCCCCGCTCGGCGTCGAGCACCCAGTTGTTGAGTTGTGCGCCGTCCTGCATGCCATAGTGCATGTGGTAGCCGCGCTTGACTGCGAGCGGGAAATGATAGCCGAGCTTGCGGGTAACCGTGTCGGCCCAGGGACCGAGCGCCACGACAACTTCGCGGGTCTCGAGCGGGCCCTCCGGCGTCGCAATGCGCCAGCCGGGGCCTTCGAGCACATGTTCGGTCGTGGCTGCGTCGCCAGACACCAAGCGTCCGCCGAGCGATTGAAAATAGGCGAGATAGGCCTTGTTGAGGCTGTGCGGGTCGCGGATCGACCAGGGGTCGCTCCAGCGCAGGCCGCCGACGAGGTCGGCCCTGATGGACGGTTCAATCGTCTTCAACTCGCTCGTCGAGAGCTTCTGGTGATTGACGCCGAAGCCGGCCGAAAGCTTTTCCGCTTCCTTGTAGGCGGCATCCCGCTGTTTCTCGGTGCGGAACACCTTCATCCAGCCGTCTTTACGGATGAGTTCGCCGGCACCTGACGCCTCGATCAGATCCTGGTGTTCGCCGATCGAATGCTCGATCAGCGGCGCATAGAGATGGGCGATGCGCTGGTGCTGGGTAAAGCCCGAATGCCACCAATAGCGCGCCAGGAACGGCACCAGGCCCGGCAGGGCGCGGAAATGGTAGTGGGCGTCGATGGTGTTGTTCAGCGCGGAACGGAAGAGCGCGCCGAAGTCGTGCGGGAAGCCATAGGGGAACACGCCTTCGCGCTGGATCAGGCCCGCATTGCCGTAAGAGGTTTCTTCGCCGGCACCACGACGGTCGAGCAGCACCACAGACTTGCCGCGCCGCGCCAGATGGATGGCGGTGGAGATGCCGACGATGCCGGCGCCAAGAACCACTACGTCAGTCTTCATTTGCGGCTGCCCCGTTTTCCGATCAAGACAAGCCGCGGCTTCGCCTCAAGCCACGGCGCCAACGTCACTTCTTCTTCAGCGCATTCATGATCTGTTCGAGATAGCCGAGCAGCACGGCTGAGACGACGAAGGCAAGATGCATGATCGTCGCCCACATCAACTGTTCGCTCGAATATTGCTGCGTGTTCAGGAAGATCTGCAGCAGATGTATCGAAGAGATCGCCACGATCGAAGAGGCAACCTTGATCTTCAGGCTGCCGGCATCGAGCTTGCCGAGGAACGACACCTCGGCATCGCCCTCGTCGAAGCGGCTGACGAAATTCTCGTAGCCGGAAATCATCACCATGACGATCAGGCTCGCAACCAGGGCCGCGTCGATCAGTCCGAGCATCGCCAGGATCATCTGGGCATCGTCATAGACAAAGACCATGTCGGCGATTTTCAGGAATTTGTAGACGAAGGAGACGCCGTAGAGCGCAAGTGCCGCGACAAGACCGAGATAGAAAATGACGAGAAGCCAGCGGCTGGAGAGGATGATCCGCTCGACGAGCAGTTCCAGCGATTTCATGATGTTCGGTATCCCCAAGGCAAAAGCTGCGGTTCCGGCATCAATAGCCAAGCGGGCCCGCAAGGGCAAGCAAGACGCGCCGCCGTGCAGATGCAGCAAGGGCGACGTTGCCGCCGCCCATGTCCGATCCACTTGCGTTTGCGACCGCTCCCGTCAACCTCGACGCACCAGACCCGCCACCAGCGAAATAACCAGGAAGACGAGGAAGAGGAAGAAAAGGATCTGCGCGATACCCGCGGAGGTGCCCGCGATGCCACCGAATCCAAGTACGCCCGCTATGATCGCCACAACGAGGAAGACAAGCGCATAGTATAGCATAGCAATTCTCCTTGCCAGGATTACTGCAATGCAAACGCCGGAACTATGGTTTTGTTCCAAACATCTTATGAAACGAGCTTCACGAAAATCTTGATCTGCACAGAGATTAACCGATCATTTACCATGATAGACGAAAGAGTCCCAAATCGAGACGCGCCGTACCGGAAATGCCCGGAACCTTCGAGATACTCTGACGTTCCTCCTCCATGGAATATGCAGGGTCGAAATGAAAATGCCGACAGCACATATCTGGAAAGTGGCGGTTGAAGCGGGTCGGGAGAGAAAAGATCTCCAGGCTGGTAATCTTCACATTGGTAAGACGATGCGCGATCTCTACGCCAATAGCAGCGAAGATCAGAGTACGAAATTTGAACATCTTCTCGAAGAACTTCGCCGGCGCGAACGTATGGCACGTAAGAAATAGCCGAATTTCTGCAAGACAACTGAAAAGCCGCCGCGGCCAGAGCCGGGCGGCTTTTCTTGTTTCAGGATCTGTCTTCATTCCATCCGCTACTTCGCGCAGCGCTGGTTGTTGCTGTCGTGTCGGATCAAAGCCTCTCTAGCGCCGTGACATCCACTCGTCGATCTGACGTTCGGCCTCGTCGCGTGCGACGCCATAGCGGGCCTGAATACGTCCAGCAAGCTCCTGCCGGCGACCATCGATCACGTCGAGGTCGTCGTTGGTGAGCTTGCCCCATTGCGCCTGGATCTTGCCCTTCACTTCATGCCATTTGCCTTCGACGATATCCCAATTCATTGCTTTGCCTTTCGGTTGGTGGGGCGGCCACACGGGTGGCCAATAGACTCAGTTGCGGGTCTTCGCATTCCTGTCATCGCGCGCGGCGACGGCGTAGCTGCCGTCATCGACCTCTACCTTGACCTGCAAGCGGCCCGGAGAAGTAACGTGCCATTCGATGGTCGCGTCCTCGACAAACAGGGCCGGGTCGACCTCGGCACAGGCGCCATAGGCGTGCTTAAAGGCGCCGGCGGTCGCCTCGATCGCTGGCGAAAGCAGTTCGCGGCACTCGTCTACGGTTTCGAACGCCTCGGTCGGTGCCGGCACCTCGCGGCAGGCGTCCGTGGCCTGCATGCAGCCAACCAGGACCATGATGGTAGCGATATGTTCCATGGGCATGCTCCCCAACGTCAAACTTGAGAACGGCAAACGGGGACGCCTGCCCTCCTGTTCCCCGGCGGAGATCAAATTTTTATTGGAACCTTTGCAGGCGCAACGCGTTCGCTGCACCCAGGTCTCGTGCTGCAGCTGCGGATGAACGTCGCTCTGGCAACCGTCACTGCCGGCGAGAGATGCCATGCCCGGCCGGCGGAATGGAACAAAACGCCGCAGCCGTCGTTTTCGCAACGATAACAAGTGCTGCGGACTGCGGCCGAGCGATGGAGGAGATGCTGGGAGGCAAGGAAACACCACACGAAGCTCGCCCGTTGCGAGCAAGCCAAAGCTGGCCAATGACGCGGCGCCGGGTGCGACAGATGCCTCATTGTCGTCATTCTGTTCGTCATCAGTCCCGACAAATCAATTTCCCGTAACCGATTCTATGTCCAACAGAGAAACCTTCGAATAGGAACGCGTCATGAAGAAGATACTGATCGTAGCAAGCCTCATTCTCCCGCTGGCCGCCTGCACGCAAACCGAAAAGGGTGCGGCAATCGGCGCGACCGGTGGCGCCATCATCGGCGGCGCTGCAACGAACAACGTTCGGGGTGCAGCCGTAGGCGCAGCGATCGGCGGTGTCGCCGGCGCGCTCATCGGCAATGCCAACGAGCCCGGCCGCTGCATCTATCGCGACCGCTACGGCCGCCGCTATGAGGCCGCCTGCTGATCGGCATGAGCAACGGAGAAACGGGCCAAGGCCCGTTTCTCCCGTTAAGGCGGGCCAGGCTCAGGGCGCCCGCTCAGCCGCCGTCGTTTCCGCTTTTTCCAACCTTTCAAGAAGATCGATGAAGAGGTCAGGAATCGGCTCCTGTTCCAGCGCTTGGTAAAGCGCCTTCAAGCTGACGCCGATCAGCCCGCGGGCCTCCGAACTTTCTGCGCCCGTCCCCAGTCCATTGCCCTGCTCTTCCGGTCTTTCGGTCCCGTCGTCCATGTTCTGCATCTACCGCCGCTTGCGGTCTTCCCGTTGTTTTCCACCCACTCGCACAGAAGACCGTCTCGCGAGTTTGCCGAATTTGCTCTAGGCCGAAAAACGTGTTCAAAACCATTCACGTATTCCGCCGGATCTCCCCTATCCTCAGAAAACAAACGAAACGTATTGCACCTAAGGAAGTCGTTGATGTCACTTTCGACCCGGATCGCGCCACACCTGCCCTTCCTGCGCCGCTACGCCCGCGCCGTCACCGGTTCGCAGGCCGCAGGTGACGGATATGTGGCCGCCGTTCTCGAGGCCCTTATCGAAGACATCAGCCTCTTCCCGGATATGCCGAACGATCGAATCGGCCTCTACAAGCTATTCTGCTCGCAGTTCGAGAAGATTTCGATCGATCGAACGGAAAACGCCTCGCCCTTTGCCTGGGAACAACAGGCGGCCGCCAACCTCTCGCTGATCGCGCCTGCCCCGCGCCAAGCCTTCCTGCTCGTCTCGGTCGAAGGTTTCTCGATCGCCGATGCGGCGGAGATCATGGGTCTGAGCCAGGGCGAGTTCTCGAAGCTTTTGACGATTGCCTCGGAAGACATCTCGCGTCAGGTCGCGACCGACGTGCTGATCATCGAGGACGAGCCGCTGATCGCGCTCGACATCGAAGACATGGTGACAAGCCTCGGCCATAGGGTCACCGGCATCGCCCGCACCCACACGGAGGCGCTGGCCCTCTACCGCAAGACATCGCCGAAGATGGTGCTTGCCGACATCCAGCTCGCCGATGGCAGCTCGGGTATCGACGCCGTCAACGAAATCCTCACTCAGGCAACGGTACCGGTGATCTTCATCACTGCCTTCCCTGAACGCCTGCTCACCGGCAAAAGACCGGAACCGGCCTTCCTCGTCACCAAGCCGTTCAATCCGGACATGGTGAAGGCGCTGATCAGCCAGGCGCTGTTCTTCGACGAACACGCCCGTTCGGCTCGGCGCTAGCCCAGGCTGGCTCGCCTTATCCCGGCAGTTGACGTTCCGGCGGCTGCTCGCGGATTTCTTCGACAATTGCCAGCACGATGAGGGAAAGCGGAAGCGCCAGCATGGCGCCGACGGCACCCCACATCCAGGTCCAGAAGACAATGGCAATGAACACGAGGAACGGGTTCACCTCGAGTTCGTTGCCGAGGATGGCCGGGATCGCGAGGTTCTCCATCGCAAGGTGAACGACGAAGAAGGCCATGGCCGGCGCCAATGCCAGCCACAGGACCTCATGTGTCATCAAGCCCGCCACGAGCAGGCTGAGCGTCATTACCGTCACGCCGAGATAGGGAATGAAGCTCGACACGAAGGCAAACAGGCCCCAGAGCGGGGGCACCGCAAGACCGCCCACGAGAGCGATGATCATCGTCACGGTCCCGAGCGCCAGATAGATCAGGCTGGCGATGGAAAAATAGCGCGCGAGTGCATCCTCGATGCCGTTCATGATGCGGATGGCGCTGAGGCGTCGCTCACGGCTGGCAAAAGCCAGAATGACGGCTTTGCGCAGTTGCAGCCGTCCGAGCAGAAACAGGCCGAGCGCCGCCAGGAAAATCAAAATCTGCACGAGGGCCGGTGTCAGGCCCGCTGCCGTAGCAGCGAGCATCGGGCCTGCGTTCTTCATCACGGTATCGGCAATCGCATCGTTGCCGACGCTGCGGGCAACCGCCAGCCGCAACCATTCAAAGCGCTCGATAAACGGCATGACCCGTGCAACGACGCCTTCGGCAAGCTTGGGTGCTTCGGAGGCGAGCGCCGTCAAGGGGCCGAGCAGCGCATTGACGAGCCACGACAGGCCGATCACGAAGACCAATGCAAGCAACAGGCCGCCGAAGATCGGGGGCAGGCCGTAGCGCGCGAGCGCGTCGGCCGTGCGCCCGAGGACGATGCCGACGACGATCGCCAGCGTGATGGGTAGCAGGATCGTTTCCATGGCGTAGATGGCGGCACATCCCGCGATCACGAAGAGACCGACGATGCTCCAGGCGACCATCAGGTCGATGCCATCACGCTTCGGCGCCGTCGACGGTGCCGCGGTCGCAACGGCAGCCTCCTCTTCGACGATGCGTCTTGCGCGCTTGTGCTCGTGCGAAGAACCGGCACGCCGCAGGGTTTCCGCGATCATGCCGCGCTTTCCAGGAGCCGAAGATGCACGCAGTGCCCCCGCATTCGCCGATGGGTCGCCGCGTTCCGGCTCAGCCTGTGGCACGCCGCTTGGACCACGCGCCATCAATGGTGTTCCGGCGGGAAGATATGCAGCGTCAGTGAAAGCAGGCCAAGGCCCAGGATGATGATGAGCAGCGTGTTGGCGACACCTGCGGCGGTGTAGGGAACGAGACCGAACCCGATGAGGACGACGGCAAGAAGCAGGACGCAGACCCGAGGCAGCCAATACAGCATAGACAGTCCTCCCGATTCAGTCGGCCGCTTGTCGGCCAGTTTCTTGGACCGGACAGATAACGTGCAGATGCCTCGATTGGTTCCTCGCGCGAGGGCAGGCGCCACAATGAAAAACGCCGCCGGACACAGGTCCGACGGCGTGGAAGCAAGATACGGGAAAGCCCGCTGCCGCGGCCTTAGGCGGCAGCAGCGACGACGATGACTTCGACGAGGTATTCCGGGGTCGCGAGCTTGGCTTCGCCGGTGGCGCGAGCCGGGGTGTGGCCCTGCGGAGCCCAAGCGTCCCAGACCGAATTCATCTTCGGGAAGTCGGCCATGTCGGCGAGCCAGATGGTGGCCGAGAGAATGCGGGTCTTGTCGGTGCCGGCGAGCGCCAGAAGACGGTCGACTTCGGCAAGCGCCTGCTTCGTCTGCGTCACGACATCGTCACCGGCATTGCCGACCTGGCCGGCGAGGTAGACGGTGTTGTTGTAGACCACAGCCTGGCTCATACGGGGGCCGGTTTCGAAACGCTTGATTTCCATGATCGTGTTCCTGAGGTTGGGCCAGACCGGTCGGTCGGCCAAAATGCGGCTGCCCGCCGCCCAGAGGCGAGAGTTGAAGGCGGCGCGACACCTCTACACGATCGCGTTCCCAAGTCAAAGAAGCCGGGCAGTTGCTGCCCGGCTTCTTTTGTTTCTTCAGCAGAAATCAGCAGGAAAGGATTAGGCCGCCTGCTTCTTCTTCGCCAATCGAGCCTTGATGCTCTCCACGTCCGCACGCGGCGTCGCCGCAAACAGCGTCTTGGTATAGCTGTGCTTCGGGTCGGCAAAGACCTCGTCGCGGCTGCCGTATTCGACCGCTTCGCCGAAATACATCACCATGACGTCGTCGGCGATGTAGCGCACGACCGAGAGGTCGTGGCTGATGAAGACGTAGGTGAGCTTGAGCTCGTCCTGCAGATCGGCCAGCAGGTTCAAGACCTGTGCCTGGACCGAAAGGTCGAGCGCCGACACCGGCTCGTCCAGCACCAGGAGCTTCGGATTGAGCATCAGCGCGCGCGCAATGGCGATACGCTGGCGCTGACCGCCGGAGAACATGTGCGGGTAGCGGTTGAAGTGCAGTTCGGTGAGCCCGACCTTCTTCAGCATCGTCATCGCCCGGTCGCGACGCTCGTCGGGGGGCGTGTCGGTGTTGATGACCAGCGGCTCCATCAGGATATCGCCGATCTTCTGGCGCGGATTGAGCGAGCCGTAAGGGTTCTGGAAGACGATCTGCACCTTGCGGCGCATTTCCGGCGTCATGTCGCCCTTGGCGATATCGATCTTCTTGCCTTCGATCAAAAGCTCGCCCGAGGTCGCGGGATCGATCAGGGTGAGGATGCGACCAAGCGTGGACTTGCCGCAGCCGCTCTCGCCGACAATCGCCAGCGTCTTGCCCTCTTCGACGTTGAAGCTCACGCCTTTCAGTGCGTGAACCGTCTTTGCCTTCTTCAGAAGGCCGCCGGGGATGTGGTAGTCGCGCACCAGGTTGCGCGCTTCGAGGATCACGCTCATTGGGCCGCTCCTTCATCGACGAAGAGTTCGGAGATCGTCGGCAGACGATCGCCTGTCGCGTTGTCGGGAAGCGCCGCCAGAAGCGCCCGCGTGTAGTTGCTCTTCGGATTTTCGAACAGCGTCAGCACGTCGGCCTCTTCCATCTTTCGGCCCTTGTACTGCACCACCACACGGTCGGCGGTTTCCGCAACCACGCCCATGTTGTGGGTGATCATGATCAGGCCCATCTTGTGCTCGGCCTGAAGCTTCATCAAGAGATCGAGGATCTGCTTCTGGATGGTCACGTCGAGCGCAGTGGTCGGCTCGTCTGCGATCAAGAGCTTCGGGTTGCAGGCGATCGCGATCGCGATCATCACGCGCTGGCACTGGCCACCCGACATCTGGTGCGGGAAGTGGCCGAGCCGCTCGGCCGGATCGGGGATGCCGACCGCCGAGAACAGTTCGATCGCCCGCTTGCGGCGAGCGGCCTTGTCGAGGCCCATGTGCACGCGCAGCACTTCCTCGATCTGGAAGCCGACGGTGAAGCAGGGGTTAAGGCTGGCAATCGGCTCCTGGAAGATCATGGCAATGTCCTTGCCGACGATCTTACGCCGTTCATTGGCCGACATGCCGAGCAGGTCGCGACCGTTGAAGGTGAGCTTGTCGGCCGTGACCTTCGCCGTCCAGGGCAGAAGGCCCATGGCCGCCAGCATCGACACGGACTTGCCCGAGCCGGACTCACCGACGATCGCAAGCACTTCGCCTTCATGCACCTTCATCGACACGCCGTTGACGGCGCGGAAGGGACCGGAGGCCGTCTGGAATTCGACGACCAGGTTTTCGATTTCGAGAAGCGCCATGATCAGGACCTCTTCAGCTTGGGATCGAGCGCATCGCGCAGGCCGTCACCCATCAGGTTGATCGCCACCACCGTGACCAGGATCGCGATGCCAGGCAGCGTCACCACCCACCAGTGGCTGCTGATGAACTCGCGCGCTTCAGCGAGCATCGTGCCCCATTCCGGTGTCGGCGGCTGGGCGCCCATACCGAGGAAGCCGAGGGCTGCAGCGTCGAGAATGGCGCTCGAGAAGGAGAGCGTCGCCTGGACGATCAAGGGCGCCATGCAGTTCGGCAGGATCGTCTTGAACATCAGACGGCCATGGCCAGCACCAGCAACCTTGGCGGCGACCACGTAGTCACGGGTCTTTTCGCTCATGACGGCAGCGCGCGTCAGGCGCACGAAGTGCGGCTGGAAGACAAGTGCAATCGCGATCATGGCGTTGACCAGGCCCGGGCCGAGAACGGCCACCAGCACGAGAGCCAAGAGCAGCGACGGAAAGGCAAGGATGATGTCCATCACGCGCATGATGACGGTATCGACCCAGCCGCGGAAATAGCCGGCAATGACGCCAAGTGCGATGCCACCGACGAGCGACAGGGTCGTTACAATGACGCCAACGAACAGCGAGAAGCGCGTGCCGTAGATCAGACGGGACAGCATGTCGCGGCCGACGGCGTCGGTGCCGAGCAGGAAGCCAGCCCGGCCACCCTCCTGCCAGACCGGCGGAATCAGAACCGCATCGCGGTACTGCTCGACCGGATCATGCGGCGCAATCCACGGCGCGAAGATCGCGAGCAGAACGAGGAACAGGAAGAACACGAGGCCGATAACGGCACCGCGGTTCTCTGAGAAGTAATACCAGAACTCGGCCAGACGCGCCCGGCGGGACGGATCGGTCGAAACGGCGCTTGTTGCAGCAGCTTGAGACATGACGCCCTCCTTAGTGCCGGATGCGCGGATTGATGAGACCGTAGAGCAGGTCGACGATGAGGTTGACCAGCATGATCACCGCAGCGATGACCAGAAGCCCCCCCTGGATGACGGCGTAGTCGCGACGCGATACCGAATCCACCATCCACTTGCCGATGCCCGGCCAGGAGAAGATCGTTTCGGTGAGGATCGCGCCGGCGAGCATGACGCCCACCTGCAGGCCGATGGTCGTGACCACCGGGATCATCGCATTGCGCAGCGCATGGACGCCGACGACACGGAAGGTCGAAAGCCCCTTGGCGCGCGCGGTACGCACATAGTCTTCGGAGAGAACTTCAAGCATCGCCGAGCGCGTCTGGCGGGCGATGACCGCAAGCGGAATGGTGCCAAGCACGATCGTCGGAAGGATCAGGTGGCTGACCGCCGACTTGAAGGCGCCGGCCTGACCGGACAGCAGCGAGTCGATCAACATGAAGCCCGTGACCGGCGGGAAGAAGTACATCAGTGAGATGCGGCCCGAGACCGGCGTCCACTGCAGCATGCCGGAAACCAGCATGATGAGCAGCAGGCCCCACCAGAAGATCGGCATGGAGAAGCCGACGAGCGCGGTCCCCATCATCGCCTGGTCGACAGCCGAGCCGCGCTTGATCGCCGCAATCACACCGGCGGGAATGCCGAGGATGACCGCAAAGAGGATCGCACAGAGCGAAAGCTCGACGGTCGCCGGGAACAGCTCGAAGAACTGGTCGATGACCGGCTTCTTGGTCACGATCGAAGTACCGAAATCCCCGTGGAGCACGCCCCAGAGATAGTCGAGGTACTGGACCACGATCGGCCGGTCGAAACCGAGCGCATGTGAAATTTCAGCATGTCGCTCCGGCGACATGACGCGCTCGCCCGAAAGCAGCGCTACCGGATCGCCCGGAAGCAGGCGAATGAAGGAGAAGGCGATGATGGAGACCCCGACGAATGTCGGTATCAGGACAGCCAATCGCCCCAAGAGAAATCGGAACATGTTAAACCCCGCGCCATGTTGCCGCGGCATTGTATCCCGCCGCTGGCACCACTGCATGCTTTCCCACTTAACGGCGAAGCATACAGCAAGTCGAAATGCCACAGCGACCTTTTGCGCTCCAGGTGGAACTCGGGTCGCTATAGTGGATGCAAAGAGGGGCGCTTGCCCTTGGCAAACGCCCCCTTAAGGATCAGTTAACTAAATTACTCGGTGATGTCCACGCCGTCGAAGGCAAAATCGCCGAGCGGGCTCTGAACGAAGCCTTCGACATTCTTGCGCATCGGAACGACCGAAAGCGAGTGGTCGATCGTCGCCCACGGCGCTTCGCGCTTGAAGACGGCCTGGGCCTCTTCATAGAGCTTGGTGCGTTCTGCGACATCCGAGGTTTCCTTCGCCTTCTTCACGAGAGCGTCGAATTCCTGGTTGCACCACTGTGCACGGTTGTTACCGCCGACAGCGTTGCAGCCGAGCAGCGTGTCGAGGAAGTTGTCCGGGTCGCCGTTGTCGCCGGTCCAGCCGAGGATGACGGCACCGTCACGATCCTTGGCCTTGGACTTGTCGAGGTATTCGGCCCATTCGTAGGAGACGATCTCGACCTTGACGCCGACCTTGGCGAAGTCAGACTGCATCAGTTCGGCTGCGCGACGTGCGTTCAGCATGTACGGACGCGATACCGGCATCGCCCAGAGCTTCATCGACAGGTCCTTGACGCCTGCATCCTCGAGCATCTTCTTGGCTTTTTCCGGCTCGTAGGTGTCGTCTTCGAGCTTGTCGTTGTACGACCACATCGTCGGCGGGATCGGGTTGACGGCCGGCTGGGCAGCGCCCTGGAAGACGGCGTCGACGATTGCCTGCTTGTTGATCGCCTTGTTCAGCGCCTTGCGGACTTCCGGCTTGTCGAACGGAGCCTGGGTCGTGTTGTAGGCGAGGTAGGCGACGTTGAGGCCGGCCTGTTCCATGACCTTCAGGTTCGGGTCCGCCTTCATCTTTTCAACGTCGGCAGCGTTCGGGTACGGCATCAGGTGGCATTCGCCGGCCTGGAGCTTCTGGAAGCGAACCGAAGCGTCGGTAGTGATTGCGAAGACGAGGTCGTCGATCTTCTGCTTGCCACCCCAGTAGTCCGGGTTTGCCTTGTAGCGGATGACGGCGTCCTGCTGGTAGGCGACGAAAGCGAACGGACCGGTGCCGAGCGGCATCTGGTTCATCTGCTCCATCTTGCCATCGGCCTGCAGCTTGTCGGCATATTCCTTTGACAGGATCGAAGCGAACGGCATCGCGATGTTGGCGAGGAACGGAGCTTCCTTGCGCGTCAAGGTGAACTTGACGGTCAGGTCATCGACCTTCTCGACCGACTTGATGACTTCCGGGAAGCCCATGCCGGCTGCGTATTCCCACGAAGCGCCGGTGATGTACTTGTTCCACGGATTGTCAGCCTTCAGCTGGCGCTCATAGGAGAACACCACGTCGTCTGCGGTCAGCTCGCGGGTCGGCGTGAAGAACTCGGTCGTCTGGAACTTGACGCCCGGACGCAGCTTGAACGTGTATACGAGACCATCGTCGGAGATCGTCCAGCTTTCGGCGAGACCCGGCTCAACTTCGGTCGTGCCCTTCTTGAACTCGAGCAGGCGGTTGTAGACCGTGTGCGCAGCCGCGTCGAAGGTGGTGCCGGCGGTGTACAGGCCCGGGTCAAAACCCTCAGGCGAACCTTCCGAGCAATAGACGAACGTCTTCGACCAGGCAGAGCCGGCCATCAGCGTGGCAAGCGCCGTCGCTGCAAAGAGAGTAGTGAGCTTTTTCATGAGCTTTGCTTCCCAGATTTGTTTTTGTTCTCGTGTTTTCCTGACGCGGAATGCCGCTGCCCCCCGGTCAAGGCCGGATGGAACGACATTTGGCGTCGCATTGCAATAAGTCGCCGCATAAATTTGTCTATGCGAAAAATTCGCCCGCAGGTAGAGCCGGGATATCTGTCCACTGTTTTAGAATCGACTGACGAATCGATGCAGCGCGACACCTTCGAACCAGGGCTTCCCGGCTGCTTCCGCAGGGTTTACAACGCGCCTCGTTCGTCCCTCCACCGGGACTGGTTTCGCCCCGGATGCCCGCCCTTATTCTAGCGCGAACCGCGGGCCGGCGGAATACACGTTCAATCGCCACACGAGAGTGCGATTCGGTCCCGACAGGTTTCCGTCAATCCCAAGATAGTATGGTAGAAATCACCAACAGGATTGTGCCATAAAATGTATACAAACTCGGGGGAGACAATCGACGTGCCCAGACGTCCTTGGGAGGGACCGGCAGCCGCCTTCTACAATTTGCCGTCTTTCGGCAGGCTTGCCGAGGGACGAGCATGATGCTTGCTGCCAGCAATGCCGGCGCCGATCCTTGCCGGTTGATCGCTCCGGTGCGCCGGCTAAACTGCCGCGCGACGACAAGGGGATAGCCATTCCGTGGCGGCTTTGCTGGAAAATCACAGGCGATACGATCTTCGCGACGAACTTGAGAGAGCGCTGAACCGCGTCGACTTCTTTCGCATCTTCCACACGATGGCACTCAGGTTCGGCTTCAGCCATTTCGGCATTCTTCAGCTCGGCAACGAGAACGATGCGTGCATGCTGTCCACGCGCCTGGTGCTGCACGATCTCCCGTCCGGACTCGCTGAGGAATACGACAAGCGCCACCGCTTCGGAGACTCCCTCTTTTACAAAACGCTGCATCGGTCGGCGATTTCCTCGGTCTGGCGGACGGACGATCCGGGTTGCGACACCGGCCAAAACCTGCTCGTGCAGCTCGGCTTCGAGCTACTGCTCAGCGTGCCCGTGCATGCGGCTGCCACCGGCGCGCGCTACGCCGTTCTCTTCTTGGGCGATGGTGACGACATCGGCCGCGCCGAGCATGTCGAAGTGGCCTATGACGCGGTCTCGGCCTTCGATTACTTCCATCGCGTCGCGCTCGCCAACAAGACCGGCATGGGCCTGACGCCGCGGGAAACCGAAATCCTCAAGTGGATTTCGCACGGGAAGACGGCAAGCGAGATCGCTCTCATCGTTTCCGTGTCCGAGCACACCGTGAATTCCCACACGGCAACGATTCTGAAGAAGCTTGACGTCGTCAACCGCACCCAAATGGTGGCGAAGGCGATCCGAGAACAGATCATCCAGTGATAGCCGTTGCGTAGTACTCCATTGCACCACGCCCAATAAACAGGACGCCTGCAAATCAGCAAGGGTATCGGTCATGACGCGAAAAGCTTACATCCTGCTCGTTGACGACGATCCGACTGAAAACCTGATCCTGCGCGCCTTGATCCGAAAGGTGAGCAATATCGAAATCGAGTTGCACTATTGCCAGACGATGGAGAGCGCATTGGAGTTCCTGCGCTCGGGCAAGCCGGTTTCGATGATCCTTCTGGACAACCGACTTCAGCCGCAGCTCGACTTCCGCGAGACCGTGCCGGCGCTTCGGCATCAGGGTTACATCGGACCGATCGGGGTGATTTCGGCGTCGCTCGCCGATTCCTATTTTCAGCGTCTGGAAGAGTATGGTGCCGACTTCCGCATCGACAAGGCGGAGATCGACCCGACTGCGATCGATTTCATATTGCGGGAGTATCTGCCGCAGGCGTGAAGCCAGCCAGCGCCGCGTGTCTCATCAGACGCACGCGGTAGCACTTTGATTTGCTGCATGTCTCCTCAAGAGGTCGATTTCAGGAGACATGCAGTAGGTCTGGGATCGTCAGGCAGCAGTCGTCTGCGGACGCTTCGTCTCTTCGAGGCCGAGCAGGAAGTTGATCTGCGGACGCGCCTTGACGAGGTCGTCGATCGTATAGCCCTGCAGCACTTCGAAGAACGCGTTCAGCGCCTTGCGCAGTGCCGAATTGAGGCCGCAGCTGTCGACGAGCGGACAGTCGATCTCGCCCGCCTCAAAACACTCCGCCATCGCGAAGCTGTCTTCCGTGACCTTGACGACATCAAACAGCGTGATGGCCGATGCGGGCTTCGGCAGACGCACGCCGCCGTTGCGGCCGCGAACGGTCTCAACCAGGCCGGCCTTGGTCAATGGTTGCAGAATCTTGAAGAGAAACAACTCGGAAACGCCATAGGCCCTGGCGATTTCGGGAATGCGGCTGAGCTTTTCGCCATTGGCGGCGCAGTACATCAACATGCGAACCGCGTAGTTCGTTTGTTTCGTCAGACGCATCATTCACTCCGGCATCGAGAGGTTCACGAGTCCATCATATAGGACGGATCGTAGTTTGGAACAATTCCAAAAAGCTCGAAAAATCACTTCTTCTTGAGTGTTTACGGTTTCCCGATTGACTGTTTACGGCGCTGCGGTCAGAAAGATGAGCGATTTTGTTAACTTAGCTCAAACAAGAAAATGGAGGAAGCGATGTCCGTTTCAAGAGCAGCGATGGGCGTTCTGTCCCTGACGGCAACCCTGCTGGCGACGAGCGCCGCCTGGGCCGACGGTGAGGTCAACATCTACTCTTACCGACAGCCCGATCTCATCAAGCCGCTGCTCGACGCCTTCACCAAGGAAACCGGCATCACCACCAACGTGCTCTTCCTCGACAAGGGTCTCGTCGAACGCATCCAGGCCGAAGGCGCCAACTCGCCGGCCGACGTGATCCTGACGGTCGACATCAGCCGCCTGACGGAAGCCAAGGACGCAGGTGTCACCCAGCCGGTCGTCAACGAGACGATCAACAAGGACATCCCGGCACATTTCCGCGATCCTGATGGCAACTGGTTCGGGCTTACCACCCGCGGCCGCGTCGTCTACGCTTCCAAGGATCGCGTCGCCCAGGACGACATCACCTATGAAGAACTTGCCGATCCGAAGTGGAAGGGCAAGATCTGCACCCGCGACGGCCAGCATTCCTATAACATCGGCCTGTTCGCCTCGATGATCGCTCATCACGGCGAAGCCGAAACCGAGAAGTGGCTGACCGGCCTGAAGAACAACCTCGCCAAGAAGCCCGACGGCGGCGACCGCGACCAGGCCAAGGCGATCCTCGCCGGCGAATGCGACCTCGCGCTCGGCAACACCTACTACGTCGGTCTGATGATGACCAACGAGAAGGAACCGGAACAGAAGGAATGGGCTGCCGCTATCAAGGTGCTCTTCCCCAACGCCAAGGACCGCGGCACGCACGTCAACATCTCGGGCATGGCACTTGCCAAGAATTCCCCGAACAAGGACAACGCGCTGAAGCTGATGGAATTCCTGTCGGAGGGCGAAGCCCAGAAGATCTACGCCGAGCAGGTGTTCGAATATCCGGTTCTGCCGGGCGCGGAACCCTCTGAGGTCGTCAAGTCCTTCGGCACGATCAAGCCGGACGAACTGCCGCTTGCCGAGATCGCCGGAAACCGCAAGAAGGCTTCCGAACTGGTCGACAAGGTCGGCTACAACGACGGTCCGCAGGATTGATCGAATTCCAAATCGCAAGACAAGAGCGGCGGGCCATCGGCCCGCTGTTTTCGTTTCGGGATGAAGCATGCGCCAGGAAGAGGTGCTGTATCATTGAGCCTTGGCACGCAGCTCTGCCGCATAGTCAAGGATCGCCTTGCGTCGCTCGGGCGTACCGGGATGCGTCGAGAGGATGCTTGTATCGCCGTGATCGCCAAGCTTCTCTTCGAGCAAATCGAAGAAGCGCGCAGCCGCCGTCGGATCCCTGCCCGCCTTCTGCATCAGTTCGACCGAATGCCTGTCGGCAGCGCTTTCGGCGCCCCGTGAATAGGACAGCGAAAGAAGACCGGCGCCTTGCACCAGGATATCCTCAGCGCCGGAACCGATGTCGCCACCGATCATCATGATAAGACCGGCAACGCCTGCGGCGCGGTATATTTGCCGGAGACTGTGCTCGAGATCGACGTGGCCGATCTCATGCGCCAGAATGCCCACAATCATTTCCGTGTCGTCGCCGGCAAGCTCGATGAGCTCATCGGTGACGACCAGCGTGCCATCCGGCAGCGCAAAGGCATTCGGCCCGATCACGCCGCCCTTGCGGAAGTTGAGTGTGTATCCGCCCTCGCCACGATTGGAGAAAGTGACAATCGCCCTGAACCCCTCGCGGATCCGGTTCTGCCGTTCGTCGGTCAGCTGCGTGTGGTTGAACACTGTGCGGTCCATCGTTTCCATCGTGCTGGTCGACATGATCTGCGGCACGATCGGCGGCGTGACCAGCACCGCAACCTCGACAAGCGCAGGCACGGCGTAGCGATAGATGGCGATGCCGCAAAGCATGGTCGCCGCGACGACGGCAATGAGACGCGGGCGGAAGCGCTCCCATTCGTGGATGTGGTCAACCCTGCCTTTCAGCTTCAGAAAACGATCGACGGCTTCGTTGTCCGGCGTTTCGAACAACGAACCGTCTGCGAACTCGACACGACGTGGAATCGCCCCGACGCGGTCGGAAATATCGACGGCTGCAAAGACGCCACTTGCGAGTTCGGTGCTCGATCCGTCCAGCGCTTTCAGGCTGCCGCCCTCTTCCACCAGCCGTGAGGGCACCGAGTGGCTCGATCCGGCCGGATGCCATTCGCCACGCGCAATCTCGGTACTGCTAGAAGCCAAAATCGAACCCTTCGAAATCCATGAACTCTGCACCAACGGCGGACGATTGTGCTTCGATCTCGCTCATCAGCGTTCCGACGGCTCCAACGACGGTCACACCCGTCAAGGTCCATTTGTAGCGCGCCATGCGCACCGCCGCCCAGGGACGCAACAGGCCCAGCGTCAAGATTGTGGCAAGAAGATTCGAGATGGCGATCAAGGTGTAGCGGCCCCGTGACAGACGGCTGGAGAACCTGTGTTTCCCGTCAAAGACCGTCGAGCGCCAGACCGCATTGCGCACGGCCGCGCTGTAAAACAATGCCACGATCCCGTAGAGGCACGCCGTCGCCAGATAGCCGGCAACAACAATCACCCATTGCCAGATTTGGATGTCGGACGGATTGAAGGCTGGTGGGTTGAACAGGCCGGGTGCCATGCGCAGTGTGCCCATCACGATCGCCAAGACAACGAGCGCCACGACCAACGCCAGCCCCACGCCAAGAAACAAACCACGATAAAGGGGGCCGAACGCGGGGTTCGTGTCAAAGGCCTTTCCGCCGAAGCGCATGTTCGAGCCGACGTAGCGCCCCACCCAACGGCTCGCGAGCGGCGTCAGCAACCCCAATGTGATTACGGAAAGGAAGCCACCGAGGATAAAGGCCTTGAAGGCGCCACCCGTGGTGCCGACGAAGTCGAAGCGAACGTTGCGGTAGCTCGTCACTCGTGCGTTGAAGCGCAATCCACGGGCAACCAGCCAGGGAACGAAGAAGAGCGAAAGCAGGACGAGGACGATGCCGACGATGGGAACGAAGGTCAGCAAGAGATTGTAGGCGATCAGATAACCGAAAACGATCACCCGCCCGATCAGGATCTGCTTGCCCTTGGCGTGGTACTCGAAGGCACGGCCGAGCAGAACCGTGCTTCCGTAAAAGTATCGGTTGCGCCGGACCTTCGCCCAAGCGGAATAGATGCCAAGCGTCACGATCGTCAGAAACACGTTGACGATCCAGATGCCGAAATACTCCTTGCCGCTTCCGGTGAATGAGAAACTGTGAAAATCGCGCGACACCCCACGTGCCGGCGCCGCTTGAATCGACGCCGTTTCAGCTACGACCATGCTGGGCCCCCTCGGTCCATCCCCTGCGGAGTCGGCTTTAGAATCCGCAGCCCTGTTTCAACTGAATATAATCAATAATAAGCCGCTTGGTGTGCCCCCGCTCACCAGCTAATACAACAAGTGGTTGGCGCCCGATCAATGTTCGCGCCAGCCATCCGCGATTCTCAAACTAGTTGTGCTGCGTCTCCGATTGCAACAAAAAAGGGCCTCCCGAAGGAGGCCCTGAGGCGGGAGGATATCGTATCCCGTTATTTCATCGTCGGCATGACGAACTCGGCACCATCCTTGATGCCCGAGGGCCAGCGCTCGGTGATCGTCTTCGTGCGGGTCCAGAACTTGATCGAGTCCGGGCCGTGCTGGTTGAGGTCGCCGAAGGACGAGGACTTCCAGCCGCCGAAGGAATGGTAGGCGAGCGGAACCGGGATCGGCACGTTGACGCCAACCATGCCGATGTTGATGCGCGAGGCGAAGTCGCGGGCAGCATCGCCGTCGCGGGTGTAGATCGCGACACCGTTGCCGTATTCGTGCTTCATCGGCAGATCGAGGGCTTCCTCGTAGTTCTTGGCGCGAACGACCGAGAGAACCGGTCCGAAGATTTCGGTCTTGTAGATGTCCATGTCGGGCGTGACGTTGTCGAACAGGCAGCCGCCGATGAAGTGGCCTTTCTCATACCCTTGAAGCTTGAAGTCGCGGCCGTCGACGACGAGCTTGGCGCCCTGTTCGACACCGCTGTCGATGAGGCTTCTGATGCGCTGTTCGGCTTCCTTGGTGACGACCGGGCCCATGTCGGCCTTGTCGTCGGTATAGGGACCGATGCGCAGGCTTTCGACCATCGGCGTCAGCTTCTCGATCAGGCGGTTGGCGGTGTCTTCGCCGACCGGCACGGCGACCGAGATCGCCATGCAGCGCTCGCCGGCCGACCCGTAGCCGGCACCCATCAGCGCGTTGGCGGCCTGGTCCATGTCGGCGTCGGGCATGATGATCATGTGGTTCTTGGCGCCGCCGAAGCACTGGGCGCGCTTGCCGTTCATCGCCGCGGTGCCATAGACGTAGCGGGCGATCGGCGTCGAGCCGACGAAGGAGACGGCAGCGATATCCGGATGCGTCAGGATTGCGTCGACCGCGCCCTTGTCGCCGTTGACGACGTTGAGGATGCCGGCCGGCAGGCCGGCTTCGATCATCAGTTCGGCAAGGCGGATCGGAACGGATGGGTCACGCTCGGACGGCTTCAGGATGAAGGCATTGCCGCAGGCGATCGCCGGGGCGAACATCCACATCGGGATCATCGCCGGGAAGTTGAACGGTGTGATACCGGCGCCGATGCCGACGGCCTGGCGGATCGAGTACATGTCGATGCCGGGGCCGGCACCTTCGGTGAATTCGCTCTTCTGCAGATGCGGAATGCCGATGACGAATTCGCAGACTTCGAGGCCGCGGATAAGGTCACCCTTGGCATCTTCGATCGTCTTGCCGTGTTCGCGCGAGAGGATCTCGGCGAGCTCGTTCATGTTGGCGTTCAGAAGCTCGACGAACTTCATGAAGACGCGGGCGCGACGCTGCGGGTTGGTGGCCGCCCACTTCGGCTGCGCTGCCTTGGCGCTTTCGACGGCTGCCGCCAGTTCCGCGTCGCTGGCGAGCGCCACGGTGCCCTGCACTTCGCCGGTTGCCGGGTTAAAGATGTTGCTGACGCGGCCGCTCTTGCCGGCAACGCGCTTGCCATCGATGAAATGACCCAATTCGTACATGGATGGTTCCTCCAGACCTTGATTGTGGCGGCATGATCGCACTACGATTTCAACAAATCAATTTCCGATATTCAGCAACCGTTGTGCAGAAATTAAAGTCCACGGCTGCAAACCGAGGCCTCGACACTATGAACTGGGACGATGTCAGAATGTTTCTAGCCGTCGCGCGCACGGGCCAGATCCTCGCCGCCTCAAAACGGCTCGGTCTCAACCACGCGACCCTCAGCCGCCGGGTGACGGCGCTCGAGGAAGCGATGAAGACGCGGCTTCTCGTGCGCCGGCCGAACGGATGCGAACTGACGGCCGAAGGCGAGATCTTCCTGACGGCCGCAGAGCGGATGGAGACCGAGATGCTGGCGGCACAATC
This sequence comes from Ensifer adhaerens, assembly GCF_028993555.1. Lineage (NCBI taxonomy): Bacteria > Pseudomonadati > Pseudomonadota > Alphaproteobacteria > Hyphomicrobiales > Rhizobiaceae > Ensifer > Ensifer adhaerens. Next base: position 392,967 of record NZ_CP118610.1, on the reverse strand, counting down.
GCAGATCGGCCGGATCGACACGGCGATCGCCGGCACTGTGCGCATCGGCGCGCCCGACGGCTTCGGCGTTTCTTTCCTGGCGCCCCGGCTCGGCCGCCTGACCGCGCGCTATCCGGAACTGAAACTGCAGCTCGTGCCGGTGCCGCGGTCCTTCTCGCTGTCGCAGCGCGAGGCCGATATCGCGATTACCATCGAGCGGCCGGAACAGGGGCGTCTCGTTTCCTCAAAACTCACGGACTACACGCTCGGCCTTTACGCCTCGTCGAACTATCTCGAAAAGCACGGCACGCCGCAAACGATCGATGACCTCAGGGACCATCGCCGCATCGGCTATGTCGAGGACCTGATCTTCACCCCATCGCTGAACTTCTCGGCCGAGATCATGCGCAGCTGGGACGCGTCGTTCGAGATCTCCAGCGCCACCGGCCAGACGGAGGCAGTGCGCTCCAGCGCCGGTATCGGCATCCTGCACAACTACATCGCCCGCCACACGCCGGAACTCAAACGCATCCTGCCGGAGACGACCATCCGCCGCGCCTACTGGACGACCTATCACGAAAGTGCCCGCGACCTCGTGCGGGTGCGCACGGTGGTGGCCTTTCTGCAGGAGTTGATAACGGCGGAACACCAGATCTTCATCTGACCAGCCAGTGGCCGCGAAGCCCGGTCGTTTGCGCAGGGGTCAGAGCGAAATGCCGGCCTCGCGCAAGCCGTCGATCAGACGGTTGAGCACGGTCGGATCCTTGTAAGGCATCGCGCGCTTGAAATGATCGATGGAGAAGCTCGGATTGACCTCGAAGACCTCATGCCAGTAGCGCCGCGCTTCTTCGGCGCGCCCGGTGCGACCATAAAGGCAGGCAAGATAGAAACGCGTCATATCCGAGCGCGGCGCCAGGGCCAACCGCCGCTTGAAGGCAATCTCGGCTTCGTCGAAGCGGCCGAGATTGAGCAGGGTCCGTCCGAGGAAATGCAGCGACAGGTCGAATTGCGGATCGAGCCTGTGGGCCCGGGTGTAATAGGGTAGCGCTTCCTCGAACTGACTCTGGAAATCTCGGATCGAGCCGAGCGCCGTATGACCGCTGGCGGAATTTGGATCGAGCTTCAGCATATGCTGCGCTGCACGTTCCGCCTCGTCGAAACGTCGTCCCCAGCAGAGTGCCAGCGACAGGGCGTGATGGCCATGCGCCTCGTTGTCGTCGGTATCGATGGCCTTCTGGGCGAGTTCGAGCGCACGCGACACATTGTCGAACGCTCCACCGTTCCAGCGATTGATATAGTCGGTCAAGGCGATGATCGAGAGTGAGGCGTAGGCGGCGGCAAGCCCCGGATCGATGGCAATGGCGCGCTCAAGCATACTGCGTGCCTCGGCGGAGGATCGCGCATCGAACCTAAGGATCGCCTGACGGGAGCGCACGAGCAGGTCATAGGCCTCCGGATCGACCTTGTTGCGGCCCTCACGCCGCTCTTCCTCGCCGGTGGTCAGCTTCACCTTGAGCGCAGTGACGATCGTGCGGGTCACCTCGTCCTGAACTTCGAAGATGTCTTCGATCCCGCGGTCGTAGCGCTCGGCCCAGAGATGACCACCTGTCGTGCCGTCGATCATCTGGGCGTTGATACGGATGCGATTGGCGGCACGGCGAACGCTGCCTTCAAGCACGTAGCGAACGCCGAGATCTCGACTGACCTGGCGGATGTCGGGCGACTTGCCCTTGTAGGCGAAGGAGGAATTGCGGGCGATGACGAAGAGACCGGAGACCTTCGAAAGATCGGTGATGATATCCTCGGTGATACCATCGGCGAAGTAACCCTGTTCCGGATCGCCGGACATGTTGTCGAACGGCAGGACGGCGATCGATGGCCGGCTCGGGAGTTGCGGCGGTGCTTCGGGAACGACCTTCGCAGGCGCGTCCCCATACTCATCCGGCGACCAGCTCCAGATGTGCACCGGGCGTTCGATGTTCTTGACCTCGTGGTGGCCGCTGTCGATGAATTCGAGGTCGATGCGGCCATGCACATATTCGTGCACCCCGTCCGAAATCGCCACGCCGCCGGGTCTGGCGAGCGCCTCTATCCGGGCCGCGACGTTGACGCCATCGCCATAAAGGTCACTGTCGGCGACCATGATGTCGCCCATGTTGACCCCGACGCGCAGCACGATGGCCTGGTCCGCCGGAACGTCCCTGTTTGCGGCCGCCATGGCCCGCTGAAGGGCTGCCGCACATTCGACCGCATTGACGGCGCTGGAGAACTCGACGAGCACCCCGTCCCCTGTCGTCTTGAAGACCCGACCCTGATGGCTCGCGACAAGTGGCTCCAGCACCTCTTTCCAGCGCGCCATGAGTTGCGTGTAGGTATTCTTCTCGTCACGCTCCATCAGCCGACTGTAGCCGACGACGTCAGCAGCCAGGATGGCGGCGAGCCTGCGCATGATGGATTCGTTGGCCATGGATTGCGGTGCCTTCCGAGAATCCTTTCTCGAAATTTTACCGGCGGATGGGCCTGATGTCTATTCGATCTGCGGCCGGTCACTGCTTGACCGCGAGCGCCTGAGGCCCGCATCGGCAGCTAGCCCGAGCTGGACTGCCGCTCCCTCACCCAGCCAGCAGCCCTACCGCCCACTAGCCCGATTTGGGTAGCGCAGCGGCAGGAACAGAGCGTTGTCTTCCAGCGTTTCTGATCCATGGGAAAACCCGGGCAATGGCTCGGGGCAACGGCCGGGACAGGCGAACTCTCTGCGAAAGCGGCTCGTACCTGGATTCGAGGAAGGAGGATGGAACGATGCTTGTTGCTGCTACGAGCCGGCCAATCCTGCCGGGTGAATTCATCAAGATCGAAGACGTCTTCAAGGATGCGATAAGAGAGAGAAATCTCTCGCGACGCTCATCGGAGGCCACCGCGCTCGCAGTCCGGCTGCTCGAGCTTTACCAGAACGGTGTAAATGACATGGTGGCGCTGAGAGCGATGGCCAAGTTGTTTTGAGAATGCGGACGTTGCGGGCAATGGCCACGAAACGCTTCAATATCAACGAGATGAGGAAGAAATGGTACGGTTGAGTGGAGTTGAACCACTGACCTCAGGTGCCACAAACCTGCGCTCTAACCAACTGAGCTACAACCGCACGGCAGCGACGTGTGTCGCTTGGCGGCTCACATACGGAGACTTCCGTCTCTTTGCAAGCCTTAACTTGAGATTATCCTGCAAAAAAACCGGATGGCAACCCATCCGGTCTTTTTGAATTTCGGCGCGCCCGGCAAATCCGAGGGCGGCAGCGACTGTCGTCACGGGCCAGGCAGCACGATCGGCCTGGTTAGACCTTCTTGAAGGAGGACATTGCCTTTTCGGCAGCTTCCTTGCCCGGCTTTACGACGTTCTCGGCAACCTTCTTGGTCGCTTCCTGCATGGTCTTGGCCTGCTCGACGGCGAGTTCGGCCTGCTTGCGGATGAAGCCCGTCTGCAGCTCGACGAGTTCGGAGAGCGACTTCACGCCGAGCAGCGCTTCCATGTGCGAGAGCGAGTTTTCGGCATTGGTGCGCAGCGCTTCGATCGCCTTGAGACCGATTTCGACGGTGCCGGTCTGAGCGCTTTCAAGCGTGGCTTCGACGGTCTTCGTCGCCTCTTCGGCGGCCGTCTTCATCTTGGCATAGGCTTCCTTCGACTGGGCTGCACCCTTTTCCGCGAAATCGCGGAAGCTGTCGGTGAACTTCGCCGGGTCGAACGAGGAAAGGGAAAATACGTCGTCGGTCTTCTTGGTAGCCATCAAAGCGCTCCTTGGTGTCTGGCCCTCTTCTGAGGCGCCGTTGCTTGATGCGCACTATATAGTCGATCCCCTTGTGCATTGCAATAAAATTGTGCAACGCACAAAAACCGCCGCATTAACCTTTCGCGGTGAAAGCCGGGACGAAGCTTCGGGCCTCGCTGGACCCTTACGGATCCGCCGGGTATTAATAGAGTGTTAACCCGCAAGTGATCCGTCAATAGGCCAGTCCATGCCCGCAAGACAGTATCCTTTCATCGACATCGCCGTGCATGCGCGGGTGCGAGAGCATTTCGCCCGCGGCGATGCGGCGATCCTGTTTTCGCGGGATTTCGCACGCATCCTCTGGGCAAACGATCAGGGTGCTGCGTTCTTCGGTGCCGGATCGATCTATGACTTCATCGATGCCGGGCCGGAACAGAACGATCTTTCGCTGCGCCAGTTGCGCGCCGTCGCGGCACAGCTCGTGCGCGTCGGTGACCGCCGCCAGCTTTCGATCCGCAAGTACTCGGGCTTTCGCGGTACGCCGCTCAATGTCGCCGTCGAAATGATCCGCGTTCGGCCGGACGAGGATGCCGTGCTCTTCACTGCGCCGCATGCGGGCGCACCACTTTCGATCGAAGATCGGGCCGCACGCATGATCGCCGGTCTGGACGGCCCCGACACCCACATGGCGGTGCTCGACGGCGATGGCGCCATCGTCGCGCATTCGCCAGGCTTTCCCGACCTTGGCATGTCGGACGAGACGCGCAAGCAACTCGTCGTCGCCGTCTCTCGCGATCACGACTGGCTGATCAAACGGCCGGTCGCCACCCGCAAGGGTCATCTTCCGGCGGCCGTCGGCAAGATCGCCGATGACCCGTCGCTGCACCTGCTCTTTGCCGTCGAGACCATTCTCGGCACTCTCGACGCCGAGGACGATTCTCCTGAAGCAGAGCAAGCGCCGGCGCTGCCGCTCGTGCAGCATCAGGGCCTTCGTGCAAGCGAGATTGCCACCGATGCCGAACCGGCAACCGACGAAATGGGCGAAGAAACGGCCGCAGGCCCGGTGCCGGTCGAGCCGTTGGAAACGGCTGACGAACCCGAGGCACAGGACGTCGAACCACAGGCCGACGACAGTGCCGGCGTCACGGACGAAATCCGCGCCGCAGCGGACGACGTCATCGAGCCTGAGCCGTCCAGCGCCACCGATGAGGCGACAATTGCGCCGTCCGAGGACGAAGGCGACGCCGAGAACCTGAGCGCCGAGACCACCGTCGAAACCGTCGAAGCGGCTGCCGCCGAGCAGGCAGAGACCGAAGTTGAGACGGCCGAAATCACCGAACTGGCCACGGCTCCCGAAGAGCAGGCGGATTTCGTTTTCACGCCCGGCGGTCGTGCGGTGCGTTTCGTCTGGAAAATCGATGCCGAGGGCCGATTCAGCGAAATCTCCGAGGAATTCGCGACTGCGGTCGGCCCGCGCGCGGCCGACGTGATCGGCGCGAGCTTCACTGATGTTGCGGCGCGTTACGATCTCGACCGCGACCACAAGATCGGCACGCTGCTGCAGCGTCGCGACACCTGGTCCGGCAAAACGATCTTCTGGCCCATTCAAGGCACGAGCCTCAAGGTTCCGGTCGATCTCGCCGCTCTGCCCACCTATTCCCGCTCGCGTGAATTCGACGGCTTCCGCGGCTTCGGCATCGTGCGCCTGGCAGATGCGGTCGATGACGAGAACGCCAACGGCCTTGCGCTCGGCCTCACGGAGGCGGAGACGAACGCGGCCCTGGCAGAACGGGACGAAAGCGACGGTCCAGCTGGCGAAGTGGAGGCCGAAGACCAGGTTGCCGCCGATCTGCAGCTCGACGAGCAACCCGAGCATGAAGTTGCGGCAGAGCCTATCTTGGGTGAAAGCAGCGCTGCCGAACCGCAAGACCTGCCGCTTTTCTCGGCCGCGCCGGAAGCCGCGGATTTTCCCGCTGAAGAAGAAAGCCTCGTTGAAGGGCCCCTGGCCGCGTCGGATCCTTTCCAGGGCGAGCGTCCGGCGCTGCGGGTCGTCGAGACACCCGGCCGACGGACTTCCGACAAGATCGTCGAACTGGAGCAGCACCGTGCGGCGAGCGCTCTGACGCGCGGCGAACAGGCGGCCTTTCGCGAGATCGCCCGGCAACTGGGCGAGAATTTCGGCAAACCGCACGAAGACGGAGAAACGGCGCCGGAAAGCGCGGAAACAGCCAGCGCGACAACAGACGAGCCCGTCCTCCCGAGCGAGAACGACGACACCGCTTCGCCGCAGCCAACGCTGGACGAGCCGCCGCTTGAGGACATTGCGCCTATCCAGACAAGCGAAAACGAAACCGAGATTGATGCGGAGACAGGCGAGGACGCCCCCGGCGAAGCCGAAGTCCAGCAGCAAGCGGCCGACATCGGCCTCAGCGGTGAGATCCTCGACAGCCTGCCGATCGGCATGCTGGTCCATCGTGGCGACCAATTGCTGCACGCCAATCCGGAGTTTCTGCGGCTCACCGCCTATGGCGATCTCGACGATTTCGCACAGGAAGGCGGCATAGACGCGCTCTTTGCCAATGGCGAAGAGGCTGTCGATGGCGAGCCGGACGGAACGATGACGCTGATCCGCAAGGACGGCCAGCTGCGGCCGGTCACCGCGCGCCTGCACTCGATGCGCTGGGACGGCAAGAGCGCCCTGATGCTGGCATTGACGCCGGCAAGTGTGCCGAGCGCTGAGCCGGCCAAGGGTGACGAGACGGTCGCCGGCGGCGAACAGGTCGACCGCCTGAAGACGGAAATCGACGAGCTCAAATCCATCCTCGAAACCGCCACCGATGGCGTCGTCGTTCTCGGCCATGACGGTGATATCCGTTCGGTGAACCGTTCGGCGAGCGCCCTCTTCAACTATGACGAGGGCGAGATCCGCGGCAAACCCTTCGCCGCGCTCTTCGCCCACGAAAGCCAGAAGGCGGTGATCGACTATCTGCACGGTCTTTCCGGCCACGGCGTGGCGAGCGTGTTGAACGACGGCCGCGAGGTGATCGGGCGGGAGGCCAATGGTGGCTTCATCCCGCTGTTCATGACCATCGGAAGGCTGTCGGCCTCCAACGGCTTCTGCGCCGTGATCCGCGACATCACCCAATGGAAGCGGACCGAGGAAGAGCTCCGGAACGCCAAGCGCGCAGCCGAAACGGCAAATGCCCACAAGACCGAGTTCCTCGCGCGCGTCAGCCACGAGATCCGCACGCCGCTCAACGCCATCATCGGTTTCTCCGACATGATGGCGAGCGAGCACTTCGGCCCGGTCGGCCACCCGCGCTATATCGAATATGCCGGCGATATCGGCCGCTCAGGCCGCCACGTGCTCGATATCGTCAACGATCTCCTGGATATCTCGAAGATCGAAGCCGGCGAAATGGAGCTGGATTTCGGCGCCGTCGAGATCAACGAGGCGGTTTCCGAGGCCGTATCGCTCGTCCAGCCGCAGGCCAACAGCCAGCGTGTCATCATCCGCACTTCTCTGTCGGCGGCCGTGCCGAACGTCGTTGCCGACGGTCGCTCGATCAAGCAGATCGCGCTCAACATCCTGGCCAATGCCATCCGCTTCACGCCCTCAGGCGGCCAGATCGTCGTGTCGACCTCCTACGAGGCAAACGGCAGCGTCATCCTGCGGATTCGCGACACCGGCGTCGGCATGACGCGCAGCGAGCTGGACCAGGCGATGAAACCGTTCCGGCAGGTGACGACGGGCGCGCGCAAGCGTGGCGATGGCACCGGACTCGGCCTGCCGCTGACCAAGGCCATGGCGGAAGCGAACCGGGCGCACTTCTCGATCACTTCGGCGCCGAACGAAGGCACGCTGGTGGAAATCTCCTTCCCGTCACAACGCGTCTTGGCGAACTGAGACCGGATGTTATAAGGAAATGTTGACTTGCGGCGGCCAGTTTGCTGGCTGCCGGTTAGCCATTCCTGCCGTCTCGCTTCGGAATCGATCGATTGCAGTCCACCACTCAGAGCACAAAGCGGCGTCTTGCACGGGCAGGAACCGGTCTTTCCCACCCTCTCCTGGCGACCTGGGCCGGCCTGACGTCGGTGATCGTGCTGATGCCGATCATCGCGATCGCATGGCTCGCCGTATCGGGCGGGGGCGGCAACTGGCCGCATCTCATGGAAAACGTCATTCCGCGTGCGACCGGGCGGACGCTCCTACTCGTTTCGTTGACGGGGGCTACCACTGCCGTCATCGGCATCCTGACCGCATGGCTGGTGGCAAGCTGCGAGTTTCCGCTCCGCCGTTTCCTGTCCGCGGCCCTGGTTCTGCCGCTCGCCATTCCCGCCTATCTTGCGGCCTATGCCTTCGGTGAACTCTTCACCTTTACCGGACCGGTGCAGAGCCTGATCCGCGTCATCTTCGGCTTCAAGACGAGTCGCGACTACTGGTTTCCCGATATCCGTTCGCTCGGCGGCGCGGTGCTGGTGCTGAGCTCGGTGCTCTACCCCTATATCTATCTCGCCTGCCGCTCGATGTTCCTGATGCAGGGACGGGCGGCCGCGGACGTCGCACGCACGCTCGGCGCCGGTCCGCTGAAAGTGTTCTTCCGTATCCAGATTCCGATGGCCCGCCCGGCGATCATGATCGGCCTGACGCTGGTGGCGATGGAGACCTTGAACGATATCGGCGCCGTAGAATTCCTCGGCGTGCAGACGCTGACCTTCTCGATCTTCGATACCTGGCTGAACCGCGGCAGTCTTGCGGGCGCCGCACAGATCGCCTGCATCATGCTGGTCTTCGTGATCGGGCTGATGATGATCGAACGCGCGGCACGGCGCCGCCAACGCTTTTCCAGCCAGAAGACGACTTCGGCCGTTCACGACGCCGTCCGGCTGTCGCTGACCGGCTGGAAGAAATGGGCGGCGATGTTCGCCTGCCTGCTGCCTGTCCTCTCGGGTTTCGCCGTGCCGTTCTTCATCCTCGGCAATTTCGCGCTTAAGCGGATCGACCAGTTCGTGGAGCCTCGCCTTCTGAACGCGCTCTTCCACAGCATCCTGGTTTCGGGCGCGACGGCGGTGGCCACGGTGCTGCTCGGCTTTGTGCTGGCCTATGCGGCCCGCACCGGGCACTCCCGGGTCTCGGATATTGCGGGACGGCTCGCCTCCTTCGGCTACGGCGTGCCCGGCACGGTACTGGCGATCGGCGTGCTCTTTCCGCTCGCGGCCCTCGACAACGCAATCGATGCCGGCATGCGGGAGACCTTCGGCATCTCCACCGGCCTGATGATGACCGGCACCGGCTTTGCCATCATCTATGCCTGCAGCGTGCGCTTTCTGACCATGGCGGAAGGCTCGCTCGAAGCGGGCTTCCAGAAGCTCTCTCCGCATCTCGACATGGCCGCGCGCGCACTCGGGCGCACGGGCGGACAGACCCTGCGCACCGTGCTGCTGCCGATGATGCGCCCAGCCGTTCTGACTGCGGCCCTGCTCGTCTTCATCGAAACGATGAAGGAGCTGTCCGCCACAATCATGCTGCGCCCCTTCAACTTCAACACGCTCGCCACCCTCGTCTACGAGGATGCCTCGCGGGCGAAGGTCGAGGACGCTTCAGTTGCCGCCATGATCATCGTCATCGCCGGCATGATCCCGGTCATTGCCGTGTCGCGTTCTCTCGAAGGCCGCTCCTGACACGATTGGGGCAGCCCGCCTTGCACATTCTGACGGCAGAAACGGCATAAAAAAAAGGTGGCTGGGAGGCCACCTCGATAGTCGAATGCTAAATCAACAAGTGCTCGAGAAGGGATGACATCATGTCCGCGCCGGCATCGCTGCCGGGCGCCGACCTACATCGACCGGCCTCAAGTTGACTTGACCATGCGCCCCCAATTCTTAACAAGACCTTACCAGGCGACTCAGCAATTTTAGTGATTTTTCAGCAAGTCTGAAGGCTTGGTTAATTCCGGGAGCGCCAACAAGTTAACGCGCCCTCAATTCTTAAGGGCTTCGAGCCCCGCAAAAAGGTCGAGCGCTTCGGGGTTGGCAAGCGCCTCCTTGTTCTTCACCGGACGGCCGTGCACGACGTCACGAACGGCGAGTTCGACAATCTTGCCAGACTTGGTGCGGGGGATGTCGGCGACCGCGATCACCTTCGCCGGCACATGGCGCGGCGACGCCCCGACGCGGATTCGGTTCTTGATCGCCTTGGTCAGATCGTCGGTCAGCGCGACACCGGATGCGAGCCGAACAAAGAGAACAACGCGCACGTCGTCTTCCCAGTCCTGCCCGATGCAGAGGGCTTCTGCAACCTCCTCCATCTGCTCGACCTGATTGTAGATTTCCGCGGTGCCGATGCGCACGCCGCCGGGGTTCAACGTCGCGTCGGAACGACCGTGGATGATGATGCCGCCATGTTGTGTCCACTCGGCAAAGTCGCCATGGCACCAGACATTGTCGAAACGTTCGAAATAGGCGGCACGATACTTGGCGCCTTCCGGGTCGTTCCAGAACATCACCGGCATCGACGGGAACGCCTTGGTGCAAACGAGTTCGCCCTTTTCACCACGCACGGACTGCCCGTCATCGTTCCAGACGTCGATAGCCAGCCCGAGGCCCGGGCCCTGGATCTCACCGCGCCAGACCGGCTTCAAGGGATTGCCGAGCACGAAGCAGGAGACGATATCCGTGCCACCGGAAATCGAAGCGAGCTGGACGTCCGACTTGATCCCTTCATAGACGAAGGAGAAGCCCTCCGGCGACAAGGGCGAACCGGTGGAGGTGAGCAGCCGCAGGGTCGAGAGGTCATGAGTCTTGGCCGGCACGAAACCGCCCTTGCGGACCGCATCGATGTACTTGGCCGAGGTGCCGAACACAGCGAACCTTTCGGCAGCGGCATAGTCAAAGAGCACGTTGCCATCGGGATAGAAGGGCGAGCCGTCGAAGAGGCAAAGCGTGGCGCCGACCGCCAGGCCCGAGACCAGCCAGTTCCACATCATCCAGCCGCAGGTGGTGAAGTAGAAGAGCTTTTCACCGCGACGAAGGCCGCAGTGGAAGCGATGTTCCTTCAGGTGCTGCAGCAAGGTTCCGCCGGCCGAATGCACGATGCACTTCGGAACACCCGTCGTGCCCGACGAAAACAGCACATAGAGCGGATGGCTGAACGGCAGCCGTTCGAAGGTCAGCGCCTTCGCCTCGAACGGAGCGATAAATTCTCCAAGCGTATTGCCGCCCGCGATCGAGGCCGCAAGCGCCGCACTGTCGCCAGCATAGGGGATAATCAATACCGGCACGGCTAGGTTTGCGGAGACCGCGCGCACCTTCGCGTCGACGTCCTGACGCTTGCCGTTATACCAGTAGCCATCGCAGGAGATGAACAGCTTCGGCGCGATCTGGCCGAAGCGATCGAGAACGCCCTGCTCGCCGAAATCGGGAGAACAGGAGGACCAGATCGCCCCGATCGAGGCGGTCGCCAGCATCAGCGCGATGGTTTCCGGCATATTCGGCATCATCGCCGCGACGCGATCGCCAGGGCCAATACCTTGCGCATTCAAGGCCTGCTGCAGGCGCGATACAAGGGCACGCAAATCATTCCACGACAGGCGATAGTCGACCTTGTCCTCGCCGCGGAAGACGAGCGCATCGCCGTCACCGGTTTCGCGAAGCAGGTTTTCGGCGAAGTTCAGCTTCGCTTCGGGGAAAAAACGGGCATCGAGCATCCGGTCGCCGTTGACGAGAGCGGTCGCGCCGCGCTCGCCGATGACATTGCAATGCTCCCAGACTGCGGTCCAGAAGTCACCACGCTCGGCCACCGACCATGCATGGAACGCGTCATAATCCGCAAAGGTTCTGCCGAAGCGTTCGCTGCACCAGGCGATAAATTCAGCCATGGGGCTATGCACACGGATCTCGGGACTCGGAACCCACAACGGCTGCTCTGCTTGCATGCTTTCCTCCACTCCTGCTCCGCGCTCTCTATACCATGCTGCATCGCAAAATAAACAGTACCTGCAGTCACCCCGGCATCGCGCAGACGACATTTACCTGTCTGTTTCCTGTCCATCGCATTTGATTTCTGAAGATCGAAGGCCTATCCAACATGCGTGATCCAAGCGATGGCGACCAGGCAGACATGACACGGAATTTCCTGCATAAGATGCGCGACGCACGCCTGCGGTCGCCGCTCAGCCGTCGCCACTTCCTCTGGGCCGCAGCGATCGGTGTGGGGCTTGCCGTCGCCTACAACGCCGCGCTGCCTCTGGTGATCTCCACCGCCGACGTGCGCCCGACTGTAGAACACATGCTCGACGCCTGGTCCGGTGGAAAAAGCCGGATCGCTGGCAATCCCGAGATCAGCTTCTGGCCCGAACCGACCCTCACGCTTCGCGCCGCGACAATCGAGACGGCAGATGGCACGTCACGCAAGCTCGCGCATATCGGCAGCATAACCGCGTCCTTCAGCCTGCTTTCGGCGATCGATGGCGACCCGGACCTCGAGGACATCCGTCTGATCGAACCGGTCGTCACGCTGGAAAGACGGACAGACGGCACGCTCAACTGGCAACGCCCGCACTGGTTGACGTCGCCGGAGCGACCGACTTCCGGAGACGATACGCCCTTCGGCGACGTCACGGTGGAAAACGGACGCCTGCAGGTCATCGACCTCATCACCAATCAGACCCGCGAATTCTCGGGCATCTCCGGAACGGTCAAGTGGCCATCGTTCTCCGAGCCTCTGGGCGCGCAGTTCTCGGGCAGCCTCAGTGGACAGCCGGTGACCTGGACGCTCGACTGCGACGAGCCACTGGCTCTGCTTGCCGGCCGCAACACGACGCTCAGGACATCGTTTGCCTCGACGCCATTGAATCTCTCTTTCGAAGGCATCGGCAGTCTCTCGCAGACGCCGATCAGTTCGGGCCGGCTCCAGCTTTCGACGGCATCCTTGCAAACGCTTGCCGCTTGGTATCAGGGCAAGACCGATCGCACCCTGCCCGACAGCAGCATCAACCTCAGCGCCAATGTCACGACAAGTGATCGCTCGTTGAAATTCGACGAGCTGCAGCTTGCCCTGGGCGGCGCCAATGCAACCGGTGTTCTCGACGTCTCCACATCAGCCAACGATACACCCCGCATAGAGGGCACGCTCGCCTTCGACCATATCAGCCTCAACGGGCTGCAACCACTCATCGATCAATTGCCGGTGGAGCCCGACGACGTCGCCAAGCAGCTCGGGGACGCTTTCGCGCGGACCTGGCGCGCTGACGTCCGCCTATCGGCGCAGGAGGCATTGATCGGCCCGCTGCGGCTGGTGGACCTTGCGGCCGGCATTATCGTCGACCACGGGCGTGCCTCCATCGACATCGCCGACAGTACCTACGCCAATGGCCGGCTCAGCGGCCGGATCGCCGTCTCGGAAGCGGGATTGGCGAAGGGCGGCAAGCTGGAGCTTGTCCTGAAGAATGCCGACCTCGCCGCAGCGCTTGCAGACTTCGGATTTACCGGCCCGATCCCGACCGGCCGCGGCAACGTCAACTTCGATCTGGTGACCGAGCATCCGTTCTGGACTGAGCAGGCGGCCGAGGCTTCGGGCCGCATCAGGCTCTCGCTCGCCAACGGCAGCCTCTCCGGCTTCGACGCGAACGCCTTCGCGGACCTGGTCAGGGCGGGCGAGTTCTTCTCGCTGGCTCAGGCAAGCGATGGCAGCTTCGCTTTCCAGAGGGCGGACATCGAAGCGAGCTTCGGCCAGGGGTCGGCGCGGCTGAACCAGGCGCTTTTCACCGGCCAAACCGGCAGTCTCTCGGTCAATGGCGTCATTCCCTATCGCACCGGCAGCCTGGCGCTCGCCGGCACGTTCATCGACATGCTCAATGCCGGACAAAGGCTGCGCTTCTTCGTCGGCGGATCCTGGCCGAATGCGGTGATCTCGCCTCTGTCGGTCCTCGGCGAACCCAACTGAAAACGGCCGGCGTCTACAGCGCGGCGCGTCTTATTGGACGCGCAAAGGTCGCTGTAGCACTTTGAATTGCTGCATGTTTTTGTCCTTCAATCGGCTAGGATCAAAGGAAACATGCAGTAGGACACCGGCCGTTGGTTTGCGGTTCACAACGGACAAATGCCGAACCACGCCAAGCGTGGCGACAGCTCCCGCTCAGGTTTGAGCGAAGGCTGCCCGCTCGTCTCGCTCGCGCTGAGCTTCACGCTGCTTGGTGACGATGGAGGCAAGGACGACCCCGATTGCGACAACGCCGATGAGGATCGTACAGATCGCATTGATTTCCGGCGTCACACCGAGCCGCACCTGGCTGTAGATCTTCATCGGCAGGGTCGTGGCCCCCGGCCCCGTCGTGAAGCTCGAAATCACGAGATCATCCAGCGACAGGGTGAAGGCCAGCACCCAGCCCGAAAACACTGCCGGTGCGATGACCGGCAAGGTGATCGCAAAGAAGGTCGTGACCGGTGTGGCGCCGAGATCGAGCGCTGCCTCTTCGATCGATCGGTCGAAGCTGAGCAGCCGCGATTGCACCACCACAGCGACGAAGCACATGGTGAAGGTGATGTGCGCCAGCGTGATCGTCCAGAAGCCGCGGTCGAGGCCGATGGCGACGAAGAGCAGCAGCAGCGACAGGCCGGTGATCACCTCGGGCATGACGAGCGGCGCATAGACCATGCCCGAAAACAGCATGCGGCCGCGGAAACGCGTGTAGCGAACGAGCGCCAGTGCCGCGAGCGTTCCAAGCACGGTTGCACAGGTCGCCGAGATCAGCGCGACGCGGATCGTTACCCAGGCGGCATCGAGCAGTGCCTGATTGTGCCAGAGCTGCGCGTACCACTTGGTCGAAAAGCCGGCCCAGACCGTGACCAGTTTCGACTCGTTGAAGGAGAAAATCACCAGGAGCACGATCGGCAGATACAGAAATCCAAAGCCGAGCACGATCGAGGCGATGTTGAAACGTGACCAGTTGCCCATGACCTACCTCCCCTCGCCATCGGCTTTCGCCTGCGCGTTCTGGAAGTAGACGATCGGCAGCACCAGAATCAGAAGCAGGATCGTCGCCACGGCCGAAGAAACCGGCCAGTCGCGGTTGGCGTTGAACTCGTTCCAGAGCGTCTTGCCGATCATCAGCGTCTCCGAACCGCCGAGCAGATCGGGGATAACGAACTCGCCGACCGCGGGGATGAAGACGAGCAGGCAGCCCGCGACCACGCCCGCCAGCGACAACGGGAAGGTCACCCGCCAGAAGGCGGTGAACGGCGTACACCCAAGATCGAGGGCAGCCTCGGTCAGCGAGTGGTCCATCTTCTCCAGCGAGGAATAGATCGGCAGGACCATGAAAGGCAGATAGGAATAGACGATGCCGATATAGATCGCCCAATTGGTGTTGAGGATGATCAGCGGCTGGTCGATGACGTTGACGCTCATCAGGAACTGGTTGAGCAGCCCCTCGGGCTTCAGGATCGCAATCCAGGCGTAAACGCGGATCAGGAAGCTCGTCCAGAACGGCAGGATCACCAGCATCAAGAGCGTCGGCCGGATGGTCTTCGGCGCCTTCGCCATTCCGTAGGCGACCGGATAGGCGATCAGCAGCGTCAGGACAGTCGAAATCGCCGCGATGATGACGCTCGATACATAGGCGTTGAAGTAGAGAACATCTTCCGTCAGCCAGACATAGTTGTCGAACGAGAACTCCCGCGCCTTTTCAAGGATTCCCGACAGGCCACCGAAGAGGTCGAAGACCGGGGTGTAGGGCGGCATCGCCACTGCCGTCTGCGACAACGAAATACGGAAAACGATGAAGAAGGGGATCAGGAAGAAAAACAGCAGCCAGGCATAGGGGATGATGATGACGAGGCGGCTGAAGACAGCGGATGCGACGCGTGTCATGGTCTCAATCCTTCAGAACGACGCCGGCGTCTTCGCCGAAGGAAACCCAGACTTCCTGGTCGTAACCAAGCGGATCCTCAGCCGCGCGCACCGCGTTCAGCGACGATGCCTTGATCACGCGTCCATCCTTCAGGCGCACATGGAAGACGGTCATGTCACCGAGATAGCCGATATCCCAGATCTCGCCCTGGACAGTGTTCACGGGGGCGTGGGCCGGTGGCTGCCGGCCCACGCGGATCTTTTCCGGACGGACGGCAACGGCCGACTTGCCGCCTGTGGCCGGCGTTTCGGGGGACGCCATGCGGATGGGGAAACCATTCGTGCCTTCAAGGCGGACATAGCCGCCCTCGGCTCCAGCGACCGCCCCCTCGAAAATGTTGACGTCGCCGATGAAGTCCGCAACGAAACGGGAATTCGGCGCCTCATAGATCTCGGCCGGGGTCGCGACCTGGATGACCTTGCCGTGGCTCATGACCGCGATGCGGTCGGCCATGGTCATCGCCTCCTCCTGGTCGTGGGTGACGACCACGAAGGTAAGGCCGAGTTCCTGCTGCAGGTCCATCAATTCGAACTGGGTCTCCTCACGCAGCTTCTTGTCGAGCGCGCCAAGCGGCTCGTCGAGGAGCAGCACCTTCGGCCGCTTGGCGAGCGAGCGGGCAAGCGCGACGCGCTGGCGCTGGCCACCGGAAAGCTGATGCGGCTTGCGCTGGGCGAACTTCTCGAGCTTGACGAGCTTCAGCATCTGCGCAACGCGCGCGGCGATGTCCGCCTTCGGCATGCCGTCCTGCTTCAGGCCGAATGCGATGTTGTTCTCGACCGTCATGTGCGGAAAGAGCGCATAGGACTGGAACATCATGTTGACCGGGCGCCGGTAGGGAGGGATGCCGGCGAGACTCTGCCCGTCGAGAATGATCTCTCCGGAGGTTGGCTGTTCGAAGCCGGCGAGCATGCGCAGGAGCGTCGACTTTCCGCAGCCCGATGCGCCAAGCAGCGCAAAGAACTCGCGCGTGTAGATATCCAGCGAAAGGTCGTCGACCGCGACGAAATCGCCGAACTTCTTCGTGACGTTCTTGAAGGAAATGAATGGCTTGGAAGCGGGATCCGCCCAGGGGGCAAAGGACCGCCGGATACTGCCGAGAGACTTCATCATCTATCCCCGAATGATACAGCCGATCGGGCGCTCTTGTTTTCCCCGGCGCCCATTAAGAAAATTGCCCGGATTTTGAGGTCCGGGCAATTCGTTTCCGCTCTTACTGGCCGGTTACGACCTTTGTCCAGAGTCGGGTCAACACCCTCTGCTGCTTCGCCTCGAAGGGCGTCACCGTGAACAGTTTCTGCATCACCTCGTCCGAGGGATAGATGGCGCTGTCTTCGAGCACCGCCTTGTCGAGAAACTGCTGCGAGGCCTTGTTGCCGTTGGCGTAGAAGACGTAGTTCGAGGCCTTGGCCACCACTTCCGGCTTCATCATGTAGTTCAGGAACGCGTGCGCTTCCTCGACGTGCTGGGCATCGGCGGGGATTGCCAGCATGTCGAACCACATCTGGGCGCCCTGGCTCGGGATCGCATAGTCGACGGTTACGCCGGCCTTGGCCTCGGCCGCGCGGTCGCGGGCCTGGAAGACGTCGCCCGAGAAGCCGAGCGCAAGGCAGATGTCACCGTTGGCGAGCGCGTTGATGTATTCCGACGAATGGAACTTGCGCACGTAGGGACGGATGCTCGCCAGAAGATCGGCAGCCTTTTCAAGGTCAGCAGCGTCGTGGCTATCCGGATTGAGGCCGAGATAGGCCAGCGCCGAAGGCATGACGTCGGTCGGAGAATCGAGGACGTGGATGCCGCAATCCTTGAACTTCGCGGCCAGTTCCGGCTTGAAGAGTACGTCCCAGCTCGGCTTTTCGTCCGTCCCGAGGATCGCCTTCATCTTTTCGACGTTGTAGCCGATGCCCGTCGTGCCCCACATGTAATCGACGGCGTAGTCGTTGCCCGGATCGTACTTGGCCGTACGCTCCATGATCACGTCCCACATGTTCGAAAGGTTCGGCAGCTTCGACTTGTCGAGCTTCTGGAATACGCCGGCAGCAATCTGGCGCTGCAGGAAGGTCGCCGTCGGCACGACGACGTCGTAGCCCGAACCGCCCGCGAGCAGCTTGGTCTCCAGGATCTCGTTGGAATCGAAGACGTCATAGACGACCTTGATGCCTGTTTCCTTGGTGAAGTCCTCAAGAATGCTGCTATCGATGTAATCCGACCAGTTATAGACGTTAACCACGCGCTCCTGCGCCGAGGCCAGCATGGTCGAACCGGCCAGTACGGCTGCCGCCAGGGTTGTGACGATGAGCTTGGACATACAACTCCCCTTTTGATTTTTCATTGCGGGCCCAGCATGCCGGGACACCGTCCAATCGCTTCGCTCAGGGCCGGAGGTTAGGCATGTTTCTCGATAACCTCAAGCGCTTTCGTGCCAATACAAGGCGCGGCCGCAACGGTCTGCGCTTTTCACAAGCCAAGGAAAATCGGGCACTTATGGCGAATGCCGTGCCGCCACGTAAACCGAGCGATGCAATCTGCCGCAGTTAACCATGTCGATGCTCGACATGTACGGACCGACGTTTACAATTGATTAACCATGATCACCGTGCGAGTTTCTCGCCGGTTGCAGATCAAGGCTTGGGTATTGCGATGGGCGAAAAGATCGTTGGCGAAAGGGCCATGAGCGGACGGAACCGCAGGATCGAACCCAAGGAACTGAAACGCCTTTCGGTGCTCGAGCCGCGAAAGGCGTTGGGTGCAATCGCGTTCGATTGGGCGATGATCGCAGCCGCGATCGCCGTCAGCGAATATGCCGGAAACCCCCTCGTCTATCTGGTCGCCGTGGTGCTGATCGCCGGACGCATGCATGCGCTCGGCTGCATGATCCACGAGGCGGCGCACTACCGTATCATCCGCAACCGGCAGGTCAGCGACTGGATGAGCGACCTGTTGCTTGCCTGGCCGGTGCTTGCCACCGTCGACGGCTATCGCCAGAACCATCTCGCCCACCACCGGCATGCCAATACCGACGAGGATCCGGACTGGACCGCGAAACTCGGCATGCCGCAATTCACCTTCCCGCAGAAGCTTGCCCGCGGCATCATGCAGTTGCTCGGTTACCTCGTCGCGGTCAATTCGCTGCGCGACATGCTGCACATGGCCAAGCGCATGGGAAAGAACGATCGCTCGACGCCTCGATACAAGCTGCTGCGCATCGGCTTCTACGTGGCCGCCGCGGCGATCTTCACGCTCCTCGGCATCTGGCGGGAAGTGGCACTCTACTGGGTGGTGCCGTTCCTCACCTTCTTCTGCCTGTTCCTTTATATACGCAGCGTCGCCGAGCATTTCGGCAGCATGGACTATCGTGACGAGTTGACGAGTTCACGCACGGTCTATCCGTATTCTTGGGAAAAGCTGTTCTTCGCCCCCCACAACATCAACTATCACCTTGAGCACCATCTCTATCCGGGCGTGCCCTTCTACAATCTGCCGGAGTTGCACGCGATCTTGATGCGCAACAAGGCCTATGCGGCCACGGCCCACATCACCCGTGGCTACACGACCGGCCTTCCGGCCGAATGTTTCGGGCCGAACGCGCCGCTGCTGCCGAACCAGCACCCCGTCAGTTACTGAAAATCGAAAACGCTGAGCCCGGTCGCCATCTCGTCGAGCCCGAGCGGCCGTGTAACCGGCGGTTCGGCGCGCGCCAGACAGCCCTGCCGCTCGCAGAGCCGACAGGCGGCACCAACCGCGACCGCTGCCGACGAGGCCGTGCCGTAGACCACCTCATCGGCGAAGGAAGCTTCGCAACCGAGGAGCAGGGCCGTGCGCCGAACGCGCTCCTGGAACGCCGCCTGCGGACCATCCAATGTGCGCGCCATCGTCAGAAACGCGGCGCCATCGGGCATTTCGACACGATCCACCAGCACCTGCGCCGGCACCGAGAAGGCAGCGTGGATGTTGAGCTTCGGGCAGCCGCCACCGAACTTCGCCTGCGGGAAGCCCGATGCGCCGGCCCGACGCAAGCGGTGGCCGGCATTGTCAATCTCCATCAGGAAGAAGGGCACGCCTTGCGCGCCCGGCCGCTGCAGCATGGTCAGCCGATTGGCGGCCTGCTCGAAGGAGACCTGGAACCGGGCACGCAGCACGTCGACATCATACTTCGCGCGCTGCGCGGCGGCGAGGAAGGCGGCATAGGGCATCATCAGCGCATGCGCGCCATAGCGCGCCAGCTCGAAGCGGGCGATACGGCGCGCCTCCGCGGTCGAGAAACGCAAGGGCTCGAGTTCGGCGATGATTGCTTCGTGACAGGCGATCGACACCGCCTCCATGGCGATCTCTCGCAACTGATCATAGGGCGACAGCCGCTCGGAGATGAAAAGGCGCATGGAATGCCGGTCAAAGCGGCGGCGCAGATTGGGCATGGCATGAACCGGCAGGCTGCGCACCACCAGGCCGTGCTCCTTCTTCAGCCAGTCCTTGAGCGCGCCCACGAGATCATCGCCCGGCGACAGCGCCTCGTGAAAGGTTTCCGCCGCGGCCTCGATCGCAGCGAAATGATTGGGCCGCGCCTCGAAGGTCTCGCGCACCTCGTCCATCGGCAGCCGCGTGCCCGAAAGCGCCTCCATATGCCCCTGCCCCGCCAGCAGGTCAGCGAGGTCCTTGAGGCGTGCTGCCTGCTCGCGATAGGCACGATAGAGCTTGACGACACCGCCCGCGGCATTGGGGGCGGCTTCCGCCACCTCGATCAGTTCCTGCTCCCCGGGCAATTCGGCTGACAGCAGCGGATCGGCAAAAACCTCGCGCAATTGCGTGAGGCTGCCGCCGGTTTCTCCCTGCAATTCATCGAGATCGACCTTGTAGACCGACGCCAGCTTTAACAGCAGCTGCACCGTCAGCGGCCGCTGGTTGCGTTCGATCAGGTTGAGGTAGGACGGTGAGATGCCGAGCGCCTCGGCCATGGCCGTCTGCGTCAGTGACAGACCATTGCGAATGCGCCTGACCCGCGGACCGGCGAAGATCTTGTTCTCGGCCATTTGTAACTACCTTTACAATCCACAAAGCATGCGCCGCTTTACAGTCTTTACAAATTTACTTCGCGCCCTTGTCAAAGGCAAGACAAGATAACCCTTTTGATCCAGCCATTTCATTGTTTCCAATAGCCGATTGCCGCAGCGCAATGTAAAAACTGTCACATGAACTCGAAACACAACGCGCCGTACGACAAAAGTCGAATGGATGTCCGATTTTGACAGGAGGATGCAATGACTGATTTTTACAAGCTCGTTCCCAGCGCACCGCAAGGCCGCTTCGATGGCGTCGAACGCCCGTATACCGCGGAGACCGTGAAGCGGCTGCGCGGGTCGGTCGAAATCCGCTATTCGCTGGCCGAAATGGGCGCGAACCGCTTGTGGAAACTCATTCACGAGGAAGACTTCGTCAACGCGCTCGGCGCGCTCTCGGGCAACCAGGCCATGCAGATGGTCCGTGCCGGATTGAAGGCCATCTATCTCTCCGGCTGGCAGGTTGCTGCCGATGCCAACACCGCTTCGGCGATGTATCCGGACCAGTCGCTCTATCCGGCCAATGCAGCGCCGGAGCTTGCCAAGCGCATCAACCGCACGCTGCAGCGCGCCGACCAGATCGAGACCTCCGAAGGCAAGGGCCTTTCGGTCGACACCTGGTTCGCGCCGATCGTCGCCGATGCCGAAGCCGGCTTCGGCGGTCCGCTCAATGCGTTCGAGATCATGAAGGCCTTCATCGAGGCAGGTGCTGCCGGCGTCCACTACGAGGACCAGCTCGCGTCGGAGAAGAAGTGCGGCCACCTCGGTGGCAAGGTGCTGATCCCGACGGCAGCCCATATTCGCAACCTGAACGCGGCTCGACTTGCCGCCGACGTCATGGGCACGCCGACGCTGGTCATCGCCCGTACCGATGCGGAAGCGGCGAAGCTGCTGACCTCGGACATCGACGAGCGCGACCGTCCTTTCGTCGACTATGACGCCGGCCGTACGGTCGAGGGCTTCTACCAGGTGAAAAATGGCATCGAGCCCTGCATTGCGCGCGCCATTGCCTATGCGCCGCATTGCGATCTCATCTGGTGCGAGACGTCCAAGCCGGACCTGGAACAGGCCCGCAAGTTCGCCGAGGGCGTGCACAAGGCGCATCCGGGCAAGCTGCTCGCCTATAATTGCTCGCCGTCGTTCAACTGGAAAAAGAACCTCGACGACGCGACCATTGCCAAGTTCCAGAGGGAGCTCGGCGCGATGGGCTACAAGTTCCAGTTCATCACGCTTGCCGGCTTCCACCAGCTGAACTTCGGCATGTTCGAACTGGCCCGCGGCTACAAGGCGAGACAGATGGCTGCCTATTCGGAGCTGCAGGAGGCGGAATTCGCCGCCGAGGTCAACGGCTACACCGCCACCAAGCACCAGCGCGAAGTCGGCACCGGTTACTTCGACGCCGTGTCGCTGGCGATAACCGGCGGCCAGTCCTCGACAACCGCCATGAAAGAATCGACCGAGCACGACCAGTTCCGCCCGGCCGCAGAGTGAACGGAAGGGGAGCGTGGCAATCCCTGCCCGCCGCGCTCCCCGAACAACTCAGAACCTCGAACCTCAAGGAGAAGTCCAATGACAGTCCAGACACGCGTCAAGGAACGGGCCGAGGAACAGTCTTCGGCGATGACCCCGGACCAACAGGCAGCGATCCGCATGGTCGCCAACGACCTGCACCGCCTCAACCAGTCCGTCATGAAGGCCGTCGATGCCGGCGTATCGGTCGAGCTCGTCCGCTCGGCCCGCCATCACGGTGGTGAAGGCAACTGGGGCGACCTTCTGATCCCGGTCATCGTGACCCAGGGCAGGCCATGACACTCGTTGCGATGACGCTTGCGGTGAGTTTGCTCTCGTTAGCTTCATTTCAGCCACTGGCCGCAATGAGAGTATCGATAGCAATTTCAAGTTGAATACCACACCTATCGCGGCGAAGATACAACGTTGCACGAGATCGGGATGGCCGGCGGGAATGCCGGCCATTCGGCGTTGCGACACCGAATCGTGAAACAACCTCTGCCTTGAGCTGCCATTTCAAGTTGATCAATCGGCTTACAGCGGGTTATATTAGCCTAGCCTATCTTAGGTAGGGGCACGCATGTATCGATCGACGAAAGCTGCCGATACGACCGAATTGACGGAGTTGATCTACGGCGCCGCCTTTGGCGACTGCAGCTGGCAGGACTTTCTCGACCGGCTGACGACGACGATGCCCGACGGGCGCTCCGCGCTCCATTACCACGATCTCACATCGCCAGCGGCATGCGTACCCTATGTCTCCGGCTTTACCCCTGATGCCATCGACCAATTCAACAACCACTTCGCGGCGATCAATCCGTGGATACCGAAATCGGTGCTCGTGCCGGTGGGGCGCGGGCTCTCCGGCGAGCACATCGTCTCCCGCGCGGACCTCATCAAGTCGGAATTCTACAATGACTGGCTGAAGGGCCAGACCGGTTGCGAGACCACCGTGGGCGTAACCATCGTGCGCAGCCCGACCCGCACGCTACTGGTATCGACCTGCACGTCGTCGACGGACGAAGATCTCAACCAGCAGGCGGCCGATCAGTACACCCTTCTTGCCCCCCATCTTAAGCGCGCCTTCGACTTCCTGCGGCGTCGCGACCTGATGATGGCCGAACAACATGAAGGCCGGACCTTGCTCGATACGATCGGCGTCGGTGTCATCTATGTCGGCGACAACCTTCGCATCCGCTCGATGAACGACAACGCCGAACGAATGGCGGCGAAGGGCTCTCCGTTTCGCGTTACGATCAACGGGCGCCTGTTCATGGATGAGCCTGAGACCAATGCGACGCTGGGGCTTCTGGCCTCACCGCTCGGTGCCCCGGCGCAACCGCAGGTTCGCGTCGTCAGGACAGCAGAGGACGGTGCCTTTCGGATCACGCTGGTTCGGCGAAGCGCCAGTATCTTCACCGAGCTTCTCGATGGGCCGACCGTCGCGGTGCTGATCGAGCCGGCGACCTCACTCGTTCGCGATCAACGCCTCGACCACCTGAAAGACAGCTACGGCCTTACGCCGGCCGAAATCCGCATCGCCTCCGGCGTCGCCGCAGGCCTGACGCTGAAGGAGATGTCGCATGCCAATGGCGTCAGCTATGAGACGATCCGTACGCAGCTGAAAAGCATCTATGCCAAGACCCGGGTCAACTCGCAGGCTGCCCTCGTCAAGCTCCTGATGCATTGAGCAAAGCGCCGTCGTGCAACTTTGCACTCCTGCAGCCGTCGGCAGGAACTTGATTTTGCTCCACCTACGCTCAGCCGCGACGCGGCCTTTTTCCGGCAAAGACGTCCGCATGGCTGCGCAAAAGCCTCGTCATCCGGTCGACTACGGTGCGGATTTCCCTTCGGTGCCTGTCCTCGTTGTTCATCACGATCCACTGCCGGTGCCGAAGCGCAGGGATCTCCTCGCCGGCCCGTTCCAGCAACGGATCGAGATCGCCGACGAAACAGGGAAGAACGGCACACCCGGCGCCGGCACGGGCGAGGTCCAGAAGCGAACGCGGCCGTGTAATCGTCGCGACGATCCTGCCCTCTGCCTGCTGATGGGGCCAGCGAAGATAGGCCGAGATCGCCTCCTCTTCCCCCACGGCTACCCACCGGCTGTTGGCAGCTGCCGGCGCGTTCTTCTGGCGATAGGCTGCGTAGGCGACGTCACCAACCAGGCTGGCCGCCAGATAGGCTTCCTCGGGTTCGAAAGCGCGGATGCCGATGTCGGTCTCGCGATAGGCAAGGCTGGCGCGCGTCTCGCCGACCGTTATCGCCAGGCTGAAACCATCCCTCTCGCTGCAGAGCGCCGGGAAATTTTCGGCAAGCAGCCAGGCATTCCAGGTGCCGGCGGTGATGCGGACAGTCGCGCCTTCCCCCTCGCGCCGCCAGCTCTCGACCCGGCGCGCCGCCGCTTCCATCTCCTGAAGCTGTTCGAAAAGAAGCTCGCCATCGCCGGTGAGCTGGTAGCCGGTCTGGCTGCGCAGGAACAGCGCCCGGCCCGTCCGCTCCTCGAGCTCCAGCATCCGCCGTCCGACTGTAGCAGGGCTCGAACCGAGCGCCTGTGCGGCGCCGGTCAGGCCGCCGGTGCGCGCCACGCTCATGAAACAGCGGTAAATATCCCAATCTAGGTTTTTCATTTCTGAAAAACATAGGCCGACATTCTGTGTATGTAAAACTGCTTTTGCTGCATAAAGGAGATGATGCCCACCAATGAGGAGCATCACTATGGAAATGATGGCAATGGTCTATATCGCCGACATGGCCCTGAAGAACCGGCGTTGGGACGCAGATTTCGATCCGAAGCCGCCGGGATATCTTCGCCGCCTTTTCAACGCCCTGACCGTCCGAATTGCCGAGCGGCGCACAAGACACCTTGGCGCTGAAAAAAAGAGCACCGCGGAGCCCTGCGGCCACGCGGTGCAATGTTAGCCCCTGCCCTTGTTATATCGCACGGCGATACCGGTTTGCCGTGCCTTCGCCGGATGGCGGAACGTCCGCCATCAGCGAATTCGATAGCCCGACGCCTCAGGCGGCGCGGTAATTGTAGTCGTCTGCCTCCGGCTCCAGCCGGAACTGCTCGACAAGCATCATCAACGTGTCCGCCTGGTGCGCGAGCGACCGGCTCGTCGCCGTCGCCTCCTCGACCATGGAAGCGTTCTGCTGCGTCATCTGGTCCATCTGGTTGACCGAGCCGTTGACCTCGTTCAAGGCGACGGCCTGGTCGCGGCTTGCGGTCGCGATCATCTCGACATGCTGGCTGACGGTGACGATCTGCGCGCTGATCGATGCCAGCACTTCGCCCGTCTCCTTGACCAGGTGCGAACCGGCATTGACCTCGTTCGTCGACTTGTTGATGAGACCCTTGATCTCGCGCGCAGCCTCTGCCGACCGCTGCGCCAATTCACGCACTTCCTGGGCGACTACGGCAAAGCCCTTGCCCGCTTCCCCTGCGCGCGCCGCCTCGATGCCGGCATTCAGCGCCAACAGGTTCGTCTGAAAGGCGATATCGTCGATCACCTCGATGATCTGCTCGATCTGGCGCGAGGCCTCCTCGATGCGTCCCATGGCCGCTATCGCGTTGGTAACGACGGTCGCCGAGCTGTCGGCGCTGCGCTTCGTCTGGATCACGGCATGGTTGGCTTCGCCGGCACGCTCGGCCGAGGAGCGAACCGTCACGGTGATCTGGTCGACGGCGGCGGCGGTTTCTTCAAGCGATGCCGCCTGGGCCTCCGTCCGCTTCGAGAGCGAGTCGGCGGCATGGTGCATGCTGGAGCCGCTTTCCTGGATCGCCTGCGCATTGGCCCGGATCTGCGAGAGCGTGTCCTGCAGGCGGATCAGCGAGCCGTTGAAGTCTTCGCGCAACTGTTCAAGACGACCGTGGAACGGAACCTCGATCTGGCGCGAGAGGTCGCCCTGCGCGAGACGGCCGAGGCCGGCGGCAAGCTCGGTGACGGCCAGATCGATCTGACGGTCGAGTTCGCGCTTTTCGTGATCGTTGCGGCTGCGCTCGATTTCGGCGCGGGTCCGCTGTTCTTCGCTCTCGGCCTCGATGCGCACCTTGGAAAGCGCGTTCTCCTTGAAGACGCCGAGCGCGCGCGCCATGTCACCGATCTCGTCGCGACGAGCATCGCCGTCGATCGCCGTGTCGAGACGGCCATCGGCGAGGCGACGCATGGCAGCGGTGATCTGACCGATCGGCTTCTTCAGCGTCAGCGTCAACGCAATGCCGGCGAGCAGCGCGATGACGACGCCGGCGACGGTCGCCGCCACCGAGATCTGGTTTGCCTCCTGGCGTTCCGTTCCGGCAGCCACCTTCTGCTGTTCCGCAAAGCCGGTAAGGTCGCCCCAGATCTGATCGATCGATTGGCCGGCAGCGTCGAAGTCGCTGGTCCGCTTGACGGTGATTTCGACGAGCGCTGCGGCATCCTTCTTCATCGACGTCAGGATCGGCATCAGCGTATCGGCAATCTTGTCGAAGGACGCGCCGTCGCTGGCAACGCCACGCAGCGTCGCCATGTTCTGTTGAACGGCAAGCGACTTGTCGAGCAGCTTCTGGCGGTTCTCTTCGTTCGTCTGGCCCATGAAGGTGGCGGCAGAAATCTGGATGTCCGTGATCGAAGCCGCGAGCCGGCGGGTGGCAGTCAACACCGATTCCGTCGTGACGATCTGCTCGTCGAGTTCGGCGAAGATACGCGTCGCGTCACGCATCTTGCCGACCGACGCCGCCTCAAGGCGGAAGCTCGCGGTGCGGAAGCGGTCGACATACTTGGAAATACCGGCAAGCGTCTCCGGGCCGGCCGGCGCCTTCAGCAGCGAACCGATCTCGCTCGAGGCCGACGTGATCGTTTCGGCAAGCGACTTCTCATCCTTCGGCAGCAGGCGGAAGATATCGCGCTCGGTGCGGCCGATCATCGGGAAGCGTTCCTTGACCGCTTTCAGCTTGTCGTCGACGGTGATCGCCTTGCTGACCTCGGTGCCGAACTCGTTGAAGAAGCGGCTGGCGCGCATCAGCTTTTCGGCTTCGCGCAGCATGGTCTTGGCGGCGTTCTCGTTTTTCCGCACGGCATATTGCAGCCGGTTCGATTCCTCGTTGATCTTGGAGCGCTCGATCAGCAGCGCATCGAGGTTCGCAGCCATCGCCGTGCGCAGTTCCTGTTCGCCGACATGCAGCTTCCAGAGACCGTCGATGCGCGCCTCGATGTCGTTCGTCGCGGCGATTGCAGCCGTCAGTTCGTCCTGGCCGCTCTGGCCGGCGACCTGTGCGGCCGTCGCCGCAAGCACGTCCTTCTGGGTCGAAATTTTCGACTGGACGGCTTGCCTGGTTTCCTCGGTCGTCGAATGCAGGAAGGCGTTCATGCCCGCATAGACATCCTTGAAGCCGCTCAATGTCTGCAGCACGCTGTTGGAGATCTCCATGCGGCCCTGAAGCAGGCCGGATGCATAGAGGCCGGTGATACCGACGGCACAGATGCTGACGACGAAAGGCAGGATGAAAAAGAGCACCTTCGTCTGGATCTTGAAACGGGCAAGAATTCTATCAATGAACATTGAAAACACCTTGGCTCGCAGCTCGCATTCGCCTCCCCCGGCAGCTCGAGACGTCTCCGCCTTCAACGACAGGGCGTGAAGGCGCGAGCGATCGAGAGCCACCCGATGCGCAAACAGGCTGATGTTTTTCGGAAAATCATACGGCGCACGCCGCAAGTCCGTCGGCAATCATTGCGGATTCGCGTCCACCCCCAGGCAACGCGAACCTGACGAAACTCACATCGTCGTACTATCTGTTTTGAACGATTAAAATTTATATAAGCGCGTTTCACCTACGGCAGAAAATCCGAAGGGGCGCGGGGGCGCTTCACCTGCGCCCAAGGAACCGGCCGTCTCGGGCCGGTCGCCTGAGATCAGAACCAAAGAGCCGGAAGGGCTGCAAGTGCGGCTACGGCGAAGAAAGCGATCAGGGCGAGGCGCGTGAGCGCGGCCTTCTGCTGACGGCTTTCATCGGTGCGGGCGATCGCGATGGCGCGGGGACGGCGGCGTGGTTGGTTCATGGCATCCTGTCCTTGTCACATTCACCGGCAAACATCGGCCCGGATGAACCGGCTTGCCAGTCACATTATATTGCAGCCATGCCGTGGCGGAGGAAAGTCAAAAAAATGGAAACAGTGTTATTTCCGTTTATGTGACAATCCGATCTCACCAACCGCCGGCTGTGCCGACGATAAACAAGGTTCGATCAGACCCGTTAACAATCGCTGAAGCGCGCGCCACCAAAAGCGGGGAGATCAGGCATCTTGCCCGGCAGCAAAGCCCGATGCCCAGGCCCATTGGAAATTGTAGCCGCCGAGCCAGCCGGTCACATCGACGCATTCGCCGATGAAATACAGCCCCGGCACCGCCTTTGCCTGCATCGTCTTGGAATCAAGCCCATTGGTATCGACGCCGCCGAGCGTGACTTCCGCGGTACGATAACCCTCGGAGCCGGCGGGCTTGATCGTCCAGGCCTGGATCGATGCCGCAAGCTGATTGAGCGTCTTGTCCGAGAGGTCAGCCAGCTGACGGCTAGTGAGCTTCGCGCCATCGGCGAAAAACTGTGCGAGCCGGCGTGGCAGGATATCGCCAAGCGCCGTCTGCACCGCCTGCTTGCCGTGGGTGCGGCGGATCTCCTTGAGGATCGCGGCGATGTCGATATCGGGCATCAGCCTGAGCTCGATCTCCTGCCCCTCGCGCCAATAGGATGAGATCTGCAGGATCGCCGGGCCGCTGAGCCCACGATGGGTGATCAGCACCGCCTCGCGAAAGGCCGCTTTGCCGATCCGGGCTTCGGCATCGGCAGCAACCCCCGCCAATTCGCCGATCGTTTCGAGCTGGGCCGGATCGAGGGTCAGCGGCACGAGACCAGGCCGCGTTTCAACGATGCCAAGGCCGAACTGCTCGGCGATCCGGTAGGCGAGCCCGGTCGCGCCCATTTTCGGGATCGACTTGCCGCCGCTGGCTATGACGAGCGACTGCGCATCGATAGGCCCCTCGCCGGTCATGACGCGGAAGCCCGCGCCGTGGCGCTCAACGCTCTCGATCGTTGTCTCCAGCCGCAACTCGGCATGCACCTCGCGCATGTCGGCAAGCAGTATCCTGATGATGTCCTTGGCCGAATGGTCGCAGAAGAGCTGGCCGAGCGTTTTTTCATGCCAGGCGATGCCATGCTTTTCGACCAGCGCAAGGAAATCACGCGGCGTGTAGCGGGCCAGTGCCGACTTGCAGAAATGGGGGTTGGCCGAAAGGAAATTCTTCGGCCCCGCATGGATGTTGGTGAAATTGCAGCGGCCACCGCCCGAGATGCGGATCTTCTCGCCGGGTGCCTTGGCATGGTCGAGCACAGCCACGCGGCGGCCGCGCTTGCCCGCTTCGATGGCGCACATCATGCCCGCGGCACCGGCGCCGATGATGACCACATCCTTCTTTTCAGCCACGAAACACCCCAGCTCTTTTGTCTTTCCTTCCCGGTGGCAAAGAAGAAAGTCAATGACCAAGGCCATCTAGCCAATTGCCAATCTGTGGTTATGATGCGTCATCCGAAGCCAAAACCGGTGATTTATGCCCTCAAAGAGAAGTGCTGCCCAACAAACAACGAAAATCAGCAAAACTTCGAAAATACCCCCCGCCCTGCACTCCCTTCGCGGTGTGAAGACCTGGAAGGAAGCCACGGACTGGCTCAAGATCCGCGGCATCGAAGACGTCGAGTGCATCACGCCAGACCTTGCCGGCGTGCCGCGCGGCAAGATGATGCCGACCTCGAAATTCACGTCCAACACCTCGCTGGCCCTGCCCTCGGCTGTCTACCGGCACACGATCTCCGGCGAGTATCCTGATGAAACCGGGCAGTTCCGGTACGATTCGCGCGACAGCGACATCAAGCTCGTGCCCGATCTCTCGACCCTTTCCGTCGTGCCCTGGGAGACCGACCCGACGGCGCAGGTGATCTGCGACATCGTCGGTTCGCAGGGCGAGCAGATCAGCTACACGCCGCGCAACGTCCTGAAGCGCGTGGTCGACCTCTACAAGCAAAAAGGTTGGAAGCCGGTCGTTGCGCCCGAGATCGAATTCTACCTCGTCGCCACCAATGACGATCCCGACTATCCCCTGCATCCGCCGAAAGGCCGCTCCGGTCGCTCGATCCTCGGCGGCCAGGGTTATTCGATTGCCGGCATCAACGAGTTCGACGAACTGATCGACGACATCTACCACTTCTCCGAGAAGCAGGGCCTCGAGATCGACACGCTGATCCACGAGGAGGGTCCGGCGCAGCTCGAGATCAACCTTCGCCACGGCGATCCGATAGAGCTTGCCGATCAGGTGTTCCTGTTCAAGCGCACCATCCGCGAGGCGGCGCTGAAGCACGGCATCTATGCCACCTTCATGGCAAAGCCCATGCAGGGCCAGCCCGGTTCGGCGATGCACATCCACCAGTCGGTGGTCGAAATCAACACCGGCCGGAACCTGTTTTCGAACCCGGATGGATCGGCATCGAAGGAGTTCTTCCACTTCATCGGCGGCATGCAGCACTACGTGCCGCGCACGCTGGTCATGATGGCGCCCTATGTGAACTCCTTCCGCCGGCTGACGCCCGACATGTCGGCGCCGGTCAACACCGCATGGGGTTACGACAACCGCACGACCGCCTTCCGCATCCCGGTGTCGGAGCCGGTCGCCCGGCGTATCGAGAACCGACTGCCGAGCTCGGACGCCAATCCCTACCTGGCGCTCGCGGCCTCGCTTGCCTGCGGTTATCTCGGCATCATCGAACAGCGCGAGCCGACGGCACCGACCGAGGACACGGCCAACGAGGGCGAGATCGACCTGCCGCGCGGCCTGCTCGAAGCGGTCGCCCTGCTGGAATCGGCACCGTCGCTTGCAGACGTGCTAAGCCCTGAGTTCATCGCAATCTATGCCGGCGTCAAACGCGGCGAGTTCGAGACCTTCATGCAGGTCATCAGTCCATGGGAACGCGAATTCCTGCTTCTCAACGTCTGACCTCAGAGGTTCTCCATGCCCTGGCAAAGCCCGATCTCACCCGGTTTCTCCTGGTATGAGGCAACAGTTCCAGACCGACCGGAGTATCCCGCCATGCCGGGATCGCGCAAAGCCAATATCGCGATCGTCGGCGGCGGCTACACGGGGCTGCAAGCCGCCTGGAACCTCGCGAAGCAAGGCGTTGACGTCACCTTGATCGATGCCTGCCGCTTCGGCGACGGTGCGTCTGGCCGCAATGGCGGCCAGTTCGGCACCGGACAGCGGGCCTGGGCGGACGAGACGGAGGAAAGTCTCGGCCATGAGCGGGCGCAGGCGCTCTTCGACATGGCCGAGAATGCCAAGCGCTATGTGCTCGACTTCGCAAGCGCGCACGAAATCGACATCGAATTCGTGCCCGGCCAGCTCTCGGTTGGCCACAAGAAGAGCCTCGAAAAGGACTATCGCGACCATGCGGAAGCGATGGCGACACGCTTCGGCTATCCGCATCTCTCCTTCATGGAGCGCGAGGAAACCGCAAGCCGGCTCGGATCGAACCACTACCATTTCGGCATCCGCGATGCCGGCACCGGCCATATCCATCCGATGAAGCTTCTGGTGGGCCTTGCGAAGCAGGCGGCACTCGCCGGGGCCAACCTCTTCGAACAGACGAAAGCCCTGAAGATCAATCGCCAAGGCGGCGCGATCGTCATCACCACCGACCGTGGCACGATCACTGCCGATCGCGTGCTCGTCGCCTGCAACGCCTATATCGGCAACCTCGAGCCGGTGAGCGCCAGCCACGTCATGCCGATCCGATCCTTCATCGGCGCGACGACGGTGCTCTCCGACCACCCAAACGTCATTCCCGGCGGCGAATCGGTCGACGATTCACGCTTCGTCGTGCGCTACTTCCGCAAGTCGCGGGACGGACGGCTGCTCTTCGGCGGCCGTGAGGCCTATACCGCCGACAACCCGCTGGATATCTCGACCCATATCCGCCGGCAGATCAGCGAGATCTATCCGGAACTCGCCAATATCGAGATCACCCATGCCTGGGGCGGCTCCGTCGGCATCACCATGCCGCGCACGCCCTTCTGTCGCGAGGTCATGCCCGGCGTCACGTCGATCGGCGGCTATTCCGGCCATGGCGTGATGCTTTCCAACTATTGCGGCAAGCTCTATGCCGACCTGGCGCTCGGCAAGGATACCGAGCTCGATCTCTTGAAAGCCCTGAAAATCCCGGCTTTTCCCGGTGGTACGCGGTTCCGCTCCGCCCTTCTCTTCCTCGCGCTAAGCTGGTACGCATTACGCGACAGGTTCTAAAGAAACGCTCGCGGCGGCATTTTATTGCGCCGCACCCTAGCGCGTTTAAATCGATTAGATTATATGTGTCCGTGACCTGAACAGATCGAGATATCCCATGAGCAGCCAGATCATTCCCGTCGAACCATTTGACTATGTGGTGTTCGGGGGCACCGGCGATCTTGCGGAGCGCAAGCTGTTGCCGGCGCTCTATCACCGGCAACTGGAAGGCCAGATCACCGAGCCGACCCGCATCATCGGTGCGTCGCGTGCGGCACTCAGCCATGAGGACTATCGCAAGTTCGCCGTCGACGCGCTGAAGGAACATCTGAAGGCGGACGAGTACAAGGAAGAGGAAGTCGCGAAGTTCGCTGCGCGCCTGTTCTACGTTTCGGTCGATGCCAAGTCGGACCAGGGTTGGGACGCGCTGAAGAAGATCCTCGAAGAGGGCAAGGAGCGCATCCGTGCCTTCTATCTCGCCGTCGGCCCGGCGATCTTCGGCGACATTTCCGAGCGCATCCGCGATCACAAGCTGATCACCAAGAACACCCGCATCGTCGTCGAAAAGCCGATCGGCCGTGACCTCGCCTCGGCGACCGAGCTCAACGACACGATCGGCAAGGTCTTCCGCGAAGAACAGATCTTCCGTATCGACCACTATCTCGGCAAGGAAACGGTGCAGAACCTGATGGCGCTGCGCTTTGCCAATGCGCTCTACGAGCCGCTGTGGAATTCCGCCCATATCGACCATGTGCAGATCACCGTGTCGGAGGCCGTCGGCCTCGAAAACCGCGCCGGCTACTACGACAAGGCCGGTGCGCTGCGCGACATGGTGCAGAACCACATCCTCCAGCTCGTCTGCTTCGTCGCCATGGAAGCGCCGACCTCGATGGACGCGGAAGCGGTTCGCGACGAAAAGCTCAAGGTTCTGCGCGCGCTGAAACCGATCACTTCATCGAACGTCGAACAGGTGACTGTGCGCGGCCAGTACCGCGCCGGTGCTTCCGCCGGCGGCCCGGTCAAGGGCTACCTTGAAGAGCTCGAAGGCGGCGTTTCGAACACCGAGACCTTCGTGGCGATTAAGGCGGAAGTCAGCAACTGGCGCTGGGCCGGCGTGCCCTTCTACATCCGCACCGGCAAGCGCCTCGCCGGCCGAATGTCGGAAATCGTCATCACCTTCAAGCAGATCCCGCACTCGATCTTCGACAACAATGCCGGCCGTATCTCCGCCAACCAGTTGGTCATCCGCCTGCAGCCGAATGAAGGCGTGAAGCAGTCGCTGATGATCAAGGATCCTGGTCCTGGCGGCATGCGGCTGCGCAACGTTTCGCTCGACATGAGCTTTGCCGAGGCGTTTGCCGTGCGCAATGCCGACGCCTATGAGCGGCTGCTCTTCGACGTTGTCCGCAACAACCAGACGCTGTTCGTGCGCCGCGACGAGGTCGAGGCCGCATGGAAGTGGGTCGACCCGATCCTGAAGGCCTGGGAGGAGACCGGGCAACAGGTCCAGGGCTATACCGCCGGCACCTGGGGTCCGAGCCAGTCGATCGCGCTGATCGAGCGCGACGGCCGCACCTGGAACGACGCGATATAGGTGCGACCATGACGACAGAGCTTCATACATTCGAAAACGGTGCGGCATTGGCGGAAGGCCTGGCTGACGCCGTAAGCAGCGCACTTTCTGCCGGCATTGCGGCACGCGGTTCGGCGAGCATCGCAGTCTCCGGCGGCTCGACGCCCAAGGCGTTCTTCCAGGCGCTTTCCAAGAAGGACATCGCTTGGGACAAGGTAACCGTGACGCTGGTCGACGAACGTTTCGTGCCGCCGGAAAGCGACCGTTCCAACCATGGCCTGGTTGCCGCCAACCTGCTTCAGGGCAAGGCGGCGGCGGCAAAATTCCTCCCGCTTTATCATGCCGCCCCCTCGGCCGAGGCTGCGGCTGAGATCGCAAGCCGGGAAACCGCCGCCATCGGCGCGCCGTTCGATGTGGCGATCCTTGGCATGGGAACGGACGGGCATACGGCATCGTTCTTCCCAGGCGGGTCTGAGCTTGCGCGCGCCATCGATCCGGCAACGCCGCGCGGCGTCATCACCATGGAAGCAGAAGGCGCCGGCGAGACCCGGCTGACGCTTACCTTCGCCAGCCTGCAGGATGCGCGGCTTCTGGTGCTGCACATCGAGGGCGAAGGCAAGAAGACGGTTCTCGCCAAGGCTGAAGAGGCCGGCGACGAGAAGGACATGCCGATCCGCGCGATGCTGCGCCGCGCCGCTTCACCGGTGCAGATTTACTGGGCGCCGTAGCAAGTTGCCCGTTCCTGTGAACGGGCGACAGACGCTCTAGATCGAATGATGTTGGGTCGAACCGACCCAATAGGAACTTTGGAGACACGTTCAGCCGGTGGCGCCCCATCGGAACGAAAGCGTGTTTCTGAGAAATGCCGGGACGCACCTGCGTTCTCCCAAGCGCACCGCGTTCCGGACCGATGACTGGATGAAGATGAGGAGCTTCAAGGCTCCGGAACAGGATTTGCCATGTCCGCCGATTCCCGCATTGCCGCGATCACCGCTCGCATCGTCGAGCGCTCGAAACCGCACCGCGAACCCTATCTTGACCGCGTCCGCCGGGCGGCATCGAGCGGTCCGCATCGCAGCGTGCTCGGCTGCGGTAACCTCGCGCATGGATTTGCCGTCTGTTCCCCCGCCGAGAAGGTGGCGCTCGCGGGTGACCGCGTGGCCAATCTCGGTATCATCACCTCCTACAACGACATGCTCTCGGCACACCAACCGTTCGAGACCTATCCGGCGATGATCCGCGAGGCCGCACGCGAAGCAGGCGGCGTGGCGCAGGTGGCTGGCGGCGTTCCGGCCATGTGCGACGGCGTCACTCAGGGGCAGCCAGGCATGGAGTTGTCGCTCTTCTCACGCGACCTGATCGCCATGGCAGCCGGCGTCGGCCTGTCGCACAACATGTTCGACTCCACCGTCTATCTCGGAGTCTGCGACAAGATCGTGCCGGGCCTCGTCATCGCGGCGCTCACCTTCGGCCATCTGCCGGCGATCTTCGTGCCCGCCGGGCCGATGACGTCGGGGCTGCCGAACGACGAGAAGGCGCGGGTTCGCCAGCTCTTTGCAGAAGGCAAGGTCGGCCGCGACGAACTGCTCGAAGCGGAGTCCAAGTCCTATCACGGGCCGGGCACCTGCACCTTCTACGGCACCGCCAATTCCAACCAGATGCTGATGGAAATCATGGGCTTCCATCTGCCCGGCGCCTCCTTCATCAATCCAGGCACGCCGCTGCGCGATGCGCTGACCAAGGAAGCGGCCAAGCGGGCGCTGGCGATCACCGCCATGGGCAACGAGTTCACGCCGGCCGGCGAGATGATCGACGAGCGTTCGATCGTCAACGGCGTCGTCGGCCTGCATGCGACTGGTGGATCGACCAATCATACGATGCACCTGGTCGCCATGGCGCGCGCCGCGGGCATCGTGCTCACCTGGCAGGACATTTCCGAGCTTTCCGACATCGTGCCGCTGCTCGCGCGCGTCTATCCGAACGGGCTTGCCGATGTGAACCATTTCCACGCCGCCGGCGGCATGGGTTTCCTGATCAGTCAGCTGCTTCGGGGTGGTCTCCTGCATGACGATGTCCGCACGGTCGTCGGCCAGGGTCTCGATGCCTACAAGATCGACGTCCGGCTTGGCGCCAATGGCAACGTCGAACGTGTGCCGACGCCGAAGGTAAGTGCCGATCCGAAGGTGCTTGCCACCATGGAGCAGCCGTTCCAGCACACGGGCGGCCTGAAGATGCTGACCGGCAATCTCGGCAAGGCGGTCATCAAGATCTCCGCCGTCAAGCCGGACCGCCACGTCATCGAGGCGCCCGCCAAGATCTTCCACGACCAGGCCGAGCTCAATGCCGCCTTCAAGGCCGGCAAGCTCGAAGGCGATTTCGTCGCCGTCGTACGCTTCCAGGGCCCGAAGGCCAACGGCATGCCCGAACTGCACAAGCTGACCACCGTTCTCGGCATTCTGCAGGACCGCGGCCAGCGCGTTGCCATCCTGACGGACGGACGCATGTCGGGCGCGTCCGGCAAGGTACCGGCGGCAATCCACGTCACGCCGGAGGCCAAGGACGGCGGCCCGATCGCCCGCATTCAGGAAGGCGATATCGTCCGTATCGACGCCGTTGCCGGGACGATCGAGGTGCTGGTCGAGGATATTGCGCTGAAGACGCGGGTGCCGGCGCATGCCGACCTCTCGGACAACGAGTTCGGCATGGGGCGAGAGCTTTTCGCCCCATTCCGAGCGATTGCGGGCGCTGCTGATCACGGCGCTAGCGTTCTCTTCCATTAAGACGCAAAGAGCGCCGCTCTCCTGAGCCGAGGCGGCGCTCCCTTCTATGCCGAACTTTTCTTCGCGCCAGCGGTGAGCCATTCGCCCACACTGTCCGCTTACGGCAGCGGACCAGGGAACATGTCGTTGCGCCCGTCGTAGCGTTCGATTTCGAGCGTGAAGACGTCGATGTTCTCGATGCAGCGCGCGTTGACCGAAATCTTGTTGTCCGGATAGCCGCTGCGCAGCACCGGCGTGCCGCAGGTCGGACAGAACTGGTGGCCTTCGTTGAGCCCGCGCCAGATATAGCTCGACAGGCGGCGCTTCTCGGTGAGCAGCTTTACGTTGGCTGCGTCGACCTTCCAGTGCAGGAAGCCGGAGCGCCGACAGGTCGAGCAATTGCAGTCGACGAGGCCGGTCAAGTCCTCATCGACCTCAAAGCAGATGTCGCCACAGTGGCAGGAAAGCCGATAGGGTCGCTGCATGGCCAGGGTCCAAATTCGTTGATGAGGACCACAACCATTCATTGAGCAAACAGGACGGTCAAGTCCCGCGCATCCGGCCGACGCCCGCCTCAGCGATAGATGTCGAGCGTGCGGTTGCGGTGGTTCGGATGGGTGCTGTAGACGAAGATACGATTGAGGTCGCGATCCGTCAGCAGGCGCAGGAAGCGCGCTTCGATGACGTTGTTCGCATGCACCCGTTTCAAGAGGCAACCGACCATCTGGATTCGCGCGCTCGGAATATCCAGATAGAAGTTCTGCGGCAGCTGATACTGGGTCAGGATGCCGAGGACGGCGCCGCTTTTCGACAGCTTGAGGATCTCGCAACGGCGCGAGCTTAGCTGGGTCATGCCCTTCTCGGTATATTCGATCCGCGCCTCGTTCCGTGTGTCCTCCATCGGAAAACTCGCTTCCCGATCGTACATGAAGGACTCTTCCTTGTTCAGGAAGTGCTGTTGCATTGCCGGCGCCGCGCCTCTCATCGATATGCCTTTCTTATCCCCTTTTGAGACAGATTAGCGGCAGAGATTTAACAGAGGGTTTGATCTGCAGGTTGCATTGAAAAAACCCGCCCGATTTTACGGGCGGGTCGAGAGGGCAGATGTATCTTCACGCAATTCCGGACGGAAACCGCTACGCACTTTTCCTGGAATTGATTCAGCGACGATAGCTGCGACCGTCGGCATCGAAGAGATGCAGCTTGGCCTTGTCGGCGGTGAAGCGCACCTTGTCGCCGCGATGAACCGGCAGGATGCCGGGGATCTTGGCGATGATCGGTTCCTTGTCGACGAGGCCCTCAATATAAAGCAGCGTCACTTCACCGAGCGCTTCGACGATCGAGATGGTGCCCTCGAACAAGAAGTCGTCGGTGGTCGTGACCTGCAGGTCCTCCGGCCGAACACCGAAGCTCGCCGTCTTGCCGTTCTGCGACGAGTCCGTCGGGATATCCAGCGTCACGCTCTTGCCGCCGGTCAGCTTCACCGTGGTTTGCGCGCCGGTGGCGGTAACACTCGAGGGAATGATGTTCATCGCCGGCGAGCCGATGAAGCGCGCGACGAAGAGATTGGCCGGCCGCTCGTACAGTTCCAGCGGCGCACCCACCTGCTCGATATGGCCCTGCGACAGCACGACGATGCGGTCGGCGAGCGTCATCGCCTCCACCTGGTCGTGGGTGACGTAGATCATCGTCGTGTCCGACATCTGCTCGCTGAGCTTGGCGATCTCGATGCGGGTGGCGACGCGAAGGGCCGCGTCGAGGTTCGACAGCGGCTCGTCGAACAGGAAGACCTTG
Organism: Ensifer adhaerens; assembly: GCF_028993555.1. Classification (NCBI taxonomy): domain Bacteria; kingdom Pseudomonadati; phylum Pseudomonadota; class Alphaproteobacteria; order Hyphomicrobiales; family Rhizobiaceae; genus Ensifer; species Ensifer adhaerens. The sequence continues at coordinate 354,331 of NZ_CP118610.1, read as the reverse complement.
GGGTCACGGCAGATTGCGCGGCCGATCGCGACGCGCTGACGCTGCCCGCCCGACAGTGCCTTTGGCAGGCGATCGAGATACTTGGTGAGTTGAAGGATATCGGCGGCGTTGCGCACCCGGCGATCGATCTCCTCCTTTGACTCCTTGGCGATCCGCATGCCGAAGGCCATGTTGTCGTAGACCGTCATGTGCGGGTAGAGCGCATAGGACTGGAATACCATGGCGATGCCGCGCTTCGACGGCGGCACGGTGTTGACCCGCTCGCCATCGATGAACATGTCACCGCCGGTGATCTCTTCGAGGCCCGCGATCATGCGCAGCAGCGTCGACTTTCCGCAGCCGGAAGGGCCGACGAAGACGATGAACTCGCCCTGCTTGATGTCGAGATTGATGCCGTGAATGACATCGACCGCGCCATAGGACTTGCGGATATCTTTAAGCAGCAGACCTGTCATTGCACCCTCCCCTTCGGTTCTTCCCGTCAGTTCTTGCTCTCATCATTGCTCAGCCGGCGTCACACCAACCGGGCGAAGTACGCGCCCCAGGCTGGCAGGTTGACCGTTCTATCCTTCACTTCGGCCGCAAAGCCGTGCCCTTCAAGTGCGGCAACCGGTTCGTTCGGCAGCGTGGCTGTCGCTGGGTCGCCACCCATATTGAACAGGCAGTAGAGCTTCTCGTTGCCATAGCTGCGCACGAAGGCGAGCACCTGTCCATCCGTATCCAGGAACTCGATCTCGCCCTTGGCGAAGGCCGGATGGGCCTTACGGAAATGCAAGAAGCGGCGGTAGTGCTCGAGGACGGATGTGTCCTCACCCTGCTGCGCCGATACGGCGCGTGCCAGATGTTCGGTCGGCACCGGAAGCCAGGGCTTCGCACCACCGAAGCCGCCATTGATCGCGGTAGCGTCCCAGACCATCGGCGTGCGGCAGCCATCGCGGCCCTTGAAATCGGGCCAGAACTGGATGCCATAGGGATCCTTCAGGTCCTCATAGGCAAGCTCGGCTTCTGACAGCGCCAGTTCCTCGCCCTGATAGATGCAGACCGAACCACGCAGCGACATCAGCAGGCTTGCAAGCAGCTTGGCGTGCGCATCGCGATCGGCAACGCCTGCGCCCCAGCGACTGACATGGCGCACGACGTCATGGTTGGAAAAGGCCCAGCAGGCCCAGCCTTCAGGTGCCGCCTTCTCGAAGTTCCGGAGAACCTCGGCGACGGTCGCCGGTGTCGGCGGTTCCGGCGCCAGGAATTCGAAGGCGTAGCACATCTGCATCTTGTCGCCGCCGGAGGTGTATTCGCCGGCGATCTCCAGACCGCGCTGGCTGTCGCCGACTTCGCCGACGGCGGCGATCGCCGGAAACTCGTCCATGACGGCGCGGAAGCGCTTCAGGAATTCGAGGTTTTCCGGCTGGTTCTTGTCGTAGAGATGTTCCTGATAGTTGTACGGATTGACCGCCGGCGCGGTCTGGGCGTTGCGCCGTTCCGGCGCCAGTGCCGGATTGTCGCGCAGTTGCTTGTCGTGGAAGTAGAAATTGATGGTGTCGAGGCGGAAGCCGTCGACGCCGCGCTCCAGCCAGAAGCGCTCGACGCCGAGCAGCGCATCCTGGACTTCCGGATTGTGGAGGTTCAGATCCGGCTGCGAGGTCAGGAAGTTGTGCAGGTAATATTGAAGCCGCGTCGGATCCCACGCCCAGGCGGAGCCGCCGAAGATCGACAGCCAGTTGTTGGGCGGTGTGCCATCGGGCTTGGAATCGGCCCAGACGTACCAGTCGGCCTTGGCGTTGGCGCGGCTCGAGCGGCTTTCGACGAACCAGGGGTGCTGGTCTGACGTATGCGACAGAACGAGGTCGATCATCACCCGGATGCCGAGGCGGTGCGCCTCGGCGATGACGGCGTCGAAATCGGCAAGGCTGCCAAAGATCTGATCGACATCGGTGTAGTTTGAGACGTCGTAACCGAAGTCCTTCATTGGGGAGGTGAAGAACGGCGAAATCCAGATCGCATCGGCACCGAGAGCGGCGATATGCGGCAACCGGGAAACGATGCCCTTGAGGTCGCCGATACCGTCGCCATTCGAGTCCTGGTAGGAGCGCGGATAGATCTGATAGATCACCGCGCCGCGCCACCAGTCCCGATCGGCCTGCAATGTGGAAGTGCTCATTTCGGTCATGCTCATTTTCTCTGGTAGTCCCTGGTTGTCAGCCGCCCTTGACCGAACCCGCCAGCAGGCCGCGCACGAGATAGCGCTGCAGGCTGAAGAAGACGATCAGCGGAACGATGATGGTAATGAAGGCGGAGGCTGTCAGGATCTCCCAGTTGCCGCCGCGCGAGCCGAGCAGGTTGACGAGCCGGCCGGTCAGAACCAGTTCGTCCGGCCCTGCGCCCAGGAACACGATCGCCACCAGCAGGTCGTTCCAGGTCCATAGGAACTGGAAGATCGCGAAGGAAGCGAGCGCCGGGAAGGACAGCGGCAGGATGATCTTGACGAAGATATCGAAATCGCTGGCGCCATCGACGCGGGCAGATTCCATGATTTCGCGCGGCAGGCCGGCCATGTAGTTGCGAAGCAGGTAGATCGCGAGCGGCAGGCCGAAACCGGTATGGGCGAGCCAGATGCCGACATAGGTCTTGGCCGACACGCCGAAGAAGGCTCCGACGCCGTTATAAAGCTTCAGAAGCGGGATCAGCGACATCTGCAGCGGCACGACGAGAAGACCGACGACGACGGCAATCAGGATCGCCCGGCCCGGAAACGGCATCCAGGCGAGCGCATAGGCAGCGAAGGCCGCGATCATGATCGGGATGATGGTCGCCGGTACCGCAACCGTCAGCGAGTTGATAAAGGACCGGCCGATGTTCTCGGCACCGAGCACCTCGGCATAATTGTCGAAAGTGAATCGCGGCGGCGACGAGGCCGTGACGAAGACGCGCTGGCCACGCGAGCCTTCCATCTTCTTGTCGGAGACGATCTCGAAATTGCCATCCGCCTGGACCGTCAGCTTTTCGCCGTCGTTGAGTTCGGCGGTTTCGCCGGCCTTGAACGCAGTCGGTTCGCGGCTGTTGAAGCCGAAGGCGGAGATCTGGCCCTGCTGGCCTTCGAGCAGGTTACCCGAGATTACGAACTTGCCGTCGCGTTCGACCTGGGTATCCGGGCCGGGCGCCCGGGCGACGATGTTCTGCGACGAGGTCGAAAGGGCTGTCCACCAGCCGGAGACGGCAAGCTGATCCTTGTCGCGCAGCGAGGAGATCAGAAGGCCGGCAGTCGGCAGCGTCCAGAGCGCGACGATCAAAAAGACCGAGAAGTGGACAACCCACATGAGGGGGGAGCGTGTTGCAGGATTCATCTCAGTGCCCCTTCATTTCCTTGGCCGCATTGCGGATGTTCCAGACCATGATCGGAATGACGAGAACCATGATGACAACGGCGATCGCCGCACCTCGGCCGAAGTCGCCGCCCCCGCGGAACATCCAGTCGAACATGAGGTTGGCGAGCACCTGGCTCTGCCATTGACCGTTGGTCATCGCGAGAACGATATCGAAGACCTTCAAGACGAGGATGGTGATGGTCGTCCAGACGACGGCGATCGTGCCCCAGATCTGCGGTACCATGATCTTGAAGAAGATCTGCCAGCCATTGGCGCCGTCGATGACGGCGGCCTCGATCGTCTCCTCGGGAATGCCGCGCAGCGCGGCCGAAAGGATGACCATGGCGAAACCGGTCTGGATCCAGACGAGGATCGCCATCAGGAAGAAGTTGTTCCAGAAGGGCAGCGTGATCCAGGCCTGTGGGTCGCCACCGAAAGCAACGACGATGCCATTCAGGAGACCGATCTGTTCCGCGCCCTCGGGGCGAAAGTCGTAAATGAACTTCCAGATAACCGCGGCGCCGACGAAGGAAATTGCCATCGGCATGAAGATCAGGGTCTTGGCGATATTGCCCCACCAGATGCGATCGGTGAGCGCGGCAATGACCAGGCCGAAGAAGGTTGCAAGCGCCGGAACGACCAGCAGCCAGAGGAAATTGTTGTAGATCGACTGGCGGAATTCGCCGTCATTGACCATCCAGACATAGTTGCTGACACCGACGAAGCTCTGGCCGGCGCGATCGTGCACGCTGTACCAGAGCGACATGAAGACGGGATAGATCAGGTATACTGTGAGTGCGAGGAGCGCCGGTCCGAGGAACAGCCACGGACGGATGGCATTGGTGATACGCAGGTTTCTTGAGGCGATAGCACCGGATTTTCCCTTCGACGGAAAGATCAGGTCGAGAATGAAACTGGTTCCCCAGAAATAGGCGGCGCAGCCGATGACCCCGCCCAACATGAACCCTGCAGCCTTTAAAAGCTGAAACAACATGACATGTCCCTCCCCCTCGATGCACGGTCGCGTGCAGGGCTGGCGATTGTCGCCGTTCTCATTGGGGCGCGCCGCGTTTCATCGCTAGGAGCAGGAAGCGAGCGGAAAACCGCATACACTTCTCCTCGCCCCGCTCTGGCATCGTGCCCGGATCGGTAACGGGCGGCATTTCTGCCGCCCGGAGTTTGTTACTTGATCGCGTCCCAGGCCTTCTGAACGCCATCGGCGACTTCAGCCGACGACTTGCCGCCGACGAAATCGACCATGCCGGTCCAGAACGCACCCGCACCGATCTTGCCCGGCATCAGGTCGGAACCGTCGAAGCGGAAGGTGGTGGCATTCAGGAGGATCTCGCCCTGCTTCTTCAGCGGCGGGTTGCCATAGGTGTCGACGTTGACGCTCTTGTAGGGCGTCAGGAAGCTCGTCTGCGCCATCCAGACTTCATGGGCGATCGGCGTCTTCAAGAATTCGATGAAGGCACGCGCTGCCGGCGTGTCCTTGGTGATCATCGCCAGCGTGCCGGCGCCGAGCACCGGATTGCCGAGATCCTTCTTGCTCTCGTAAGGCGGCATGTAGAAGAAGTCGGCGTCCTCACCGATCACCGTGCCCTCCGGGAAGAAGGACGGAATGAACGACGCCTGGTGGTGCAGGTAGCACTTCGGCGGCGAGGCAAACAGACCCTTCGGGCTGTCGCGGAAGTCGGTGGAAGCAACGGCCGCTGCACCGCCATCGACGAATTTGTCGTTCTTGGCAAACCAGCCGAACTCGTCAATTGCGCCCACGACAGCCGGGTCGGTGAACGGAATCTCGTTCTTGACCCACTTGTCATAGACGTCGGCCGGCTGGGTGCGCAGCATCATGTCTTCGACCCAGTCGGTTGCCGGCCAGCCGGTCGCACCGCCCGAGCCGAGACCGATGCACCAGGGCTTGCCGCCGTCAGCGGCGATCTTCTCGGTCAGCGCCTTCAGCTCTTCCATGGTCTTCGGCACTTCGTAGCCGGCGTCCTCGAAGTTTTCCGGCGAGTACCAGACGAGCGACTTCACGTCGATCTTATAGGGGAAGGCATAGAGCGCGGCATTGCCGTCCTTGCCCTTGTAGGTCGAGAGGTCGACCCAGGACTGTCCAGCGGCGTAGTTGTCGAGCAGCCACTTCTGGGTGTCGTCGCCGAGCGGCGTCAGGTAGCCCTTGGAGGCGAGATCGGCGATCAGACCCGGTTGCGGGAGGATCGAGATTTCGGAGGGGCTGCCGGCCTGCGTGTCGATGACGATCTGCTGTTCGTAGTTTTCCGACGACGAGTACTTGATCTCGGCGCCCGTCGCTTCGGTGAAATAGGCATAAACGCTCTTGAACAGAGCCTCGTCCTCGCCGCGCCACGGACCGAAGATGGTCAGCGTCTGGCCCTTGAGGTCGTGACCCTTCTTGAATTCCTCGAAGCTCGCCCAGTTGAACTTCGAATCCTCACCCGGCTTGAACTTGAGGTCCGCGGCGCCGGCGGCACCTGCGAACAGGGCAAAAGCCGCCACGCCCAACAGCAATGATCTCTTCACGTCCTTCTCCTCCCAAGATGAACCCGGATCCCGCCGGGCAGTCGACAATGCGCAAAAATTCAAAGCGCTTTGAGTTCGCTAACAAACCATTGCGACACGCGAGGAGTCAAGAGATTTCCCATCCCTGTCCTCAATGCGACGAATTTGTGCTTTGCGGTAACGTTTTGCACCGCGCAATGGTTGAATTCCACTTTGTTGCTCGAAAAACGGATGCTACACAAACGCCTAGGCGCTGGGACCAAACACCAAAAATCATACGGATATCCAAAGCGCTTTGGGAGGAATCCTGACCATGGCGGTCAATCTCAAGCAACTTGCGGAACTGCTCGGCCTGTCCCAGACGACAGTCAGCCGCGCATTGAACGGCTATCCGGAAGTCAACGCCGAGACCCGCCAGCGCGTGCTGCAGGCCGTGCGCGAGACCGGCTATCGGCCAAACCGCGCCGCCCAACGGCTGGCCACCGGCAGAGCCTTTTCCATCGGCATGGTCATGCCGATTGCGCCCGGCATCGATTCCGACGTGCATTTCGGCGAATTTCTCGCGGGCCTTGCGGAAGAGGCAGTCAAGCACGACTTCCATTTCGTGCTCAACCCGAGCGCGCCGGAAGACGAGGAAGTCACCTTCAGGCGGTTGGCGGCAAGCGGCAATGTCGATGCCCTCTTCCTTGCTTATATGCGCGCCAACGACCCGCGCATCGCCATGCTGAAATCTCTATCGATCCCATTCGTCGTGCATGGCCGATCGATCGGCGAAAGCCGGGACTACCCTTTCCTCGACATCGACAACACCAGTGCCTTCTACGATGCCGCGCGGCTGCTCATTCAGCTTGGGCACCAGCGGATCGCGCTGATCAATGGGCCGGAATACTTGAGCTTTTCCATCCGCCGCAAGAAGGGGATGCTGCGCGCGCTTACCGAACACGGCCTCACGCTCGACGAGGCGCTGGTCGAGCATTCGCTGATGACCGACGAGCACGGCTACCGCAGCATGCAGCGCTTCCTGCAGCACGCGCAGCCGCCGACCGCGGTGCTCTGCTCGAGTACGGTGCTGGCGCTCGGCGCGGTGCGAGCGATCAATCAGGCCGGTTTGAAGATCGGCGACGATATCTCGCTGATCGCGCACGACGACGTGCTGCCGATGCTGAAGCCTGAAAATTTCAGTGTACCTTTGACGACGACGCGCTCGTCGCTGAGGGCAGCCGGTACCCGCATCGCCACACGGCTGATCGGCGGCATCCTGAAACGTGGCGATTATCCGGAACAGGAACTCTGGCGGGCCGAACTCATCGTGCGCGCCTCGACCGGACCTGCCCCGCAAAAATGACAACGCGCCGCATTTGCGACGCGTCTTGTAATTCCATGTGAACCGGGATCAGAAACGCGGCGGCTTGCGGCCGGCCTTGCGATGAGCGGCAATCACCGTGTTCGCCATCAGCATGGCGATGGTCATCGGGCCGACGCCGCCTGGAACCGGAGTGATCACACTTGCGACCTCAGCGGCCTCGGCAAAGGCGACGTCGCCAACCAGCTTGGATTTTCCCTCACCCTTTTCCGGCGCCGGCACGCGGTTGATGCCGACGTCGATCACGGTCGCACCGGGCTTCACCCAATCCGCCTTCACCATTTCCGGACGGCCGACGGCGGCAACGAGGATATCGGCATTGCGGCAGACGGCGGCCAGATCCTTGGTGCGCGAATGCGCCGTCGTCACGGTCGCATTGGCAGCAAGAAGCAGCGCCGACATCGGCTTGCCGAACAGGTTCGAACGGCCGATGACGACGGCATTCAAGCCGGAGAGGTCGTCACCATGGGTCTGGCGCACGAAGACCATGGCGCCGGCCGGCGTGCAGGAGACGAGGCCGCCGTCGAGATCGCCGGTCGCCAGCTTGCCGGCGTTGACGACATGAAGGCCGTCGACGTCCTTTTCCGGCAGGATCGACTGGATGATCGGTTCGGAATTCAGGTGCTTGGGCAGCGGCAGCTGCACGAGGATGCCATGAATGGAGGGATCCGCATTGAGTTCTGCAACCAGCGCCGCGAGCTCTTCCTGCGTCGTTGCCTCAGGCAGCGTATGCTGAATCGACAGGAAGCCGCATTCCTTGGCCATCTTGCTCTTGGAGGAAACATAGGCGTGGCTTGCCGGATCGTCGCCGACGATCACGACGGCCAGACCCGCGCGCACACCGGCATCCGTCTCGAGCGCCTTGGTCGCCGCCTTCACGGTCTCGATCACCGAAGCGGCGACTTTCTTGCCATCAATCACAGTCGTCACGGCATGTTCCTCCTGGCTTCCTGTTCACGCGGCACACTCTAGTTCGCCCGGGAAAAGGCGATGGCCTCAAAGCGCCCTATGCTGTTCCAAACGCATAAATGCAAGAGGCTGCGACAAGGATGGCGGATGTTTCGTTCCGCCAGGGGCATTTCCTTTCAAAGGTGAAAGGCGAAGATGGGGGCGCTCAAAATCGTGAGAGTGCGATCTCCCCAGAATCGCAAAGTGAATGGAGGCCACGCTTTGGCGATGGTCTATCCACGCGCCAGCTTCTGACGCGAATAATGCTCGACGCGGCACCTCAACGCCCGCAGATCTTCCTGCACCTTGGCGATATCGGTGTCGCTCTCCGCTTCTGCAGACGGCAGCGGGCGCTTGGCCGTTGCCTCTCCCGCTTCGCCACGACGGGCGGCGGCGTAAGCGGCAGTCAACGATTGCGCATGATGGGCCGCCGGGCTGAACTGCGGCGGAAGATCGGACCTGGCAGGAGCCGGATCGGCGTGCAGCTGCTTGCGCTGCGATGGTTCGGGACCACCCTCTGGCTCCGGTGGCTCCGGATCCTGATCGCGCTTCGGCTCGGCACCGGGGCCGGCAAACAGACCGCGCATGCTGCGATAGATGCCGAGCAAAACGCCGAGGCCGAAACCCGCGAAGAAGCCCGCCATGGTGGCGGCGATCACGATGATCTTGCGGGAGGGGCCTTTTGCCTGCAGTGCCGGCTCGGCCTTGGAGATCACCCGGATGTTCTTGGCCGTCAGCTTTTCCTCTTCGCGCGTTTCGCCGGCGCGCTTCAGGAAGGATTCGTAGATTTCGCGGGTTGCTGCGGCTTTCCGTTGCAGTTCACGCAAAGCGACGAATTCGGCGGACGAATCGATCTGTCGCGCCTTTTGCACCGCAAGCTGCTGCAGCAGGTCCTGCTCGGTGCGCTGGGCGCGATCGAGCTCGGTCCCGGCCGCGGCCGCAATGCGACGCAGTTCGTTGGCGATTTCGGAGCGCGAGGCTTCGAGCGCCTGCTGGGCGGCAATCCTTTGCGGGTGGCGTGGCCCGAGGCTCGCGTCAAGCGCGCTCAGTTGCGCCCTGGTCGCGGCAAATTGCTTGCGCAGCTCGGACAGCGCCAGCGAGTTGATTTCCTCCGGGTAGGCCCCGGTCAAAACGTCATTCAACTGCACCTTGCCCGAGGCTTCTGCTTTCGCCTTTGCTTCGGCGATGCGGTTGCGGGCGGCGGCGACCTGGTCGCTGAGGCTCAGGAGCTGCTTGTCGGCAATCAACTCGCCGCCGGCGCCGACGATGTCGTTGGTCGCCTTGTAGTCCTCGACTGCCTTTTCGGCAGCGTCGAGCTCGGCCTTCAATTCCTTGATCCGGGCGTCGAGCGCCACCGTCGTCTTCTGGAAGAAGCCGGATTGTGCCGCGGTTTCCTCGCCAAGGAAGGTTTCGACCAGCCGGTTGGCGATCAGTGCAGACTTTTCGGGGTCGCGCGTCTGCGCCTCGACCGTGACGATGAAGGTCTTCGGGTCGCGCCAGACCTGGATGGCTTCTCCCAGCTTCTTCAGCACACGGGCGGATGCGTCGCCGCCGGCCTTGCCTGCGAATTCCGGATCCTTCTCGAGGTCCAGACCGGCTGCAACCTTCTCCATCACGGTGCGCGAGCGCAGCACTTCAAGCTGGCTGTCGACGAGGGCGAGAATGCCTTCGGTCGCCAGCGATTGTTTCGACAGATCGGAATCCGTCAGCCGCACCTCACGCGGGTCCACGTAGAGCTTGCTTTCGGCGACGTAGACGCTGGGCGTCGAGAGCGCGAGCAGAACGCCGCCCACGGCGCCGAGCGCGGTCGTCGCAATGATGATCTTGCGCAGTTGCCAGACGGAGCGCAGGACGGTCTTGATGTCGACGAGGGGCCGATCGCTCGAATTCCCATCGGCAGGTGTGGCCGGCGGCTGGGTATCATTCGGTCGGCTGTCGGCCAACCAGCGCACCAGCCTGTCGCCCATGCCGCTGAAGGCACGGCGATGCTCGGCCGATGCCTTGGCTCCCTTGGGCACTTTCACACCGGTTGCCGGCTGCACCGCTGGGCGGGTCGTGTTTCGTCCACCGGAATGGCCGGACGATCCGCCGGCTGCGGACAGACGATTGAGCAAAGGCGAACTTGACGCAGGCGTATCGGCCGCGCGGGGCTTTTGCGCGCGCGCGGAACCGCGCGTGTCCTCGGCTACGAAATCGAGCAACGATGCACGCGGAACCGGGCGTTTCTCGTCGTCGATGTTGAACATGACTGATCCCGCGGCTGCCGAGACGGCGAATTCCGAATAGTGAAGCCAACCTAAGGAAACATGGAAAACAAATGGTTAATATCCGTGGGCCCGGCGCGCGCAAACAGCGACGATCTCACGCCTTATTAAGCTTTCCCGTCTATGACGATAGGCGGAGAGCGGTTTCAGCAGAAGGCCAGCAAGCCCTGCGTCCGAAACTGCGTAAAAACAAGGAGATAGAGCGCTTCCATCGGCCTCGACGGGAAACGCGCTATTGGAACGTCGGCCGTGCCTCATCGCGTCAAAGCGCTTTATCTCCGCCACCAGGCGCTGATCCACGCCTATCTCTCCATGACCGGGGGTTCGGCCGGGCGGCTCGTGTTGTCACTCATCTACTTCATCGCCGTCGCGAACACGCTTGTCATCGCCGATTTCGGTCTCTTTGCCACGGCGTCAGCGGCCGGCATCATGATCTCGCGCGTCCTTGCCTTCGGCTTCATGTCGCCGCTCTATCGGGTGGCCACCGTAAAGCCGCTGCTGGTCGGGACCTATAGCGCCGGCTTCCTGGTCGGCGCGGTGCTCTCGCTGCCGCTGATCGCGATCATCTGCGCCGTCACCTTCCTTGCCCTATTTTCCCGAGACATGACGGCGACCGCCTTTTCCGCCTTCATGCTGGCGGAGATCATCTGCTGGCGCGGACTGGAAACCGCGGTCATCGTGCTGAATGGCCTTGGCCGTTTCGGGCGCGGGGCGCTGCTCGTGGTGATCGGTACCGCGATCCGCACCGGTGCTGCATTGCTCTTCACTTTCCTATCCTGGAAGACGCTTGAGGCCTGGTCCTATTTTTACCTGGCCGCCAATGCGCTCGGCCTCGTCGTGGCGCTCCTGTGGTTCTATCCCCGGGTCCGGCTGCGTTGGAAGCCCCGCCTCTACTTCCGGCGCTGGTCGGATTCCGTCTCCGTCGCCGGTGCCGAGGTGCTGTTCTACATCCAGTCGGAATTCGACAAGATCGCGGTGCTTGCCATCGGCGGCCCGGCTGTCTCCGGCCTTTACGCCATCCTGATGCGGCTTGCGGACCTGACGGCACTTCCCGTGCGGTCGTTCAACACCCTGCTCGTCCAGCGCATCATGCGCACGCCCGAGGCGATCGCGCGCTGGCGGACCAGGTTGTCGATCGAACTCCTGGTGGCGCTGGCCTCGCTTGCAGCCATCGCGGCCATGGCTTTCTATCTCTGGATCTTCCCGAACGGCCTCGGCCGCAACGTCTCCGCCGCCGCTCCGATCATCGCGATGATCCTTCTCGTTCCCTCATTCCGCAACCTGATCGAGTACCACTCCGAGCTGCTCTATGCGACGGGCCGGACGGTGCGGCGCATGCTGAACCTGCTGATCGCCGGCGTCGTCAAGGTGGCGCTGCTGGTGCTGTTGCTGCGGACAACGACGGATGTAGCCGCATGGGCACCGTCGCTCAATGGGATCTTCTTCGCGCTCTACGCCCTCTCCTTCGTTCTGACCTACGCGGCGCTCAGGAAGCCCGCTGAACGCGTCATCTGACGCCGGTAGAACCTTCAGGCGGCGAGTTCGACGATCGCGCGGCGGATATCGTCGAGGTCGTGCCCGACGAAGGATTGAACGCCGATGCCGATCTGGTGCGGCTCCATATCCCTCAGGAAATCCCTGAGGCCGGAGAGGTCCTGCCTATAGCTGTCCTCGAACCAGAGCACGTGACAGAGCGCAGCATCGGAAGGAACGTGCCCCTCCCCGCCGAGCACCTCGTCGACGTAGCGGCCATAGATCGTGCATTCCGAGAATGCGCGGGTCCGCGTGATCGCGCGGACCCAATTGCGGCCGTGCTGCGCCTCGATGTGGCTGAGCAGCTTCCGGCATGTGTCCGTGCGCCAGGCGATCAGCGTGTTGATGTAGTCATTGGCCGGCAGGTGATAGGGGCCGATGCCGAGAAGGCGATCGGAATGGGCGAGCCATTCAAGGTGGTTGGAGCGCATATGCGCGTCGATCGCGCCGTCGTTGCGGTAGAGCGTCAGCCGATCCCCCTGCCAAAGGCTCGCGGGATCGAAGGCGCGCAGGAACACGACGTCGGAGTCGACCGCAAACATCGCCGCCTCGTCGATATGGCGCGCGAGCGCCAGGCGACGCAGCTGTTGTGCATGCCAGCCACGCAATGGCAGACCGAAGGGACTGAGCCACACCTTCCTGCGACCGGCGGACAATGGGTCAGTGACCGGATGCAGCCACCAGGGCAAGAGATCGCCCTCGCTGACGACCACCCGCCGAGCCCCCTCAAGTTGCCGGAAGAGCTTCACGTCAAAATCGGCCACCAGCAGATAGTGCTTCCAATCGCCCTGGAGCTTGCGGTCCATGCTTTCGCACATGAGCCGGCAACGCTCGAAATCGTTCGCGTAGGACGCTGTGACAACCGCGGTGCGCATGGTCTGACCGTTCACGATGTTCCCGTCCGAAGGCTGGTGTCGGCGATCGGTTCGCGCGAGCGTCCCGACAGCTTGTGCCAGAGGACGTGGCACAGGAAAAGCGGGTTTCCGAGAACGTAGCGGCGCCACATGCGCCGCGGTTCCATCGCCAGACGGAAGAACCACTCCAACCTCAGCCGGCGCAGGAATTTCGGCGCCCGCGGAAACTCTTCCGCAACGAAATCGAAAAGCGCGCCGACGGAAATGACCAGCCGGACATCCTCAGGGCCGACATGGGCATCGACCCATTTCTCCTGGCCCGGACTACCCATCGCGACCAAGAGGATATCTGCCTTCAACGCGCGGACCTCAGCGAGAATCTCCGGGGACCGTTCCCGGTCGAAGAAACCGTCGGAAACCGGCATGAACTCATGCCACGGCGCATGCGCCTGAAAATTCTCGGCGGCACGGGCGAGCACCTTGGGCCGCGCGCCGATCATCGCGATGCGTAGTGGCCTTTCGAGATAGGTCAGCAGTGACGGCACGAAATCCGTGCCATTCAGATTGGCTGGAAACATGCGCCCGTAAAATAGATAGGAAGCGATATCGACGCCGTGCCCATCCGGAAAGACAACCTGGCGCGCCAGCGCCGCACGATACTCTGCATCGCGCATCATCAGGTTGGCGTTGTTGGCATTGAGGAAGGCAAGGACAGTTTGCCCGCCTGGCCGCGAAAGCGCTTCGGCAGCAAAGGCGAAAGCCTTCGCCCAGCCGAGATCGACGACCGGCATTCCGAGGATCGGACGCCGCGACAGAGAAGCGTTGTTCGTGGCAACGATTTGCGTCACGACCGCCCCCCTTCATGGACCGTCAAGTCCGGTGGCAGCGACGGTCCCTCCGCAGCGCTCGCAGGCGCCAGGCCGGCCAGCACATTGCGCATCACCCGCATCAGCCGCACTTTCTGAGCACGGTGGAAGGCAGAGCCGTCGAGACGTTGACGGTCGCCGGCCCGCACCTTGGCGACTTTTTCAACCAGAAGGCGCGCGAATTCCGCGGGATCATCGGTCGTGGCGCAATTGTCGGGGGTCGCATCGATGCCACGCAGCGACGCCTGCGTCGCCACGCACGGCATGCCGAGTTCGAAGGTCTCAAGGCTCTTCAACTGCACGCCGCTGCCGCCACGGCTGATGAGCGGGACGACCGCGCTTTCGGTGACGAAGGCGCGCGCGTCCGGCACCCTCCCTACGAAACGGACGCCGAGATGAGAAACCGAAGGCACGCCGTCCAACTGACCGGCAATCGCGATCGACATGTCTTCGGGCAGATGCGGTACGACTTCGGCGAGGAACCAGTCGAGACCCAGCCTGTTCGGCCGCCAGCTCCATGTGCCGATCAAACCGAGATCGTGGCGGAGGTCCTGATCAGGTTCGCCAGTCGGCGCGGCCGGCGCGTCCCAGCCGGTTACCAGTGGCAGAACGAAGGCACGCTCACTGACAGCGCGGCCGAAGCCGAAGCGATCCGCCTCTGCAAAAGTCCAGACGGCGACGGCATTCTGCGCCAGGTGTTGCTCGTAATGTTCGAGATATTGCGCTTCTCGCCGAAAGAGAAAGCGCTCGATGGTGCCCGTTGCCCGCTCGGCATTCTCGAAGGCGGAATCGGCCTCGACATTGTGGGCGACATAGACGGACGGATAGGGTCGGAAGACCTGTGCGAAGGCGGCCGGCAACTGCACCGAATTGAGCACCAGCCCATCGAATGGGGCAAGGCCGTCGAGGATCGACTGGATCCGGTTTGCCGATACCGCAAGCATCTTGCCGGATGAAACCGACGTGCGGTTAAGGAACGCGGTCGCGAGCCAGCGCAGTTTCCGAAGCGTGCCGACCTTGGCATTGGTGACCTCGAGCTCGCCGAGGAGATGCATCTCGCAATCGAGCGCTGGGGTCTTTCCCGGCTGAAGGAAACCGATGACGCTGACCCGGTGACCGAGCGCACGAAGGCCGTCGAGAACAGCCCGGTTGGCGATGTCGAATCCGGACGCCGGATTGGCGACGGGAACGAGTGAGGAAACCAGGACCAGATGCATTTTGCCACACGTCATGAATGGAACTGGGCATTTCATTAGCAGTATGAGGTGAAAGAGCGCTTAAAGCCCCCTTTCAAAATCTGCCGTCCGGGTTCAGCATCTGTTTAGGAAGATTTGTTGTATTGCACATCAATTTTGCTTGCACAGGTTTCGCCATGATGTCGACCGGCCAGGACATTTCCGTCTACTTCCGGACAGAACTGGAAGACGCCGGCGACGTCGAACTCGTCGTCGTGCTGCCGACGTTTCGCCGGCCCGAACATGTCGTCAAGACGCTGAAAACCATTGTTTCCCAGAGGCCTGACGTCTCTTTTGCCACCGTCGTGGTGGAGAACGACGACGAAGGACTGGCCGGTGCTCAGGCCGCCAAGGACTTTTTCCTGGGCCATCCATCGGAATCGGTCGTCATCGTCGCGCATCAGCGTGGCAACTGTCACGCCTACAATGCCGGCTGGTCGACGGCCCTCGAAACCTATCCGAACCTCAAGGCGATCGCGATCATCGATGACGACGAGGTCGCGGCACCCGAATGGCTCGATTGTCTCATCACGGTACGGGAAACGACGGGCGCCGACATGGTCGGTGGACCGCAGCTTCCGGTCTTCGAAGGCGACGGTGGGCAGAAATGGAAGCGCCACCCGGTCTTCACGCCCCATTACGATACGACCGGACCGGTGCCGATCCTCTACTCCTCGGGCAACGTACTCATTGCCCGACGGGTGCTCGACACGATGCCGCGGCCGTTCCTGGACCCGGCGTTCAATTTTATCGGCGGCGGTGACGCGGATTTCTACAGCCGCAGCAAGGAACAGGGATTCTGTTTCGCCTGGGCGGCGGATGCCTGGGTCGCCGAAACCGTGCCGGCGCGCCGCACAAGCGCATCCTGGATCCGGGCGCGCAGCCTGCGCAACGGCGCGATCTCGACAATGCTCGAGCATCGACGCGATCCAAGTTTCGGCGGGCGGATGCGAACCTTCGGCAAATCGCTGGCGCTACTCGGCGCGTCGATCCCACGCGGCATCGAGCTCTGGAGCAAGAGCGGGCTGGCAAGCGCCGGGCTCTACCACTTCTACGTGGCGATCGGCCGGCTGATGGCCGAGTTCGGCCTCGTCAATGAACAATACCGCACGCCCGAGAAAAACTGACGGCAATAACGTTCGCAGGAGTGCTTCCGGGAAATGCCTGCAACGGCCCTCGTCCGGAGTTTCACAGCATCAAAATGAAATGGTCGAGGTCGGAAAGCGAGCGGACAGGCGCGCGCATTTCTCCGGTCAATGCGCGCTGCTTGCGTTGATCGAGCCTTCCGGCAGCTTGTCGCCGGCAACATTGCCGTTCTTGTCGACGATCGGAACCGGCTTCTGCCGCGGCACGTTCTGGCTGTTGGCGACGCGCTTGACGTCGTCCTTGGTGAGGTATTCGAGCTGCTCGACGAGCACCTCGGTAATCACCTCTCCGCCGAGCTTCTTGTTCAGGCCTTCCTTCACCGTTGTCTTGAACGTGGGCAAATCGAAGGTGCCGGTATCGGCGACATCGATGAACTTCGAGCCGACGAGCAGATCGTAAAGCTCGTCGGTGACCATTTGCCGGAGCGGAGCACGAAGATTGTTGATCCCCTCCTTGGTCGCAGAGAAGGAAAGCTTGGTGAGGAAATAGCCCTGGACGGAACCTTCCCTGATCACCGGAATGGTGATCATCTCACCGGGAACGTACTGCTCCGACGCTCGCCGGGCAGCCTCGCCGTCCGCGACGACGGGCGCCGAGGCGCTTTGCATCGAGAAATAGACCGATCCGAGCGTAACCGCGCAGACCCAGACCCCGGTGAGAATGAGCTTCAGCATCAGAAATCGCTATAGCGGAACTGCGCTTCGGAATAGATGCCGTCCGCATCGGCATCCTGTGCGGCCGTCTTCAGAAGATCGACGACGGAGCGAACCGCTTCGAGATGCGCTTCCACCTTCTGCGAGTTGATCGCCAGCTTGTCGCGCAGATGGCGAGCATGCGACGAGAAGGTCGACGACGTCTCTCCCGGCTGCATGTCGCGATGCAACATCGTCAGTTCATAGAGGCAACGGCTCTTGTGCGCGTTCGACGTCTTGATGTCGAATTCCGGGTCGATACCGATGCGGCTGTTCTCGTTGTCGAGGATCATTTCCAGTCGCCCGAGCACGTTCTGGATCCGGACGTCATTGGATGCCACAGCTTCCATGAATCAACTCCCAATTTTATTGGATCACGATGATCCGGGTCGGTTCGACCCAAATCATGAACGTGATCGATTCCTATGAATTAGAGCGGAATGCGGGAGGAAAACCGCAAACACCTTTCCTCATTCCGTTCTAGGCTTGCTTGTTCTTGTCGTCTTCGGTCGTAAAGCCGGTCAGCGTCTTGCGCTCGTATTCCTGCACGAGGCTTGCGGCGAGGTTTCGGCTGTTGCCGTCGAGCGAGGCCTGGACCCGATCGGTCGCGCTACCGCTCGCCAGTTGTTCGGCGATGCCGATGCCGCCGCTCTTCGAGATGACGTCGCCGATCTGCTCGGCCATCATGCTCTTCCAGATATCGCCTGCGTTGCCTTTACCGAAGACGTTCTCGCTATCGGTCGGCAACATCGACTTCACGAAGTTCTGCAGCACCATGGCCTCGAACTTTCGATAGGTTTCGGGGATCTTCTTCTGCTCGACACGGTTGTTGATGTCGCCGAGCCCGGTCGAACCGTCGGAAGAATTGAGGATGTTGACTGCCGCGGTGAAACCGTTGCCGTTTTCCGCAAGGCTCGTCGCCTTGAAAGCCGCGCGATTGGCCTTCAGCCGCGCCTGGGCTTCCTGCACCTCTGTTGGGTCGGCCGCGCGCACGACATCCATCACCAGATCGCTGGGCGGAGAGATGGCCATGACGAATCCTCTCAAAATCGAGCCTGCATCGACCAAGGGCGATGCGCAAAGGCAATAGTCGGACCGGCATCGCTCCACCGTCGGAGCATCCCCGGATGGCGTACTATCGCCCGTCAACCTTACCGGAAGCTGGCGCCTGCCCGGTAACGTGTTGATCGATCAGGTCATAGATGGAGTTGTCGGCTTCCTCGCGCTCCTCGGACTGGCGCGCTTCCTTCATGTTTTCCTCGAGCCGGTCGGCCTTTGCCCGCTCTCTCAGCATCCGCGCTTCATGCGTTTGCTGGATGCCGTACAGCATCTGGTCCTTCTGCACCAGGCGTCCGACCTGCGAAGAATAGTGACCGGAAAACATGCGGTGCATCGGATGCGCCGATCCCATGGCGTCAACGACCACGTCGATCGTCTCGGCCAGAACTTCACGCTGCCGCACCATCTCGACATAGTCGGCCTCGGCCATCTGCTCGAGATGACGCTGGACGGCCACCAGGCGCTTGAGTTTCTGCGAGCGCGTCTTCATCCGGCTATCCTCCCTGCATGACCGGCGCGAAACCGTCGCCGAACAGGCGCAGCATTGCGGCGATGCCGAGATAGAGCAGGAACATGCCGCCCATGATCAGATAGGGCTGCGAGATGAAGTAGATCGGGATCTGCGGGGCGAGCTTGTTGACCATGCCGATCGCCACGTTGAAAAGCAGGCCGTAGATGACGAAGGGGCTCGCGAGCCTCAGCATGATCATGAAGGTCTGCGCCAGCGAATCCGTGAGCGTGATCAGCACGCCCTGCGGATCGAAGGCGGTACCGATCGGCATGGCGCGATAGGACTGCACGATCGCCTCGATCATCACGTGGTGGAAATCGAGCATGAAAAGAACCATCAAGCCGGCAAAGCTGATGAGGCTGGTCAACTGGTTTTCCGGCGTGTCTTCAATCACATCCGACGACGGCGGGGAGCTGAAGCCCATCAACATGGTGATCGCCGTGCCGGCGAACTGCAGGCCGAGTACATAGTAGCGGGCGACGAGCCCCATGACCACGCCGACGGCCGTCTCGGCGGCGATCAGGTAGATGTAAGTATGCCCCTTTCCGGTCACCTGCGGATAGATGTCCGTCCACATGACCGGCAGGATCGCCATGGACACCGCCACCGCGATGAAGAGCCGGACCTGCATCGGAATACGGGCAGAAGAAAACCCGGGCATGATCATGATGCATCCGCCGATCCGGCAGAAGGCCGCGAACAGCGCCAGCACCGAGCCCTCCGGGTCGGTGATCATGAAACTGAGCCGATGATCTTGATCTCGAGGCCCTTGGCAAGCTCGACATGCGAGAGCACGGGCAAAGTGGCAAAGAGACGCTCGATGATCATGCGAACATAAGAACGGGATTCGGGCGAACTTACCAGTACGAAGGGCATGCCGCGATCGAGATGTTCACGGATAACTTTGGTCGCCTGTTCGCTGAACTCTTCGAGATGCCGCGGGTCGATATCGAACTCGACGACTTCGCCCTTGGCATCGCGCTTCAGCGCCTGATGGAAGACCATATCCCACTTGTTGCCGAGCCGCAGCACGCGCAGGACGCCGTTGTCGGCAAGGTCGCCGCAGAGCTGCTGCGACATGCGCACGCGCACATGCTCGACGATCTGTTCGGTCTTGCGCACATGCGGGGCGAGTTCGGCAACCGCTTCCAGGATCAGGTGCAGGTTGCGGATCGAGACGCGCTCGGCGAGCAACAGCTTCAGCACGGCCTGAAGCCCGGAATAGGACATGTGCGAAGTGCAGATCTCGTCGGCGAGCTTCCGGTATTCCGGATCGAGCCGCTCGATCAGCACCTTCACGTCCTTGTAGGAAAGCAGATGCGGGAGGTTGTTTCGGATGACTTCGCTGAGGTGCGTCAGCACCACGGACACGTTGTCGATCGGGTGGAAGCCCTCGCGCTTCAGGTCTTCGGTAAAGGTTTCGAGGATCGAGACGGCCGGCATGCCGAAGGCGGGTTCGCGAATCTCGTCACCCGGCACGCTCGGCCGGCGACCGCCGCCCGTCACCACCACCACTTCGCCGACGCGCACCGTGTTGGATGCGATCGTCGTGCCGTGAATGCGGATATGGTAAGCCTTGTCGGGGATGCTGATGTCGTCCGATACCTTGATTTCCGGAATGACGAGGCCGTATTGCCCGGCGAACTTGCGGCGCATCTTGCCGACGCGGAAGGCGAGTTCCTGGTGTGCGCCAAGCAGGCGCGTCGAGACCTGCTTGCCGAGAAGAAGTTCAATCTCGGCGGTCTTCAGCACCGACTTCACCGAATCCGCCTCGCCTTCCTTGGTCTGCTGGACCTTGGCCGCTTCCTCGGCGCGACGGGCAGCGTTGGCCGCCTCGATCTGGCGCGGCACGAGCCAGCTCAGGAACGCCATGCCGCCGCCGAGAACGGCAAAGGGCAGGAACGGCAGGCCGGGAACAACCGACAGGAGGATGATCAGTGCCGAGGCGACCATCAGCGCCTTCGGATAGCCGCCGAGCTGGCCGACGACAGCCTGGTCGGTCGAACCCGATGTACCGCCGCGCGAGACGAGCAGGCCTGCGGCCAGCGAAACGATCAGCGCCGGGATCTGCGAGACAAGACCGTCACCGACCGAAAGCTTGACGAAGACGTCGGCCGCTTCTCCGATCGGCATGCCGTGGCGGAGATAACCGATGATGATGCCGCCGAAGATGTTGATGGCGGTGATGATGAGGCCGGCGATTGCATCGCCGCGCACGAACTTCGAGGCACCGTCCATGGCGCCGTAGAAGGAGCTTTCTTCCTCCAGCTCGCGGCGGCGGCGCTGCGCTTCCTTCTCGTCGATCAGACCGGCCGACAGGTCGGCGTCGATCGACATCTGCTTGCCGGGGATCGCGTCGAGGGTGAAGCGCGCGCCGACTTCGGCGATACGCGTCGCACCCTTGGTGATGACGATGAAGTTCACGGTGATGAGGATCAGGAAGACGATCAGACCGATGACGAAGTCGCCGGACATGACCAGGCTGGCAAAGCCGGAAATGACGCCGCCGGCAGCACCGTGGCCCTCGTGGCCGTGCGAAAGGATGACGCGGGTCGTGGCGATGTTCAGCGCCAGGCGCACCATGGTCGAGATCAGCAGGATGGTCGGGAACGAGGAGAACTCGAGCGGGCGCTGGATCCACAGGGAGACCATCAGGATCAGCACCGAAAAGGCGATGGAAAACGCCAGTCCCATATCGATCAGGAACGGAGGAATGGGCAGGAAGAGGATCGACAGGATCGCCACGATCCCGAGCGCAAAGCCGACGTCCCGGCCCTTTGGTGCGACTTTCGGGATGATCAGCGCTGCTTGTTGTGCCATGTCTCTTCCGTCTCATCATGAGAACAAGGCAGCATTCACACGCGCTGCCCCACTTTAGAGATGGAAATAGCGGCCCAAGCTTGCGCGAGGGTTTCACGGCGGCACGTCCAGATCGCCACGCACGGCGCGCGGATCAGAAACCGGATTGGATGCGCGAGAAGATGATGTCGGTGAAGATGGAGATCTGGGCGCCGATGAAGGGTGCGGACACCGCAACGGTGATCATGACCGCAAGAATCTTCGGGACGAATGTAAGGGTCATTTCCTGGACCTGGGTCAGCGCCTGAATGAAGGCGATGACGACGCCGACGATCATGGCGGCGAGAACGGCGGGGCCCGAGGCCACGATCACGGTCCAGATCGCGGCCTGTACGATATCGAGGGCATCCGCCTCATTCATGGATGTTTCACTTCACCTTGACGCCCGGGCCGATAACCAGCTCCTTGCCGCTATCGAGCACCGCAATGATTCCGTCAGAGTATAGTTTCACTTCCTTAACCACGCCAGTGGTCTTGCCGTCTTCGCTGGTGACGGTGCGCCCGATGACGGCGTCCGCTTCGCTGAGCGAGGTACGCTGCAGCAGGCTTTCCAGGTTCTTGTTGGTCTTGATCGTCTGTTCCACCTGCGAGAAGGTCGCAAGCTGGGCGATCTGCTGGGTCGCATCCATCGGCTGCGTCGGATCCTGGTTCTTCATCTGCGCGACCAGCAGCTTCAGGAAGCTCTCATAGTTGAGCGATGCCTTGGCAGCGTCGCCGCCCGAATCCTGACCGGAAACGATCGGGGTGTAGCTGTTGTTGTTGACGCCGCTTACCGCCATGGCGCGATCTCCTTGCGAATCTGCTCGACCGTCGCCGGCGTGATTTCCTGCGTGTTGAGGATGCGGTCTTCGATCGGGTAGAGGCCGCGGATCGCCTTCAGTGCCTCGAAGGCACGGCCGTTGGTGACGAGACCGTCGACGCGCTTAAGTTCGGCCAGAATCTCTTCGTTCTTGAAGCAGTTGAGCAGCATGACGATCGACTTGCGGAACATGGCGGTCGATTGCTCCGCCCCTTCCGGATTGATGAGGATCATCTGCGCGATGAAGTACAATTGCTTCAGCGGCGTGGTGGCGTCTTCCGGCTGCAGAACGTGGTTTTCGAGCAGGAAGGTCACGTCATTCAGGAACTCGACCGCAACCTTGCGATCTACGCGAAGCACCGCGCCGTTAACAAAGATCCGTTCGCCCGATTTCAGCGAAATACGCAGTGTGCTCTTCATTTCAGTCCATCCCTGATGATGGTGGTAATGTCAATTATGCCCTGGAAGTTGGAGGATTCGCGTTTGCGGATCTTCTCCGTCTCGTTGAGTATCCAGATAGCGATCGAAATCAGATTGGCGCGCAGCTCTTCGTTGAGCTGGTTTTCCGGAGCGCGCAGATCCTCGATGAAGCGGATCCACAGGCGCCGGGTGAAGTAGATGGCCTCGATGGCCTCTCTCGAGTACCCTTTCTGCTGTTTCGCTGCTTCCATGAGCGCGATCGAGCGATCGAGTACCTGCCGTTCTCGATTTTTGGAGTCGGCGACGCCGTCCTCCATGATCTCGGCATAGGAAAACTGATACATTCAGACATCCTTCATGTTTGTCCGGTTCCCCATACTAGAGGAAATTGAGCAAGCTCATCTGCTGTAGTCGCGACGTTAGTGTATAGGACGTTTCCAACTGCACCTTTAGCGTGTTGATCCGGGTCGATGTCTCGATCGGATCGATGCCCTCGATGTCGGCGACATGCGTGTTGACGAGCTTGAGCTGCGCATCGATGGAGGTATTCGCCTTCTTGACGCGCGCTTCGGAGATACCGAGCTGGCTGCGTTCCGAGTTGAGGCCGGCAATGCCCTGTTCCGCGTAATCGAGGGCTGCGACACCAATGGCCGAGCGCACCTCGGGCGTAACGTTCTTGTCCATCAGTTCGGCGGCGATCACGCTTGCCATCGCGAACATCCGGAAACCCTTGGTGTTGGCGTTGGTCGAGCTTTCGATGACTTCGCTGGCGCTGATCCGGCTCGTCATGTTCTGGTTCGAAGCATCGGACCAGTTGGCATCCCAGCCCGGTCCGGTGAACATCGGTTCGACGGTGTTCTTGATGAAGTCCTGCATCTGCGTGACAGAGAACTGGTCCATGCCGGTCAGCGGCGGAACCTGTGCGGCCATGAAGGTCGAAAGCGCGTTGTCGAAAGCAGTCTTGGCCGCCGACGGCGGGGTCGTGGCGTAGTCGGCAACCGGCTTGGCATCGGTGTTGATGCCCGAAAACAGGAACTCGCCGTTGAAGGAGGTATTGGCGGCAGCAGTGAAGGTCTGCAGCGCGCCCATGATCTCGGTCTTCTGGATCTTCAACTGGCTGGCAGCATCGTTGCCCTTGTAGGTGACGAGCGTGTCGCGCACTTTTTCCGCGGCCTTCGCCATCGTCTCGAGCGCACCCTGCGAACCCGAGAGACGCTGGGTCACGACCGAGTTCGTGCTCTTCATCGAGTTCAGCCGGTCCAGCTCGCGCTGAAGGTTGAGCGAGCGCGACGCGGTCGCACCAAGTGCGAGGCCGACGTCATAGTGGCGGCCGGTGGTCTGCTCCTGGGTGAGCTTGAGCAGCTCCGACTGATTCTGCTGGATCGTCAGGCGCATAGCGCTCTGAATCGCCAGATTAGAAACGTAGGACGTCTTCATGATTACCTCACGGCTTCCATAAGGGCTGCCATCATGGCATCCACGGTACTGACCAGCTTGGCTGATGCTTTGTATGACTGTTCGAGATCGAGCAGCAGCGACAGTTCCTCGTCGATGCTGACGCCCGTCTGCTTGCTGAGGGCTTCCTGGGTGCGTGCAAGCATTGCCTGCTTGTTGTCGTCCGCGGTCGAGGCCGTCTTGCGCGTCTGCTCGAGCCAGCCAACCGAACCGGTCGCAAAGTTCAAAAGGCTGCTGTTGCTATCGAGACCCGTCGCCGGGTCGAACGACATGTTCTCGCCCATCTTGTTGATGAAACCGTCGAGCAGCGCGGTATAGCCGGGGCTCGGATTTGCGGCACCGCCCGGGTTCGAGACCACGCCGTTGAAACCGCCGTCACGCAGCAGCAGCGGGTTCGCCTTTGCCATGGCGTTGACGGTGATCTTGGACGCAAGACCGGGGACGACCGTGCCCGCTGCAGGAACGCCAGCGCTTCCCCAGGTGAACAGGCCGGGCTGATAGGCGATTGCCGGCGGGTTACCTTCCTTGAAAAGCTCGACCAGACCGCGCGCGATTTCGTCCAGCTGCGACTGGAACTTTGGCGCGATATCGTCGCGCAGCTGCACCAGGCTTGCGAGCTTGCCCTTGGCGGTGGTGTCCGCGCCGGTTCCGGCGGCGATCGGCACGCCATCGACGAAAATCTTGTTACCGGTCACGGTGGCGTCGAATGTGGTGGTCGGCGCGAAGGTGACCTGGCGCGGAATGTTCTCGAACAGCACCGTGCCGTCGGTGGTGAAGATCACCGTATCGTTGTTGCCGCGTGTGACGGTGGAGATGCCGATGATCTCCGAAACCTGCTTCAGGATCTTGTCGCGCTGGTCGAGCGCGTCGCTCGCGTCGCTGCCTTGGGCCGTCGCCGACTTGACGGCGTTGTTCGCCTTCTCGAAATCCGCCAGCAAGCCGTTCAGCTTGTCGACCTCAAGGGCGATTTCCTTGTCGGCATCCTTGCGCAGATCCTGCACCGTGGTGGAGGTCTTGTTGAGCGAGTCGGCGAGATCCTGCGCATCGGAGACGGCCGTCGCCGCGATCGTCTTGTTCCCCGGCGTCGCGGCCAGCGTCTGCAGACTGTTGCGGAAATCGGACAGCAGCTTCGACGGCGCCGTTTCGTAGTTGTTGCCGCCAAGCGCCGACTTCAAGAGTTCCAGCCCATCGCGAAGCCGGGCCTGGCCCGATGCTTCACCGATGCTGGCGATGCTCTGCTTGAGCAACGCCTCGTTCTGGGCCCGGTAAATGGATACGACCTGCGCCCCGTTCGGCGTGCTGCCGAGGAGAGCGAGACGACGCGAATAATCCGCATTGCCCGCATTCGCGATGTTCTTCGACACGGTCGCGGTCTGCTGCGCCGTATTGCTGAAGGCCTGCTGTGCGATGGATATTGCGGAGGACAGCGACATGACGCGGACCGTATCTCTTTCAATTACCGTTTCAGGTTGACCAGCACGTCAAGCAGATCCGAGGCGGTCTGGAACACCTTGGAGTTTGCCGTGTAGTTGCGCTGGGCCTCGATCATAGAGGTCAGCTCGTTGGCGATGTCGACGTTGGAGTTTTCGAGCGCCTTGGACTGGATGTTGCCGAATGCGCCGGAGCCGGCGAAGCCGGTGACGATGACGCCGGAATCCGTGCCCTGCGAGTAGACGTTGCCCGATTCCGGCTGCAGCTTGTCCGGGCTCTGCACGTTCGCAAGCGCGATGCGGAACTTCGGAATGAGGTTGCCGTCGCCATACTTGACGTAGACGATACCTTCCTTGTCGATCTCGAAGCCGGACATCTTGCTCGGCTTGCTGCCGTCGATGCCACCGCCGGTGCTGGTGAAGTCGCCACCGAGCTGCGTGGTCTTGGAGGTGTCGATCGTCAGCGCGCCGAGGTTGGCGCCCGTGCCCGGCAGGTTCGTAATCGCCGAGGTCGTCAGCGTGGCCGGGACCGCGCCGATGCGCTTGCCGGCTGCGTCGAACGTCATGGTCTGCGAGCCGATGACGCCGGTTGGCGTAGCCGGCGGGACGGCCGGGGCGTACGTCGCACGGTCGCGGATCTCGAGCGACCACTCGTTGACGTTGGTTTTCTTGTAGACGAAGTCGAGGATACGGGTGTTGCCCTGGCTGTCATAGACGACGAGCGAGGTCGGCTTTTCGTCGCCGATCGCTGCACCCGACGGCAGGTTCGCTTCCATCGCACCCTTGGTCGAACCGGAGGCCACCAGGCCTTCGTCCTTGAGCTTGACCTGCGTCAGGCCGTCAAAGCCGTTGACGACGACCGTCGGATCAGCGCCGGCCTTGTACTCGTACCCCATCAGCGTGAAGCCGGCGGTGTTGACGAGGTTGCCGTCCTTGTCGGGGACGAAGGAGCCGGCGCGCGTCAGGAAATTCTGGCCGCCATTGCCCTGGACGATGAAGAAGCCGCCACCGTTGATGGCAAGGTCACTGGCCGAGGTCGTGTAGCTGGTGCCGCCCTGCTGGGAGATGCTGTAGCGCACCTGTGTCTCGACGCCGCCGGAATTGTAGTTGCCGCCGCCCGAAGGCAGGATCATCGACGAGAACTCGGTCGAGGCCCGCTTGTAGCCCGTCGTGTTCGCGTTCGCGATGTTTTCGGCGACCGTGCCGAGACGGTTGGACTGGGCGTTCATACCGGACACGCCCGTTCTCATGCTGCCATAGAGACTCATATCGGATCCTCATTTCCTTGTTGCGGCGACACTAGGAAGCGGGCCTTGCGTGAACCTGTCTTGGTTCGGTGCCCGCTCAACCGCGTGGCGCTCAGTTCCAGTCGATGCAGTAACCAAGGAAGCGCTTGGAATCGATCGGGTCGAAGCCCAGCTTCTTGCGCAGTTTCTTGCGAAGCTTGCTGATGTGGCTTTCGACGACGTTTTCCTCGACGTCCTCGTCGAAGATCCCGTAGATCGCGTTGAAGATCTGCGACTTGGATACACGGCGGCCACGGTTTGCGACCAAGTATTCCAGAATGCGGCGTTCGCGACGCGGCAAGGCAAAGACGTCGCCGTTGATCTCCGGATCACGGCCGTCGGCAAAGACTCGGATCGGACCGATGTCGGTAAAGTTGGCGATCGCCTTCAGGCGGCGGCGGATTGCAGCGACACGGGCGAGGATTTCGCGGGGGTGAACCGGCTTGCGCACGACGTCATCGACGCCACAATCAAAAAGCGCAAGCGTGTTTTCGAGAGACGGGGTGTCGCTGACGGCGATGACGGGAGCCATAGACCGATCGCGGATGGCACGAGGCAGCGTGAAGGTGGCATCGCCCTGACCGATCAGGAACGCCTCGACGGCATCGATATCCGAATCGGCGGCCGCATTGACCCACTCGCCAAACTCCCTGGGGTCGAAGCCCGTCGAGGGAATTCCTTCACGTCCGAAGAGGGACGTGTATCCGTCCTTCACCAGCTCTCTTTCATCAACCACTACGATCATTCGCCCGCCTCCGAATCAGTATGGCTCCGCACTGATCGAGAGGTACGAATCGAGGGATTCATGAACAACTAGAGGAAGTTACTGGGTGGAATTAATAATTGATTAACCATGTTTCGCCGATTTGATCTATATCTAGTGGCACCCCGTTAACATCGGCACTAAAATAATGTGGAAAAGTTAACGGACTACGACAAATCCGCTTGCCGTCACATTGTCCACGCATTGTCGCCACAATGCGGCAACGCTATCAAGAATACACTTATTGGTTGCTCACTGACAGAACTGCGTGGCGTTCGGCGTCCACTTGCCGTAGCCCGTCGCGACGAGATTCGCGATCACCCGGCAGACATATTTCTTCTGCGCCGGGTCGTTGTTCGGGCCCGCGTGATAGCGGGCAACAGCCATGGTCCAAGTCTCATGCTTGGCGTGCAGATTGGCCAGGAAGCGCGCGGCATATTCGACATTCTTGCGCGGGTCAAGCATCTCCTGCGGCGAGCTGAAATGCTCGCCATGGAAGTAATAGTTGATCTGCATGCAGCCAAGGTCGATGAGCTTGGCGCCCTGCGCACGGGCATTGCCGAACTGGGTCAGAACGTCCTGTTCGCTGGTGCCGAAATAGGCCTTGCCTTCGATGTTCATGGCATAGGGCTGCAGCGAGCCCTTGCGGCCGGTTTCGGTCAGTCCGACGGAATAGAGTATTCCGGCGGGGATGTCGTATTTCGCCGCCGCGCTCATGATCTCGCGTTCGCAGACGCCGGCGCTGGCGAAGGCACTATATGTAGACGTGACCAGTGCGAGAGCGCTCAGTGCCGGCAGCCGCATCGTCCGTCCCGCCATTGCCAACCCACCTTTCCGCCGCCGAAGCCTGGCCGTCGTCCTGTCGCTGCTGGCGTCCCTGGCCGTTCCCGTCGGCCCGCTCGCGTCCCTGCTGCCCGGCCTGTGCCTGAGCCTGTGCCTGCGAGCCTCCGCCAGAAGACGTGTCGCCACCCGAATTGAACACGATGTTGACCTGGTCGACCGCGAAACCCTGCGCACGCAGGGCCTTCACCATCTCGCTCTGGTCGTCGCGCAACTGCCGGAACGCGTCGCCGGTCTCCACCTTCAGTTCGACCTGCAATTCGTCGTCCTTCAGCCTGAGCGTGGCGGTGACGAGACCGAGTTCGATCGGATGGAGCTGGATCTTCAGCGTGTTCAGCGTCTTGCCGGCCTGGGTCCAGGCGCCTGGCTGGCTGAGTGCCGCACTCGGCTGCAACGGGCTGGCGCCGACTTCGCCTGCGATCGCGTCCGCCACGGCGCTCGTGTTCGGATTCATCGAGATGCCCAGATAGCGCCGGGCCTCAAGCACCGTGACGTTCTCGACCTTGGCAGCCTGCGAACGGGTGCCGTCGAACGCCGCCTCTCCATCCTTCGACAGGCTCATGGTTACCGCCTGCCCCTTGCCGTCGGCCCGGGCGAAGCGGAAGAGCCGATCCGGATCGCCCTCGCCTGCCGTAGCCTCGGCCTTCGCACCGTGCTCGCCAGTTCCGGCGACATGCGTTCCTGCAACCTCGCCTTGGCCCAGGCCAGCCGCGACCTGACGGCCGGCGTTCGTGGTTTCGCCGAGCGAATGCCCGACAGCCTGGCCGCCGAGCAGCGTCAACAGGTCATCCATATCCGTCTTCGATGCCGACGTCGGTTCGCCACCCTCGCCGTTGGCGACATCGGCGTCGCCTGCCGCCGTTGTCTGGCCGTTTGCCTGCGCCTTTGCCAGCCGTTCCGCAAGGGCGGCAATTCGCTCCGCGAGTTCGTCCGGAACGCTCGCATTGCTCATGCCAGCCGGATCCGCGTTCGCCTTGGCCGTATCGGCCTTGTTCGTCGCACGCCGTGCGCCAAGGTCGCGTTCCGTTGCAGGAAAACGTTCGTGGAGCGCGTGTTCGCCAAGTACCTGTTCGTCGCGGCCGATGGCAATGCTGCGCGTCGCCGCGCCATGTCTGCCGGCGGCCTTGGCGATGTTGTCCTTGTCGATCAAGGCTCCAGCCTCCGTGTCGTCGCCGGCAGCGGTATCACCGAGGCCCTTGCCCGTTCCCGCCTGGTCATTCGCCTTCTGCCGCCCAGCATTCGCCACGGCATCTTCGAACGCGCCCAAGCCGCCCGCCGCCTGCTCCTTGCCGACGGTGCGCCCGTTTCCCTTGCCGGCAGGCGCCGGGGGCAGGCCACGCAGGCTATCATCAAGAGCCCTCATTTCCCTTCTCCCTTCAGGAGAGCGTCGATCTCTTCGATCTTCGACCTCCCCTTCGCCACAAACCCGTCGTGTTCAGGATCACCAGCCTCGCCCGCGTCGGCCTCCGCCGTGCCCGCCGCTGCGGCCACTGGGGTCGCGCTGCCGAAAGGGCTCATGCCGCTTCCCGTGTCCTCTGCTTCGGCCGTGCCATCGGATACAACCGGTCTATCCGGTTTAGACACAAACGCTTGCGTGAGGCTTTCATCGTTCGGCGGCCTGACGACCGCATCGGCGACGGCTTTTGCGGCATCGCGCAACGCACGGTCGCGTGGCGAAAGCTCCGCATCCGGTATCGCTGCTATGCTTGCTGTCGCAGCGAACACATCGCTGGAGGGAACGGACGCCAGGCCCGCATAGAAACCGGCAAGCACTTCCGGCTGCGCTGCTCCGTCGGCGCCGAGCGTCTCGGCCCGCTCCGAAGCGAGCTTCGCCAGCGCCTGCTTGCCAGCGATCGCCGCGCGCCGTGCGACACGCAGATAGACCTCGCGCTGGCGCGGCGCGTCCATGAAGTCGAGGATCTCCGAAATCCGCCCCTGGGCTTCGCCGCCGAAATGCGCGACGGCAAGCTCGACGAAAACGTCGGCGAACTGGCTGGCATAGGGAGACGTCAGGTAGCGGCGCGCATACGTCAGCGCGTAGTGGAAGCCCTTGTCCGGCGCATTGGCCTGCACCGCAAGGAACACGGAGCGGCGCAGGGCCGCCTCTTCGATGATCGTGCCCGGAGCCGTCAAACGCGCCCAGTCGTAATACTTCATCGCCGCAACCGGATCCTGCTGCGACGTCGCATTGCCAAGAATGAGATAGAGATACGGGCCGATGCGGGCGTTTCGATATTCCGGCGCGGCCTTGGACAGGTTCTCGACGATCAGACCGCCTTTGCCGTTCAGATACTGACGCAGCGCATCGGTGACACGGGAATCGAAATTGCCGGCCACGTCGTGATCCGAAAGGAATTTCAGCGTCTCCGGATTGCCGCCGCTCATCGCGTAGACCAGCGCCGCATCGACGTTGCGCGGGTCGCTGAACACGGAGGGATCGGCCGCACGCAACCGCTTGTCGATCGCGCCCAGCATGAAACGCTGCATCTCGATCGCCGAATGGTCGCCGAGCACCACGGAGTCCTGCACATATTGCAGCGACCGGATCATCTTGAAGGGGGCTAGTTCCTCGATATCGTTCGCCCGGGCGCTCCCGATTGCAAACGGGGTCGCCAGCACGCAGCAGGTCATCAGGATCGATCGCAGGCGTTTCAGCATCATGTTCAACCCGGAGCCGATTGCAGCAGGATCTCGATACGCCGGTTGCCCGGAGCATAGGGATCACCCGGGATCTGCAGCCGACGGTCGGCAAAGCCGCTGATCTGGCTGACGCGGTCTTCCTTCAGACCACCGCGGACGAGCATGTAATAGGCACTCTGGGCGCGCGCGGCAGACAGCCGCCAGTTGTCATAGGTGCCGTCCTTGAACGGGCGACCGTCGGTATGGCCGCGGATCGCGACCGCACCCTGGCGCTCGGCAAGCAGATGGCCGATCTTTTCCATCGCCAGCACCAGTTCCTTCTGCGGCACGGCCGAACCGATGCCGAACATCTGCGCGTCCGTGCGCTCGCTGATCGTCACCATGAGACCGCCCTCGGCCGGCGTCACCACCAGCCCTTCAGCGAGCTGGCCTGCCTCACCGGCAAGTTGCTTCTTGAGTTCGGCCTGAAGTTCGGCGGCCTGCTTTTCGGCGTCTGCCGGGGCAGCCCCGGCCTTCAGCTTGCCGTCGGCAGCGGTATCAGTGTCTGCGGCAGACTCTGCCGCCGTCTCGGCGGTCTTGTCTGTGCCCTCGTCCACTGTCTTCGCCTCACCCTCGACCACCGGCGTCGCGCCTGCCGGCTTCGTCGTCTTGGCGGCGAGAGCGACTTCGCTTTCGGTCACGTTGCCTGCGTCCTTCACCTCAACCTGCTTCGTCCAGAAATCCGGATCGAAGGGATCGCGATATGCTTCGCCACCGTCGGCGCCGGTTGCCGGGCCGGACTGAGCGGCTCCACCCTCGCCCTTGATGCTGATGTTGGCCTGCTGGCCGACTTCGCGGGCGATCTCGGAGAGCACCGAATAGGGATTCTCGAAGAAGTCCGCGTCGGAATACTTGGTTTCTTCGCCCGAGGTCGCGGTCAACTGGTCGCCGGTCTTGGCAGATCCGCCGGACTTTTCCTGCTCGCCATCGACCTTGGAGCGCTGCTGCGTCTCCTCGCCCTGCGCGTCCTTCGCCGGATCCTTCAGGCCGCGCTCGGCGGGCTTCTGGTCGGTCAGTTGCACCGGATTGAAATAGGAAGCGATCGCCGCCTTCGTTTCCTCGTTGGCCGCGTTGATCAGCCACATGACGAGGAAGAAGGCCATCATTGCCGTCATGAAGTCGGCATAGGCGATCTTCCACGAGCCGCCGTGATGCCCGTCATGGCCGCCATTGTGGCGCTTGACGATGATGATCTCGTGTTTGCCGTTGTGATGGTTTTCGTCGCTCATGCGAGAACTTTCCGGACAGTATCGGCCCAGGCGGCCATGCGCGTCACCAGGATCGTACCGTCCATTTCGACGGCGAGATCGATGTCGTCGGTTTCGACGTGGCGGAACAACGGCATGTCCTCCCCGAGCTGGCGCTTCAGCGCCTCGAAGAGTTGGGTCGGGCCCCTGACGACGAGAGTGCAACCTTCGCCAGCCACAAGGCCCTGCTTAATCATCTGCGCCATATCGGCAACCGCCCGCTGCAGGAGGGCGTCCTCCATGACCGGTGCCAGAACCCGAGCGGTCTGATCTCCGAGTGCTGTAACCAGACTGTCGGCCATGGCGGCAAAACGCTCTGCCAGGCGGTTGGCGGTTTCGGATTCGAGGCGCTGGGTCAAGGCCGCGAGCTCGGCCGCATGGGCCGCCTGCAGGTCGGCAATCTGGCGCTCGTGTTCGAAGACGAGTTCGGCCGTCGCCTCCGCGCGGCCTTCCGCGAAGGCCCGTCGGCGCTCCGCGTCGATGTCAATCTCTGGCATGGAAGGCCTCGCGCCGAGGCGGTCGCCATCGGCATAGTCGCTATCCAGATCGGGGAAATATTTTTGGGGCATCAGCGACAGCTCGACCTTCGGCGCGCTGAAATCCTTGAGGTAGCGGGAGAGCATCGCACTCATGACCGGTCACTCGCGGTGGCGCAGCGATGCGGCAATCCCCGTCTGATCGCGAGACGGCACCCTCTGGCGCGGACTTCCATTGCTCCTGGCACTGCTGACATGTCTCCCACGGGTCCAGCCGCGGATGCGAAGAACCCAACATTCTTGACGTACATCAGTGAGATCCGGAGGCGGTTGTTCCCGGAGCGACCCGATGCAGGCGGCGGCCAAGATTCATTTTGGCCGGCAGTCATCCGACAGGACTGCGAGAGAAGGCTATTCGGTCAAACTTGTGCGAAAATGAATGTGTTGGACCGCGCCAGGGCAATTAGCGCGGTCCAACCGTTTCCACCGGGTGCCGTGACCGACGACGTGGCAGAACTCAATCTTTGCCGCCCCCCATCCCGGGAAAGCGGAAGCATTTTGGCGGATCCGCCGGACGCAGCCGGCCGCTCTCCGCCGATGCGCCTTACTGTTGGAACAGGCGCAGAATGTTCTCGGAGTTCGTATTGGCGATCGAGAGCGCCTGGATGCCGAGCTGCTGCTGCGTCTGCAGCGCCTTCAACCGCGTCGATTCCTCGTTCATATCGGCATCGACCAGACGACCGACACCCTTGTCGATCGTATCCATGAGGTTGGCGATGAAGCTCTCCTGCATGTCGATGCGCTTGGTGATGGCGCCGAGCGTGGAGCCGGCATCCGTCAACTGGCCGAGGATGTGGTCGACGACGCGGATCATGTCGTCCATCTGGGCGTCGGTGGTCGCGGCCGTCAGCTTGATTTCGGACGAGGTCGCGTTCGGGGTGGTTACCGGTGCGCCGATCAGGTGGAAAAGCTTGGCCGAGGTGCCGACCGGCGACGTGAGCAGCGAGGCGTCGTAGCTTCTGGTCAGCAGGCCACGGCTGGCATTGGCTGTGTCGATCAGCATCGACTGTGCCGTGTCGAAGTCGAGCGTGGTGACCGATACGTTGCCGTTGGCGTCGCGGTTGAACGAGGCAACGATCGACTTGGTGCCGACGGAGGCAGCATTGGCGTTATAGAGCCAGTTCTCGCTGGAGAAGGATGCGGACTGCGCGGCGGCCAGAAGCTGGTTCTTGAGTTCGGTGATTTCCTTGTCGATCTTCAGCTTGTCGACGCCCGGCTCACGCGCGGCAACCAGCTTGCGCTTGATCTCGCTGACCACGTCGATCGACGAATTCATCGCCGCATAGGCCGTGTCGATCTTGGCAGCACCGAGGCCGAGGGCGTCTTCGACGGTCGACAGCGCGGCATTGTCGGAGCGCATGGTGGTCGCGATCGACCAGTAGGCGGCATTGTCCGCTGCAGTCTGCACGCGGTAGCCGGAGGAAATCCGGTCCTGGACCTCGGCCATGTCAGTATTGATGGAACGCAAGGTCTGAAGCGCCGCCATGGCGGCGGTATTGGTCATGATGCTGGTCATTGGTCACCTGCCCCGAATGAATTTCAAAGGACATTCCGGAGTGCAGAACCGGCAGCGATGGGACTGGCATCATGCGAATCGCCCCTGTTTTGCCCTGGAGGCGACCCTTCGCTCTTAACCGATATGTAACGATTGCATGGTTAACAAATGGTTAACGCAATTAACGGCTCGGTAACGAAGGTGAACAAAAATAAGGAAATATGGATGAAAGGTTAAAGCGGATCGCACCGTCCGCAAACCCGCCTGGAGACCGAGATCAGGCGCGGAAATGAAAAAGGCCGCACGCCCCCCCGATGGGCGTGCGGCCTTTTTCTGTGTGCGAAAGAGCGGCGAAATCTCGCCCGCCCTTCCCTGTCGTTCGCTTAGCGGAACAGCGACAGGATGTTCTGCGAGTTGGTGTTGGCGATCGTGAGCGCCTGGATACCGAGCTGCTGTTGCGTCTGCAGAGCCTTCAGGCGGGTCGACTCTTCGTTCATGTCGGCGTCGACGAGGCGGCCAACGCCCTTCTCGATCGAGTCCGAGAGGTCGCGGACGAAGTTCTGCTGCAGTTCTACGCGGCTGTTGAGCGCACCGAGATCGGCGGCGGCGTCGGTCATCTGCAGCAGCGTTGCGTCAACGCCCGAGATGGCTTCTGCAAGAGCGCCCATGGTCATGTTGGTGATGTCCATGGTCAGGACGCTGTAGCCAGCCGTAACGGTCGCACCGTTGGTTGCCAGCTTGTACTCCATGTTGCTGGACAGCATGCCCGTGCCGTTGGTGACGTTGGCACCGAGGCTGTCGACCTGGATCAGCGAGCTCTTGTTCGTGTCGAACTGGAGCGTCGTCAGGCTGACATTGCCCTGGGCGTCGCGGTTGAACGAACCGACGATCGATTTGGTGGCAGCCGTGTTGTTGGTGTCGTTGTAGACCCAGTTTTCGCCGGAGAACGAAGCCGACTTGGAAATGCTGATGAGCTGGTTCTGCAGCTCCTTGATTTCCTTCTGGATCTTGCTCTTGTCAACGCCCGGCTCGCTTGCGGCAACCAGCTTCTTCTTGATCTCGTCGACGACGTCCTTGGAGTTTTCCATGGCCGTGTAGGCAACGTCGGTCTTGGCAGCGCCGAGGCCGAGGGCGTCTTCAACGGTCGAGAGAGCCTTGTTGTCCGAACGCATGGTGGTTGCGATCGACCAGTAAGCGGCGTTGTCGGCAGCAGTGCCAACGCGCAGGCCCGACGAGATGCGGTCCTGGGTGGTTTCCATCTGCGAGTTGATCGAACGCAGGGTCTGAAGCGCGCCCATTGCGGCGGTGTTCGTCATGATGCTGGTCATTGGCTGATTGCCCCTTGTTGGCTGATTTGGAATGAAAAGGGACATTCCGGGATTACCGGGAAGCAGCGGTCAGCCTCATGCCTGTTAATGTTGATTAACCCGCCGCTTCGTTGGCCACAGAAAACACCATCGTGGTTAACAAAAGCTGAAGTGCGGCCGACATTTTCTGCAAACGCGGCTGAAATCGTCCAACAAAAAACCGCGCTTCTTGCGAAGCGCGGTTTTTTGTTTTTCGCAGTCGAGCGCGGGCCGAAACCCGCACCGTCTGGCGATCGATTAGCGGAACAGCGACAGGATGTTCTGCGAGTTCGAGTTGGCGATCGACAGCGCCTGGATGCCGAGCTGCTGCTGCGTCTGCAGAGCCTTCAGGCGGGTCGACTCTTCGTTCATGTCGGCGTCGACGAGGCGGCCAACGCCCTTCTCGATCGAGTCCGAGAGGTCCTGAACGAAGTTCTTCTGCAGTTCTACGCGGCTGTTGAGCGCGCCGAGATCGGCGGCAGCGTCGGTCATCTGCAGCAGCGTTGCGTCAACGCCCGAGATGGCTTCGGCCAGAGCGCCGGTCGTCATGTTGGTGATGTCCATGCTCAGGACGCTGTAGCCGGCAGTCACGGTCGAGCCGGTTGCATCCTTGTACTCCATGTTGCTGGAGAGCAGGCCCGTGCCGTTGGTGACGTTGGTGCCGGTGCTGTCGACCTGGATCAGCGAGCTCTTGTTCGTGTCGAACTGGAGCGTCGTCAGGCTGACATTGCCCTGGGCGTCGCGGTTGAACGAACCGACGATCGACTTGGTGGCAGCCGTGTTGTTGGTGTCGTTGTAGACCCAGTTTTCGCCCGAGAACGAAGCCGACTTGGAAATGCTGATGAGCTGGTTCTGCAGCTCCTTGATTTCCTTCTGGAT
Organism: Ensifer adhaerens; assembly: GCF_028993555.1. Lineage (NCBI taxonomy): Bacteria > Pseudomonadati > Pseudomonadota > Alphaproteobacteria > Hyphomicrobiales > Rhizobiaceae > Ensifer > Ensifer adhaerens. The sequence continues at coordinate 317,944 of NZ_CP118610.1, read as the reverse complement.
CTTGCTCTTGTCAACGCCCGGCTCGCTTGCGGCAACCAGCTTCTTCTTGATCTCGTCGACGACGTCCTTGGAGTTTTCCATGGCCGTGTAGGCAACGTCGGTCTTGGCAGCGCCGAGGCCGAGGGCGTCTTCAACGGTACCGAGAGCCTTGTTGTCCGAACGCATGGTGGTTGCGATCGACCAGTAAGCGGCGTTGTCGGCAGCGGTACCGACGCGCAGGCCCGACGAGATGCGGTCCTGGGTGGTTTCCATATCCGAGTTGATCGAACGCAGAGTGGAGAGAGCCGCCATTGCGGCGGTGTTCGTCATGATGCTGGTCATTGGCTGTGTGCCCCTTGGCAATACTCGTGAAAAAGGGACATTCCGGGCTACCGGGAAGCAGCGGTCAGCGTCATGCCTGTTAACCGGTTAATGTTGTTGGTTAACCCGCTCCTTCGATGGACACAGCAAACACCATCGTGGTTAACGCCGACCTAAGACGTCGCGATTATTTTCGAAACAACCAAAATCCGATGGAGCGCAATAAAAAAACCGCGCCCCTTGCGAAGCGCGGTTTCCATTTTTTCGCAGTCGAGCGCGGGCCGAAACCCGCACCGTCTGGCGATCGATTAGCGGAACAGCGACAGAATGTTCTGCGAGTTCGAGTTGGCGATCGACAGCGCCTGGATGCCGAGCTGCTGCTGCGTCTGCAGAGCCTTCAGACGGGTCGACTCTTCGTTCATGTCGGCGTCGACGAGCTTGCCGATGCCCTTCTCGATCGAGTCCGAGAGGTCCTGAACGAAATTCTTCTGCAGTTCTACGCGGCTGTTGAGCGCACCGAGGTCGGAAGCGGCATCGGTCATCTGCAGCAGCGTTGCGTCAACGCCCGAGATGGCTTCGGCCAGAGCGCCGGCCGTCATGTTGGTGATGTCCATGCTCAGGACGCTGTAGCCGGCAGTCACGGTCGAGCCGGTTGCATCCTTGTACTCCATGTTGCTGGAGAGCAGGCCCGTGCCGTTGGTGACGTTGGTGCCGGTGCTGTCGACCTGGATCAGCGAGCTCTTGTTCGTGTCGAACTGGAGCGTCGTCAGGCTGACGTTGCCCTGGTTGTCACGGTTGAACGAGCCAACGATCGACTTGGTAGCAGCCGTGTTGTTGGTGTCGTTGTAGACCCAGTTTTCGCCCGAGAACGAAGCCGACTTGGCAATGCTCACCAGCTGGTTCTGGAGTTCCTTGACTTCCTTCTGGATCTTGCTCTTGTCAACGCCCGGCTCGCTGGCGGCAACCAGCTTCTTCTTGATCTCGTCGACGACGTTCTTGGAGTTTTCCATGGCCGTGTAGGCAACGTCGGTCTTGGCAGCGCCGAGGCCGAGGGCGTCCTGAACAGTCGAGAGAGCCTTGTTGTCCGAACGCATGGTGGTTGCGATCGACCAGTAAGCGGCGTTGTCGGAAGCGTTGCCGACGCGCAGGCCCGACGAGATGCGGTCCTGGGTGGTTTCCATATCCGAGTTGATCGAACGCAGGGTAGCAAGAGCGCCCATTGCGGCGGAATTGGTCATGATGCTCGTCATTAGAGTGTCCCTTTTTTACTTAAGACGATTGGGGGACATACCGGACTGTTTACACTACCGGTGATGATGGATCGGCTTCATGCCTCTCGGTTCCAACGACTATCTCGGAAGAAACCAAACCCGTCATGTGAGGCCGAATATCGAGCCCAATGCTTGCGAATTCCTTAAATGCCGAAGCGGTCTCGGCGAGAGATAATTTATACTTAACAACGCCTTAAGTGGATGGTCCGGGGTACTAGACGTGCCATTCGAATGGCCCCTTGCGAGACAGGACCAGGCCTTGATCTAGGGGCCATCGCGTCATGCCTGAGGCAAGCTCCCATTACTAGGATGGCTGCGAGACCTGCTTTGCGACATCGAGTGCCAAGCCTTGATGCCGGCAGCCCATACGACGGAGCTATCAGTGAACGCCCAAGCCATTTTCTCGACCGCTTCCCGGCAATACCAGAAGGGCCACTACACGGACGCTCTCGACCAGCTCAACATCCTGATGAACATCAATCGGGATACCAAGACCTACGTCCTGCTCGCCAAGGTTCTGCTGAAACTCGGCTTTAAGCCCGAAGCGGCGCGCGCCTACCAGCTCGCCGGGGAGGCCGGCGGTTCACGGTCGCAGGACTATCTCACCGAGGCGATGAAGCTCTATTTCACCAACGGGCACGAAGACGAAGCGCTTGCGATCGGCCTGCCGCTTCTGGAAAAGGCGAAGACCGATCCGGATATCGCCTTCATCATTGCTTCGATTTTCCTGAAACGCGATCAGAAAGAAATTCTCGGCCTGTTCAAGGCGCCGCTCTCGACCAGCGCCAATCGCTATCACCAATCGCTCGCATTCAAGCTTCTGACCGCGGATGTCGGTGACGTGCAGGATCGCGAAGCCGTCGCCAATCTCTTCAAGTCCTACCCGAAGAACACGACGCTGCGCTCGGCCTATCTCGTCTATGCCCGTGAAGCCAACGACTATCCGGAGGTCGAGAAACACCACCGCGAGATCGAAAGAGCCCTGAAGCTCGGCCAGGACGACACCCTTGCATCGGAAGCGCCATACTACCACGTCACCTGGTGTGGCGATGAAAGGCTCAACCGCATCGCCGGTGCGCAATATCGCCCCTTCCCGCCGGAGAACACCGAGGTCCGCCGGTCCATGGCGCATGCCTGGGGCGATCGTATTCGCATCGGCTATGTATCTTCCGACTTCTGGCACGATCACGCGACCATGAAGCTGATGGCCGCGGCGCTGGAGGCGCATGACCGCACGCGCTTCGAAGTCACCCTGTTTTGCCACACGTCACCCAGCAACGTCGCGCGAGACAACGGTTCCCGTGAAAAATGGGGCAACATCATCCAGATCGGCGAATTCTCCGATGAACAGGCCGCGGCGGTCATTCGGTCGGAGAACATCGACATCCTCGTCGATCTGAAGGGGCACACGCTCGAAAGCCGGGCGACAATCTTCAACCACAAGGCCGCGCCCATTCAGGTCAGCTGGCTCGGTTTCCCCGGCACCAACGTCAACGTCGATCTCGACTACATCATCGGCGATCCCTTCGTCCTGCCCGACGGGAGCGAAAAACACTACTACGAAAAATACTGCCGCCTGCCGGAGACCTATCAGCCGAACGACCCCTTCAGCCGCCCGCTGCCGCAGCCGATGTCGCGGCGCCAGCTCGGTCTGCCCGAGAATGCGTTCGTCTTCGCGTCGTTCAATGCCAACCGCAAGATCTCGCTGCAGACGATCAACATGTGGATCGAGATCCTGCAGCAGACCCCGGACAGCGTGCTGTGGCTGATGTGCAGCCGCGCAGACTCGCGAGCCAACATCATCGCAAAGTTCAAGAGCGCCGGTATCGATCCCAAGCGCATCATCGTCTGCCCGAAGGTTTTCTATCAGGACCATATCAGCCGTATCCCGGTCGCCGATGTCGGTCTCGACACCTATCCCTATAACGGCCACACGACGACTTCCGAGCAGCTCTGGGCTGGCCTGCCGGTTCTGACCTTCAAGGGCACCAACTTCGCGTCGCGCGTGAGCGAGAGCCTGCTCAACGCCATCGGCGTGCCGGAACTCGTTGCCACCGGACCGGAGGACTACATTCGCGAAGCGGTTGCACTCTATAACAACCGCGACAGGCTTCCCGACTACCGCAAGACGCTCGAGGAAAACCGCTTCCGCATGCCGCTGTTCGATGCCGAACGCTTCTGCCGCCACCTGGAACAGGGCTACGAAATGATGGCGGACCGGGCGAAGAAGGGTCTGTCGCCGGATCACATCGACGTTCCAGCCCTACCGGTACGAGCTGGCTCGTTCGCGCGCTAAGCGATCCGATACCCAGCGCTTGAACGTCGAAAGGCAGCGCCGAGGCGCTGCCTTTCTGTTTGCGCGTTTGAGAAGCGCCTGCCCCTTTGATGCGAGTTATCTAAAGCCTGTCGCACAAAATGCGCACGGTTTTGCGATAACGACTTGCGAAACATCAAGAACTTGAAGCGCAAGAAGCGATTCTGAAAGAACGCCACGCGCTCTAGCTGAAGGAGCGCACGAGGCTGCCGACGAGCAGATTCCATCCGTCGATCAGCACGAAGAACAGGATCTTGAAGGGCAGCGAGATCGCCGTAGGCGGCAGCATCATCATGCCCATGGCCATGGTGATGGTGGCAACGATCAGGTCGATCACCAGGAACGGCAGCATGATCAGGAAGCCGATTTCGAAGCCGCGACGGATTTCCGAGATCATGAAGGCCGGCACGACCGCCCTGAGGTCGACCTTGTCGTCGACGACCACCGTCTGGCCCTTTTCCTTGGCAATATCGATAAAGAGCTGCAGATCCTTGTCGCGGGTGTTGGCGAGCATGAATTCGCGGAACGGTTCACTGATCCGCGGGATCGCCTCGGCCTCGGTGATCTGGTTCTTCATGAGTGGATCGATGCCGTCGCGCCATGCGCGATCGAAAGTCGGCCCCATGACATAGAAGGTCATGAACAGGGCCAGCGACACCATGATCATGTTCGATGGCGTCGTTGCCAGGCCCATGCCGGTGCGCAGGATCGCAAAGGCGATCACGAAGCGCGGAAAGCTGGTGACCATGATCAGGATGCCCGGGGCCACCGACAGAACGGTCAAAAGACCGAAGGTGCGGATGATCCACGAAGCGGCCGACCCGTCGATAGGCGTATTCAGGATGTCAGAGGGAAAACTCTGGGCGCCGGCAATACCGGACATCGCCATCATGGCAACTATAAAGGCGACTAGCCGGACCATTTACCGAATCATTGGATGACGAAGGTTCTGAACATCACATTGGTTACGCGCCCATCGGAGCGCAGGTCAACCCGCTCTTGAATGTCATCCCGGAGATATTGAAAGCCGCGCGGACCCTGGATCTGCTGCAACGAGATCGTCTTCATGTAAGCGGCGATATCCTGGTGGATCTGCTCCGCCAACTTGGGATCGGGCGCGCCGTCGAACTGCAGCGCCACCTCGAGCCGTATCCAGTTCTCGGAGGGATAGGCGAGGTTGGTGGTGATCGGCTCCAGCTGGACGACACCGTTCGCTTCGGTAGCGACCTTGGGCAGACCCTCTTCGCCCGTGGCGTTGGCGGCCGGTTCCTTGGTCGCCTCGACCTGTTCCTTCGGCGGAGGCGGCGCGAGCAGGCCGCCGACCAGCCAGCCGCCGCCGCCGGCGACCAGCGTCAGAACGGCGACGACCGCGATCGTTATGATCTTCGACGGCGGCTTCGAAGCGTTGCCGGGATCGAGTTCTTCCATCTTGCCGTTCCCTGCCGATCAGATCGGCGAAAATAGATCCATGAACTGCTGACCGTAGGGCGGCTGCTGCACTTCGGTCAGGCGACCACGGCCACCATAGGAAATACGCGCCTCGGCAATGCGGTCGTAGGAGATGACGTTGTCGGCGTCGACGTCCCGCGGCCGGACAATGCCGGCTACGTTGAGGATGCGCAGCTCGTGATTGACGCGCACTTCCTGCGAGCCACTGATCAACAGGTTACCGTTTTCGAGAACCCCCGTGACAACGGCAGCAACGAGCACCCGCAGCTTTTCCGAGCGCTCCGTCGTGCCGTCGCCCTCGGTCTTGGTGTTCGAGCCATATTTCAGTTCGCCGGACCAGTCAAAATCGCTCGTCTGCGACTTGCCGTTGGCGCCGACGTTGAAGCCACTCGAATTCTTGCGGCTACGGTCGGTCTTGTTGTCGAAGGTCGCGCCTTCGTTGATCTTGATATCGACCGTCAGGATGTCGCCGACATTGATCGCGCGCGCATCCTTGAACAGCGCCGCCTGCTGGTCGTTCCACAACGAATAGCCGTTCGTCATCTGGCGCGGCTGCTTGGGATACATCGCAAGCTGCGGCGTCTGGGAGTATTGCAGACCACTGCCGATCGGGCTCATCGAAGGCGCCCGACCGATCTCGTTGAGCGCCTGGTTCTGACATCCCGCGAGGAGGGCGGCACCGGTCAGCATGGCCGTTAGACGCATTTTCATGATGGTTCCTTCGAGGTGTTCGGGTCGCTGGCACTCGAGATGATGTTGGTAAGAGTTGCCGCCTTTTCGTCCGTCATTTCGCTGAGGATCAGCGACGACTGCCGTGCCGGCAGCTGCATGACGATTGCCGCGGCGATCTCCGGATTGACCATTTCCAGCTTGCCGGCAGCCGCATCCGGCTTCATCGTCTTGTAGATGTCGACAAGACCGAGCTGGGCCTGTTTCAGGAAATCGTTGCGGCGTTTCAGCCAGTCCTCGTATTCATCGCGCCGCTTCTCCAGCGTCGCGATGCGTTCGTCGATGCTTGCCTGCAAGGTCTCGAGGTCCTTGCGCTGCAGCACGTAGCGCTGGTCGCGGGCGGCGTCGGCGATGTTGGTGCAGAACTGCTGAATCTCGTTCTGCGTTGCGTCGGCTGCCGGAGGCGCTGTAACGTCCTGGGCGAAGGCGCCGGGCATCGTCAGCATCGAAGCGGCGGCCGCGCCGACAAGCAACAGATTGCGGACCTTGCCGAAAGATGGGTTCATGTTAGCCGTCATTGCAGCACTAGCTCCGCCTGAAGGGCCCCGGCCGTTTTGATGCTTTGCAGGATGGCGATGATGCCATCCGGCTTGACACCGATGTTGTTAAGACCGGCGACGAGCGAGCGAAGGCTCGATCCGTTGAGGATCGCCACCGTGCCGCCATCGGACTGCGCGTTGATGGTGGTGTTCGGTTCCACCTCCGTTCGTCCGCGCGAGAATGGCAGCGGCTGAACCACCGTCGGCGTCTCGCTGACCTCGACGGTCAGGGTGCCGTAGCTCACCGCCACTTCGTTGATGCGAACGTCCTGGCCGATCACGATCGTGCCGGTGCGCTCGTTGATGACGACGCGGGCCGGGACGTCCGTCTCGATGACGATGTTCTCGATATCGGCCATCAGCCGGGCGAGATCGGCCATCTTCGGCTTTTCGACGAGGACGGATTGGGAATCGCGTGCCTCCGCAATGCGACCGCCATATTGCTGGGCGGCATACTTGTTGATCGCCGCCGCCATGCCGACAGCCGTCGAGAAATCCGGGTTGCGCAGCTGCAGAACGAGGTTGAAGCCATCCTTGAACTTGGACGGCAGCTCGCGCTCGATGATTGCGCCATTGGGCACGCGCCCGGCCGTCGTCACCCCCTGGTTGAGGGTTGCCGCATCACCCTGGGCGGCAAAGCCCGTCACGACGACGGACCCTTGCGCGACTGCATAGATCTGGCCGTCCGCGCCGGACAGCGACGTCATCACCAGGGTGCCGCCACGAAGCGAGGTGCTGTCGCCGAGTGACCCTACGGTCACGTCGACGCGACTGCCGGGGCTTGCGAAGGGCGGCAGCGTCGCCGTCACCAGAACCGCAGCGACGTTGCGGGTGCGGGAATCGCCGCCCTGGGTGGAGATGCCGAGGTTCTGCAGCATCGCGCGGATCGACTGGTCGGTGAACGGCGAGGAGCGCAGGCTGTCGCCGGTCCCCTGGAGGCCGACGACGAGGCCATAGCCGATGAGCTGGTTGTCGCGTCCCGCCTGGAGCGAGGCGACGTCCTTGATCCTGGACGCGCCGAAAGCCGGCGTCAGCGCCGTAGAGATCGCGACGGCCAGCGTCAGGAACCATTTGCAGGCAAGCATTTTCATTTCGCCACCACATGGACAGTGCCGTCGGCCATCACCGTTCCGGAAACGATGACGCCGGTATCGATGTTGCGCGCCCGGATCAGTTCGCCGACGGCGGCATCCTGGAGCGGTGATCCGGCGGCGCTGATGGTCAGGCCGCCGTTGCTGAAGATTAGACGCACGGTCGAACCGCGCTCGACGGCATACTGCTCGCGCAGTGCGTTTGCGAGGATCACCCGACCCGGCAGAAGCGTGCGCTTGGTGACCTTGCCGTCGATTTCGTTGAGGGTCCTGATGTAGCCGTCCGCAAGATCCGGGTTGGTAACGTCGACAACCTCGACGCGGCTGCGGTCGATCGTTTCGCCCGGATAGATGGTCTGCGTCGGGATCACCGCCGTCGGCCGCTCCGCAAGGCTCGCCGAAGGCAACAGGAAGGTGGCAGCAAGCAAAGCGCCTGCCGCCAGACGACGCGCCCTGGGTGCACTGTCGCCTTTCAAAACCTTGATGTCTGCGGATCGGCGAAACATCATGTTTGCCCCCTCTTTCGTTACCTGAGGTTCTTGCTCACCGTGGCCGCCATTTCATCGGCCGCCTGAATGATCTTGGAGTTCATCTCGTAGGCGCGCTGCGCCGAGATCAGGTCGGTGATTTCCTTGACCGGATCGACGTTGGACGCCTCGAGATACTTCTGCTTGATCTGGGCGAAGCCCGGATCCGCCGGCGTGCCGACGATCGCGTCGCCGGAAGCCGGCGTCTGCTTGAAGAGGTTGTCGCCCTGCGGCTCGAGACCGGCCTCGTTGACGAAGTTGGCGATCGTCAGCTGACCGATTTCCTGCATCGCGGGGTCGTTGCCGATGCGCACCATCACCTGGCCGGAGCTGGTGAAGGCGATTTCCGTCGCATCCTGCGGAACAGTGATGCCGGGGACGACCGTATAACCGTCGATGGTCACGAGCTGACCCTGGGCATTCTTGTTGAAGGCGCCCGAGCGGGTATAGACCGTCTCGCCATCCGGCGTCTCGACCTGGAACCAGCCGCGGCCCATCAGCGCCAGGTCATAGTCGTTGCCGGTGTTGACCATGCTGCCCTGGATATGCAGGTTGCGCACGGCAGCCGTCTGGACGCCGAGGCCGATGATAGCACCTTCCGGAACGATGGCCTGGTTGGAGCGGTTTGGCACGCCCTGGGCGCGCTCGGTTTGATAAAGCAGGTCGGAGAACTCTGCGCGGGCACGCTTGTAGCCGGTCGTGTTGATGTTCGCGATGTTGTTCGCGATCACTTCCAGGTTCAGCTGCTGGGCGTTCATGCCGGTGGCGGCAATGGAAAGGGCCTTCATGTCTCGTTCCTTCAGATCTGCATGCGCGCGATTTCGAGGTAGGCGGTGACCACCTTGTCGCGGATGGCGATTGCCGTCTGGAGCGATTGCTCGGCGTTCATGACGGCATCGACAACTTCACGGGTGTTTGCCTGACCGCGGATGCCGTCGAGCGATGCGCCCTCGGCCTTTTTCATCGCGTTGATGGCATCGCTCGCCATGTCCCCGAGGACCGAGGCGAAGCTTTGTCCCTGCGGCACGCCCGGCGTGGCGGCCGGCATGCCGAAGATCGACGACGAGGAAGATGTGGAACGGGTGCCGTCGGTCTCTTTGGTGACCGAGAACGCGCCGAGGGATTTGACTGCATCGATCATTATTGCGAGGCTCTCAACAGGTCGATTGTCTGGGAAATCAGATCGCGGGACTGCTTGATGGTCTGGAGGTTGGCCTCATAGGCGCGATTGGCTTCGCGCATGTCGGCCATCTCGACCAGGATGTTGACGTTCGGCAACTTGACCATGCCCTTGTCGTCGGCGGCCGGGTTGCCCGGATCAAACTCGATGTTGAAGTCCGAATCATCCGTGCCCTGCCGTTCAATCTCGACCAGCGACGCGCCGCTTGCCCGGTCGACTTCGGCAGCAAAGCTGATGGTCTTGCGGCGGTAGGGCTCCGCACCCGGCACGTCCCCGGTCGAGCGGGCGTTGGCGATGTTTTCGGAGACGATCCGCAGACGGGTCGATTCCGCCTGGAGGCCCGAGGCCGATACCTTGAGGGCTGAGGTCAATGGATCCATGGTTCTTACTTCCGTACCGTCATCAGCATCATGCGGTGAAACGCCTTCACAAGGCCGGCGCTGAGCTCGTAGTCGCGCTTGATCTCGCCGGTCTTCATCATTTCCTGCTCGATCGCGACACTGTTGCCGGACTGCTGGATCTGCACGCCGTCGACCATGCCGACCTCGGCCACCTGCGAGGCCTCAAGACCTTCGGTAAAATGCGCCTTGTGGGTCGCGGCCATCTGCATGCCGGTATCCTGCAGCACGCTTTCGAACGGCTTGACGTCCTTCGCCTTGTAGTGCGGCGTGTTCGCATTGGCGATGTTGCCGGCCACCACGTTCTGGCGAACGGTCAGCCACTGGGCCTGCCGGGACGCGAGTTCGAAAAGCTGAATCGGTTGCATCAAAAGCTCCATGCTTGTTGATGCGAACCTAGGCCGGTAATCTTGCGTGGGACTTTCGTCGGACACAGGTGCGATCGGAGCGCTTGCATGCCGCTGCCGACCAACGGACGAACAGCAGCGCGTCGCGCATCCGAAGCGATACGCGACCATCACGCTGACGATGTGAGGCTTGCTCAGTTCGCCTGGTAGACTTCACCTGACGAGGTGATCATCACCCAATGGCCATCGCGCTGCTCGAGCGTGGCAAGCCGGGTGTTGTCAGGCAGGACGGAGCCGATGCGCACGATATACATGCCGCTCGCGTCCTCGATCAGCGCCCGGCCATTGGCGACATGCATCAGCTTGAAACCGGACTTGCCCGGGAAGGGCTGCGACAGCCCCTCTTCCGCAGCCGACCCTTCCGGACCCGGACCGTCACCGATGCCGGGCACGGTCGCCGTCGTCAGCTGGTCGATCGCCGCCACGGTCTCGCCGTCGGCATCGGGCATCGCCAACGGCGAAACCGAGACGACGTTGCGGGCGGCGCGCTCCGGCAGATCGCGGGTGGAACCCTGCCAAAGCGGCGGCATGGTGAACTTGTCCTGGTGGAAGAAAGCGTACCAGGGAAAGAAGGTTGCGAAAGCGGCAAGTGCTACGCCGGTCGCGGCCAGGAACTTGTCGGTCATCGGCATGCGGCTGCTTCGCTTGCGCTGATGAACCATTTCGTCCGCATCGTAATCGGTCACCGCCATCACCTCGCTCTCGCGCCCGGTTGATTGCCCATTGCCGCTGCCTTCAATGCATTGGCGAGATCGGCGAAGGCGTCCTGCGCCGGCCGCTCACCGGCGGTCTGCGTCAGCACGTCGTAGATGACCGGTACCTGCTTGATCGCCATGTCGAGATCGGGATCGCCACCAGGGCGGTAGCCACCGATCAGCCGGAGATCGCGGGTTTCCTCGAAGCGATGGATCAGCGCCTTCAGACGCGACACCAGCTTTTCCTGGTCGGGAGTCCAGGCCTTGCGCGCGAGGCGCGAGATCGAGGCGAGCGGATTGATCGGCGGATATCGCCCCTCTTCCGCAAGGCTGCGTTCGAGCACGATGTGACCGTCGAGGATGCCACGCGTGCTATCGGCGACGGGGTCGTTGTGATTGTCGCCATCGACAAGGATGGAGATGATCGCCGTGATCGTCCCCGAGCCTTCGGTACCGGGGCCGGCGCGCTCGAGCAGGCGCGGCAACTCGGTGAAAACGGAGGCCGGATAGCCGCGCGCGATCGGCGGTTCGCCGGACGCCGTCGCCACTTCGCGGATCGCATGGGCAAACCGGGTAACACTGTCGACGATCAGCAGCACATTGTCGCCGTTGTCGCGATAGTGTTCGGCAATGGTGACGGCGGTCAGCGGCGCCATCTTGCGCAACATCGGGCTCTCGTCACTGGTCGCCACCACCGCGACCGATTTCGCCAGGTTGTCGCCGAGCGTATCCTCGATGAATTCGCGCACTTCGCGACCGCGCTCGCCGACGAGCGCAATCACCACCTTGTCGAAGGCGTCAGCGCGCGCCAGCATGGAGAGCAGCGTCGATTTGCCGACGCCGGAGCCTGCGAAAATGCCGAGGCGCTGGCCAAGGCAGAGCGGCGAAAAGATGTCGATTGCCCTGACGCCGGTGAGAAACCCCTTCTCGACCCGCTTGCGGCTCATCGACGGCGGTGCGGTATTGGAGATCGAGCGGCGCACATCGCCCTGCAGCAGCGGACCGAGGCCATCGATCGGCTCGCCGAGCGCATTGATGGCGCGGCCACACCACTGGTCGGTCGGCGCGACGCGGAAGGCGCCCTTTCGGATCACGGTGTCATGGATGCCGATCGGATCACCGGGCTCGATCGGGCAGACGACCACCTTCTCCGGCTCGACCCGCACCACCTCGCCGAGATGCGTTCCGGTGACGCTCTTGTGCGCGACGAAATCGCCGAGCCGCACATGCCGCGACAGGCCGGTCACCGTGTAGTGACCGGGCGAAATCGTCTGCACGTGACCGCCAGGAGCGATCGAGAATTCGGGCTTTGCATAGCGCTCGACGAGGCCGGCAAGTGCTGCCAGAGAGGTCGATCCCGTGCTTGTCTTCAGGCCTTCGCGTTGCATGCCGGTACCCGTCAGAAATTAGCGACTGCCGCCGAGCGTCTTGACCGCTTCTTCGAGCGATCCCTCGCTGTCACGCATCAGGGCAGTGATGTTGTCGAAGGCGCGCGTGACCATGATCAGTTGCGACATCTCCTGGATGGCATTGACGTTGGACTCCTCGACGAAGCCCTGCATGACGCCGACGTCGAAGCGATCGACCACCGGCTCGGCCTGTGCCGCCGGCTGGACCGCACTGTTGTCGAGGCGCATGAAGCCCTTGCTGAAATCGGCCTCATAGAGACCGAGCGAGGCGACAGCAACGCCGTTCTGATGGAGCGCACCATCGGCACCGACGGTGATCTCGCCGCCGCCGCCGTTGAGCTGGATCGGCGCTCCGCCGGCATCGAGCACCGGATAGCCGCGGATGGTGACGAGTTCGCCGGTATCGGTGAGCGTGAACCGCCCATCACGCGTCAGCGCCGGGCCGGATGGCGTCTCGATCTGGAACCAGGCATCACCCTTGATCGCGAAGTCGAGGGCCGAGCCCGTGCGCGACAGCGAGCCGTTGCTGGTGTTCAGGAACTCCTCGCCCTTGCTGACATAGGCAACCTTGGTCGGCTTGGTGTCGCCGAGCATCTGGTTGAATTTCACCTCGGTGCCACGGAAACCGACGGTGCCGGAGTTCGCGATATTGTCGGCAAGTGTATTAAGGCGCTTTTCGAGCGCCATCTGCGACGAAATCGCGACGTAAAGACCGGTTTGCACGTTCAATTTCCCCCGAGTTTCAGGCTGTTGATGGACAGGAGAAGATCGGAAGAGATGCCGTAGCCGCTCGAAGAACCGAAGACTGCGAGCGGATCATAACCGTCCGTTGAATTTTTGGTTTCCCAGAGTGCCGTGAAGCGGTCGAGAAACTCGGTCAGCTTGCCCGGATTCTGGAAATCCTTGAAATCGATCGCCGCTTCATAGGCCTCGGCCTGACGATCGACATTTGTCGCGGCGAATTCGTCCGGCAATTGCAGGGCGGTGCGCACCACCTGGGCCAGCGCCTCATCGGCGATGATGGCGTAGCCACTGTTGATCGTCGGCGCCATGCGCGAAAAATAGAGGGCAAGCCGCACGCCGGCATTTTCCTCACCGGCGTTCTGCTCCAGCGTCTGGCGAGCATATTTGTCGGCGACGCCCTTCTGGGCACGGTCGAAGGACGTGGCGGCCGCGCCGTGGGCGGCGAAGTTCAGCGATTCGACGAGCTGCTTGTAGCGGCTGTCGGTCAGCTTGTTGGCGAAGGCATCATCCTTGTCGATGCCTTCGGTCAGCACCTTGCGCATGAAGGCCTTGGCATAGGCCATGTCTTCGAGACCGTGGGCCTTCATGGCGTAGTTGTAGAGCTTGGTATCGGCGAAGAAATCGTCGATCGTTTTGATGTCACCGATCTTCGACAGATAGTACTGCGTCTCGCGCGCCACATCCGGCTGCTCGGCCACGCGGGCCAGCGACTTCGTCAAGTCGGCCGTTATCAGCTTGTAGCTCGTGTAGGTCGTGGTCACGATCGGTTCGCCCCTGCCGGAATGACACAGACAGAGCAAGCCCCTGCCTTGGCAAATCCTGACCGGATAGCCTTGCGCGAACCTGTTCCGATGAATGACCCCACCGCCCGCACCGGCCAGCCTCACGCAAGGATGAAACCTTATCCCGTTAGCGGAAAATAGGATCGCGACAGGTATCGAAAATGAACATCATCATCGGGCTTCTTGTGACGTTCGGCTGTATTCTCGGCGGCTATCTGGCCATGGGCGGCCACATGGAGGTCCTCAACCAGCCTTTCGAACTGCTGATCATCGGCGGCGCCGGCATCGGTGGCTTCATCATGGCCAACTCGATGAAGGTGGTTAAGGATACCGGCAAGGCGCTCGGCGAAGCCTTTCGCCACAGGGTGCCGAAGGAGCGCGAATATCTCGACACGCTCGGCGTTCTCTATTCGCTGATGCGGGACCTGCGCACCAAGTCGCGCAACGAGATCGAAAGCCACATCGACAACCCGGAAGAGTCCTCGATCTTCCAGGCGGCGCCGACGGTTCTGAAGAACAAGGAACTGACCGCTTTCATTTGCGATTACGTACGCCTGATTATCATCGGCAACGCCCGATCGCACGAGATCGAAGCGCTGATGGACGAAGAAATCCAGACCATCACCCACGACAAGATGAAGTGCTATCACGCGCTGAACACGATGGGCGACGCCTTCCCGGCCATCGGTATCGTCGCGGCGGTTCTCGGCGTCATCAAGGCGATGGGCGCGATCAGCGAGGCGCCGGAAGTTCTCGGCGCCAAGATCGCAGCCGCACTCGTCGGCACGCTGCTTGGCGTGTTCCTGTCCTATTCGATCGTCGCGCCGCTGGTCGCCAACATCAAATCGGTGCGCGAGAAGCAGAACCGCCTCTACATCATCGTCAAGCAGACGCTGCTTGCCTATATGAACGGCTCGGTACCGCAGGTCGCTCTCGAATACGGCCGCAAGACCATCTCGGCCTATGAGCGTCCATCGATCGACGCGGTCGAGCAGGAAATGATGAACCCCGGCGGCGGCGGCGAAAGCAAGGCGGCTTGATCCCATGAATTCGGCAACATCCAACGTTCACGCATTCGACCGGAAACTCCTGGCGCGCATGACCGGCGCGCTCGGCGACGACCGGGTCATCGGCCGGCTGGCACTCGAGCTCGGCCAGGTCTTCGGCGAGTTCCTGCCTGACATCTGCCGGGCCGAAACGGGTCTTGACGTCACGATCGGTTATGCCGGTTTCCGCACGGGGCTCCGCAAGGAACTGATCGCCGGCCTTGGTACCGGCGTGGTGATCAGTGACGTGTCCTTGCGCAACTGGTGCGCGGATTTCCAGATCGGCTGCGACAGCCCGATCATCATCACCCTCGTCGAGGCGCTGCTCGGTGCCGAGCCCGCCGGGATAGAAGAGCCGCAGCCGCGTGCGCTCTCCCAGATCGAGATCGACGTCGCCGTGCCGCTTTTCGAAAAGATCGCCGACGTGTTGCGCACTGCCGTCAACGCGCCGGGCGGTTTCGAAGCGATCGTCGAACGTCCGCTCAATAGTGCATCGCGCCCCAAGCCCGATCCCATGATCGAGGACACTCATGCCGGCGCCATCGACATGACGATCGGCTTCGGCCCGGTCATGTCCACCTTCTCCGTCATCGTCCCCCAGAGCGTGCTCCTGAAGACCACCATCGTCTTCCCGAAGGGCAGCGGCCAGCAGCGCAAGGCGAAGGCCGAATGGACCGAGCAGCTCGAAGAGCAGGTTCGCCGCTCTGCCGTCACGATCGAGGCGCGCATCCGTCTCGAGAGCCTGACGCTCGAAACGATCAGCCGGCTGCAGGCGGGTGACGTCATTCCCTTCCACGACGCCCAGGACGTGCGCGTCGACGTCAACGCCAATGGCCGCGACCTTTATGTCTGCGAATTCGGACGATCGGGGTCGAAATATACCGTTCGGGTCAAGGATACCCACGGCTCAGAGCAGGACATCCTTCGCCACATCATGAGTTAAATCGGCCTGCCGCGCTCGCAGCATGCCTGAGGCAAGCTTCAACTGGAATAGTTCTCACATGGCACCCAAGAAAGCACCCATCAACGAACAGGCAGAAGCCGCTGTCGGAGACATGGAACTCGACCAGGCGATCAATGACCTGCGCGGTGTCCTAAAGCAGGATACTGATGCGCCGGCAGCCTTCGGCTCGGATTTCGGCAGCGAACCCGCTGGCGCGGCAACCGACTTCGGTAGCGAATTCGGCGCACCGGCCGGCGGCCTCGACGCGTTCGGCGGCGATTTCGGCTCCACCGACTTTGGCTCCAACGACTTCGGCGCCGACCTCGGCGGCGGCTCCGCTTCGAGCGATTTCGGCGGCACGGATTTCGGCGCGACGTCCTTCGACGGTGCTGACGCTGCGATCGACGCGCCGCCAGGCAGCGGCATGACGGCCAATATCGACCTGATCATGGATATCCCGATCGACGTCCAGATCGTGCTCGGCACAAGCCGCATGCAGGTGTCCGGTCTCATGAACTTGAACGAAGGTGCAACGATCGCGCTGGATCGCCGGATCGGCGAGCCGGTCGAGATCATGGTCAACGGCCGGGTGATCGGCCGTGGCGAAATTACCGTTCTCGACGGCGACGATACCCGTTTCGGCGTCAAACTCATCGAGATCAAGGGCAGCAAGAAGTCATAGAGCCCAATGACCGGGCGAAGGATGAATCCATGATGGATTTCGAAAGTTTCGAGGCTCAGGCGCTTTCAAGGCCGCTCAGCCAGACGGACAAGGCGGCGGCCGTTCTGCTTGCCATGGGCAAGGGCGTGGCAAGCAAGCTCTTGAAGTTCTTCACCCAGAGCGAGTTGCAGTCGATCATCGCAGCGGCGCAGTCGCTGCGCGCCATCCCGCCGCATGAGCTGGAAGCGCTCGTCAACGAGTTCGAAGACCTCTTCACCGAGGGCGCCGGCCTGATGGACAATGCCAAGGCGATCGAAAGCATCCTCGAAGAAGGTCTGACCCCGGACGAAGTCGATGGCCTGCTCGGTCGCCGCGCCACATTCCAGTCCTACGAGGCCAGCATCTGGGATCGCCTGCAGGAATGCGACCCGGTCGCCGTATCGGTACAGCTTGCCAAGGAACATCCGCAGACCATCGCTTACGTATTGTCGATGATGCCGTCGGGCTTCGGTGCCAAGGTGCTGCTGCAGCTGTCCGAAGAGCAGCGGCCGGACATCCTGAAGCGCGCCGTCAACATGAAGGACGTCAATGCGAAAGCCGCCGCGATCATCGAGAAGCGGGTCATGGAAATGATCGGCGAGATGGAAGCGGAACGCAATTCGGCCGGCCCGGCCAAGATCGCCGAGGTCATGAACGAACTCGACAAGCCGCAGGTGGACACCCTGCTCGCGTCGCTCGAATCGCTCAGCACGGCCTCCGCCAACAAGGTGCGCCCGAAGATCTTCCTCTTCGACGACGTGCTCTACATGCCGCAGCGCAGCCGCGTACAGCTCTTCAACGACGTGTCGACCGATATCATCACGATGGCGCTGCGCGGATCGACGGGCGAACTGCGCGAATCGGTACTCGCCTCGATCGGCGCACGCCAACGCCGCATGATCGAATCCGATCTTGCCATGGGCGATGCCGGCATCAACCCGCGCGATATTGCGATCGCACGGCGTTCGATCACCCAGGAAGCCATTCGCCTGGCAGCCAACGGCCAGCTCGAACTCAAGGAAAAGGACGCGCAAGCGGCCTGATCCGGCGAGCGACTGTGGATCGCACGCAGCGCCCACGACCGGCACGCGCCTTCCTTATCGTATTTCCTGTTGAGCCCTGGCGAAAGCCGGGGCTCAACGCTTGCCTGCCCTACCCTCCGGGTTCACTACTGCATCTCCTTGGATCGACCTCGATTTGAGGAGTGCGCGGCAGCTCAACGTGTTGCAGCGAACCTTGCGCCCCCGACCGGGCGCGCGGCGCTGAAGGACGACGCGAACGGCACTGCCTGGATGTAACCGGAGCTTCCTGCTTCATGTCTGATGATCAGGATAAAGACAGCAAAACAGAGGCCCCGTCCGAGAAGAAGATCTCCGACGCAGCCGAGAAGGGCAATGTGCCCTTCTCCCGCGAGGCGACAATGTTCGCCTCGACGCTCGCGATCTACATCTTCTTCGTCTTCTTCCTTGCCGACGGCGTTAGCACCGTGGCCGAGGCCCTCAAGGACATCTTCGAGCAGCCCGAAGCCTGGCGGCTGGAAAACTCGACCGACGTCGTGGCGCTCATTACCCATCTGGCGTGGAAATCGACCGCACTGCTCATTCCGGCTTTCGTACTGCTCATCATCTTCGGTGTCGCCGCCTCGATCTTCCAGAACCTGCCGCGACCGGTCCTCGACCGTGTCCAGCCGAAGCTGAACCGCATTTCGCCGATAGGCGGTTTCAAGCGCATCTTCGGCGTGCAGGGATTGGTCGAGTTCGGCAAGTCGCTGTTCAAGATCATCATCGTCTCCGTCGTCGTCGTGCTGGTGCTGTGGAACGACTACTTCGCGACGCTCGACCTGATGTTCTCCGATCCGGTCACGATGTTTTCAACGATGGCGAACGATCTCAACCAGATCATGATCGTCATCCTGTTTGCGACCGCGGTTCTGGCGATCGCCGACCTCTTCTGGTCTCGGCACCATTGGTACACCGAACTGATGATGACCAAGCAGGAGGTGAAGGAGGAAATGAAGCAGGCCCAGGGCGACCCGATCGTCAAGGCACGCCTGCGCTCGATGCAGCGTGACCGGGCGCGCAAGCGGATGATTTCGTCCGTACCGCGCGCCACGCTCGTCATCGCCAACCCGACCCACTACGCGGTCGCCTTGCGCTACGTTCGCGAGGAAAGCGACGCGCCCATCGTCGTGGCGATGGGCCAGGATCTGGTCGCCCTGAAAATCCGCGAAATTGCAGAGAAAAATGGCATCCCCGTCTTCGAGGATCCGCCACTTGCACGCTCCATGTTTGCACAAGTCTCGGTCGATAGTGTGATTCCACCCGTGTTTTACAAGGCTGTTGCCGAGCTCATTCACAGGGTGCATGCGTCGCAACCAAAACGGATGACATAACTCCGATGAAAAAGTGCGAATTCTCCGAGAAGCGGGAACAGATCGTAGCTGAAGCAATCCGCCCCGTGGCGACTGAACTGCGGCTCATCGACGCCGCCGATTTCATCGCACTCTTGCGGTTCGAATCCTACGCCTCACTGGCCGATCTCGTCGAATCGGCGGCAGAACTCTACTTTCTGCCAGGCACGGTCAACTTCGGCCTCGGCGGCAACTACAATCTGGATTGGGATTGCGAGCCGGAAATCGTGCTCGACCTGGAACTCAAGCCCCGCGGCGTCACCATCTATGTCCGCCTGTCCCTCGGCAATGAGACGGCCGGCATCGAAATCAGCCATATCAGCTTCCAGAACCCGGCGGCCGACCCGGACGAAAACACTGCGTTCCTGGCAAGGAGCCTGGAAGATGCCAAATTCGTCAAGACCTACGAGTTGCCGCTCGCAAGCTGAGCGGCCAAATCGGCACGCGCGAGACTTGGCAAGCAGTGCCCCAGTGCTCAGCGCGATCGAGGTGCGGCCGGGCCCTCACCTCCTGAAAGACGTCAGCTGATGTAGCCAAGGCGGATCGCCTTGGCGATCGCCTGGATGCGGTTGACCGAATCGAGCTTGGTGGTTGCCGCGCCCAGATAGGCGTTGACCGTATGGACGGAGAGGCCCATGCGCTCGGCAATCTCTTCGCTGATGTGGCCGTCGCCCGCCATCTGCAGGCAGGCGATCTCGCGGTCGCTCAAGGTCTCGGCCGGCGCCATGCGCTTTTCATCGGCGGCCAGCAGGTCGGTCATGATCATGCAGCTGCGACCATGCAGATCCACCACCTGTTCGGTCGAGGCATCGACGTAGCTGCCGGCGAAGATGACGTAGCCGTTGCCCTGGGCGCCGAGCCTGACAGGAAAGGCAATGCCCGAATAGGCAAGCTTGCGCACTTTCAACCGATGCGCAAAGGGCGCGAGTTCCGAGACTTCAGCGGCCTGATGCTCTCCCGCCCCGTTCCAGAGCACCGGCAACAGCGATTGATCGAGGTGGGCAACCAGTTCCTCGCCATAGGCCGTGATGAGATCGTGGGCGTTCGCTTCGGCCGTAAGCCCCCAGTTGTCGAGAACGCAGGTCAGCTTTCGGGTCGCGCCTTTGCCGCTTAAGCGCAGCACAGCGAAATGCTTGGCGTTGATCTGCCGCTGCATGGCCTGAAGACGCGTGACCAGGGTCGCTGCGCGTGCGGCGCGGTTGCCCTGTCTGGCGAGCTTGTGGTCGTCGTCGATCCGCCCACCACCGAGAAAATGCGTCATCGCGCCCGTTCCTCACACAAGATTGTTGCGCACCGCGTAGGCTATTGCTTCCGATCGCGTCCTGGTCGCCGTCTTGCGCATGACGCTGGTGATGTAGTTGTTGATGGTGTTGCGCGAGATTCCGAGGATCACCGCAATCTCTTCGCTGGTTTTGCCCTCGGCGATCCAGAAGAGGCATTCGAGCTCGCGCTCCGTCAACTCGAAGTCTCGATCGTGCCGAACTTCGGCGCGCGTCGTGAAGCTCGCGAGGTAACCGGCCAGCAGCGTGACATCCCGCAGGCTCTCCTGCGACAGGATCACGTCTTCCGGCACGAGAAGCATCAGCGAGAAGCGCAGGCGTCCGACGTTGAAGGTGATTGCGCAATATTCGCGGCTGATGCCGCGCGGCAGGTCGATATCATCGGGCAGCGCGTAGAAGCACGGCTGCAGCACCGCCAGGCATTTCTCGAGTTCGGTCGTCTTGGCGTGGAGCGACGTGACGACGCCGGAGAGACGCCGCACCACATCGAAGGGCCAATTGGAACAGACCACGAAATCGAGACCGTTGTCCTGCGAGATATCGTAGCGCGCCAGAAGATAGTGGCTCGCGCCGACATATTCGGTCAGCGCCGCGAGACCGCTGCCAAGACCGCCCCGACCGGCGACTTCCCCCAGCCTTCGCAAAAGCTGCTCGCGCGAGAAACCGCCGCCGCGTGCACGTGTCGGTGCCGTCGGCAAAGGCCAGACAGCAATGTCTGCTTGCGAAATGTCCATGAGTTCAGCCCCCGTACCGGATTCCCATCCCGGAACTGCACTTGCACTGTCGCCGCCAACAGCCGGCCGAAGCCGAATATCACCACCAGTCGCAGATCAGGACGCGAATCAACTGTTAAAAATGTACATCGCCACGAGAAAAATACCACCGCCCTGTTCTGGCTATTTACTTCACATCCCGCGCGTGGACCGATTCGCTCTAGACCGGCCTCGCCTGCTCCCTCCAGTGACCTTTAGCGCCGAAGCCTAGGCACAACACATTGATAAAGAACGATTTTCGACTTGAAATCCCGTCATGGCCGCGCGGCTGCCGCGGTCCCGAATAACGCGTCAGGCGCAGTTTTGCCCAGTAAACGGGCGTTTATTGTCGATATTCGAAAATTAGAACCTCAAGAAATTATACTTTGTATTCACAGCTGTGGCTGAAATGCATCAGGATTTTTTCGGGCACCTGTCATTTTACCAATATATAAATTGTGAAATACTTAGAATAAGTTTGACGCTATTCGAAGTTATATTTCAGTTTGACTATGTATAACCAGAATCCGGCACAGTAGATGCCCGCGACGAATGCACGCCATGCGCGCGCAATGAATCTATAAATTAAGATATCGTTAAAATGTTACCATCCTCGGCTTCCGACGGGACTCAGCGGCCTCGCTTCGAAACTTGAAGCAATTTTGCGGCGGTGACGGCGAACGCACCCGGACTCTCACAATATTTGGTCCGAACATAAACGACGAAGCCTGACGCGCGGCAGCGACGCCACAAACACAAATCCCGCCACACGGGCGGGATCTGTTTGATTTCGTCAGGGGTTGCTGCGGTATCAGGCGGCCTTGTCGAGGGCCCACTTGCGCAGGATTTTCGCCGCGCGTTCTTCGCTGATCTCGACCATACGCGCCAGGCGCCGTTCCGGACCTTCCTTGACGCGGCGGTTGAAGCCACCCTCGTCGCCCATGTTGAGCAGGTCGTCGGTGCTGTCGAAGCCGAAGTCCGACCCGAAGCCGTCCATGAGCGCTCCGCCGGCACCGGCAGTGGCCGGAGAGAAGTCGGGCAGTTCGAGACCGGCGGCTTCGCCTTCCAGCTGGCCGGCCGTGCTGCCAAACCCGAGTTGGCGGGCGAGCGGCCGCATGCCCCAGACGACCAGAGCGGCCACCACGATAAAGGCAAGGGCATTGATGATGCCGCCGAGATTGCGGGTCAGCGTTTCCATCACCCCGGGGCCGGCGACAGCCTGGTCGAGCAGCTGCGTTTCGACGAAGTCCATGGCGGTCAGGGTCACGACGTCGCCGCGGTTCGTATCGAGACCGGCGGCGGAAGCCACGATCTTCTGCATGTCGGCGAGATAGGCGTCGATCTTTGCCTGGTCGGCCGGCTCGCCAACCATCGCGGCCAGACGACCACGGTTGACGACGACCGCTACGGAGAGGCGTTCGATCGTGTAGCTGTTCTTGACGGTCGCGATCGTCTTGCTGTTGATCTCATAATTGGTCTGCTCTTCCTTCTTCTCGGCCTCGTCACTCGACTTCGGACCGGCGCCACCGGTCGGGGTGGCCTGAGGAATGTTCTGCTGGACGGTCGCGGCATTGTCCGGCTGCTGCTGGCTGGACTTCTGCTCTTCCTTGGTCACGCGTGTCGAGCGCTCAACCCGCGATTCCGGATCGAAGACCGTTTCCTGGATCTGCTGGGTATCGGTGTTCAGCCGCGCGGTGACACTCGAACGGAAATTGTCCATTCCGAGAAAGGGGGCGAGCGCATTGTCGATCTTCTTCTCAAGCTCGCCCTGTACGTTCTGGACGACGCCGAGCGACTGGTTGAGAGCGCTGTTGGCCGGATCGTCGCCGGAGGCGAGCAGTTGCCCGGTCGAATCGAGCACGGTCACGTCATCGACGTCGAGCCCCGGTACGGAAGAGGCGACGAGATGACGGATCGAAGCGGCGGCGCTGCGGCCAACGGTGGCGCTGGCGCGGATCATGACCGAGGCTGTGGGGTTCTGATCGGCCTTGCGGAAGCTGCCGCGCTCCGGCATCACGATGTGGACGCGCGCGGCGGCGATGCCCGAGATCTGCTGGATAGTGCGGCCGATTTCGCCTTCGAGCGCACGCACCCGCGTCACTTCCTGCATGAAGGAGGTGAGGCCGAGCGAACCGACATTGTCGAAGAGCTCGTAGCCGGCATTGGCACTGCTCGGCAGGCCACGCTCTGCGAGCAGCAGGCGGGCCTTGCTCGTCATTCCGACGGGAACCTGGAGGCTGGCGCCATCGGAGCCGACATTGAAATCGATATTGGCCTCAGCCAGCGCGATGCTGATCTGGGTGACATCGCTGCGTTCGAGCCCGACATAGAGCGTCTCGAACGAGGGTCTGTTGACGTAAATGCCCGCCCCGAGCACCAGGCCGACCGCGACAATGCCGGCTGCCGCCAGCGCGATCAGCTTGCCCTGCCCGAGATTGCTCAGGTTCTTCGTGACCGTCGAGAGTTGATCCAACAGACTCATTCTGTTTCCGCACCCAGTATCGCAGGACCTTCAAGCCGGTCATCGGCCGAGCGCCCTGCGCAGTTCCAACATTCGGGTTTGGCGGGTATCGACATGCTTTGTATCGACTTCCAATGCGCGCGAATCTACCAGCCCCGATCGGGACCGTAGGAAACGAAACTTGCGCGAAATTGGCTTGATGGGCCGGATCGGCCTGGCAATCGGCGATGTGCGCGGGTTTATCCACCGCGCAAGGGGCGTCGCCGAAGGTGGCAGCACAGGGCAACCACATAGAAGGCTGCGCCAAAAGTAGCGCAGCAGGTCGCTGATTTTACAGGGATATTTCGGCGTTCTCGCCGCATCCTTGCGGATATCAGGCGTCAGAACGCCTCGAAATCACCGGCGGCCTTGGTCAGCGGCTGGGAGTGGCCGTGGCGCAACATGCCGTTGCCAAGTGCCTTCTTCATATCGGCAAGCTTGACGAGACTGACGGCCGTCGTCACGTCGACCAGCCAGTCGTCGGGGATCGACGCCGTTATGGTGTCGATGAACTCCGCAAGGCCGCGCGTCTTCTGCACTGCAAGGTCAATGCCCTGTAGCAGCATCATCTTGTCCGGGTTGGCGAGCGCATCGGCCCCCTCATCGCCGGCCAGTTGCGGTTCGATCCGTTCGATCAGATAGGCGACGTCATGCAGTTCGGTGACGATTCGCATCAGCACTTCGGGCAGTGCTTCTTCCACGTGTGGCATGTGGCCCTGGTAGTCGGTCTGCATTGGTATGTCTCACGTGGCTCGGGGCTTCGGTAGTAGGTCGTATTTGCGGCCTGCGAGGCGCCTGCCTCGCAGGATCAGAAGAATTCGATCGAGCTTTCGGCCGGCTTCGGCGCGATGATCGGGCGCTCCTCCATCTGCACGGTGCGCTGCGTCTCGACGCCGGTCAGGGCATATTGCCGGGCCCGGCCGCTGGACGGCCAATATTCGAGCTTGCGGCCGTGCTCGCCGCCAGTGCTTTCGCCGACGATGCGGATGCCTTCGTCGAGCAGGAACTGCCGTGCGAAAGCGGCATTCTGTTCGCCGACATTGGAGAAGCGCGCGATCGTCTTTGCGCCGCCAAAGATCTTGGCTTCAAGACGATCTCGACGCGCGCCCTGCTTCAGCAGTCCGTTGATCAGGAGTTCCATGAGATGGACCCCGTAGCGGGTCGCGTCGCCGCCGGAAGCAGGCGACGTCGCGGAACCGGGCAGCAGAAAATGGTTCATGCCGCCGACGCCGACTACGGGATCGCGCATGCACGCAGCCACGCAGGAGCCGAGAATGGTCGACAGCACGACATTGGGATCGTTGAAGACCTTGTACTCGCCCTGGATGACATGCACGCGCTTGCCGGCGGCTTCCATGTTCATTTCAGCGCCCCGAATACGGCTTCGATCGCAGCCTTCATCTTTTCGATGGTGAAGGGCTTGGCCAGTACGTTGTTGGCGCCGAGGGCCGCCGCCTTCTGAACCAGTGCGCGATCGCCCTGGGCCGTCAGAATGATGAAGGCCGCCTTCTTGGTTGCCGGGTTGGAACGGACCGCCTGCAAGAGGCCAAGACCGTCCATTTTCGGCATGTTGAAGTCGGAGATCACCAGATGGTGCGGGTTCTGGGCCATGATCTTCATGCCCTGCTCCCCGTCACCGGCAGCGGTGATCTGCTTGAAACCGAGCTGCTGGAGGGCATCGCCCAAGAGCAGACGGCTCGTCACCTGATCGTCGACGATCAGAACTTTGATTTTTTCGGCGATGGACATTATTCGCTTCCTTCCTTGCGGAGCGCCGCTGCTTTCAGGACCTCCTCCCCGATGGATCCGAGGGGGAGCTGAGTTTCAACGGCGCCCAATTCATAGGCGACTCTCGGCATGCCGTAGACGACGCACGTCTTTTCGTTTTGTCCGAAGGTCTTTGCCCCGGCATGCCGCATTTTCAGGAGACCGGAGGCGCCGTCGCGCCCCATGCCGGTCAGGATGACGCCGATCGCATTGCGGCCGGCAAGTTCAGTAACGGAATCAAACAGCACATCCACCGACGGGCGATGCCCGTTGACCGGTTCGCGGTCGACCAGGCGGCAACAGGGTGCAGTCGGGTTGGCGACCTGCAGATGACGCTCGCCGCCCGGCGCCAGATAGACCTTGCCGATCTCAAGGCGCGCGCCGTCCGTCGCCTCCTGGACCGTGGGAGCGCACAGGCGGTTCAGCCGCTCGGCAAAGCTCTTCGTGAAGGTGTGCGGCATATGCTGCGTAATGACCGTCGGCGGGCAGTTGGCCGGGAACTTCTGCAGCACCGTGATCAGCGCTTCGACGCCGCCGGTGGAGGCGCCGATTGCGATGATCTTGCGACCGGCACGATATTCCGAGGCGGTGTTCGCGTTGGCAGCGGCAGGCGCTGCCGCCACCTTGTTGCCGGTGATGATGAACTTGCGTTGCGAGCGCGCGGCCGCCTTCACCTTGTCGACGAGGCCGGCGAAGGGATGCGGGTCGCCCGGATGCGGCTTGCCGACGCAATCGAAGGCACCGATTTCGAGTGCGGCAATCGTCGCCTCGGCGCCCTTGTGCGTCAGCGTCGAGACCATGATGACCGGCATCGGCCGCAGGCGCATGATCTTGTCGAGGAATTCGAGGCCATTCATGTTCGGCATTTCGATGTCGAGGGTGACGACGTCAGGGTCGAGCTGCTTGATCGCCTGGCGTGCTTCCATGGCATCGGCCGCCTGTCCGACGACGGTCACATCAGGATCGGCATTCAGGACAGCGGTAATGAGGCCACGCATGGTGGCTGAGTCGTCAACGACGAGAACGCGCGCGGGAGCGGTCATGCCCGTCCTCCATGAAACTTGCCGGTATGGCGGTAGGTGGTGATGCCGATGTTGTCGAAGTGCGCCTTGGCGTCACCCGACACGCGCTCGGAATGGCCTATGTAAAGATGTCCGTCGGTGTTCAGCATGCCGGCGAAGCGCGACCAGATCTTCATCTGCGTCGGCTCGTCGAAATAGATGACGACGTTGCGGCAGAAGATGACGTCGAACGGGCCCTTGAACGGCCATTGCGCCATCAGGTTCAGCTCGTTGAAAGTGATCAGCCGCTTGACGCGATCATCCACCTGCCACTTGAAGCGACCGGCGACATTGACTTCGGAGAACCACTGCTTGCGCATGGCCGGGTTGACGGTTTCGAGCGCCGTCGCGTCATAGGCACCGGCCCGGGCGAGCGCCAGGATCTTCGGGTCGATATCGGTCGCGAGGATCCGGAAATCGTAGTCGGCCGCGTTCGGCAAGAGCGACAGGACCGTCAGCGCGATCGAATAGGGCTCCTGCCCGTCCGAGCAGGCCGCCGACCAGATGCGCACCCGGCCGCCCGCCTTGGCGCGCGCGATCAGTTCCGGCAGGACATCGGTCTTCAGGTGCTCGAAATGGTGGTTCTCGCGGAAGAACCGCGTGAAGTTGGTGGTCAGGTGCGAGAGCATGTCGCGGCGCGCGGCAGCACCGGCCGGCGAAGCAACCAGCTGGCAATAGTCGCGGAAGCCCTTGAGCCCGAGATTGCGGATGTGCTTCGACAGCCGCGAATAGACAAGCGACGCCTTGCTCTCGTTGAGATAAATGCCGGCGTCCGCATAGATCATCGCGGCGATCTCGGTGAGATCCCGACGGGTCAGCGGGTACTCACCGCTTGCCAGGCACTCGTCCGGCGACAGCTTCTGTTCGAAGGCGACCTGGTTCCTCATGCAGCTTCCCTTTCTTCCTGCGGGAAGATTGCTTCCAGCTCAATGAGGCAGATCATCCGGCCTTCGATCGCGAGCACACCGCGGGCGAAGCTCTTTTCGAACTCCGACGAGATCACATCCGGCGTTGGCTGGATCTTGTCGTCGGTGATCGTCAGGATGTCGGAGACGGCATCGACCAGCAGACCGACGACCTGGCTCTTCACCTGGGCGACGATGATGACGTGGCGCACGGTCGGTTCCGCCGGCTTCATGCCGAGCCGGGCCGAAAGATCGACGATCGGCAGCACGGCGCCGCGCAGATTGATCACACCGAGCACATAGGACGGTGCATGCGGCATCGATGTCGCGGGCGTCCAGCCACGGATCTCGCGCACCTGCATGATGTTTACGCAGAATTCCTGATCGCCGACGCGGAAAGCGATCAGCTCCCGTCCGTCCGTGGTCAGATTTTTTGCGGCATAGGTCATTGGTTATTATCCGGCAGCAGCAAGTGACATTTCAGGCTTCAGCGAGTGCCCGCGCGAGGCGGCGACAATCGCATCGACATCGAGGATGAGCGCCACACGGCCGTCGCCGAGAATGGTCGCCGCAGCGATGCCCGGTACGTGGGTGTAGTTGGCCTCGAGGCTCTTGATCACCACCTGGCGCTGCCCCTGGATCGCATCGACCATCAGGGCGCGCTGGCCACCACCTTCCGATTCGACCAGCAGAGCGACACCCTCGACCGGGTTTGCCTGGATGGCGCGGAAGTTGAGAATGCGGCCGACATCGACAAGCGGGCAGAAGGAGTTGCGGATCGAGATCAGCCGCTGGTTGGAGCCGAAGGAGTGGATCGCCGAGGCTTCCGGCTGCAGGGTCTCGACGATTGCCGTCAGCGGCACGACGAGCGTCTGGTTGGCGACAGTGACGACCATGCCGTCGAGAACGGCGAGCGTCAGCGGCAGGCTCATGGTGAAGACCGAGCCATGGCCCGGCTTCGAGGAGATGTTGATGCGGCCGCCGAGCGCCTGGATCGAGCGCTTGACCACGTCCATGCCGACGCCGCGGCCGGAAATGTCGGAGATCTTGTCGGCCGTCGAGAAGCCGGCGTGGAAGATCAGGTTGTCGATCTCTTCGTCCGAGAGATTTGCGTCGGCGGCGATCAGGTCGTTGTCAATCGCCTTCTGGCGCACCTTCTCGCGGTTGATGCCGGCGCCGTCGTCGGCAAGCTCGATGACGATGCGGCCCGAACGGTGCTTTGCGGTCAGGCGCACGGTGCCTTCGGCGCTCTTGCCGGCGGCAAGACGTTTCTCCGGCGTTTCGAGGCCATGGTCGACCGCATTGCGGATCATGTGGGTCAGCGGCTCGGCGAGCTTGTCGATGACCGTCTTGTCGACTTCGGTGTTCTCACCCTCGGTGATGAGGCGGACCGACTTGCCGGTCATGTCGGCAATTTCGCGAACGATGCGCGACATGCGCTGGAAGACCGGCTTCACCGGCTGCGCGCGGATCGCCATCACCGAATCCTGGATCTCGCGGGTGAGCTGCTGCAGCTCTTCGAGACCCATGTTGATCGAGGACGTGCCGTTGGTGTCGTTCTCGACGACGCTCTGAGAGAGCATCGCCTGGTTGATGACCAGTTCGCCGACAAGGTTGATCAGGCGATCGACACGGTCGAGGTCGACGCGGATGGTCGGCGTGCCAGCCGATGCGGCGGCCTGTTGGGCGGCTGCGGTCTGGGCTGCGGCGCTGGCGGCCGGCGCGGCCTTTTCAGCCGGGGCGCGGGCTGCGGATTGCGCCATCTGCAAGACGTTGCTGGCGGTGCCTGCAGCCGAAACCGCGGCATTGCGGATATCCTGCTGCTGGTACGCGAGCTGTTCTTCCTCTTCGACGACACCGACCGAAACCGCCGGCTCATCATCAAGAATCGAAAGGTCGAACGGCACCGGCTGCATCGGCAGCTCTTCGCCCGACTGTGCAGGGTCGCCTTCGACCAGGGAAATTTCCAGGTCGCAATCCCACTCGGCGAATTCGAACACCGTGCGGATCGCATCCTCGCCCTGATCGGTCTTCAGCGAGATCTTCCAGAAGAAGTAGGCGCTCTCAGGGCTCAGCCGATCGAGTGTCGGCAGTGCACCCATGTCGCAATGGATGCTCATTTCGCCAAGGCGGGAGAGGTCGCGCAGAAGCAGCGTTGCCTCATTGCCCTTGGCATAGAGATCGGACTTCGGCTTGAAGACGATCTCGTAGGCGGGCATTTCCATCAGCGACGGTTCTTCGGCGACGTCGAAGTCGTCGAAAGAGAAAGCGACCGGCTGGAAGCCTTCGTCGTTGACCGGCGGCGGAGCCGCGGCGGCAACGGGCTTGGCAACCACTTCGACCGGCGCTGGAGCGGCTGCGGACGCTTGCGGCACTTCGCCGTTGGCCAAAGCCTCGAGCTCCTTGATCAACTGACGGCTGCGCGCCTCGTCGACGCTGCCGCCATCTCGGGCGGCATTGGTGAGGTCGGCGAGCACGTCGGCCGACTTCAGCATGACCTTCAGGACCTCCGGTCCGGGATCGAGCCGGTTGGAACGAACGCAATCAAGGGTCGTCTCGAACACGTGCGCGAAGGAGACGAGGTCGTCCAGCCCGAAGGCGCCGGCGCCACCCTTGATCGAGTGCACCGCGCGGAACACAGCGTTGACCGTTTCCGGGTCGCGGTCGCCGTCATTGAGCTTCAGCAGACCCGATTCCAGTTCGGCGAGTTGTTCCTCGCATTCCTGGAAGAAGATCTCTTTGATTTCGTTCATATCCATTGGAGGCTATCCCCGGACTTCAGGCCGTTACGCGCTCGATTGCATCGATGAGTTTGGTCGGATCGAACGGCTTGACGATCCAACCCGTTGCTCCGGCCTGACGCGCACGGTTTTTCTTTTCCGCGTCGCTTTCGGTGGTCAGGACCAGGATCGGAATGGCGCGGTAGCGATCGTTCTTGCGCACGCCTTCGATGAAGCCGAAGCCATCCAGACGCGGCATGTTGATGTCGGTCACGATCACATCCGGGTTAGCTTCTTCCAGAACCTCAAGGCCCTCGACGCCGTCCTCGGCCTGGATCGTTTCAAAACCCGCGTTGTTCAACGTGACCAGCAGCATGTTTCGGATCGTCCGGGAGTCGTCGACCGTCAGAACTCGCTTCTTCATTTCTCAAATCTCCTTTGCCACCAGGTGGTCGATCTCGACCCCGATGAGCTGTGTCGTTTTCTCGAAAGCGTCCGACACCTTGCTGAAGGTGAAAGACAAATGATCCTCTTCCCAGGTCTTGGCGCCGGCCATCAGCACCTGAACACAAAGCGTGCCCACCCGCTCGACCGCCGAAGCGTCGATCACGATGTCGCTGCCCTTCAGAGCGAGCAGCTTTTCGTGCAGCGCCGTCGCCTCGTTCAGGTCCAACACCGGAGCGAGGCTGAGCGTCTTTTGAGCGGTCTTCTTGCTGGCCATTCCTGTCTTCCTCGACTGCTAACTCTGTACTGCTCTTGAAATCAGCGCTGCCATCCGGCGAAGTGCCGTTGTGGCGCGTCGTCGAACAGCGGAATTCCCGGCTCTTCGGCAACCACGCCCAGGGCCGGCCGGCTCGGTTCGCGGCCGACGGCTGACGAAACGGGATGCCGCCGCTCCAGACGGAACCGACGAATGGTCTCGCCAAGCTCGACTATGACGGTGTGGAGATCGTCCGACGAACGCGCGGTTTCCCCCGCCAGGGCAGCACTTGCCTGCACGCCCTGAGAGATCGTGCCGATCTCGGCGGCAACGCCCCGGAGGTCGCCGACCTGTTGCTCCGCTTCCCGGGCGATGCCG
This sequence comes from Ensifer adhaerens, assembly GCF_028993555.1. NCBI lineage: Bacteria > Pseudomonadati > Pseudomonadota > Alphaproteobacteria > Hyphomicrobiales > Rhizobiaceae > Ensifer > Ensifer adhaerens. The sequence continues at coordinate 286,947 of NZ_CP118610.1, read as the reverse complement.
GAAACGGCCGAATTGATGGACGTAACCTGCTCGACGATGCTGCTGATCGCATCCTGGGTGCGGCCAACGATCTCGACGCCGGTCTCGACCTGCGCCTTGGTGCCGGTAACGAGCTGCTTGATTTCGCGAGCCGCCTCACCGGAGCGCTGCGCCAGCGCGCGCACTTCCTGGGCGACGACGGCAAAGCCGCGACCGCTGTCGCCGGCCCGTGCCGCTTCGATGCCGGCATTCAGTGCCAAGAGGTTGGTCTGGAAAGCGATCTCGTCGATGACGCCGATGATCTGGCCGATCTTTTCGGCGGACGCCTCGATGTCGGCCATCGCGGTGATCGCCTGGCCGGCGATTTCGCCGCTGCGCTCGACGGCGATGCGGGTTTCGTTGGCCTTTGTTTCCGTGGCGCTTATGCGACCGGAGCCGCTCGCCATGCGTCCGGTCATGTCGGCAAGCGCCGCCAGTTGCCCGGACAGCGCATCGGCTTCGACACTCGCCTTGTCCGAGAAGGCAGCCGCGTTTCCGCGCATGCGATCGACCAGAGCTTCGGCGGAACGGTTGTGATGGTCGGACGCCTGCAGGCTCTGCTGAATCTGTTCCAGCGCCGCATTCAGACTGGCGACGATCGGCTGGTAGGCTTCCGCTGCCGCTTCCGGCAGCCGCACGCCAAGGTCGCCCTGGCTCAAGCTCTCGGCAAAGTCGCCGAAGAGCGCCTTGACTTCCTGTTCGTCGGCGCTGCGCTGTTCGGTCAGCTGCCTTTGGTGCTGCTGGCGAAGGGCATTGAAACGGAGCGAAACGCCGATCTCGGTGTCGACGAAGACGGTGCGCACGAGTGCGGCGACGAGGTCGCAGAGTTCGCGGCGACGCGCCTTGCCCATCGGCAGGAAGGACCTCGGCCAGGCCTCCTCGATGAGGCCGACGAGCAGATGTTCGAGCACGACAGCGTGGCTTGCCATCTGCCAGCGCGGATCGAGACCCATGCGGCTCGCCGTATCGGCGAGCACCTTGACACGCTCGGCATAGAGCCCATCGAAGCGCGCGTCGGTCAGCACGTTCCAGTGCGACGACTGCAGGTCCTGAAGGCGATCGATCTGGCGGTCGCTGTCGAAATGGCGGGCAGCATCGGGATAGGTCTGAAGGCGCTGGAAGAGGTCACGAAGCGCCTGGTCGATGCGGGGAGAAAGCCTCTGTCTATGATCCCGGACGCGGTTGCAGCTCTCCTCGTCAAGCCCGGCAAAACGCAAGCGCTCCAGCAGGCTGCCTGCCTGGCCCTTCCTTGCCTGTTCTGACGATGCTTCCTGCCTCAACGCTGATCCCCGGGTAATGCGCGTTTTCGAATTTGCCTGGGGAGGTCAAAGGGAGCCACGGTCCACCGGACGTGCACGCCACATCGATGAGATCAGCCCCCGCCAGCGGCGTCTGCTATCGTTCATCCCGCAAGTATATTCGGTGAAGAATGGATACCGGACCGGAACCGGTACGGCGGGGCGGCATCATGCCTTGAGGAGACTTGTGAATTATCCCATTCCGACGTGTGGGACCATGTTTATGGTTAATTCCTTGCTTGAAAGTTAACGGTCCCTCGCCTCTAATCGGATTCACTAAAATTCGCAGGATGTTTTTCTCGGGCGATTTTTGCACTGCAACAAAACTGTAATAACGGCCCCGGATTTCAACAGGTTCTCAATCACAAGAGTTTAGAATTGTACTTTGACTTGCGCTCGCGTATCGAAGCGAAAGTGAAGTTGGCGCTTAATGCGCGAAGAAACCTTCGCAGGAGCGGGATGAGGAAAAGTGTGTGCGGTTTTCCTCCTGCATCCCACTCTAAATTAAGAGGAATCGATCACGTTTATGATTGGGGTCGTCGCGACCCAAATCATCGTGATCTAGGCAAAGCGACATCATGACGATGCGCTTACAGGAAACGAACAATGATTGTTCTTGGTATTGGCGCCGCACTCACAGCAATCCTGACAATGATGGCGGTATCGATCGTTCTCAACATCGAGCACAATCGGTCGGCAAAACGCAGCTCTGTGTTTTGATCGGGCTCAGGCCCGTCTCTTACTGATACAATCAAGCATCTGGTGGCCGTGAGCGCGTGTTCTACGGCCGCTTTTCTTTGTTTGCATGCTTCAGTGCCGCCTCGCGCCAGGTCTGCGCATAGGTGACGAAGCTCTCGGGAACCTGGCCCGCAACCGGCTCAACCCCGGTCCTGACCCTCGATCCCTGGACGAGGCAGGCGGCACCGAGGCTCGTACCCGTAACATTGAGAGGATCAGCAAAGATCGGTCGGCCGGTCGCCGCGGCAAGCATGCGCAGATAGGACCTGTTGACGGCAAACGGTCCCTCTACCACGACCTCGCCACGCGCGCCGATCAGATCGAGGCAGGTTGCCGTCATCATCGCCAGGTAGAACGAGACGACGGCAAAACGCTCGGTGGGGCCAAGCGCCTTTTCGTCCGCCGTCCAGATCGCCCTCGAAGCCGGAAAAGGACCGGACCCCTCGGGAATGGACGGCAGCAGCATGTGGCCTGCGTTGGCCACCGCCTCTTCCACATCCGGCAACGCGGGAACCGCCCGCTCACCCAGCAGAAGCTGGAAGGCGCGGCCACCCATGAAGCGGGCGGAGGGCACGGGGTCTCCAAGCGCATTGACGTTGATGAGCGTATCGCGACGTTCGTCGAGCGCCTTCGGTTCTGCCCCGACCGCCAGCATGACGACCCAGGTGCCGGTGGAGACTACCGAGAAGGGCGAAGCACGCGTCAGCAGATGCGGGAGCAGCGAGGCATTGGAATCATGAATGCCGCAATAAACAGGCGTCTCGGGGGCAATGCCGGTTGCAGCACAGAGCTCGGGTCGCAGGGCACCAGCGATATCGCTCGCCTTCAGCACCGGCGCAAAGAGTGGCCTCCAGCCCTGGCTTTCGACCAGAGACGAGAACGTGCCAGCTCGCGGGTTCCAAAGATCCGTGTGGCAACCGAGCGACGTCAGTTCGTTGCAGAGCACGCCCGTCAGCCGATAGGTCCAGTATTGCGCATAGGTGAGGATCGAGGCGACCCGCGCAAAATCATCCGGAAAGGTCTTCTGCTGCCAATAGAGCTGCGCGCCGACATTGAGGCCCATCGGCAGACGCGCTGAGCCCGTCTCGGAAAAGGGCGGCCGCGCGGCATCATAATCGGCGGCAAGGCTGTCCGGGCCGATATGCTCGTAGTCCAGCACCGGAAGCGCGAGGTTGCCGGCCGCATCAAGCACGACCGCTGTCGCACCATGGGTGGTGATGGAGATGGCCTCGAAAGGGTGTTCGGCGTTGAGCGCCGCGAGGCTCTCGAGCAGGAAGTTCCAGAGATGTTCGACATCGAAATGAGGATAGGGACCGGACGTGAGCACCGCATTCGCCGTCTTGCGAACGTCGATCTCCTCGAAACGGTCGAGATCAACGGCCGCGACCTTGGCATTGGTCTTGCCGATATCGATAACGCCAACAACCCGCATCACATCAGTCCATATGAAAAACGGTCTGGAGCGGCACCGCCACCGGCTCGTTGTCGGCTTTGGTTTCCATGATATCGGCCATGTGGGCCCACCACTTCTGCATGACCGGATGCGACGGCAGGTCGGCCATGCGGTGATCGTCGGTGCGCCAGAGCACGCCGAAAAGCAGGTGGGTCTCCTCGTCCAGATGGATGGAGTAATCGGAGACGCCGGCCTCCTTCAGAAGCACCGCCAGCTCCGGCCAGATGGCATCGTGGCGCGCCTTGTATTCGGCCGCCATGCCCGGGTTCAGCCGCATGCGGAAGGCATATTTTTCCATCAGAACCTCAATGCGCAAGACGGCGGCGGGCACGCCGCCAGAGGATGGGGAGCGCGATCACCGAGATCAGCAGCAGGCCGATGAAGATCGACATGACGATACCCGGCACGTTGAGCAGGCCGAAGCCGAAGGTCACCATGCCCATGATCAGGGCGGCGAGCACAACACCGGGAATGGTTCCGGAGCCGCCGAGGATGTTGACGCCGCCGAGCACCACCATCGTGACCACTTCCAGTTCCCAGCCGAGCGCGATCGACGGACGGGTCGAGCCGAGGCGCGAGGTCAGGCAGATCGAGGCGAGCCCCGCCATCAGCCCGGTAAGCAGGAAGAGGATAAACTTGATGCGCCCAACCCGGATGCCGGAAAACAACGCCGCCGTTTGGTTGTTGCCGATGGCATAGACCGCACGGCCGAAGTTGGTCTTGTGCAGCACGACGCCGTAGACGACGGCAAGCATAACGAAGAGCGTGAACTCGAAGGAGAACACCCACCACACATACCCCTGTCCGAACCAGGAGAAGCTGTCGGGATAGCCGGTGAAGGCCTGGTCGCCGAGGATGATGAAGGAGAGCCCGCGGAAGAGGCTCATGGTGCCGATCGTCACCACGATCGACGGCAGCCCGAGACCGGTGATCAGCAGGCCATTGATGGCACCGCAAATGAGACCGACAGAGAGGCCGATCGCAACCAGCGCCGGCGTGTCGAAGCCAAGCTGGACGGCGTAGCCCATCGCCGTCGAGGCAAGCGCGATGACCGAGGCGACCGAAAGATCGATTTCGCCGGAGATGATCACCAGCGCCATGGCAAAGGCGATCATCGCCTTTTCGGTGAAGTTGAAGGTCGCGTCCGAGAGGTTCCACGGATCGAGGAAATAGGGCGAGGCCAGCGAATTGCCGAGGAAGATGAGGCAGGCAACGACGAACAGCAGGCTCTCCCAACTCTTCAGCAGTCGGGCACCGCGCCCCTCGAGGCGATCGGGAATGTGGCGGGGGGTAAGTTGGGTCTCGGCCATCAGACAGCCTCCGCCTTTCTCAGGATAACACGACCCTTCCGCCGCTCGGCGCGGGCGTTGACGGCAACGGCGATGATAATGACCGTTCCCGAAATCGCCATCTGGGCGAAAGGCGAGATGTTGATGACCGGCAGCGCGTTCTTGATTACGCCGAGAAACAGTGCACCGAGCACCGCGCCGGCAACGGTACCGATGCCGCCGGCGATCGAGATGCCGCCGATGACGCAGGCCGCGATGATATCGAGCTCGAAGCCGGCGGCGATATCGACGTAGGCGACGGCATAGCGCGACACCCAGAGGTAACCGGAAAGCCCCGCGAGTGCGCCTGAGAGACAGTAGGCCGAGAAGCGGGTGCGGCCGACATCGATGCCGGTATAGACGGCCGCATGCGGATTGCCGCCGACCGCATAGAACGCGCGCCCAAGCGCGGTTCGGCTCATCAGCAGGAAGACGAGCGCTATCATCACCAGCGACAACCAGGAGAGAACCGGGAAACCGAGGAGCGCGTCGCGCGGCAGGGCCTTGAAGGCGTCACTCATCTGGTGGGCGTTGATCCACTTGCCATCGCTCAACAGGAAGATCAGGCCGCGATAGATGGTCAAGGTGCCGAGCGTGACGACGATCGGCGGAATATCGAGCTTCCAGACGAGCGCACCGTTGATCATGCCGAGCACCGTGCCGAGGGCCACGGCGGCAAGAATGACCAGCGGGATCGGCAACCCTGGAGAAGCCGCGTTCAGCATCGCCGCAACCATGCCGGAGAGCGCCAGGTTGGCAGCCATCGAAAGGTCAATGCATCGCGTCAGGATCACGGCCATCTGGCCAAGCGCCAGAATGATCAGGATCGAGGTGTCGTTGTAGACGCGTGCCAGGTTTGCCGGCGCGACAAAGGGCGGGAAGCGCCAGGTGATAAGCGCGAGCAGCACCCCGATCGCGCCGACAAGCAAGAGCTCACGGTTTTTGAGAAACTTCGCCATCACGCGGCCTCCTGAATACCGGCGGCGGCGCGCACCAGCTTTTCCGCCGTCAGATCGGCGCGCTCGAAGCGACCGGCGATCCGTCCCTCGCGCATGACGATGACGCGATCGGACATGCCCATGATCTCGGGGATTTCCGAGGAGACCATGATGACGCTGAGGCCTTGGGCCGCCAGTTCGCTCATGAAGGCGTGCACGGCCGCCTTGGAGCCGATGTCGATGCCCTTGGTCGGTTCGTCGAGGATGATCACTTTCGGCTTGGTCGCCAGCCATTTCGCGATGACGACCTTCTGCTGGTTGCCGCCCGAGAGCGTGCCGACGTCCTGATCGAGCGAGGCGGCGCGCAGGTCAAGGCGCGCCGTATATTCCCGGGCGAGCGCGAACTCGTTGGCAAGTTTCAGAAAGCCCGAGCGCGAGGTACGCGACAGCGACGGCAATGTGACGTTCTGAAAGATCGGCAGACCGATGATCGCACCCTGTCGACCGCGCTCTTCGGGCACGTAAACGATGCCTGCCCGGATCGCTTCGGAGGGGCTGCGGATCACCAGGATCTCGCCATCCAGGCGGACGGCGCCGGCAGAAGGCCGGGTGACGCCGATCAGCGACTGCATGAATTCCGAGCGTCCGGCACCGACAAGGCCGTAGAAACCGAGGATCTCGCCGCGGCGAAGCTCGAAGTTGATATCCTCGAATTCGGTCGGGTGGCGGTAGCCGGAAACGGTGAGCACCGGCTCGCCGATCGCGACGTCCTTCTTCGGGTAGACCGAACCGACGGCGCGGCCGACCATGAGGCGCACCAATTCGTCCTGGCTGACGTCGGCGATCAGTCCCTCATCGACCATCGTTCCGTCACGAAAGACCGTATAGCGGTCGGCGATCCGGAAGATCTCGTCGAACTTGTGGCTGATGAAGAGGATCGCCTTGCCGTCAGCCTTCAGTCGCTCGACCAGCGCATAGAGCTCGTGGATTTCCTTGTGCGAGAGCGCCGCGGTCGGCTCGTCCATGATGACCACCTGGGCATCGACGGAGAGCGCGCGAGCGATCGCAACGAGGTGTTTCTTGGCGATGCCGAGGTCGCGCAGGCGGATCGTCGGATCGAGATCGGCACCGGCGCGCGCAAGCAGCGCACGGGCATCGGCATTGAGCTTCTTCCAGTCGATCACGCCGAAGCGATTGCGCGGGGCATGACCAAGGAAGATGTTCTCGGCGACGGACAACTCGTCGAAAAGCACTGTCTCCTGGTGGATCGCCGTGACACCCGCACGCGCTGCCGCAAGCGCCGTCGGGAAGTGAACCTCCCGGTCGGCAACGGAGATGGTGCCATGATCCGGCTGGTAGATGCCCGTCAAGATCTTCACTAACGTCGACTTGCCGGCACCGTTCTCGCCGATCAGCGCCGTAACAGACCCCGGGTAGAGCGACAGCGAAACATCGGAGAGCGCCTTCACGCCGGGAAAGGATTTCGAGATTCCTTCGAGCGCAATGGCGGGCTTCATCCGCGATGTGAGCGTATCCTGGAGCAAGAGACAGTCCACCAATTCAGTCGTTTCGATAAATCAAGGGTTGCCAGCGCCTCGGTCGCGCTTGGAGCAGTTCGGATAACCCCGACCGCTTTGGCAGTTTGGGGCTGCCCCTCGCCCCGGGTTTAACCCGAGGACTAACCCTCTCCCCGCGAGCGGGGAGAGGGTGGCGGGCGGACGAGGGGCAATCACCGTTTCGCCGATCAGAAGATCTTGGCGAATTCCTCGACGTTCTTGGCGTCGTAGACGAACGGGTCGGCCATCGCGCCTTCGTTGTTGTCGTCGAGCTTGACCGCGCCCATGCGGCCCATCTTCAGTTCCGCGCCGGGCTTGGCTTCGGCACCGCCAATCAGGTCATAGGCGATCATCGTTGCCGAATAGCCGAGGTCGATCGGGTTCCAGATCGCGAAGGACTTGGAGGCGCCCGACTTGACGTGGCCGGCCATTTCCGAGGGAAGGCCGAGGCCCGTTACGTTGATCTGCCCGATCTTGCCGGCGTCGGTGACGGCCTGGGCCGCTGCGACGATGCCGACCGAGGTCGGCGCGATGATCGCCTTCAGGTTCGGATAGGACTGGATGAGGCCTTGCGTCTCGCGATAGGACTTGTCGGCAAGGTCGTCGCCATAGACGGTGGCCACGACATTGATTCCCTTGTAGTTGCCCTGGACCTTCTTCATCTCGGCGATCCAGGTGTTCTGGTTGGTCGCGGTCGCGGAGGCAGAAAGCACGGCGACGTCGCCACCCTCAGGCAGGTTGTCGGCGGCCAGCTTGATGATCATGTTGCCGATCAGCGGGTTCGACGACGGGTTGAGGTGCATCATGCGCCCGTCCTTGGCGACACCCGAATCCCAGGAGATGACCTTGATGCCGCGGTCCATCGCCTTCTTCAGCGCCGGCACCAGAGCATCGGTGTCGTTGGCGGAGACGGCGATCGCATCGACCTTCTGGGCAATCAGCGAGTTGATTACCTCGATCTGGCCCTCGGCGGTGGTCGAGGTCGGGCCGGTATAGATCACCTCGACATCGCCCAGTTCCTTGGCGGCTTCCTGGGCGCCCTTGTTGGCGGCCTCGAAGAAGCCGATGCCGAGCGCCTTGACGACGAGCGCGATCTTCTTGTTTTCCGCATGCGCGGCATTGGCCATCAGCGCCAGCGAAACCGCGGCCGTGACCATCAGTGACTTCAGGATCTTCATGCTCATTCCTCCCTTTGACCGGAGCGCAATCAGAGCGCATCCAGTACTGACTTCCTCCATTGGCAACGATCCGGCTCCCTTGACCGTGATCGCCACCTTCCCCTCTCCTCGCCGCTTCAGGCGGACGAGGATATGTTCTCCGCATCCGCGCCGGCCCTGGAGCTGGCCACGACCAGCCTCACCCCGGCATTTTCAAGCATCGCGGCATGTCTGTCCTCGATGCCCGAATCCGTGATCACGGTGGCGATCCGCTTCAGTCCGCAAAGGATGAGGCTCGACCGCTTGTGAAATTTCGACGAGTCGACGAGCACGACGAGTTCGTCGGCCTGGTCGATAAGCTTCTGCTCCGCCTGGATCAGAAGCGGATCCGCCTCCATGAGCCCGAGCGGGCCTAGCCCTTGGGCCCCCATGAACATGCGGCGCGCATAGAAATTGCGGGTCACGTCGTTGTCGAAGGGGCTCAGAATGATGTTCTGCTCGCGGTAGATCGTGCCGCCGGACAGCATCACCGTGTTCTTCGAGTGTTTCAGCAGGTGCTCGGCGATCGGGAAGGAATTGGTGAACACCTGCATCCGGCGATTGCTGAGGAAATGCACCATCTGGAAGGTGGTCGTGCCGCCGTTGATGATGATCGGCTCACCATCCTCGCAGAGCGCCACCGCCTCCTTGGCGATCGCCTGCTTCTCGCGGGCATGCAGCCCTTCATTGACCTTGAACGGCCGGCCGGCAAGCCCGACGAATTGCGGCGGATTGATCGCCTCCGCACCGCCACGAACACGGCGCAACTTCTTCTGCACGTGAAGCGCTGCGATATCACGCCGGATCGTCGCCTCGGAACTGTCGGTCAGATCGACCAGTTCCTGGACGGTGACGACGGGTTTTTCCTGAACCGCCGACAGAATGATCCGATGTCTTTCTTTCTCGTGCATGCGCTCCTCCGATGCCGTTCATGCTTCCATCACGATCGACCATTGTCAATCACAATCAATCATATTTTTTCATTGTGCAGCGCAATATGCGCGAACTTGATCGTTTTTGATTGACATTAACGCTCAAGCAATGTGATCTGATGCCAACCATATCTCTGCGCGGTCGCCAAGCCGCGCGGCATCAGACCGGGAGGAATTCGAGATGCTGGACAAGCAGCAGGGCGCACGACTTGCAAACCTTTGGGACGAGGCGAAGGCTGCCGGCATGAGCGAATCCGGGCGGCTGCTCTATCGCTCGAACCTGCTCGGTTCCGACAAGCGCATCACCAATTACGGCGGCGGCAACACCTCGGCCAAGGTGATGGAGAAGGATCCGCTCGGCGGCGGCACGGTCGAAGTGCTCTGGGTCAAGGGTTCGGGGGGCGACGTCGGCACGATCAAGCTCGACGGCTTTGCGACCCTTTATATGGACAAGCTCAACGCGCTGAAGACGATCTATCGCGGCGTCGCATACGAAGACGAGATGGTCGGCTACCTGCCGCACTGCACCTATAACCTCAACCCGCGTGCGGCCTCGATCGACACTCCACTGCACGCCTATGTGCCGAAGAAACACGTCGACCACATGCACCCCGACGCGATCATCGCGATTGCCGCCGCCAAGAACAGCCGCGAGCTGACGGCCAAGATCTTCGGCGACGATATCGGCTGGCTGCCATGGAAGCGCCCGGGCTACGAACTCGGCCTCTGGCTCGAAAAGTTCTGCCTCGAAAACCCCACTGCCCGCGGCGTCGTGCTCGAAAGTCATGGCCTTTTCACCTGGGGCGACACGGCGAAAGAAGCCTATGAGACGACCGTCGAGATCATCAACAAGGCGATCGCCTGGTTCGAAGCGGAGAACACCGCGCCTGCCTTCGGCGGCGCTGTGACGCCGGTGCTCGACGCCAATGTCCGCGCCAATATCGCTCGCAAGCTGATGCCCGTCATCCGCGGCCTGATCAGCGCCGACGAGAAGAAAGTCGGCCATTTCGACGACAGCCAGGCGGTGCTCGATTTCGTCTCGTCGAAGGATCTGAAACCGCTTGCCGCACTCGGCACCAGCTGCCCCGACCATTTCCTGCGCACCAAAATCCGACCGCTGGTGATCGATTTCGATCCGGCCAATCCCGACATCGAAGGTACGCTTTCTGGCCTGAACGAGGCAATCGCCGCCTATCGCGCCGACTATGCGGCCTATTACGAACGTTGCAAGCACGCCGACAGCCCCGCCATGCGCGACCCCAATGCGGTCGTCTATCTCGTGCCCGGCGTCGGCATGATCACCTTTGCCAAGGACAAGGCGACGGCCCGCATCTCCGGCGAATTCTACGTCAACGCCATCAACGTCATGCGCGGCGCGTCCGGCGTCTCCACATATGTCGGCCTGCCGGAACAGGAAGCCTTCGATATCGAATACTGGCTGCTCGAGGAAGCCAAGCTCCAGCGCATGCCGAAGCCGAAGAGCCTCGCCGGCCGGATCGCGCTCGTCACCGGCGGTGCGGGCGGCATCGGCAAGGCGACGGCCAACCGCTTGATGCAGGAGGGGGCCTGCGTGGTGCTTGCCGACATCGACGAGAGCGCACTTGCCGCCGCTGTGGCAGAGCTTTCAGCGCGTTACGGTAAGGATTTCGTGCGCTCGGTCAGCATGAATGTCACCAGCGAGGCGGCGGTCGAAGGCGGCTTCGCCGACACGCTGCTCGCCTTCGGTGGCCTCGACATTCTGGTTTCCAATGCGGGCCTTGCTTCCTCCGCCACGATCGAAGACACGACGCTGGCGCTCTGGAACAAGAACATCGAGATTCTGACCACCGGCTACTTCCTCGTCTCCCGTGAAGCCTTCCGTATCTTCCGGCAGCAGAAGGCCGGCGGCAATGTCGTCTTCGTCGCCTCCAAGAACGGCCTTGCCGCCTCCCCCGGCGCATCCGCCTATTGCACCGCCAAGGCGGCCGAGATCCACCTTGCCCGTTGCCTGGCACTTGAGGGTGCATCGGCTCAGATCCGCGTCAACGTCGTCAACCCCGACGCGGTGCTGCGCGGCTCGAAGATCTGGACCGGCGAATGGAAGGAACAGCGCGCCGCCGCCTACAAGATGGATGTCGACGATCTCGAAGCGCATTATCGCGAGCGCTCTATGCTGAAGCTCAGCGTCTTCCCGGAGGATATCGCCGAGGCGATCTATTTCCTTTCGTCCGACATGTCGGCGAAATCGACCGGCAACATCATCAATGTCGACGCGGGCAACGCCCAGTCCTTCACCCGCTGATCGAGGAGCGATCCATGACCACCACCATGATCAGCCAGACAACGGTCGAGGCAGAGAACGAAAGCCGTCTTGCGGCACTTCGACGGGATTACGAGAGCCTTGGTGAGCGGCTCGATCGCCGGGGAATCGCAATAGACGCCATCAAGAACAAGGTCGCCGCCTATGGCGTCGCCGTTCCCTCCTGGGGCGTCGGCACCGGCGGCACACGCTTTGCCCGCTTTCCCGGCAAGGGCGAGCCACGCAACATCTTCGACAAGCTCGAAGATTGTGCCGTCATCCAGCAACTGACCCGGGCAACGCCGACCGTGTCGCTGCACATTCCCTGGGACAAGGTGTCGGACCTTTCCGCGCTGAAGCAGAAGGGCACATCGCTTGGTCTCGGCTTTGACGCAATGAATTCCAACACGTTTTCCGACGCGCCAGGCCAGGAGCATTCCTACAAGTTCGGCTCACTGTCGCATAGCGACGCCGCAACGCGCGCCCAAGCGGTGGACCACAATCTCGAATGCATCGAGATCGGCCGGCAACTCGGCTCCAAGGCGTTGACGGTTTGGGTCGGCGACGGCTCCAATTTTCCCGGCCAGAGCAACTTCACCCGCGCCTTCGAGCGTTATCTCGATGCAATGAAAGCGGTATATGCGGCGCTTCCGGATGACTGGCGGGTCTATACCGAGCACAAGATGTTCGAGCCGGCGTTCTACTCGACCGTGGTCCAGGACTGGGGCACCAACTACCTCATTGCCCAGGAACTCGGCCCCAAGGCCTTCTGCCTCGTCGATCTCGGCCACCATGCGCCGAACGTCAATATCGAGATGATCGTCGCCCGGCTCATCCAGTTCGGCAAGCTCGGCGGCTTCCACTTCAACGATTCGAAATATGGCGATGACGACCTCGATACGGGCTCGATCGACCCCTACCGCCTGTTCCTCGTCTTCAACGAGCTGGTGGACGCAGAAACGCGCCGGGCCAAGGGCTTCCAGCCGGCGCATATGCTCGACCAGAGCCACAACGTCACCGATCCGATCGAAAGCCTGATGACGAGCGCGACCGAGGTCTGCCGCGCCTATGCGCAAGCGCTGATCGTCGACCGTCAGGCGCTTCAAGGCTATCAGGACGACAACGACGCCCTGATGGCAAGCGAGACGCTGAAGGCCGCCTTCCGCACCGATGTCGAGCCGATCCTTGCGATGGCGCGGCTTGAGAACGGCGGCGCGGTGGCGCCGGTCGCGGCCTATCGCAAGAGCGGCTACCGCGCCAAGGTTTCGGCCGAACGCCCGGCCGTAGCCGGCGGCGGCGGCGGTATCATCTGACAGGTGTGCCTCGACAGCCCCTTAAGCGTGGCGGCGCAAGCGCCGCCACGGGTGTTTTGCGACCGGCACAAAAAAATCGCAACGCGATGAAATTGCCCCCTATCTGATTTGAAATCCTGATCTATCTTTCCCTTGAAGGTCTAACGGAAAGGGAACCATTCATGGGCATCGAAAGCATCCTCGTATTCCTGATCGTCGGCGCAATCGCAGGCTGGCTCGCCGGTCTCATCGTCAAAGGCTTTGGCTTCGGCCTGATCGGCAACATGGTGGTCGGCATCATCGGCGCTTTCATCGCTGGTTTCCTCTTCCCGGCGATCGGCATCAGCCTCGGCAGCGGTATTCTTTCGGCCATCCTGCACGCCACGATCGGCGCCGTCATCCTTCTGGTGCTGATCCGGATCGTCAAACAGGCCTGACCGCGCGCCGTTCGACGGCACTAGACTTGGCGCACGGGACGCCCCCATGGCCGTTCCGTCTGGACGCGCGAAGGGGGCTGTAGCACTGTGATCTGCTGGCCGGATCACCGGGCGGGATGTCTTACATTGCCAGACGGAGGCGAACATGAACGCGCTTTACACCGACAAGATCGAGACTGCGCTCAGGTCTTTCATCGCCGATCACCCAGGAACGCTGTCACGGGATCAGGCGATCGCCACAATCCTTGAGAACTGGTTCACCAGCCATGGCTATCTGCCGCCCGGGCAGGAAGGCCTGCGCCCCGAAGACCTTGACGCCTCCAACGACGACTGAGAGATTTGCCCTCCCGAAGCCGAACGCCGGCTGTTCGCGACGCGGCTGATCGCCATCGCTTTCAATAACGTGAATCCTTCGCCATGAGCCTGACCTCCGTCAAAGACTTCTTTTCCCAGCATGCCCCAGATATCGACGTCATCGAGCTTCAACAGAGCACCGCCACGGTTGCGCTGGCGGCAGAAGGCCACGGTGTCGAGCCCGCGCAAATTGCCAAGACCTTGGCGCTTCGTGTCGGCGACGATGTGATCCTCATCGTCACGCGCGGCGACGCCCGCCTCGACAACAAGAAGTACAAGGCCCGCTTCGGCACCAAGGCCCGCATGCTCGGCTTCGATGAGGTGGAGGCGGAGACCGGCCACCCGGTGGGCGGCGTATGCCCCTTCGGCCTTGCCAAGCCGCACAACATCTATTGCGACTTGTCGCTCAAGGCCTATGACATCGTGGTGCCAGCCGCCGGTGCCACCAATGCAGCGGTACACATCAGCCCCGCCCGCATCGTCGAGCTGACCGGGGCCGAATGGATCGATGTATCGGAAACGTAGTTCAACGTTTCGGAAATTTGACCTGCCTTGGAATGGCCACAAAGCTTAACTGAAACCGCAGGCGCGTCCCGGGGTGATTTGCCGGGTCCGGTTCTTTTCCATTGTCAGGAGTCCGTCGAGCATGAAGACAATCGCGTACCCGCTCATCTTCGCCGCCACATTTTCGCCGGCGCTGGCGATGGATCAGTCCCTGGTACGCCAGTTCGAAAAGCTCGATCCGCAGACCCGGCTGGAACAGCGGTGCGACACCGAGGCGATGGAGCGCATCAACGCCGACAAGTCGACCTTCAAGCCGGACAAGGTGATCGCCTACACCTTCGCCGAGCCGGTCGTGAAGGAAGACAAGATGAAGGCGCCGGGCGCAGTCTTCCGCAGCAAGGGCGAATGGTACAAGCTGAAGTTCAAGTGCCGCACCGACGCTGAGCACCTGGATGTCCTGTCGTTCGAATACAAGATCGGCGAACTCGTGCCGCACGAGAACTGGGACGAGTTCTACCTCTACCCCTGACGGGAGCGCCAGCCGAAGCTTTGGCCGTCGCTTAGAGAACGGCCATCAGAAACAGCAGCGAGCCGAGCGACAGCGCGGCGATGATGCTCATCAGCATCTTCATCATATGGGCTGCCATCTCGTACATCCTTCTCTCTGCCCCCAGGAATGAACGAATGCGTCTGCTTTCGGGCAGGCGGCCCGATGAAGATCGGATCGAGCGCCATTGCTACAACCATCGAGGTTGCGCCAGCATGGTTAACAAAACACTAACAAGAGCCCTGTTCACCCTCCGCACCGCTGCGGCCTGAGCGGTCTTTATTCAAGACAAGGCTCACGCAAGATCGAGGCGGAATAAGGAGCGTAGGATCGGCCTCCTCCGCGCGCTGCCCCTTGCGCCTTGAGGCGTCCGGTCCCTGCCGTTGCATCGCCAGCCACCGCTGTTTCTTTGCGCCGGCATGCAGCAAACGGGGCGCGGCCGGCGGTCTGCCGAAGGCCCGCTATCGCATGTGACTGACAATGGAGAGGCGAGTGAGCCAGGTTAAGCTGAGCATCTGCATTCCCACCTATAACCGCGCGCCCTTCCTCGAAAAGACGCTCGGCTACTTCATCGAGCTCTACCAGTTCTCCTTCAAGTACGAGATCATCATTTCCGACAACGCCTCGACCGACGGCACGAAGGAGATCGTCGATCGCTTTGTCGCCAAGGGTTTGCCGATCCGCTATTTTCGCCAGTCGGAGAATTTCGGCGCAATTCCCAACGTCATCAGCGCCGTCAGCCGCGCGGTCGGCGAGTACACGATCTACCTCGCCGATGACGACGTGCTCATCAACGAGGGCTTGCGAGAGGCAATTCGCTATCTGGATCTCAACCCAGAAGTGACGGTGTGCTTTGCACCCTGGTACACCCATGACGAGGTTGACGAACGTGATAACGCGCCATTCTTCTCGGTCGACAAGGATACCAAGTTCAAGAAACGGGAATTCGAGCCGGTTTTCGATTTTCTCGTCGACCGGCATGTCTTTCCCGAGATCGGCATTTACCGGACCTCGGCGCTGCGCTCCGCCTGGGCGCCGCGGCACTTCGCCTATTGGGCCTTCTCCTACCTCGCACATTTCCTGGAACTGGGCGCCGTCACCTTCCTCAAGAAGCCATTCTATCGCCAGGTGATACGCTCCAAGATCGTCCGCGATCGTCCACAGGCCGGCCACGCCGAAACGCTGACCGGATGGGATACCTATCGCGGCGGTCTCGAGTACTTCATCTATAGCGGCGCCAAACGCGGTGCCGTCAAGCTGACGCCTGATCGGCGCGCCTACTTCGATGCGCAGATCAGGGACTTCACCATGGTCCGCATGAGCGTCGCCCTGCGCATGTGGGTGCTGAAGAAAGACTACGTTCGCGCCTATGAGCTCTATACGCGGCTGATGCTGGGCGGCTTCGAGCACCATCCCGACGTGCAGCAGGCAAGAGGGGCGCTGCCCCTCATGGTCGCACTTCAGACCGTCGCCTGGCACACGAACGCGATCGCGGAAATCGATCGGCTTGTTCTTCATGGCGTCGACGACCCTGGCGCGATCGAGGCACTGTTGCGCGAACTCGGCCTGCGCTCCGAAATCGCTGTCGTGCCGTCAACAACACAATTGACGGCGGATGAGGTCGCCCGCACCGCGGTGTTCATTACCGCCGATAGCGACCGCAAGCATTATCTGCGCAACGGCCACCCGCCGAACATGGTGGTCAGCGAGGGCGATATTCTCAGCCATGTGCTGACCTAACATAAAAGGGCGCCACGGCGCCCTTCGTTGTTTTCGTGATGCAATCGCCTGAGAGGCAGATCTGCAGCCGGTGGCCAACAGCGTCCCGGCCAATAGGCCTCCTCTCGCATGATCTTCCTACTTGCGCATGATGCCCTTGTAGTAGGAGCCGTTTCTCGGCGGCGGGCGGTTTACGGTCTTTCCGGGCGGATTGTATTTCTCGCTTCGGTGGCCTTCGTTGACCGGCGTCGGTGACACGCCCTTGTAGTAGCTGCCGCCCGCGAAGGCAGGAGCGGATGCGCCCGCGATCGTTGCCGCGACGAGAGTTGCTAAAGAGAGCCTGGCAAATTTACGCATTTCTAATCCTCGGTTGACCCTGCCACGGCCCTGTTTTTGTTGTGGTTTCGCGGCATCGATTACGCGACGAGACGCTCGTCGCTCAGGTCCTCCCGGGCGTGAGAATATGCGGAAGCTGCGACGCGCATGTAACGCAGGTAACAGCGGTAAATCCCCGCCTTCAGTAGGACGGAGGATCAATGCTAGCTCAGAGGCCGGCCGGAACGGCTTCGCCGCACTAGAGTATTCGACTGGTGTGTCCTCGTCATCGCGCTCTCTTCGCGACTGCGTGATCAATCAACGGATAAGCAGCGGGATGTTCTGTGTCGGAGCGCGCGCGGTTCGCTCGTGCTGCACCGGCTACACCATTCCAATCATGCCGACGTGGTTGCGCGGGGAACTGCCGGTGCACCACACATATGACGGGAGTAAAGGTCTTCGACGACATTCTCGTTGCGGCGTTGTTTCGTGTCGCTATCAGCGACGAAAGTCCTGAACATTCACCAGCAGACCGGATGATCGTGCTGCGACAGGTAGCGGCCGGCGCGGCTTCACAACACCCGCGCGCCTTTGTGGCTTGCTTCCCACTGGTGTAACATCGGTTCATACCATACGTTTGATTTGACGATCGTTTCCATCGGACCCCGCCTTATTTTACCGCTATGATGAAATCATCTCTCGATCATGTGCCACCACGCAAGCAGCGAGAGCTCGCGCGTGCCGTGGAGATCCTGCATGAGGAGTTCGAGGATGCGCTGAAGGAAGGAACAGCTGACTTTAAGAAGCGCGGCAGGATCCTAAAGATTCTGCTTTTCGGTTCCTATGCCAAGGGCGGTTGGGTTGATGAGCCCTTCACCATGAAGGGCTACCGATCCGACTTCGACCTGCTGATCATTGTCAACAACCGCAAGCTCTGCGACTACGCGGAGTATTGGAACAAAGCCGCCGACCGGCTGATCCACGACCCGTCGATCGAAACGCCTGTGAGCTTCATCGTCCATTCCAGGCGCGAGGTGAATACGTATCTCAAGGAGGGACAGTACTTCTTTTCCGATATCCGCCGGGAAGGCCTCGTCCTCTATGAGCTTGACGACGAGCCGCTGGCGGAGCCGAAGCCGCTGACGCCCGAGGAACGGTTGCGCGTGGCACGGGGGCATTTTGGTCACCGTTTCTTGGCGGCTAAAGAGTTCTTTGATTGGGCGGAATTTTCACGGAACAAGCATTCCGGGGAGCGGGCCTCATTCGCGCTGCATCAATCTATCGAGCAGGCATATTCCTGCGTGCTGCTGACGCTCACCAACTACGGCCCGCCGTCCCACAATATCAAGTTCCTCCGCTCGCTCGCGGAGGAACAGGACCGTCGCCTCGCAAATGCTTTTCCCCGCGACGAGCATCGCGAACGGGCTTGGTTCAGTACGCTGAACGAAGCCTATGTCAAAGCGCGCTATTCGAAGCATTTCGAGATCAGTGAGGAAGCCCTAGCCTGGCTTCAAGCGCGTACTGCCGAATTGCTCAAGCTGGTGGAAGCTGTTTGCACGGAATACCTTGATAGGCTGCAACGATATTCCGCATGAAGAAGGCGTTGAGTTGGTTCTCGGAACCATGTCTAGACCCTTCCACTGGACGCTCCTGGGCATCGCCCGATTTGACCAAGAATCATATCAGCCGGGCTTCCAGTTCCACCTTTGTCTCGAATCGTGCAGGACGTCTGAGATGCGACGGGGATAGCGGCGAATCAAACTGAAAATTGTTTGGAAACGATATGAGATTCCCAAGAGATGGGACCTGCCAGCCACCTGGCATCATCAAAATCTCGTAACTATCTGTATTTTGTTTCCGAGTAAATAATGGTGCCCGGAGGCGGATTTGAACCACCGACACGCGGATTTTCAATCCTACTGCCTAGAATTCAAAATAGGTTGACAACCCCCTGCCTGCCAACAGAAACAGATGGCGAAAGCATTGTAATACAAAGATATTGTCAACACTTGAAGGCATTAATTTAGATTTCTCTAAAATAAAAACCTCCGCCACAAAAAGCCTTGTCAACCAATTTTAAAACGGTAGAGAAGCGGTAGAGAACGGTAGGTGTTTTAGAGGGACAAACGAAGGGTATGGCGACAGAGAAACTGACACTGGAAGACCACCACGTCCGCAACGCAGCCTACAAGGCAGAGAAGGAAGGGTTCGGGAAAGACATCACCATCCAGGCTGATGCCAAGGAGACTGGCCTTAGGCTCCAGATGCAGGGCAAGACCGCAGCGTGGGTCGTGCGCTTCCGAAACTCGTCCGTCACCATTGGGTATGTCTACCCGGAGAATGACCGACGTCTCACAGCGCTGTCGAAGGTCAGAGAACTGGCCAGAGCAGTCCGGTCGATACTAGCCGACAATGGCGAGGATACAGATCAGGCCAAGGCATTCCTCGCGGTGTACTACGGCAAGAGCAAGGGCAAGGGTGACGTACGGAGGGCGGCCGCCGAACTCATCGAGCGCGACGAGGCTGCACGCAAGGCGGCAGAGGAGGAAGCAGCGCGGCCAACGACATGGACGCTGCGCGAATGCGTCGAGGAGACTATTCGGGCGAAGACCGATCCCGCAACCAGGGAGACGGACCGCATTGGGGACAATACCGTGAAAGACTACAGGCTAACTTTCAATCGGCCGGCATTCTCCAAACTAATGGATTTCCCCGTCGTCAGCATTACACGAGGCGATATCGAAGAGGTCAGAGACGAAGTCAGGCGGACTGTCGGAAAATCTCCGGCAGGCGCGATGAAGGTCGTGACCTACTTCCGTGCGGTAATGACGTGGTGCGCCCAGAACAATTCGAGCAAATCCGGTCTTGTCGGCGACGCGTGGTGGAACATGGTCACGGCACCTTACGAGATCAAGCCCCGGGAACGCCGCCCGGAGATCGAGGCGATCGTGTCGACACTCATCCTCGCCGAACAGTATCTCGACAAACCGCTTCCGGGACGCGCCCAGAGGATCGCAGGCGTGGGGCACGCCACTCTTTCCGGCCTCTGGTGGCTCGTACTGACGTGCCAGCGCGCAAATGCGGGAATGTCCTTGCTCGGCCACGACGTGGTTGACGACAAGGTAGAGGGATGGAAACTGGCGGCGTGGTCGAAGGATGTCATGAAGGCCGGACGGGCGCATGCGCTTCCGATCCCGACGGAGGCCTGGGAGATGGTCGACAGGTTCAGGTCGAAGGGCAAGCACGGCGCGGACACGCAGGAATGGGCATTCCCGTCGGAACGCAAAAAAGGAAAGGTTCACGTTTCAGCGTCGGGTGTCTACCGCGTCCTATACCGACTGGCGGGCCGCGACGAGTTGATTCAGGACGTCGAGCGTGAAAGGATGAAGGCGATCCCTCGGCGAACGGAACGCCAAGACCTTTTGGCGGAGGCGGGTATCGACTGGTGGAGCCTTCAGGACCTCCGCCGTGCGATCACCAAGGCCCTCGACGAAGCGGGCATTCCTGGCGGCGCGTCCGTCATCCTTGCTCACGAGGTTAAGGAGAAAGAAGCCTTGGCGGTTACCGCCACTGAACGTCAGCGCGCCGACTTCTTGCGGCAACGGCAGGCGAAGGTGACGCAATTGGCCTATGGCGGCGCGCAGCACCTCGCTCTCAAGCGCGAAGCTATCAAAGTCTGGTGTGACGCCGTTCTAGGTGAGTACGCCCGCCAGAAGGGTCTCGGCACCAGCGAAAAGCAAGTAGACGCCGCCTGACCTCACCAGTCGGCCTGCCCGGCGCTAGGTGTTGATCCCGGTTGGCCCGCAATGCCGATTGTCGGGACCGTCAGAATATGAACTCCGCTCGGCTGTTTAGGCAGGCCTCGCCTCAGCCCTAAAGCACGGCGTCGGCTCTCGCAATTCGGTTGGAAGTTCGGCGTTCTCTTCAACCGTTGACTGCAGCTGGACTCGACCGATGACCGACCATTTATTGGGAGACGACCAGCTTGAAAAAGCCCGCAAAGGTTGCGATACCTGCGTAGGGGGTGGCTGCATGACAACAATAAAGCTCGCGACCGTTCTTAAAGGGGCGATCGGTTTCAAGGAAGGTAACGTCAATGAAACCTTTCGGGGGCAAGTACTTCTTGACGATGGCGCTGTAAGGCAGGCCGTGATCAAGGACCTGGACCTCATACAGCTTTGCAACGAACTGTTGGCTCATTCGTTGGCTCGGCGGGTCGGACTGCCAATACCCGACTGCTTTCTTGGCTTGGTAAGACAGGATGTGCTGGCAACGAATGTCGCGCCTTCACTCTCAGACGGGGCGCGTCTCGTTTTTGTGAGTGTTGACGTGAAGGTTCCGAATGTTACCTACCGATGGACTGGCTCGGATGTCGCTGGACGTAAAGCGCTTCTCGATCAGATAATTAAATGGGGCGATTTAGGTCACCTATACGCATATGATGCGTGGATTGCGAACATAGATCGCCATCCTGGCAACCTTTTGTTGGGTGGCAAAGATGAAGTATGGCTTATTGATCATGGTCATAGTTTCACCGGTCCAAACTGGCAGCCTCCGCAGCTGGACCCGAATCAAGAATATGCAAACAGGCTATCTGATTGGTTGACCGGTCATCTCTCCACAGACCAGAAGGCTAGCCGTGCCCAAGAGGCTAAGAATCTCTCTGACGGACTCGGTAACGTGGATTTTGCGGAAGTTTCCGCCGCGAGCCTAATCTCAAAGCTGCTTCCGGCGACGCATCTAAGCGCGTTGGAAGCGTTCTTGGAGAAGCGCATACTAAAAGTGCCCGCGCACGCATGTAAGGCGTTGGGTGTTCTGACATGAGCAACGTTGCTATAAGTTCCTCGATCTTCCCAATGCTGACTACGAGTGTCCAGGCCAATTGGGCACCTATTCTCCTTACCCCTATCGTCGGGTCGTATGAGCGTTTTGTAGTCGGAGTGGCGGCAGTCAATGAGACAGGATTTCATCTTGAACTTGCGAACTCGCTTGATCGATTGAAATGCTTCTATGGCGAGGACGCCGTCAGCATTACGAACGCCATACATATTGCCGGAGATTATCTGCGTCACGACTTGGCTAGGCGGTCTCACGAGGCGCTCATCAAGCCTGATCCCGCGGTAACCGGGATCACGGTGGGCGAGTTGAGGGAGGGAGAAGGCGCTAGCCTGCAAGCGATCGCTCAAAGTTGGATTGCCGCCCTTTCGTCTCTGTATGCTCAGGGTTCTGCAAGCTTCGTGGCCGTCGATTTGGAGGAAATTGCAACTGAGTCTGAAGCCTCTGGTGATCGCCTCCCGTTCATGGTTTGCGAGTATGTTAAGAGCCAGCGAGACGGGCTCGCGCGCTTCTTCAGTCCCGACCTTGTGGCAGGTAATGGCCGTCGGAGCCGGCGATCCAACCAGGAGCCTGTGATTGATTATTCAGGGTCGCGCCTAGTCGCAAATTTCGGCACCTTGCGCGTTTCGGCTTTATCCCGGTCATTCGAGCTCGTGAAACTGCGTCTCTGGGACCTCAACACAGTGCAGGTACGCGAACGGGACACAATGCTCCACCGAGACTATGAATTGATTCTGCAGCGTCCGGGAAGGAGCGATCCGCAAGTCAGTGACAAGCAGTGGCAAAAACTCGACAGCGCTCTCCAAGAACTTGAAGAACAGGCGGACGAGAAAAAGCTCCGACTCCGTCCGATGGAAACCGTCGGAGAAATTGGCGATCACGTTCTTCGGCTAGAGGCGGCTTAGTCGGAGCATTGGCCCAGGCACGACACCATGTCTTCCGTGGGCCGCGCATTGGAACGGCTGCAAGAGCCAGGGTCTTAGCGCGCTAACTTCAACCTTGCCTCGGCGGGGTCATACTCATACCCCGTGATCGTGCCGTCCTTCACCTTCTCCACCACCTCGTCGATGACATACAGCGGCACTAGATACCACTCCTCCGGTTTCACCGGATTGCCGAAGCGATCCTTGATCGTAAGGTCCAGGCGCGCCGGGGAGAGTACTCGATGCAGCACATGCTCCAATTTGGTCCGGTTGATGTTGAACAGCTTGTATTCGGCGATTATCTCGACGTCGGCGAGAAGGTAAGTCGATTGAAGACGCGCTCCAGCGATCCGCTGTTCGACGGACATGTTGGTGACGCCTACCTTGTGAACGAGGTCTCGATTTGCCACCACCATCGGATGGTCGGAATGGCTGCGCAAGACATAGATCGTCCCGCTCTCGATGTCGCCGTCTGTCTTCTGTCCGGAGAAGAGCGGTCCCGCGATGGGGTCTGTAATTCTGCGGCCGGCATCGTCCTTGTTGAGCGCGCGTTGAAGAGAACGCATGAGCATGTTGCTCTCGGTGCCGTTGTCGAAGATTACGCGTAGTCTCGCGTCGGTTCGTCCATGCTCCGTAAGGAACTGTTCGCCCATTTCCGCGACATAGGCCTTCTGTCCGCCGACGATGAACCAGGCACCCGGTTGGATTTCTGCCTTCAGCTCGAACGGACGCGTCTGCCGAACTCCGGACTCCAGGTCCTGCTGCACTCGCGCGAACAGGGATTTGAAAGTTTCGAAGTCTTCGCAAATGCTGCGGTTGGCAACCTCCTCGGCAGCGCGGACCTCGGTCCGTGGTTTCACATGGGTGAGGTTCGTGAGGTCTACATCGCCGACCGGTTCGACACCCAGTTCGGCAAGCAGGACGTCGTCATCGAGGTCTTCGATTTCATTCTTGGGCGCTGTGGCCGCTGCCAGCAATCCGTACCGGTCGTATTCCTGAAGCAGCGCGCGGCAGTCGTCCTGCTCGCGCAGCCGATCAAGCTGGACGGCATACAGGCGTTCGAAGATGTCGCGCGATTCACCGTGCTGGGGGACACGGCCATGCTCTTCCCAGAACCGCATGATGTCTTCAAATCCGGCAATGATGCGTTCCTCGCGCGGCGTTCTGGCAGTCTGCTTCTTGGCCTCCGGTGCCGCATCAAGTTCGGCAAGAAGGTCTTCGTCGGAAATATCAACCATTGTGCTTCTGCTCGACATAGCGTTTCAATGCCGCGACGCCCTCGGCCAGCCGCTTCTCCCATGCATCCTGGGAAGTTATGTCCGGCGCGCGGCCACGTTCTTCCTTGAACTTGCGGGCTCGAAGTGCGAGATCGCGCGCCTCTTCGTAAGGGATGCTAACCTTCTTGCTTGCGATTACCGCGGCGACTTGTTTCAAGGTCTGTTCGCTCAGGGACTTCGCCAGGATCGAATAGGCAGCTTCGAACGGGTTGATCCGGTCGATCATGTCGATATCGAGACTACGGACGTCCATGGCAAATTTCCGGACCCCGTCGATCAGCGCCGATCCGCCTTTCAACTGTCCGGCATCTTCCATTTCCGCCGCAATCGCCTTTGCCTTCTGAGTCAAGTTCAAGGCGGCGATGGCATGCTGCCGTATGGCTTCCTGATCGACGTCGCTGAGCTCTGGATAGCGCTCCTTGACTATCTTGCCCATGCGGACCTGCGTCAATTCCTCTGGCACGGTCTCGTCATCGAACAAGCCCTTTTCCAGGGCGGGCTTGTCCTGCACGAAGGCGGTGATCACCTCATTAAGGTCTTCCTGGCAAATACGCTTGGCCTCGTTGCTCTGCGGCGTGACAAGGCCGTTAATCTCGAAATGAAACTGGCCCGTCGCCTCGTTGAAGCCAACATTCGTGCCCTTGGGGTCATATCCCTTGTCGCCATAGTCGAAGTCCGGCAACGGGCCGCTCTCGGCATTCTTGGGCGTGAAGTTGAATCGCGGCGCTAGAACCTGTTCCATCAGGAGGCTCGCGGCGATGGCCTTTAGCGTATCGTTGACTGCATCGACCACAGCCTCTTCGCTCGCGTCCGGTTCGGCGATCAGGTTCGTGAAGCGCGCCGAGGTCTTGCCGGGGGCGTCGCGTGTGGCGCGACCGATGATCTGGATGATTTCGGTGAGGCTGGCGCGGTAGCCGACCGTCAGCGCGTGCTCGCACCATATCCAATCGAAGCCTTCCTTCGCCATGCCGAGCGCGATGATGATGTCGACATGATCACGGTCGTTGCGGTGCGCGGGGTCTTTCAATGCGGAAACGACCTTGTCACGCCGCGCCGGCTCGTCGTCCACCAGGTCAGCGACTTTGATGAGACGCCCGTCGGGAAGCCGGACGCGGTGGAACCCCGTCGCGGGGTCTTCACCCTCCCAATTGCCGAGTGCATCCATGATCTCGTTGACTTCCTTCACCTTGTCCTTCGTGCTTTCCCGCGAATTCACGTTCGGGATGTGCACGATGGTCTTGAGGCTCGGGTCGAGCACTTCGGTGATCGCGTCAAGGTAACGGCCGGAATAGAAATAGTAGCCTATATTCAGAGACTTCAGGTAATCGTAGCCGTTGAGCTGTTCATAGTACGTATAGGTGACGGTGACGAACTTCGACTCGTCCTGCGGCGCAAGCACGGCTTCGGCGTCGCCGCGAAAGTAAGACCCCGTCATTGCGACCAGGTGCACCCTGTCGCGGGACAGGAACTGTCCGAGTTGCGCGCCGAGCTTGTTGTCCGGGTTCGCCGAGACATGGTGGAACTCGTCCACGGCGATGAGGCAATCGTCGAAGGCTTCGACGCCGAGTTCCTCGACAGCGAACCGGAATGTTGCATGGGTGCAGACCAAGACCCGATCATCACTTTCTAGGAACTGACCGACGGCCTTGACCTTGGACCTCGCCACGGACGAATTGTCGATGCCCGCGACGTTGCAGAGGTTCCACTGGGGCTTCACTTCCCAGTCGGCCCAGAACCCGTATTTCGACAGCGGCTCGTCGGCGAAGCTGCCGCCGATCGACCGTTCCGGAACGACGATGATGGCCTTGCGGACGTTCTGGTTATGGAGTTTGTCGAGCGCGATGAACATCAGGGCGCGCGACTTGCCCGACGCCGGAGGCGACTTGATCAGCAGGTATTGCTCGCCACGATGTTCGTAGGCCCGTTCTTGCATAGTGCGCATGCCGAGTTCGTTCGCTTTGGTGGAAGCGCCTGTCCCGGCGGTGCGCATGGAAACGGAAGGGATGGTTTTGGTCATGGCTACTTCATCCATCTGACGTTCAAGGTTTAGACGGGACCTGCAGAAGGAAAATATTGCACGGCGCGCACCCGTCTTGGTCGCGTGCCAACCCCTTTGGCTTTGGTCGAATTGCTATTTCTGGTGTCGAGGAACCAATGCTAACGTTGCGACCCAATTAACGCTGCTCACTTGATATATCCGTATCGTCTTCCACTTCCCATCGATCGCACAGCTCCCAGCCTGTGACCGAACGCAGTTTCGAAGTCTGCGGCCTCCAAGGCCCGCATTCGAAAGCGATCTCCAATAGGAGAGAAAACGAGTACCTTTCCGTCGTACATGTCGAAACCGTGCGTCTCGGGTATTGGCAGTGAGATTTTCTCCATCTTGTTGTTTCCTAGTCTGAGATTATTGGAAACCAATTCGCCAGAGGGAGACTCAAACGTTACATTCCCAATGATGGAGTTTACTGCCAAGTTTTCAGGAGCATCGAAGCCAAAATACCGATTCATACCGCGCGGCATATCGATTTGATTCCCTGGTTTTTCTGGCCCCCTGTTTCGTGTTACGTATCCTGCCTCAATCCAAAAGGCTCCAACTTCGTCATAATTCGGAGCAGGTTCATCGGAGTCCCCAGCCGAACTAGCCTGAGAGGAGTTCCACCTCTTTTCGTATTCCTCGATAATATCCTGCGCAGGAGTCGCTACATTCCAGAGATTCTCCGCAGACTCGTATGCAGAACGAAATGTCTTTGTAAATTCTAGCTTTTGGCTCGCGAGGAAGCTCGCGCCGCACTCAGCGGCCTGGCGAAGTCCGTTGGATGAGAAGTTTCCTGACCCTACAACCATGCCATAGCGACCATTGCTGTTGTTGATCAGGAAACTTGTCTTCATGTGGAAGTCACGGCGTGGGAGGAAACCATCCTTCTCCACAACCCAAGCGCCATCGTAAACTCGTACCTCAGCATTTGATTTTTCGATCATATATCTGAGGGCTTGAGGCTGGGTCCGGCCATAGTCAATTCCAAACAACCACCTCGATGGAATATCATTCCAGAAGCCATCGCCTACAGCTAAATCGAATGCTACTGCCCCAGACTGTGTAGCGTAGGCATAGAGTCCCAGAAAAGCCTCTGTCACCGCCCATTTGTGAACACGAAGTAGCTCTGCCAGTGTCGTCGGCTGATCATTGGCAGACTGGATAAACGCTTTCGCCTTCATCTGCGTGCCCCTCTTCCACGCCGCATGGTTGGTTCATCGACCGCCGTCATACGTGTGTAAAGGTCGAACAGCTTCTCCAGCCGCTCGGTGTCGTTGCGGAAGCGCCGCCCGATATAGATGCGTTCCAAGACCTCGTCGTTGCGTTCGTGCGCGGCGCGCAGGTCGGCCGGCATCGTGTCCGGGTCGTAGAGATCGGCGATCGTCGACGGGAAATGTGCCTCCCGGGCCAAAAGGATGTCCTCGGCGCAGCGGGTGAGGTCGGCCTTATTCTTCTCGGTGAGCGCAGGCACCGGGAACGTATTCCAGCCCAGGGTATTGGAATAGCGGAAATCGGTTTTGAGCTTGCCACAGACAGTGGCGATCCAAACCAGATGAAGGCGTGACGCCACGATTGACATGTTCCACAACGGCGCATCGTAGAGCGCGAACAATAGATCGCTAACGATCGTCTCCCGATCAAACAGGTGAACCGGCAGATAGGGTCTTCTTTCGGAGGACACCTTTGCGACCGCCAGCGTGTAGCGCTTGGCAGTTCCCGCGATTTGAACGAAGCGGTATGGTTTGGAGGCAAAATCCCGAGTTGATGCGGCCGCGCTATCGGAGCGGAATTCGCGCACGCGACTCAACAAGGTCCGCAAATATGGATGCGCCGCGGCAAACTCAGAATCTTTTGCTTCAATCCAGACGCACCAGCGGGGCTTTCCTTGGATCATCTGCTCAGACCCCAGATACGGCCGGATGAACCGAGCAAGCTCAGGATAGGAGTGTATAAGTTGCGTCCTCTCGTCCGCCGAGAGGATGAAGTGTCCGCCGTCTCGCGGCATGTTTCCGAACAACATAGGTGACAAGTTTCCGATCGGGCTTCGCTCGACGTTAATAGTCCGATTGGCCCCCGCTACGAGGTATGCGTTGATGTTGCTCACCTGCCGCTCAATTACCGAACCATCGTCAGCCACAGAAAACAGCCTTCTGGGTGACGGCGCTTCTCGTGATATCGCGACTATGGCGACAATTACACCGGCGTTGTGGCTTGCGAGATTGGTCCACTTAAATGAAGTATGAGCGAAGGAAATCTGATGGCCAGTTTCAAACACGAGGGGCCACAAGATTGGAACCTGCTGCCCTTGGCAAATGGAATTCGTCGAAACGAATGCCGATGACGATTTCGATTTTAGGCCGTAATCGGCCGCCTTCATAAACCAACCGGAGACGTAATCGAGAGACTTCCACGCGGGAGTGCGGGCACTGAAGATCGCCTTCAAATCTTCCTTTTGCTCATCACTTTGCCACTTGCTTCCAAGATATGGCGGGTTGCCGCAAATGTATGTCTCGCCGCCTTCATTCTCGAAATCGATCTGCGCCTGAGCAAGCGGCGTGTGGAACAGGTCGTCCGCGTGGTGCTTCACACCCGTTCCGGTCGGCGGGCAAATGCTTAGCCAATCGAGCCGTAGCGCATTACCACAGACGATCCAGTTCTGCGCGTCCAGAGGGAGGAACTCAGCCAAAGCCTCCTTCTGGCCGCGATAGAGAACATCACATTGGTATTCGGCGATGATGAGTGCAAGGCGCGCCACCTCCGCCGGGAAGTCCCGCAATTCAATGCCCCGGAAATTTGTGAGCGGAATTTCAGTTCGCCTATCCGGCTCCCCCCTTCGCTTATTGATTTCGGCCTCGATATCCCGCAATTGCTTGTAGGCGATGACCAAGAAATTTCCGGAGCCGCAGGCCGGATCGAAAACCCTGATACGTGACATGCGATTGCGCAGGTTAAGGAGCTTCCGCGCGTTGTCACCAGCCTCCGCCAGCCTCTCTCGCAGGTCGTCGAGGAACAACGGATTTAGTACCTTCAGGATGTTCGGCACGCTGGTGTAGTGCATGCCAAGCGCGCCGCGCTCCTCGTCGTCGGCGACTGCCTGAATCATGGACCCGAAGATGTCGGGATTGATCATCTTCCAGTTCAGGCCGCCGATATGGAGAAGATAGGACCGCGCGATCTTGCTGAACGTTGGAACTTCCGTGCTACCTGAGAACAGGCCGCCGTTCACGTAAGGGAAGACATCAGCCCACCGCGGAAGCTTCTCTGCTGCGCGCTTTTCGATATTCGTATTCATCGCCCGGAAAAGCGCGCTGATAACCTCATGTGTATTCGAGGAATCACGGTCGCTCATCTGGTTGATGGTGGCTGTAAACAGACCCTCACCGTTAAAGATATCGGTATCCTCGGCGAAGAAGCAGAAGATCAGCCGCGCCATAAAATGGTTCATGTCCGGACGTCTCGCCGCCGTCGCCCATTCCGGGTTGTCCTTCAGAAGCTCGACGTAGAGCTTGTTCAACCGGCCGGTGGCGCGGATGTCGAACGAGCTTTCACGGATTTGTTTGACGGTGGTGATGCCCGCGAGCGGCAGGAAGAAACCGAAATGATCCGGGAACTCGGGATAGGCGCAGGCGACCGTTTCGCCGCTCGTGAGGTCTTCGGCCTCGAATGTCACGCCATCCGTCGCCAGGATGAACTTGGCCTTGTTTGAGGCGGTCTTGGAACTGTTGCGCAGCGCAACCAGTGTCTCGCCGACTGCGCCCTCGCCACATGCCGCGATATGGATGTTGCTCTTCTGGAGGACACCGCCTGCGACATCCGAGGCATTCGCCGACGACGTCCGCAGCCGCTTGATCGTTGTTTCCTTGTTGCCGAATGCGGCGAGAAAGGCGAACGGGAACTCGCCGGCATCGAACGGCTCGCTGGCGAGCACGGACACGGCTTCTTCGATCTCGACGGCGTTCATCCGGCGACGTCCTCCATTCTCTTGTTCTTATGTCGATCCTCTCGTGGTGGAGGATCGAAGATTGTTAGGAAGGATCAATAGCGGATGGGAGTTGAGTCGTCATGCGAAGGATTGGAGTCTTCCAATATTCTATCGCGATCGACTTCGATCACCCGGCAACGTCTGCGAAGTAGTCTTCGTCGATGCTCTGGATTCTGTAAGTCTGGCGGACGCGCACGCCGACGCCGTGTTGGACCATGAGGCGCGCGAGCCGTTGTCCGTTGATCAGGACGACGCGGTGCTGGACCCGGGTGAGATAATCGTGCGCGTCCTTTGAGAAATCGGACGTCGTCACGAAAACGCCCTTCGTCGCACCCTCTCCCGTCAGGGAACCGATGAACCGCTGGACGTCGGGACGGCTGACCTTGTTGTCCGGCGCGTATCGTTTGGCCTGAACATAGACGGCGTCCAGTCCGAGCGCGTCTTCGTGGATGATGCCGTCAATCCCGCCGTCGCCTGTGGCCTTCGTCATTAGCCCATTCGCTATATCACCGCCGCCGTACCCCATGGCGATCAGGAGATCGAGAATGAGGCGCTCGAAACGCTGCGGAGACAGCTGCTGGAGGACCGCCAAGAGTTCGTCGCGTAATGCGGCATCCAAGAGAGATGCCGCCGCCGACATGGCGTCTTCCGGCGTCTGCCTTTCGTCTATTGGCATGAGGTCCACGATTGTGGATGCCGTGGGAATGTCTGTCTGCGCCGGCTCGGCGTCAGCCCCCTGCCGTGAGCGTTCTATCCAATCCGCAAAGCCTTCGAACCCGGCAAGCATATCATTGTCGATTTTCGCCGGATTGGAGGCCAGGACCTGCCGACCGAGGTCTGTGATAACATGTTGATTGCGCCGGGGAGACGTCAGCAACCCGGCTTTCGCCAGATAGGTCCGTGCCCAATGCGCCCGACTTTGCAGAACGGTCGTCCGGCCGCTGGGGATGAGTTCGGCTGCCTCTGCGTCGGAAATGTCGAATTGCTTCTGCAGTGAGGGAACGCATGCGGCAACGTTGGGCGCGCCCTCGGCAAACAGCTTGAGGACCGGAAGCATCAATGTTTCGTAATCCGGTACCGCCATTTGATCCCCTCAGACTTCAACGAGAAAGTGTAGGAGGAGAACTGGGATAGCAAGAGCCGAATGCGCTTTTCCCTGTCTTTAGGGCTTTGGCGGCTTGGGGTCCTCGTCGGGCTCTCGTTTAACTGGACCATTTCCGGGTGACAGTGAAGCTCCCGCACCGATCGGGCCGAGCACGTCGCTCCCCAGCGTCTCGGGGTCGAGCCATGCAAGGGTTGATTTAAGGAGCTTGACGTCTGTGTCTTCGTCGAAGCCGTCGCGAACGTGGCACAGCAAAAGGCTGGTCCACAGACCCCACTGTTCAACATGATTGAGCCATTCCTGGCACGCTTCCGGTGCCCGTTGTCGAAGAACCTTCATGGCATCGTCACGGCTCTTGCCGCCTCGGCGCACGTGATCAAACAAGATGGAGTACGGCACTGTGCCCTGCGCGAGAGCAACGTCGACGTAGCGCGACGGAATTCCGAGACGTCGAGCGATATCCCTGCGATATGCCTCGCCCGGCGCGAGCGGCGGCGGAACGTAGGGAACTGGAGTCACCACGTTCGGGACAAGCGGCATTCGGCCGAAGATCGTCGCAAACAAGGCAAGAAGTTGAACGGCCACCGATGTGGCCGGATCAGTTCGGCGGCGTCGGGACTCCAGCATCCTTGCCCGGAGCCGATCCCAGCAGCTCCGACGTCTCTTCCTTGGTGAGGTCTTTGATTTCAAATCTTTCACGGCGTCATCCTCCTTCTGTAATCATAGGTCGGTGCGGATGGCACTGTGGGTGTAGCCGGCGGAAATGATGTCCGCTTCTGGCGCGCGTCATTGATCTGCCGTGAGAGACGAACACTTTCCGGCTCGATTATGGACCTGATCCAGTTCGCGAGCTCCAGAGCGCGGCGGAGTAGATCGTCGAGTTCTTTATTCAGGCGGGCGAGCATTATGTCCTCTCGGCGGCGGCCGGTTAGCGCCGGGACAGACGATCGAGCTTGTCGACGATAGACTTCAAACCCACGGCTTGATGGTGCTGCATGTCGAGGATAAGGCGGAGCAATTCCATTAGTTCGGCGATCCGATCTGGCCCCTCCGGGTTTTCGAGCAACGACAGGAGCGGCAGTAGCCGCGTTGTGTTGTGTTCCACCGTGGCCAGCATGCTCAGGTGCTGGGGCCTGGCTTCCGATAAGCTGTTCATTCTGTAGTCCCTCAATAAATTTCAAGAACTCGTGTTTGCGGACACCGGCGGCGCGGTTGGCGGCCGCCACGAAGACCCCGGCGGAATCCACTAGGATCGGGCCTTTCTCTCCATCGGCAAGGCGAAGACCTTGCGTCTGCAATTCCGCTAGGAACGCCGCAGTGCCTTCGGCGAAGGCGGTCTTGAGCCGGGACCGATCGAAGTCGGGGGAAACACGTTCCGCCCGTCGCCTCGCGACGTCGGAAAATCCTTCCGCCTTGTCCGCCCTGCGCTCCGCCCGACTAGGCTGGACGCGCTCGCCGTGGTCGGCCTCATAGCGGCGGGCGAGGTCTTCGAGACGCCGGAAGTCGGACCGGCAATCCAGCACCCTAAATGTCCACGGATCGACTTCGGCGACCGCAAGGTGGAAATGGCTTCTACCCTTCTTGAGGTGCCTAACGAGAAGGCGCGGCCTCTCGGAGCCGATCCCAAACTCGGCTTCGATCGCGCGGATGAACTCGGCCAATTGCGTAGGTGACATTTCCTTTTCCGGGGAGATCGAAAGATGGCGGATGCTGTAGCGGCATCGCTTAACGTCAGCCATCGCTTGGGCGTCCCGCAGCGCGGCGCGGTCGCCTGCCAAGACTTCAATGCGGTCGTTTTCGTCAGTCTTGTCGAGCAAGTGTCGGGCGAGGTAGGCGACACCGCCAGTCCGGCTGATGCGGGTGGCCTGGACGATCACGACAACAAATCCCGAACTTGCTCGCGCAGCGCGTCGATCCCGGCGAGGGTTTCTGAAAGTTCGGCGTCATGCCCGGCGAGCCTGCCGCCATTTGCCCGTCGGACCAGCTGGTTTAAATTGCCGCCAATCCGCCCAAGCTCGCCCAACGTGCGAGCGAGCAAGGTGGCATGGGTCCAGTCGAACCTTTGCGCGGGCATGCGAACCCCGAAGGCGGCGCGGCGCACCATTTCCGACAATGACAGACCTCGCGCGGCGGCGAGGTCTTTCAATTCCGCCGCTTCCGTCTCTGTGGCTCGTAACCGAATAATCCGATCCCGCATCGGTCCTCCCTATCTTCGCCCCGCAAGGGGCGTGAGGGGGTTCACGGGGGCTTCCCCCTGACCAGGCGGCGTGGCTACACGCCATTGCTGGCTCTCCCTTCTCATTGCTTCCAAAAATGATGCTGTTGCGATCCTGCCGGCGCAAGCGAGCGACGGGTCTCGTGGGCCGAGAAATCGCCGCTGACGCTACGGTCACGTCATAGCCGGCGGAAGTCGACGAAACAGCTCAATCAGTTGAAAACTCTCTTTTTCGTCAACCACTTCAATGAATTTTAATTTCGCAATTGTAGGCAAGTACTGCAGCCACGAGTAATGTTTCGGATTGTCGCCGCCCATGGATACAAACAACATCATCGTATATTTGCCGCCTGTGATGCTGGGCGTGGTCGCATTCGCCTTTCTGTTACTTTGGCACGTCAAAATATCGACGTCATGGCAGTGGAGTGCAGCGTTCGCGCAAGCAGGATTAGGTTTTGCGCTCGTGCCATTTCCCGTGTCTCCGACATTCGACATCTTCGTAGCCGGCTTGCTCTACATCGGAGCGGCCTATTGCTATGGCAGTGCGATACTTCTGCATTTCGGTGCGCCGATGCAAAGGAGTGTACGGAGGTTGTTCGTCGGCGGTTACATTGTGGTCCACACCATCGTTGTTCTCATCCTCGAAAGCCTCAAGGCGGAACTGTTCCTAACCGATGTAGCCTTTGCCTGTCTTCTCGGGTTTGCGTTGTTTAACGTAGTAACGAAGGTATCCAACCTCGCCGATCGAGCCATGATTATTTCGGGCGTGCTTTTGGTGCTCGACACGTTGACCCGCACCGTCGTCTTCACCTTCCTCATACGAACCAGCGACCAAATGGCGGATTTCGCGGCGTCGGACTACAATCTGGCTGTCACGGTCACGACTATCACTATTGGGCTGTCGTTTCCGTTCACAGCGATGGGGGCCATGGCGTCGGCGGCCATACGAGGGCACCGCGAGGCTTCCGAACGAGACCCATTGACAGGACTCCTCAACCGACGCGGCTTCGAACTAGCCGTTCACCGCGCGACGAAAGACGCAGTGGCTCGTGGCGCGGTCATTGTCTGCGATATAGACAACTTCAAACAGGTGAACGACGGCTATGGGCATGCAGCAGGCGACAACGTCATTGCCGAACTCGCGGCGGAACTTCAGAGTCACCTTGGCTCGCGTACAGTCACCGCGCGATTTGGTGGAGAAGAGTTCGTGGCCTTCTTGCCGCATACTTCGCTGGCGGAAGCTTCTGTCATCGCGCATTCCGTCCGCATTCGCTTTGCCGGAAGAGATTGGCATCAGGCGGGCATCGACCGACAGATTACCGCGAGTTTCGGTGTCGCAAGCATCGTTGATGGCGAAGTGTCCGAAGCTGCCGCAATCGAGCGCGCTGACCGAGCACTTTACGCCGCCAAAACCGCGGGTCGAAATCGGGTAGAGGTGGCCGGGGGTGAGGGTGATTGCCTCGAATCGGTCAATGTGGGTGCTATCAAAACGCCACCAAGCGCCGCCCTCGATTCGGCCGCCGACTCCCGAATGTCGGCTGCGTAAAGCACACTCTTGCTGGTTCCGGCCGCCGGAGGAGTAAGGAGGTCATTTCAGGCTACCGAGGGATCGATCCTCACGCGTCTACTAGGTGGCCGACGTCGATCTTGCCAAGTTTGGCATCCTGCTCCAGCCGGGCAGCTGATCCGGGGATTCGCGAACGGCGGACAAGGTACATGCGGGAAGAGCCGCGGACTTGAAGATATACAGACGCCAAATAGAGAAGAGGGCGGCCATTACGGTCTTGCTCGTTAACCTCTTCCACGACGAAACGGAACTTCAGCCCTTCGATTACCTTCGACTTCCAGGCCATTCCGGCAATTTTCTCTGTTGGTTCAATGGTATGAGTATAGCGAAAAGGCGGAACAGAGCCCAGGAACAGGGCCGAAAGCCCGGATTTTGCCCGGATCGTTCCTTAATCGAATGTCTCGAAATTTACCGATCGAGCTCGCCGCTCCGACTGTGCCGAATGCCTCGAATTTCGCAGCATCCATCGTTCGAGTTTCGAACTGATGCGCCCGCCCGGCCTTGAAAGACGTTTCGATTTTCGAAGTATCCGTTCTACGTTCGAATCGCAGCCTTTCGGCGTTCGAACCATTACCGGGGTGCCGTGCCAGTATCGGAACATAGCCCAGGTCACTTGTTCGGGCTCACTCGGGCCAACCGTCCGTCATGTACTGGCACGTGATGCCTCGACTCTCGACATGATCCCATCGGCTTTCGAGGTCT
Organism: Ensifer adhaerens; assembly: GCF_028993555.1. Lineage (NCBI taxonomy): Bacteria > Pseudomonadati > Pseudomonadota > Alphaproteobacteria > Hyphomicrobiales > Rhizobiaceae > Ensifer > Ensifer adhaerens. The sequence goes on along the minus strand of NZ_CP118610.1, from coordinate 251,405 downwards.
TCAATTCGGGTTTCGAACCATCGCCGCTTCCGGTATCGCTCTGGTTCGCCTGCCGCCGTTGCTTGACTTCAGGTCTTCCAATTTGCGGGATGTCCCTTGTTCGATCCGCTGGAGGCGAGCGAACCCGCCCTATCAGGGCGGAACCGATGTCCCTCGTCCCGATGACCCTAGAAAGCCGTCGAGCGCAGCGTCCGTCACCCTCAGGGCCGGAGCAATGCGGCGGACGGCATCGCCGTTGACTAAGCGAGCGCGGCGGCAGGCTGGCGACATATGGGAAGGGGAAACGGAATCGGATGGCCTTCGCGCCATCGCCGCCTCATCGCCTCTATACCGGTCGCTATGGAGGGTCATAGAAGCATGTTGGGCGCTTTCTCGTCCTTTCCCCTTCCCGCGCGCGAACCGCGCCCTATAGCGAAAAAGTAGCATATCGGAGAAGTCAGCATAGCGCCGCCCCACCGGGCGGGACTTCGGGAATTCGCGCGTGCGACGACCGGAAAGAAGCGCAGCCGCAGGAGCCTCAGCGAGGCGGCGGGCGAGGCCCGGAGGCGGGACCGACTGCGCCCGGCGTCGCACTCTGATTGAAATCCTGCGCCTTCGCGCGTGAGCGAACCCGGGGCGTCCAGAGAGGGGTACGGTTTCAGGGCAAAGTGAAACGGAACAGGGACAGCCTCCGTTACGGAACGGGCTGCACGTGGCCCGCTTCGGGCGCAAAAGCTTGAATTGTTTGACGCTCACTCGATGGCGGGACACAGAGCGTTACGTAACGCTTTCGCGCGACCGCTGGATCGAGGGTCGGCGCGAGGATGGCCTCCGGGTCGTCCGGCAGGCTTATCTGCGCTCGACGCGACAAGCACTTGGTCGATCAACCTTGGAAGTCAATGCGCCGACATTTGCGGTACATAGAAAAAATGACGAGTTGAGTGACCGTTTGCCGCCGATGAAAGTTGGACTCATCCTGTGTTTCATAAACGACCGTTTGCGTGACGGCGTGGGGAGAAAACTTGATGGGTGAGTTGATCGGATACGTGCGGGTGTCGAAAGCCGATGGGTCACAGGTTCTGGACTTGCAGAAGGACGCGCTGCTGCATGCTGGCGTTGATGGCCAAATGATTTATGAAGACTTCGCTTCTGGTAAAAAGGACGATCGATCCGGATTGGACGCCTGTGTGAAGGCGTTGAGGTCCGGCGACACACTGGTGGTCTGGAAGCTTGACCGGCTGGGGCGCGATCTCCGCCATCTGGTGACCACGGTGGACGATCTATCCAAGCGTGGCATCGGCTTCCGAGTCTTGTCGGGGCAGACACCGATCGACACATCGACGGCACAGGGCAAGCTGCTTTTTGGAATCTTCGCATCCCTGGCCGAGTTCGAACGAGAATTGATCCGAGAGCGAACGATCGCCGGGCTGTCGTCCGCTCGCGCGCGGGGACGTGTCGGTGGTCGCAAAGCCACGATGACAACGACTAAGATCAGACTTGCGCAGGCATCGATGGGCAAGCCGGAAACCGTGGTCGCCGATCTCTGCAAGGAACTCGGCATATCCCGGCAAACCCTCTATCGGTATGTTGGGCCGAATGGCGTCTTGCGTGAGGATAGCAACAAGGTGCTTGGCCTCTCGTAGCCATCTATCGACTTCATGCTTTCCAGCCCTTCTATAAAAGCCTCCTGAGCGCGGCGCGCGCGAATTTACCGATTCTTGTTCCGCAAGACCTTACCACTTGGCCAAGTCGAGATAACCGTGTTTTGAGGCCATTCCAGAACGGGGCCGCATATTGCTGCACGTTGGAATCCGAGCCGTCACCGACCTTCTCTCGGGGCTCCTGAGTTGCGGAGATAGTCGCTGAGGAACACATAGGCCTGGCATTGGTTGGGCTTGTCTCGGCGACTTCGAAGTCCTCCATTTTCGTTGCCTCAAACAGAAGTGCGGCGACCCTGACGCCTCGGATTTTGACAATCACTTTCGAAAGCAACCGGTCGCCTGTGAATACCAGTTGGCGGGGATCAGCTGTCTCTTTACGATTCCGCTCCTTTCGGCCGTCGGCCAACGTCCGTTCCATCTGCTCCTCTGGAGGCCGTCTCGATGCTTTCCATTTCGCAAACGACCCTCCAGACCTTACAAAGCGAAAACGGCTCTGTGTCAGCCCCCAAACCGCCTTCAGGGCATGATCCGGCCAGGTGATCATAACCTCGTTCCGGAAAATGCCCCAAAGCATGTAGGTCGCAATGGCAGCGGCTTTTCGGACCGGACCGTCTGGAAGATCGATCTTCGAGAACTTCGTCATGAGACGTCTGCGGACGGCCTCACGGCAATCGGGCGACACCCGGGCGATGAAGTGCGCGTGTAGATCGAACAGCCCGGAGACGGGATCGAAACGGGGATGGACAACAAGCAACAAAAGCTCGAAAGAAAACCGCTTTCGCAACTCACTGAACTCGATATTGATCCGGTCATTGAACCGTTTCAGGGCCTCGGTAAGGTTGGCGGCGTCGGCTTTGGCACCTGTCAGGCCAATCCCCCAAAAGAGGCAATTCTTCAATCCGTCCTGCGCCGCAAACCTTTCGAAATCTTCCACCACAGGTCGGTTTTTTCGAATGGCATGGGTAGCAAAGAACCGTGTTCCACGAAGGGGCCTGCCGAGATCAATGATCTCGCCAGGGCTGTCTTGCAAGGCCACAAGATATCGCTCCTTATCTGACTGGTACGGGTTGATACCTATGGCCTCAAGGCGATGAGCAAGGGATTCTGCTTGACGGTAGGGGTCGGATGGGGCGTTGATCACAAACGAATTCATGATTGCCGCCGCTGTTTCGTGTCGGTCAGCAGCGCACGACGATGGTCGACAGACGCTGTAGTCAGACCCGAACTCCCGCAAAGTTCATTTGGAAACGGAAAAAACGGGTTTTCCTTGTCTGCGCCGGCAATTATCATGATTACTCTCCGAATGAACAAACGCCGCCTGCGGGTTCCAGCCCATATGCAGGTGGCGTTTTTTAATGGTCGGAGCAGGCGGTGTTACGGTCAATCGCCGATTGCCAAGGTCTCGTCATTGTCGATGACACAGTGCCGGTTCGTTCTGTGTATTTGGTACACAGCCTGGAGATCGGTTACGGTATCTACTTCGCCGGCATGGGATAGTTCGGACTTCAAACACATTGCTGTCGCAATCAAAACAGGTCTTCGGGCTGTATGTGTAGCGGCATACCGCGGTACAAATTTTTCGGATCGCCGCCTAACGAGACGAAAATCCGCTCGATCTCTTGGATTTGCTCGAACCACCAAGCGAATGCCGTTTCAACGTGATCGGCAAACTGGATCACCGTCATATCTCCACCGTTCACTTTGACTGAAGTTACCGGAACAGGGTGAGCGGTATCGTTCAGGACGTCATCTTCCCAGACAATGGAAGTCTTGGCGTGAAAGAGACCTCGGTGCGTGATCTCGTTGCGAAACCCAGCAAATATGTCATCGAAGCGACGAGCTTCGGTACTAGCCTTCCATTCGTCAATCGCTTGGCGCAGCGTCGCGTCCTTCTGCTTTATGACGTTCTTTAGTTCATCCCGAATGACATAGAACGAGTTCCCGAAGCCATTAGCAAAAAGCCACAGAGAAGCTGGTCCCAGAGCCCTCGGATTGCGCCGCAAATATGGTTCTATGCATTCCAGGCTGTAGTGAATCTTCAGCATAATGCTGCTCAGCATCCGGGTTCTCCACAGTCGATCTGCTATATCACAGCAGGGGTCTGCAGGTGCTTTTGCCTGCCTCTCAACTCGATAGAACTATTGAACAATGACCTGAAACGGTAGACGCCGAAAGGATTGCCCCGGACAACAAAGTTGACCGACCCATACGGCGTAAGGTTTCTGGCGAACGGTAGGTAAACGGTAGAAGGCGCTTGACGCAATCGAAGCGCAACAAATTCCCGTCAACTCACTTTGACCCAATATCGACTAAGGTATTGATTTCGTTAATGATTGTATGGTGCCCGGAGGCGGATTTGAACCACCGACACGCGGATTTTCAATCCGCTGCTCTACCAACTGAGCTATCCGGGCATCCTGCCGTTTCGGGCAGCGGTTCCTTTCGGAACCCTCGGGGCGCTTGTTTGTGCCCCGGAAGCGAGCGGGGTTATAACATCTTGTTCGGCGGTGTCCAGCGGCAAATGAAAGTTTTTTGACCGAAATCCTGTGGGCAGTCGAAAAAACCGAAAAAGCAAGGAGTTTCAGAGGGATCGCGTTCCATCCCCTCGCCCTCTCCGCGAGAGAAGCGACCTTCGGAAGCCGAAAATGGTAGTGGCGTTCACCGGCCGGCGCGCAGGACCTTCCGGGCGTCGTTCACGGCAAAGAGTATATGCAGGGGCAAAAGGCTGGACCCAAACGTCCGGCAACGCCGGTACGCTTTAGCGGTCGTCGCCGTCGTCGGCCTTCGATTCGTCGTCGGCGACCGGAATGGCATAGGAGCCGGAAAGCCAGCGGTTGAGGTCGACGTTGCGGCAGCGGTCGGAGCAGAAGGGATAATGCTCGCGATGCGACGGCCGGCCGCATTCCGGGCAGGGGCGCGGCGCCCGCAGGGGCGCAACGTTCGATCCACTTTTCCTTGTTTCGTCGGACACTGGCTTCAGCCTTCCAGCCAACGATTGTGCACGTCGTAGCCTTCGCCGACAAGCAGGCTGACGGTTTCATAAAGCGGCAGGCCGACGACATTGGAGTAGGAGCCGACGAGTTTGACCACGAAGCTGCCGGCAATGCCCTGGATGCCATAGCCGCCCGCCTTGCCGCGCCATTGGCCCGACGCGAGGTAGCTCTCGATGTCGAAACCCGACAGGCGCTTGAAGCGCACCTTGGTGTCGACGACCTTCTGCCTGAGGGTCTTGTCCGGGGTAATCAGGCAGACGCCGGTATAGACGCGGTGGCTGCGGCCGGACAGCAGATGCAGCGCACTGGAGGCTTCGCTGACGAGTTCCGGCTTCGGCAGGATGCGCCGGCCGACGCAGACCACGGTATCGGCCGCCAGGATATAGCTTCCGTCCCAGCCGGGCTCGCCCTTGATCGCCGCAAGTGCCGCCCGCGCCTTTTCAGCCGACAGGCGCCTTGCGAGCGAGCGCGGGTGTTCGGCACGCTTCGGCGTCTCGTCGAGATCCATCGGCATCAAGCGCGCGGGCTCGATGCCCGCCTGCGCCAGAAGTTCGACGCGACGCGGCGAGCCGGACGCCAGTATCAGTTTCTTGGCCACTGTCATCGGAACGAGCCGTTACTCCAGAGCAATTCCAGCAAAAATGCAGGTGAAGCGGTTTTGCATCTGGAATTGCAATCCAACCAAAGGTTAGAGCGTTTTCGCGATTCGATGAAGAAGCGGAAAGGCTCCAGGAATTGCGTAGAGCCGGAGCGGCTTACTTGAAGCGGTAGGTGATACGGCCCTTGGTAAGGTCGTACGGGGTCATTTCAACGAGAACCTTGTCGCCGGCAAGCACGCGGATGCGGTTCTTGCGCATGCGGCCAGCGGTGTGAGCGATGATCTCATGCTCGTTTTCGAGCTTCACGCGGAAGGTCGCATTCGGAAGCAATTCGGTGACCACGCCCGGAAATTCAAGGACTTCTTCTTTCGCCATGTAGGACTGTTCTTTCTATCTTTGTTTAGGGATACGTCAGGTATCCTGAAAAATTCGCCGGAAACTACACAATCAACGAGGATTTGTGAACCGTCTAACACCGGCTTTTGCGCTTTTGTGACGGCTACGGCGCCGCGCGTCCTATCAGAGGCGCAGAGGTCGCTATAGCACTTTGAACTGCTGCATGTCTTTAGCCTTGAATCGGTTGGGATTTAAGAAGACATGGAAAAGAACTTTCGTCGGAAACCGCACCCGGATTTCCGTGAAGCTCTCAGGTTTTCTCTCGTCTGTGCGAGCCGACCAACCGATGATTGATCAGCGTCGACAGGTGGTCACGCACGGCGCGATAAGCATCGACGATCTGCTCGCGGGTACCGGCTGCCACCGTCGGATCCGGTGTCGGCCAGTAGACCACGTCGACGGCCATCGAGCGAGTCAATTCGAGCGCCTTGTGATGCGCCTCCGGTGCCAGTGTAACGATGAGATCGAAGTAGTCGTCCTCCAGTTCATCCAGCGTGTGCGGCTGATGACGGCCGAGGCTCAAGCCGACCTCGGCCATGACCACATCGACGAAGGGATCGCGTTCGCCATGCCGGACGCCGGCGGAAGCGACATAGGTCCCAGCTGGTAAAGCCGCCTTGGCGAGCGCTTCGGCCATCGGCGAGCGGATGGCATTCATGCCGCACATGAAGAGGACCGAGCGGGGCGTCTTGAGCGGCGATACCTCGGTTCCCGTCATGCCGGTCCCCGCTCTCATCCGCGCCAATAAAGCACGCAGACGAGCGTGAACAGGCGGCGGGCGGTGTCGAAGTCCAGCCGGATCTTGCCGGACAAGCGATCCATCAAGGTTTGCGAGCCCTCGTTGTGGATGCCGCGCCGCCCCATGTCGATCGCCTCGATCTGGCTTGGCGTCGCCGAGCGGATCGCCTCGTAATAGCTCTCGCAGATCATGAAGTAGTCCTTCACGATCCGGCGGAACGGCGTCAGCGACAGGATGTGGGTGGCGACATCGCCGCCCTTTTCGGTCGAGATCGCAAAGACCAGCTTCGCATCCATCAGAGAGAGGTTGAGCTTATATGGGCCACCGGGATGGCCGACCGGTTCGAACAGGTTTTCTTCGAGCAGGTCGAAGATCGCAACCGCGCGCTCGTGCTCCACGTCAGGCGTCGAGCGGCCGATGGTCTCGTCCAGCACGACATCGCAGAGGCGCAGGTTGCGGGCCGCCTTCATCCAGCATCCCCGAAATTGAGGCGAATGGCGACGGAACGTGCATGGGCCTCAAGACCTTCGGATTTCGCCAGCACGATCGCAGCCGGCCCGAGGATCCGCAACTGCTCGGGATCAAGGCGCAAGATCGAGGTGCGCTTCATGTAGTCAAGTACGCCAAGGCCGGACGAGAAGCGCGCCGAACGGGCCGTTGGCAGAACGTGATTGGAGCCGCCGACATAGTCGCCGATGACTTCAGGCGTGTGGCGTCCAACGAAGATCGCGCCGGCATTGCGTATCTTTTCAACCATCGGCTCGGGATCGGCGAGTGCCAGCTCCAGGTGCTCGGCGGCGATACGGTTGGCAAGCGGCACGGCCTTTTCGAGGTCGGGCACGAGAATGACGGCGCCGAAATCGCGCCAGCTCGCCGATGCAGTTTCGGCCCGTGGCAGCGTCTTCAATTGCCGCTCGACCGCTTCCTCGACGGCCTGGCCGAAAGCCGGATCATCGGTGATCAGGATCGACTGGGCGCCGACATCATGCTCGGCCTGGGCGAGAAGATCGGCGGCGATCCAGTCGGGATCATTGTTGCCGTCTGCAATCACGAGCACTTCGGACGGGCCGGCGATCATGTCGATGCCGACGGTTCCGAAGACCTGGCGCTTGGCGGCCGCCACATAGGCATTGCCCGGACCGACGATCTTTGCGACCGGTGCGATCGTCTCGGTGCCATAGGCAAGAGCCGCGACGGCCTGCGCGCCGCCAATGCGGTAGATTTCCTCAACACCGGCAAGCCGCGCCGCGGCAAGAACCGCCGGGTTGATCTCACCGCCGGATGCCGGCACCACCATGACGATGCGGGGAACGCCAGCGACCTTCGCCGGCAGCGCATTCATCAGCACCGAACTCGGATAGCTCGCCGTGCCGCCAGGCACATAAAGGCCAACGGCGTCCACCGCCGTCCAGCGCGACCCAAGCCCGACGCCCATGGCGTCTTCGTAGATATCGTCCTTCGGACGCTGGCGCGCATGGTGCGCCTCGATGCGGGTGGCGGCGACCTTGAGCGCGCCCAGCACCTCCGGCTCGACTGCCCGGATCGCCGAATCGATTTCCGCAGCACTAACGGCCATCGGCGTCACGGAGAAATCGACACCGTCGAAGCGCTTGGAATAGTCTGCGAGCGCCGCGTCGCCGCGCGCCCGCACGTCGTCGATGATCGCCTTGACCACCGCATTGACGTCCTCGGACACCTCACGCTTGGTCGTCAGGAATGACGCGAACTTTTGTTCGAAGTCACCGTCGAGAAAATTGAGCCTGATTGCCAAAGCGAAAGTCCTTGTATGCCAGTGTCGTTCGGGTCGATTGGCTCAAGCGCCTTCGGGATGCTTGGGCTTGAAAGCGGTTTCCCACGCCCCGCCGGTATCCGCAAGCTGCGTTTCGATGCATTCGACGTCAAGCGCGATCGACGCATCACCGGCAAGAACCAGTTCGAGCGTACCTTCCGGCCCTTCGCCGCGCACCGCGAACTTGAGCGTCAGCAGGTCCAGCACCGCCTCGTCATCGCGCCGGTTGAAGCCGACGGAGCGCACCGCATTCACGCGCTTGAAGAGAAGAAGCGCGCGTCGGCGCTCGAAGGAACGACGCTTGCCGTCGGCCGTCTCCCAGACGAAGCGGTTGACGACGAGCGAAAATTGCTTGCGGCGGGCGTCATAGTCGAGGCCCGAGACCTTGAACACGGCGTCCTGGACGTGGGCGGAGACGACAGCGAGATCTTCCTCGTCGAGCGCCAGCAGCTTCAGACCATTCATGCCATCCATCCCTTTCGTTTCGCCGCACATTTTCCGTGCCACAATTGAAATGGACATAGGATGTTGCGCCTGAAACCGCAACGGTATCAGGCGCAACCGATCAAATCAGTCGCTGACGCGCTCGACATGGGCGCCGCAGCGGGTGAGCTTCTCTTCCAGCCGCTCAAAGCCGCGATCGAGGTGATAGACGCGCGAGACCATGGTCTCACCTTCGGCCGCAAGACCGGCGATGACGAGCGAGACCGACGCGCGAAGGTCGGTCGCCATGACCGGCGCGCCCTTCAGCCGGCTGACGCCCTCGATCTTGGCCGTCTGGCCGGAGAGCGAGATCTTGGCGCCGAGACGGGCAAGCTCCTGCACGTGCATGAAGCGGTTCTCGAAGATCGTCTCGGTGATATGCGAGGTGCCGTTCGCCTTGGTCATCAGCCCCATGAACTGCGCCTGCAGGTCGGTCGGGAAGCCCGGGAAGGGATCGGTGACGATATCGACCGGCTTGATGCCGGCGCCGTTGCGCACGACGCGGATGCCGCTGTTGGTCTCGGTGATCTCGGCACCGGCGCGGCGGATGGCTTCGAGCGCCGTGTCGAGCAGCGCCATGTTCGTGTCTTCGAGGATGACGTCGCCGCCGGTCATGGCAACGGCCATGGCATAGGTGCCGGTCTCGATCCGGTCCGGCAGGACGCGGTGGCGGGCGCCGGAGAGCGAACGCACGCCTTCAATCGTGATCGTCGGGGTGCCCTGGCCGGTGATCTTGGCGCCCATGGCATTGAGGCAGTTGGCGAGGTCGACGACTTCGGGCTCGCGCGCGGCGTTGCCCAGTACCGTGGTGCCATTCGCGAGCGTGGCGGCCATCATCAGCACGTGGGTGGCGCCGACCGAGACCTTCGGGAAGGTGTAGCGCGCGCCAACGAGGCCGCCTTCCGGCGCCGTCGCGTTGACGTAACCGCCGTCGATCTCGATGTTGGCGCTGAGCGCCTGCAGGCCCTCGATGAAGAGATCGACCGGGCGCGTGCCGATGGCGCAGCCGCCGGGCAGCGAAACGCGGGCCTTGCCTTCACGGGCGAGCAACGGGCCGATTACCCAGAAGCTCGCGCGCATCTTCGAGACCAGCTCGTAAGGAGCGGTCGTATCGACGATGTTGCGGCAGGTGAAATGGATGGTGCGGGCGTAGCTCTCGCCCTGGCGCTCGCGGCGGCCGTTGACGGAGATATCGACGCCATGGTTGCCGAGGATGCGGATCAGTTGCTCGACGTCGGCCAGATGCGGCACGTTTTCGAGCGTCAGCGTGTCGTCGGTCAGAAGCGACGCGATCATCAGCGGCAGGGCCGCATTCTTGGCGCCGGAAATCGGGATGACGCCGTTAAGCTTGTTGCCGCCTACAATCCTGATGCGATCCATGAGGCCTCTCGAACGGGCTTCGCCCGCCTTTCCAAAAATATTCTCTGTTGTCTGAAGGCGCCTCTTTAGTGGAGACGCCGCGAAATTAGAAGTACCTTGAACGCCGCGCGTCCATTCGGACGCAAAAGGGTCGCCATATCGGTCAAGTCGTTGCCCTCGATCGGCCCCGACCAAGGGAATTTATGCAATTGGACGCCGGACGGCTGAACCGCCGGCAAACGGGAAGGAAGCCGGCGAACGCCGCCCCTGCCCCGTACTAATCTTGGGATTCGTCCGTTTTTGCGGCAGGAAGGCCGCTGACTTCATCGGCCGCACCGGAACGGCGCGCCCGCGCCTGCTGCTTGCGACGCTGGAGATTGTCGCGCAAGTTCCTGGCAAGACGAGCCTTTTTCAGGTCCGACTCGGTCGTGTCCTTCTTCTTCGCCCGGCGCACCTTGCCCTCGGTCCGCTGCTCTTCCGGCACGGGCTCGCTTTTCTTGCCGTCGCTGTCGTTTGTCTGCATGGTCCTGCATTAGCGCAAAACCAGGGTCTTCGGAAGCGCCAGCGAACTTTCTCACAGGTCTTCACGAAAAACTTCGAAAACCTGCTTGCACTCCCCGCTCAGCTATGGCAATAGCCCCCTCGCTTGATGCGGCTGACACACGAACCGGCCGCCAGATGCTGCTATAGCTCAGGGGTAGAGCACTCCCTTGGTAAGGGAGAGGCCGAGAGTTCAAATCTCTCTAGCAGCACCAGTTTTCTCTCAAGACATTCAAACACTTGCTTTTATCGCGCTGACCGAGACGCTTCGTCGACTTCAGCTGTGACCGCCTCATGCCGACGACGCCACCGCTTCGTCCTCGACATCCCGTCCCATCGGACTTCGCTCCCATTTCAGCCGTCGGCAGGCAATTCACCTCGTCCAGCCGCTGCGCTATCATCCGATTCGGGCGCGCCCACGCCTCCCCCCTCCGCTTAGGGAAAGTAGATTTCATACAGGGCATTTTCACCATCGAACCGACTGTTCGAGCATTGAGCACAAGGAGGGACTGCGAAGACTGCTCGCATCAGGAGGTTACCGATGAAACTGTCTGCGCCCATCTATCATTTGAAGCGCAGGGCAAAGCGCCTGTCCCGTGACGAAAACATTCCGCTTCATGAAGCACTTGACCGTGTCGCGGTCGAGGAAGGCTATGTGGGCTGGAGCCTGCTTGCGGCAAGGCACGCAACTGCTGAGCCCAACCGGTTGGGGCCGGGAGATCTGGTTCTCATCGGGGCACGTCCCGGTCAGGGCAAGACGCTGAAGAGCCTCGAGCTTGCGGTGGAGGCTATGAAGGCCGGGCATCGGGCATACTTCTTTACGCTGGAATATACTGTAAAGGACGTGATCGATCGGTTTCCGGCAATCGGGGCGGACTATGCGGCATTTGCCGAGCGCTTCGAGATCGACTGCTCCGATGCGATAAGCGCCAGCTACATCACCCAGAAACTGGCGCAAGCGCCGCGCGGGACGTTGGTTGTCGTAGATTATCTGCAACTGCTCGACCAAAGGCGCGAGAACCCAAACCTGGGAGAACAGGTTCTGAGCTTGAGATCATTTGCGCGGGAACGCGGTGTCATCATGGTCTTCATTTCGCAGATCGACCGTTCGTACGATGCCGACACGAAGCCGTTTCCAGATATCCAGGATATCCGGCTGCCGAACCCGCTTGATCTCCGGCTTTTCGACAAGACCTGCTTTCTGAATCGGGGCGGTGCTCTATTCCAGTCCGTGCCTTGAGGCGCTCACCGGCCAATATCGGGAACGTATTTCCCGATGTCGCGTTACCGTTTCAAAGGCAGTAACGCGGAGGCTTCTCAATGAAAGGCATCATTCTCTGGCTCATGGGCGTGCCGCTCATCGTCATCATCCTTCTCTACATGTTCGTATTCTAGAGAAGAGAAATGCAATGACAGGTTGTCGTCTTAACGCAACATTAAGATTCCACTGCCAGATTTGATATTGCGATGATGGACAGTCGCAACATCTTTGATCCCCTTTTGAAACCGGCTTCTGCCGGTTTCTTTTTTTGAAGTGCTGGAACGCCGCTCTGCGCTTTCCTCGACCGTTTGGCGGCTAGACCTTGACGGCCTGTTCGACGAAATCTTCCGAGCCGAAGAACTTAAGGTAGCGTGCGACCTCGGCCGGGTCGCCGGTGGCCTTGCGCGGATTGTCGGAGAGCTTCACCGCCGGGCGGCCATCGGCCTCGCTGACCTTGCAGACGATCGAAATCGGGTTAAGACCGTTGATTTCCGTCGGCGCGCAACCGGCGAAATCGTTGGTGAGGTTGGTGCCCCAGCCGAAGCTCATGCGCACGCGCCCCTCGAAATGGCGATAGGTCTCGATGATGGTATCGACATCGAGGCCATCGGAGAAGATCAGCAGCTTCTCCCGCGGGTCCTTGCCCATCTTCTTCCACCAGGCGAGGATCTTCTCGCCACCTTCGATCGGGGGCGCGCTGTCCGGCCGGAAACCCGTCCAGTCCGCGACCCATTTGGGCGCGTCGCGAAGGAACGCCGCCGTGCCGAAAGCATCCGGCAGAACGATCAGCAGGTTGCCGCCATAGAGCTGGTTCCAGTCCTGCAGCACCTTGTAGGGGGCGGCGGCCAGTTCCTTGTCGTTGCGCGCAAGAGCTGCCGCCACCATCGGGAGCTCATGCGCATTGGTGCCGAGCGCTTCCAGATCGGTATCCATGGCAAGCAGGACGTTGCTGGAACCCGAGAAGGAACTTCCGATACCTTCCTTCAGTGCTTCGACGCACCAACGCTGCCAGAGGAAGCTGTGGCGACGTCTCGTGCCAAAGTCGGAGATCCTGAGGTTCGGATACTGCCGCAGGCGCTCGACCTTGGACCACATCTTTGCCTTTGCACGGGCATAGAGCACGTCGAGGGTAAAGGGGCCGAGGCCTTTCATCGCCGAGCGCGAACGCAACTCGTTGATGATCGCGAGCGCCGGGATTTCCCACATGGTGGTTTCCGCCCAGCGGCCACGGAAGGTCAATTCGAACTGACCGCCGCTGCGTTTCAGCTCATAGTCCGGCAGGCGAAACTTGGCGAGCCAGGCGAGAAACTCCGGCGAGAAGATCTGCTTGCGACCGTAGAACGTATTACCAGCGAGCCAGATCATCTCTTTCTTGGAGAAACGCAGCTCACGCGCATGATCGAGCTGATCGCGCAGTTCCTGCTCGTCGATCTCGTCGGCAAGCCGCACCGTCTTCGTGCGGTTGATCAGCGAGAAGGTCGCGTCGACATCCGGATAGAGCTGCCAGATCATCTGCAACATCAGGAGCTTGTAGAAATCCGTGTCCAGCAGGCTGCGCACGATCGGGTCGAGCTTCCAGGCATGGTTATAGACACGCCTGGCGATATCGGTCTTCGTCATTGGTGAAATCTCTCCTTCCTCAGCGCGAGGGTCTCGAACTAGTTCAGCTCGACACCGGCATCGCGCATGCGCGTGACCATTGCCTGAAGCGAACCGTTTAGGTCGATGCCCCGACAGGCCTCGAGAATGACGGATGTCGAAAATCCCTGCGTAACCGCATCAAGCGCAGAAAAGGCCACGCAGAAATCCGTCGCCAACCCGCACAGCGTCACCTTCTTAATGCCGCGGTCCCTGAGGTAGCCGGTGAGTCCCGTCGGCGTCCGGCGGTCGTTTTCGAAGAAGGCGGAATAGCTGTCGATCTCGGGCCGGAAGCCCTTGCGGATCAGGAGCTCGGCCCGCGTCCACTCGAGCGCCGGATGGAAATCGGCGCCGGCGCTTCCCTGGACGCAATGATCCGGCCAGAGCGTCTGGCCACCATAGGGCATGGCGATCATCTCGAAGGGGGTCTTGCCGGGATGGCTGGAGGCAAAGCTGGAATGGCCAGCGGGATGCCAGTCCTGCGTCAGCACGACATGTTCGTAACGGCCAATCAAGCCGTTGATCATCGGCACGATCTCATCACCGCCTGCAACCGCAAGCGCTCCGCCCGGGCAGAAGTCGTTCTGCACGTCCACGACGATCAACGCTTTATCCGCCATAATTCATTCCCGCCTGCCAACGCCCATCGATCACCAAAATCGATTTAAGTCCAAGATCAATCACAGAATTTGAGCGGCGACAAGCCGCTTCCGCGTGCTTTGAAAATCAGGAGGATAGATAAGCAAAGGGCGCCGACCTTGCGGTCGACGCCCTCCAAAAGAAGCTGATTAAGATGATTAGTTGCCGTTGAGGTTGTCCGCGATCGCGAAACCGGAATTGGCGATACCGACCGGCTGCGCAATGAAGTTGAGGAACTTCGAGAAGTCGACCGAGGGATGCCGCGAGGCATAAATGACGTCGCGGTTCTTGACCGGGAAGGTCTGGCCGACGATCAGGCTATCCGGCTTGCTCATGTCGAACCGATAAACGATCGGGTAGCGACCCATGCTGTCGGTCTTCATGCCCTTGCGCAGCATCTCATTGAAGCGTTGCTGGCCGAGCAGGCTCATGACGACATCAGGCTCTTCGTAACGGAAGATGAAGTAGCCCTTCATGTCGAGCGTATAGTCCGAGCCGCCGCCGGCAAGACCCATGGCTTCGAGCAGGTTCAGGTCGTTGGCGCCGAATTCGACGCGCTGGTTGGCCTTGACCGCACCGAGGATCGTGAAGCGGCGGGGATCGCGCGTGACGAAGATCTGGTCGCCCGGCTTGACATGGATGTTTTCAGACGGGTGTTCGATGATGGACTTCAAGAGGACCGTACCGGTCTTCTTGCCGCGCACCAGCGTGACATAGGTCTCGTAGGGCTGCGCGACCGGGCCACCCGCCTTGGCGATGACCTCGTTGATCGTTTCGTCGACGAGGCTGAGCGGCACCACCGACGACTTGCCGACGGCACCCGAAACCGTGACGTTGCGCGAGGCGGTGCTCATGCTGGTGACGATGACATCCGGCTCGACCGCCTTCTGCTTCAGCGCCTCAAGGATCTCCTGGCGCGCCTGCTCCAGCGTCAGGCCGGCAAAGCTGACCGGACCGACATAGGGGATCGCGGCCTTGCCATCCGGCTGGACGACAAGATCGATGCTTGTCTGCTTGGAATCCTGCGTCGAGAACAGACCATCACTGCCAGCTTCGAAGATCGAGACCTTGAGCTGGTCGCCGACGCCGATCACGACTCGGCCGACGCCACCGCCAATGCCGAAACGGCGGTTAAGTGTCGAGGAGACATAGTCGGAAACGAGGCGCGCGGAGCGGCCATCCACATCTACGATATCGAAGACGGTTGCATTCTGGCGTCCGATCTCGGCGCCGGAATGACCGGCATCCTTTACGATCGCCCCGGCCAGCGGCCCCTCGCCCGGAACGGCCTGGCATCCCACAAGGGCGGTACAAAGCAGAAGGGCACTGACTCGTTTCAACTAAGACACTCCAAATTCGACACAGCCATGATTTTACTCACAGTTCTGCGCCGCATCATCTCCCGACCGGGAATTCGCCGGTCTCTGAAAAGCACAATCGCCGTCCCACAACAAGTCATCCGAAGACCAAGACGGGCAAAATATTTGGAGCCGCGTCTTTCTGGTCATACCTTCTCTACCTTGAGCGTGGTTTATCGCCCTATCCGCCTTGGACTGGCGTTGACAGCGTGTATATCTTCAGTCTTTGGGGTTGAAAGCTAGGGACTTTAAGTTAAAAGCTGACTAATGAGGCGGGACGAATATAGCTGGGGATAGCCCGGCAGCATGACGATTGGTGATTGCATTTCGGTCCCCGACAGGCAATCGCAGATGCAACTTTAGCGGCAGTTTAGAGCGTTCGATCATACATGGCTGTTGAGATTATTGGGCGTGCATGCCTCGCCCCTGGAGCAGAATCGCCTTCGGCGTTGTTCAAACTTCTTCGTCAAGGCAAGTGCACCGTCACCAGCATTCCGTCGGATCGCTGGGACGTGGCGCGATTCTGGCATCCCGTCATGGGCACGCAGGGCAAGACCTATTCCTTTGCCGCCGGCGTGCTGGACCAACTCTATGATTTCGATCCTGCCGTCTTCGGCATGTCGCAGCGCGAAGCCATGTATATGGATCCGCAGCAGCGCGTGCTGCTGCAACTCGCCTGGCGGGCGCTCGAGGACGCCAATATCTCCGCCACGTCGCTGCAGGGCGAGAATGTCGGCGTGTATATCGGCGCGTCGAGCCTCGACCATGCCAACCTGACGGTCGAGGATCCGGCTGCCGCCGGCCCCTACTTCATGACCGGCAACACGCTGTCGATCGTTTCCAACCGTATCTCGCACATCTTTGGCCTCAGCGGCCCGAGCATGACGGTCGATACGGCCTGTTCCTCCTCGCTGGTCGCGCTCGACCAGGCGATGCGAGCACTGAACGCCGGCGAGATCGACACGGCGATCGTCGGTGGCGTCAACATCCTTGCCCATCCGCTGCCCTTCGTCGGCTTCGCGCAGGCGCGCATGCTTTCGCCCGAAGGCCTCTGCCGCGCCTACGACAATGACGGCGCCGGTTATGTGCGTGCTGAAGGCGGCGTCGTTTTCGTCCTGCGCCGCTCGGACCGCGCGCGGCGCGAAAAGGACCGCAGCTACGCGCGCATCGTCGCGACCGGCGTGAACTCCGCCGGCCGCACCAACGGCATTTCGCTGCCGTCGCGCGAGGCGCAGGCCAATCTGCTGCGGGCGATCTACGAAGGCAACGGCATCGACGCCAACCAGGTGGCCTTCGTCGAGGGCCACGGCACCGGTACCAAGGTCGGTGATCCCGCAGAAGTCTGGTCGATCGGCACGGTCATCGGCGCCAAGCGCCGCGCTCCGGTGCCGATCGGTTCGATCAAGTCGAACATCGGCCACACGGAGCCCGCCTCCGGCCTCTTCGGCATGCTCAAGGCCATAATGGCGCTTGAAAACAACTATCTGCCGGCCTCGCTGCACTTCGACACGCCGAACGAACACATCGACTTCGACGGCCTCAATGTGCGCGTCACAGCAAATCCGATCGAGCTCCTGCGGGGAAAACGCGCCCGGCTCGCCGGCATCAATTCCTTCGGCTTCGGCGGCGCCAATGCGCACGTCGTCATCAGCGATCCGGAACCCGCAGCCGACGAAAAGGCGTCGAACCCGTCGTCTTCCGGCCATGTCTTCCTCGCAAGCGCCCACACGGCCTCGAGCCTGGAGGCGCTTCTCAACGACTACAAGACGGCTTTCGCGCATGCTTCCAAGGGTGAAGCACGGGCGATGATCGCTGCATCGGGTGCAAACCGCACCCACATGCGCCATCGCTTTGCCGCGCGCAGCGATCAGCCCGAAGATATCGTCCGGGCGATCGCCAGCCATCTGGAAAAGCCGGGCTCCGGCATCGGCGAGGTCGGCGAAGCCGTCGTGCGCGACGCCAAGGTGGCCTTCGTCTTCTCCGGCAACGGCTCGCAATGGGCCGGCATGGGTGTCGAAGCGTTCCGCGAAAACCTGCATTTCCGCCAGTGTTTCACCTCTGTCAGCGCGCTGTTCAAGTTCCATTCCGACATCGCATTGACCGATCTCCTCACTGATCCCGACCTCGACAAGAAGCTTGCCGATACGAAGATCGCCCAGCCGCTGCTCTTCGCAGTACAGGCCGCCCTCTCCGATTCGCTGGTCGCCATGGGCATCAAGCCGGTCGCGGTCTTCGGCCATTCCGTCGGTGAAATTGCGGCCGCTTACGCCGCCGGTGCGCTGTCGCTGGTCGACGCCGTTTCGATCGTGGCGAAGCGCTCGCTGCACCAGGACCTCTTGGCCGGGCACGGCACGATGGCGGCCGTCATGCTCGGCGAAGACGCCGCGCGGGCCTTTGCCGAGGCGCGCGGCCTCGACAACCTCTGCGTCGCCGCGGTCAATGCCCACAATTCCGTAACGATCTCGGGACCGGCCGACCAGATCTCGGCCTTCCGCGACGCTGCGCGCAAGGCGAAGATCCCTGTTCAGATCCTCGACATCAACTATCCCTTCCATCACCCGATCATCGATCGGGCCAAGGACGCCTTCCTTTCCGATATTCCTGATATCGCGCCGCGCCGCACCGAACTCGCCTATCTGTCGACGGTCACGGGTGCCGCGCTCGAAGGCACGCAGCTCGATCCGGACTACTGGTGGAAGAACGTCCGTGAGCCGGTCCGCTTCCAGGCGGCCGCGGAGGCTGCGATCGAGATGGGTTGCCGCCTGTTCATCGAAATCTCGCCGCGCCCGATCCTGTCGTCCTATGTGAAGGAGACGATCAAGCAGGCCGCAGCCCCAGGCATGGTCGTACCGACGCTGCTGCGGGATGTCGGCGAAACCGGGCAGGACCCGATTTCGGCCGCGATGGCGCGTGCCGTCGCGCACGGCGCGGTCGTTGATACGACCCGCGTCTTCGGCAAGCGCAACGCATCGATCGCCCTTCCGAGCCTGCCGTTCGAGCCAGTCGAACTGCGCCCCGCTGCAACGACCGACGCCACCGACCTCTTCGGCCGGACCGCCAAGCCTTACCGTCTGACCGGCTGGCGCAGCGACCCGAACAGCGGCAGCTGGAAGAACCATGTCGACGCGCATCTGTTCCCCGACCTTGCCGAGCACATTGTGGACGGCAAGGCGATCCTGCCGGGCAGCGGCTTCATCGAAATCGCGGTCGCGGCGGCACAACAGTTCTATGGCAGCGACGAGGTCGAGATCACCAATCTGGAGATCGTTCGCCCGCTGGAACTCAGCGACACGAAGATCATGGAGCTGTCGACGGTGCTTTCGCCGGAGACCGGTGACATCGAGATCCGCTCGCGCGAACGGCTGTCGGAAGACGATTGGGCCGTCCATGCGGTTGCCCGCTGCCGCAAGCCATTGCCGGCCGAGGAGCGCGCCTATCCGTCGCTAGCCGGCTTGGCAAAGACCGCAACGGTTGCGCCTGGCCGCGCCTATGAGACGGCGAAACAGTTCGGTCTCGACTACGGCCCGCGCTTCCAGCTGCTGGCCAAGGCCGTCGCCTATGGCGACCGGTTGGTCGATGTCGAACTGAAGACACCTGATGCGAGCGGCCATCCGCTCGTCACCTACGCCTTGAACCCGATCTCTGTCGACGCAACCTTCCACGGGCTCGTCGCCCTGTTCGATCGTTTCACTGGTGACAAGAGCGGCGCGCCCTATATCCCCGTTCGCTTCGGTTCGGTGCGGGTGGTCAACGGCAGCCAGCCAATCGCGCGTGCAATGATCGAGATCGAGCGCGTCAGCGCAAATTCGATCAAAGCGAAATTCCATTTCTTCGACAAGTCGGGCGCACCGATTGCCCACTTCGAGGATTGCCGCTTCCGCCGTACCTATCTGCGCAAGCACAAGACGCTCGATGCATTGTCCTTCCACTACGAGGCTGTGCAATCGGAAGCCACGCTGCCGGGCCTGCTGGGTAAGGCGCCGGCGCCGATCAAGATCACCATGCCTGCCGTCGGCGAAGCCGGCGTCGACAACACGACGTTGCTCTTCAACGCGGCCATCTATCGCGCCTGCCAGGAGATTGCGCTCAAACTCGCCAAGGGTCGATCGGCCATTCAAGCCAACAGCCTGCCCGGCGATTTTGCCTTCCAGTGTTTCCTGACGAGCTGCCTCTACGTTCTTGAGGACGCCGGTCTCTGCCAGCACAAGGATGGCGTCTGGACGATTGCACCGGACTTCAACCTGCCAAGCGTCCCGGAGATCCTGCGCGAACTCTACGGCGAGCGATCCGACCGCGCCGTTGAAGCGGTCTTGATCAACAATGCCTATGCGGAGGCCTTGGCGCGCCTCGATGCTCTCCAGGCCGGCGAAGAGGCGGCTCATGGCACCGCCTTCATCAGCGACGCCACGCTCGATCATCAGGCCGTCCACTCAGAGGCAAGCCGAGAGCGGATGGCGTTTGTTATCGACGCGCTCGAAAAGGTCCTGGCTTCGGCGTCTTCCGGTGCGCGCCTGCGCATCGTCGAACTCGGCAGCGTTTCGTCGGCCTTTACCCGCCGCCTGGCGACGCTTGCCGAAAAGCACGGCGCAAGCCTCACCGTCTTCGAAGCGCGCGACAACGCCCAGCGCGGCCTTGAGCTGGCCTTCGAAAACGACGCCCATGTGCGCATTCTCAAGAAGGGTGAGCTGGCGACGTTCCCGTCCTTCGACCTCGCAGTCAGCGCCTCTGACGGGCTTTACAGCCTGATCGAGGACGACGTAGCGGTCCGCACCGCGCTTCGCTCGACGCTACGCGATACCGGCGGATTGATAGCCGCCGTCAGTGCGCCGTCGCTCTTCAACGACTTCGCCCTTGGACTTTCCGAGGGGTGGTTTGCCCGCAGCCAGACCGCGGAATTCCCGATCGGCAATCTTGCGGCGGTCCCACACTGGCAGAAATGCCTCGGTGACCTCGATCTGCGCGACGTCAATATTGCAGACCGCGAGTGCGCGAGCGGCAATGTCATCCTGCTCGAAGCGCGCGGCGCCGCCACGGCTTCCGTGCGTGCCGAAGTGCCGGCTGCCGACCCCTATCTGCTGCTGCAGATCGCGGACGGCAAGGGCAGCAAGCCTTCGACCGCGGCTATTCCGGTCGAGCTCCGTGGCGATATCGCCGCCGACAAGGCAGCGCTTCTCGGCGGCTTCGAGGCCCTTGGCGAACAGCCGCTGCGGGCAATCTTCCTTGCGTCGCCGAAAGCGGCGTCCCGAGCAGACGAATCCGCTTCGCTGCAGGGTCAGATCCTTGCTCTCGGCGCCTTCGCCGAAGCCTTGCGTCAGCATATCGGCGCAGCCGAGCCTGCTGGCGAAAATCGCCCGCGTCTTGTGCTCGTCGCGCCAGGCGGAGCCCCGATCGCGAACCGGGCAACGGGCGCGGCGGTTGCAAGCGACGGCGTCAATTCCGGCCTTTGGGCCTTCGCCCGCGTGCTTCAGAACGAATACGAGTTCCTCGACGTACACTCCCTCGATATCGACGGCTCCCCGACCGAGATCGAGCAGGTCGCGGCAGCAACTTCGCTGCTCGGCAGCGCCAATGCCAATCGCGAGTGGCTGCTGGAGAGAGACGGCGCGGCGCTTTCAGAAATCCGCGCCGTGCCCGGCCCGGTCGATAACGCCCATGCGGCGATCGACACCTTCAAGGCCGCAACGATCCGCCAGCGCGTCAGCTCGCAGGTGGGCAGCATCGTCTGGGAAGAGAGCGACATTCCGGCCGCAGGTCCAGGTGAAGTCGTCGTCGCGGTCGCCGCGACCGGCCTCAACTTCCGTGACGTGATGTGGGCAATGGGCCTGCTGCCCGAAGAAGCGCTCGAAGATGGTTTCGCAGGCGCGACGATCGGCATGGAGCTTTCCGGCCACGTGGTCGCCGTCGGTACGGGCGTCGATGACCTTGTCGTCGGCGACGCTGTCATGGCGATCGCGTCTTCCGCCTTCTCGACCCACGCCGTCGTCTCGCGCGCAGGCGTCGCCAGGTTGCCGCAGACTGTCAGCCCGGTTGCCGCGGCAACCGTGCCCGTCGCCTTCCTGACCGCCTATTACGCCATGGTGGAACTCGGCCGCATCCAGCCGGACGAGACGATCCTCATCCACGGCGCTGCCGGCGGTGTCGGCCTTGCCGCGCTGCAGGTCGCGAAACTGAAGGGTGCCAAGGTCATCGCCACGGCGGGCACGCGCGAGAAGCGCCGCTTCCTGTCGATGCTCGGTGCCGATCACGTCTTCGATTCCCGCTCGCTCGGTTTCGTCAACGACGTTCGCGCCGTGACGGACGGAGAGGGTGTCGATCTCGTCCTTAACTCGCTCTTTGCCGAAGCCATGGAACAGAGCCTGTCGCTGGTGAAGCCCTTCGGTCGCTTCCTCGAGCTCGGCAAGCGCGACTACTATGCCGACAGCAAGATCGGTCTCCGGCCCTTCCGCCGCAATGTCAGCTATTTCGGCATCGACGCCGACCAATTGCTGGTCAACCAGCCGAAGCTTACCAAGCGGATCTTCACCGAGATCGGCGCGCTGTTCGAAGATGGCAAGCTGACGCCGCTTCCCTACCGTGCCTTCGACTTCGACGAGATCGGCAACGCGTTCCGGCTGATGCAGAATGCCGGCCATATCGGCAAGATCGTCGTCCTGCCGCCGGTTGCCGGCAAGCATCGCGTCGCCAAGCGCCCGCATGGTGGCATGAAGGTCGATCCGAACGGCATGCATCTCGTCGTCGGCGGCATCGGCGGTTTCGGTCTGGCTGCTGCCAACTGGCTCGTCGAAAAGGGAGCGACGAAGATCGCGCTCTGCTCGCGCCGCGGCCAGGCGGATGCCGAGACGACCGCGATGATCGAGGTCTGGGCGAAGGCCGGCGTCTCCGCCACGGTTCACGCCTGCGACGTCACCGATCCGACGGCGACCGAGCGCCTGCTTGGGGAATTGCGTGCGATTGCACCGCTCCGCTCGATCGTCCATGCGGCGATGGTGCTCGACGACGCGCTGATCAGCAATCTCAACCGCGAGCGCAACCGCCCGGTCATTGATACCAAGGCCAAGGGTGCCGCCGTTCTCGATCAGTTGACCAAGGACGACAAGCTCGACAACTTCATCCTGTTCTCTTCGGCGACGACACTTGTCGGCAACCCCGGACAGGCGAACTACGTCGCCGCCAACGGCTACCTCGAAGGCCTCGCCCGTGCGCGCCGCGCCCGCGGTCTTGTGGGCATGGCTGTCGGCTTCGGCGCGATCGCCGACAGGGGCTACCTGGTCCAGAACACCGATGTGAACGACCTGCTCGCCAAGCGCATCGGCAAGACGGCGCTGAAGGCACAGACGGCGCTCGACATGGTCGAAAGCCACCTGGCCTTCGATCCGGGCACAGTCGATGCGGCCACGGTGATGATCTCGGAGATCGACTGGTCGGCTGCGCGCAACCTGCCGGTTGCCAAGAACGCTCTCTTCGAAGTCATCCTGCGCAGCGCCGACCAGCACGCCACCGGCGGCGAAGGCGCCAAGATGGACCTCGTCGCGATGATCGAGGGCAAGTCGCCTCAGGAGGCCGAGGATATCCTCTTCGACCTCGTGGCCGGCGAGATCGCCGCGATCCTGCGCGTGTCGAAAGATACGGTCACCCGCAGCAAGGTGCTGAAGGAAATCGGCCTCGACAGCCTGATGGCGGTTGAACTCGGCATGAGCTTCCAGCAGAACACCGGCTTCGACATGCCGCTCAGCGGCGTTGCCGACAATACGACGGTTGGCGATGTCGCCCGCAAGCTCTATGAGAAGGTCAGCAAGCGCGACCAGAGCGACGATGCCGAGCCCGCCGACGACAAGATCGTCAGCGACCTCGCGCAGCGGCACGTCGGAACGGCGAAGGAAAAAGCACAAGGCCAATGAGCACGAACGGAAACGGTCCAGGCGCATCCAAGATGACCAGCAGCCTCAAGGAGAACCTGCTGGACCGGATGAGAAACACGCATCAATCCTCCGAGCGCAACCGCATGGCGCGCTCGGAGCGGGAGATGCCGCCGCCGGCACGCCGGCAGCAGGCCCGTTTCGAAGATCTGCCGGAATACAAGCAGGTCATGACGCAGAAGTTCGCCAGTGAACAGCTCGGCATCGCCAACCCCTTCTATCGCGCGCACCAGACCGCGGCCGGGGCGACCACCGTCATCGACGGCCGCAAGCTCATCAACTTCGCCTCCTACGACTACCTCGGCCTCAACCGCCACGCGGAAGTGCTGGCAAAGGCAAAGGATACGATCGGCACCTTTGGTATCTCCGCTTCGGCGAGCCGCCTCGTTGCCGGCGAGCGGCCGGTGCATGTGGCGCTCGAAGAAAAGATCGCAGGCTTCTACGGCGTTGATGCCGCCGTCTGTTTTGTCAGCGGCTACCTGACCAATGTCGCGGCCATCAGCTGCCTGATGGGACCGAAGGACCTCGTCGTCCATGACGAGTTCATCCACAACAGCGCCCTTGCCGGCATCAAGCTTTCGGGCGCGACTCGCCGGCTGTTCAAACATAACGATGCCGCCGATCTCGAACACGTGCTGCGCACGGTTGCCGGCGACTATCGCCGCATCATGGTCATCGTCGAGGGTATCTACTCGATGGACGGCGATGTCGCCGACCTGCCGGCGCTTCTGAAGCTCAGGGCCGAGTACGGCTTCTGGCTGATGGTCGACGAAGCGCACTCGCTCGGCGTTCTCGGCAAGACCGGCCGTGGGCTTGCCGAACATTTCGGCGTCGATCCGCATGAGATCGACATCTGGATGGGCACGCTGTCGAAGACCACGTCCAGCTGCGGCGGCTACATCGCCGGCAGCGAAGCGCTGGTGGAGGTGCTGAAGGCATCTGCCGGCGGCTTCGTCTACAGCGTCGGCCTTGCGCCGGTGCTGGCCGCAGCGGCGACCGCGAGCCTCGACGTGCTGGAACGGGAACCGGCGCGGACTGCCGCATTGCGCCGCAACGGCGCCCTGTTCCTGAAGCTTGCCAAGGAAGCCGGCCTCGACACCGGCCTTTCAAGCGGCTTTTCCGTCGTGCCGGTCATCGTCGGCGATTCCCTCCGGGCCGTTCAGCTTTCGAATGATCTGCTTGCCGAAGGGGTCAACGCGCTGCCGATCATTCACCCGGCAGTTCCCGAAGGACTTGCGCGCCTGCGCTTCTTCATCACCAGCGACCATACGGAAGAGCAGATCCGCCGGACGGTGACATTGACGGCGGAGCGGCTGACGGACCTCACCGAGCGAAACTTCGGACTGGGCGGCATCGACATCGACCAGATGATGAAGGCACTCTCGGCGCGCTGACCGGAGATCAGCATTGCACCGCGTTGTTTTCGCGCAATCCCGGACGCAAAACCGCTTCGCACTTTTCCTGGAATTGCTCTTGGGCGGGATATCAGCATGACGCATGTGATCATCACCGGTGGCTCTAGCGGCATCGGATTTTCGGTCGCCTCGATCTATGCGGCGCGCGGGGCGCAGGTTTCGCTGATCGCCCGTTCTCGCGACCTCCTGGAACAGGCACAAGCGAAGCTGGCGGCCGCCAGCGGAGCCGGTGCAGGCAACATCAGGATCGAGACCGCCGATGTCGCTTCGGAAAGCGACCTCGTGGCGGCGGTCCGGCGGTGCGAACAAGCCTTCGGCCCCTGTGACATCCTCGTGACATCGGCGGGCATCGTCGAGCCCGGCCGGTTCGAGGAGCTCGACAGCGCTTCCTTCCGACGCCAGATGGACACCAACTTCTCCGGCACGGTGCATGTGGTCCGGGCGGTCTATGACGGCATGAAGCGGCGCGGCCATGGTCGGATCATGATGATCTCGTCCGGCGCCGGCCTCATCGGTATCTACGGCTACTCCGCCTATTGCTCATCGAAGTTCGCGCTGCACGGCTTTGCCCAGGCGCTGCGCTCGGAAGCCCGTGCCCACGGCGTCAGCGTCTCCGTGTGTTTTCCACCGGATACGGAGACCCCACAGTTTCAGCGTGAACTCGCAAGCCGACCTCCGGAAGCGGCCAGGATCATGGGTACAGTCCGTCCCTGGCCGGCGGATGCCGTGGCAAAGACGATTGCCAAGGGCATCGACCGGGGGCGTTTCGAAGTCTACTTCGGCACCACGCTCTTTCTCCTCGGCCGCTTCGCACCGGCCATTCGCCCCTTGCTCAACTGGTGGTTCGACAGGGCGATTGCGCGCGGCGGCAACACCGCGACGCATAATAGTGGAGTGTCGGAGCGCCAGACCTGACGGCGCTTGTACGCCCAGGCGATAAGATTTAAGTGTCGGGCGGATGCTGTGCCGCATGAAGCGGCGTCGGCCGGCATGAAGACATGAAGGTTTCCGCTTGGCGTTGCTTCCCTTTCAGCTGCACGACTACCCAAGAACACTGACGCTCTGTTGTTACGTGCTGTCCTGTGCGGTGATTTTCTTTACCGATCGTTTTGCCCTGCCGAAGCGGGAGCGGCGCGCCCATCCCTCGCCCTTCGGGCGAACGCAGGATGTCGTCGATGCGATTGCCCGGCTGCCGGTCATCGCGCTGGTCTTTGCCGGCTTCTTCGCGGGCTCCTGGCGGCCGCTCTATGCCGCGGCCGGTACGATGAGCTTCTTCATCATCTTCACCGGCATTTCCCGCGCGAAGTTCAAGTTCATCCGCGAGCCGCTGATCTTTTCGGATATCGCGCTCGTCGTTGACGTCTTCAAATACAAGACGATCTTCTACGCGAGTTCGCTGAACGTCGTCTTCTGGACAGTCGCCTTCCTCTACGTCTTCGGCGTGTCCGGCCTCTACATGTATTTCGAGCCGGCCATCCTTCCCGACCACGGCAAGGCCTTCTGGATCCTGTTGATGCTCGGGATCGCCTATGGACCCTGGCTCCTTTTGTTTTACGGCCCGGTGAACCGCCCGACGGCGGCGCTGGTGCAGAGGCTGTTGAAGACACTCGACGTCAAGGTGAACACGGTGCGCTTCGGCACCTTCGGCTCGGTCGTCTTCCGCTTCATCGTCTGGCTCGGCGTGCGGCGCGAAAAGATCGTCGCGGAACTCTCAGAGATCGTCCGGGCGGCCGTGCATGATCTGATCGGCGATGACGGCTCACCGCTGATCGTCGTCTGGCAATCGGAATCCTTCATCGACATGCGGCACTTCGGCGTCGATACACTTAAAATGCCGACACTGGATCGGCTGCGGCGCGAGGCGGTGCAATGGGGCCGGCTCAGCAGCGTCTTCGAAGGCGGCTATACGCTGCGCACGGAGTTCGCGGTCATCAGCGGCCTGGTACCGGACGACATCCATGTCGACGCCAGCTACCCCTATCTCAGGGCGTCGCACTATGCCGACGTGGTCTGGCCGGGAAAGATGAAGCGTGCCGGCTGGAACACGCATTTCATCCATCCCTATGATCGCACCTTCTTCCTCCGCCACAAGGCGATGCCGCAACTCGGCTTCTCCAAGCTGACCATGCTCGACGGCTTCGACCACAAACCCGACAGAGACGGGCCCTACGTTTCCGACGAAAAACTCGCGGGGAAAGTGATCGACGCATGCGAAACGCTGCCGGAGGACGAAAGCGGCTTCGTCTTCGTCGCCTCCATGGCCAATCACGGCCCGTGGGAGCCGGGTCGCGTCGGCGACCTTACCAATCCCGTCGATATCTACCTTGCCATTCTGGAACAATCCGACGCGGCGTTGAACACGCTGAGCGAACGGCTCGACAAGCTGGACCGTCCGGTCTGGCTCGTCTTCTATGGTGACCATGCGCCGCTGCTCAAATCCTTTGCCGATCCCTTCCCCGACCCGCGCACCGACTACCTGATCGTACCGCTTGCCAAGGCCAAATCATCCTCTCATAAGCCGGTGGAACCGAGCAATGTCGAAGCCTGGAACCTGATCGAGGCCCTGCTCAACCACGCCAACCTTAGAAAGGATACGCTGCGCTAGCAGCGGTGGACGGATGGAAAACGCTTCGATGACATCGACCGGAGCGGTCGATCGGCCAAGGCGACGGGTGTTCCTGTTCCTGCAAGGTCCTTCGTCGCCGATCTTCCGCAAGATCGCCGACCGGCTTGAAGCCATTGGCCACACCTGCCTGAGGATCAATCTGAACGTCGGCGACCAGATCATCTGGGGGCGCAAGGGTGCCTTCAACTATCGCGGCACCGCGGCGGATTGGCCGGCCTATCTGGAGGCGTTCATCGCGCGCCACGGCGTCACCGACATGCTGCTGCTCGGCGAGGAACGCGCCTACCACCAGGCAGCCACCACGGTCGCGCGGCGCAAGGGTGTTGCAGTCGCCATCGTCGAGATGGGGTATCTTCGGCCGGACTGGCTGACGCTCGAGCGCAACGGCATGTCCTCGAACTCGCATTTCCCGTCCGACCCCGCGCAGATCCTTGCGGGGGCAGCGGGCGTCCCGGAGCCGGACTGGCGCAAGCACTACAGCCAGACATTTCTCGCCGATGCGAGCTATGACCTCATCTACAATCTGCCGAACGTCTTTTTCTGGTTCCTCTTCCCGCATTATCGGCGCCACGCGATCTTCCATCCGCTCGCAGAATATGCTGGCTGGATTCGCCGGCTCCTCAGCGAAAAGCGGCGCAACGTGGAAGCCGAAACAACCGTTGCCAAACTGCTTTCGCAAGGCACACCCTTTTTCGTCTATCCGCTGCAGCTCGAAACCGATTTCCAGCTCAGGGCGCACTCACCCTTCCACAGCCAAAAGGATGCGATTGCCGAAGTGCTGGCTTCCTTCGCCGCCTTTGCAGCGCGCGATGCGCGGCTGGTCTTCAAGGTGCATCCGCTTGACAACGATCTGATCCCCTGGCGCAGGATCATCGAAGAACGAGCGGAAGCGCTGGGGCTGGGCGGGCGCGTCTACTATCTCGATGGCGGCAACCTCGATACTCTTGGAGAGGCAAGTGCCGGCATGGTCACGGTCAATTCGACCGCAGGTCTGCATGCCCTAAAGCAGGGGCGGCCGGTCAAGGTGCTCGGCACGGCCGTATTCGATATCGACGGGCTGACAGACCAGCAGCCGCTCGACGGTTTCTGGCGCGCACCGAAGGCACCGGAACCGGACCTGGCGAACGCAATGTTCCGCCTGCTCGCCGCCTCGATCCAGGTGCGTGGAAATCTCTATTCGCGGACCGGAAGCGATGCCGGCGCTGAGGCGATCGCCAAGCGGCTGAATGAGAACAGCCTCAACCAGCCCGGCGCTTTCGTGGACCCGCCGCCACGCCGCAAGCCGGAAAAACGACCAAGGGTCGCCTCCTCCGCGTGACGGCCTCTTGGCTGTCGGCCTAGCGCCGCGCCATTGCCACGGCAAAGGCCGCCACGAGCATGAGGCCCGCTGCCGCCAAAGGCAGTACGAAGAAGGCTTCCCGGGCATAGGCTGCGCCGAACCCAATCGTACCGACAAAGAGCGCGATATAGGTGACGCCGCTGTTCAGCCCCATGATCGCGCCGCGCTTGGCCGGATCGAGGCCCGTGAGCCGCATGATCAGCACATTCAGCCCGAAATGGTTGGCAAGCCCCCAAAGGAAGACGACGGCCAGCATGGCGGCGTAAGAGCCGCTCGCCACCGCCATGGCAACATAGACGCCGGCGACCGCCAGGAAGATCAACGGCAGCAACCGGCCCGCGCCGAAGCGATCGATCAGGCGGTCAAGAAAAGCAGCGGCGCCGAAACCGAATCCATAGGAGACGGCGATGAGACCATTGGCGGTGACAGGCAGGCCGAGTGCGGCATGCAGGTGCTCGCCGATATAGGCATAGACGCCGTAGAAGGCGGCCATGAAGGCGGCGCAGGCGATCAAGAGCGGTGCTACGCCGGGAACGCTCAATGCCTCCAGCGGCGATGTCGCCTTACCGGTGGCGCCTTCCTGCACCGGTGCAAACTTGACCGCGGCGCAGGCGATCAACGTGGCGGCGGCGACAATGACATAGACCGTGCGCCAACCGGCAAAATCGGCGATCGCTGCCGATAGCGGCACGCCCGCAACCATGCTGAGGGTCCAGCCGGTCAGCACCAGGCCGATCGTTTCGCTCTCGCGCCCGACCGGCGCGATGACAGAGGCCAGCGTATAGATCGAGGGAAGTGCAATGCCTGCAGCGAGACCGACGACCAGCTGAGCGGCCACCAGGAACGCAAGCGATGGCGCAAGCGCGCTGCTGGCAAGCCCTGCGACCAGAAGCAGGAGAGCGGTCGCCAACATCCGACGCGGACCATGACGATCGATGAAGCGGCCAAGGAAAACGGCACTGACGGCAGTCCCCAGGCCAAAGACGGCGGAGGCCGTCATGACGGCGGGAACGGCGGCGCCAAGGCTTCGCGCCACCTCCGGCGCGATCGGCCCGAGCGCCAGCGAGTTGGAGCCGATGACGCCGATGCAGATGGTGAGCACATAGGCAAAGGGCGGGATATGCGCCCTGTCGTTTGAACCGCTGGAAATGGATTGATTGATGTTCGTCATTACCGCATGTTTGCAGAATGAAGTTCAGCAGCAAGAGGAAACATCGGAATGGATCAAAATACAGATGACGTTCGGCGGAAGCGCCCGCCGGAGCGCGATCTCGATGCGATGGACCGAAAACTATTAGGCGTTCTGGTGGAGGATGCGACGACGAGCTACGTCGAACTTGGCGAGCGGGTCGGGCTTTCGCCGCCGGCGGCGCATGAGCGTGTGAAGCGGCTCAGGCGGTCGGGCGCGATCCGCCGCGTGGCGGCGCTGATCGATCCCGAGGCGGTCGGCAAGACGTTGCTCGCCTTTGTCCATGTCGACACGACCGGCTGGGGCAAGACGCAGGCGCTGCTTGCGATCGAGGAATGCCCTGAGGTGGAGGAGATCCATTCGGTTGCGGGCGATACCTGCATGCTGCTCAAGGTTCGCACTGAAAGCACGCACGCACTCGAGGGACTGCTGGCGCGGCTTTACGACACGCCCGGCGTCAAGGCGACGCGGAGCTACGTGGTGCTTTCAACCTATCTGGAACGGCCAGTGCAACCGGGCACGACGGGCGACTGGCCTGCCGTGGTCAAGGGTTGAGGCAACTTCGGAGAGGCACGCGGCAATAGTAAGTGACGTCCCCTGCCGCTGAGCGCGCTCAGACGACGCCGGCGCGCAACAGGTCGTGAATGTGCAGGATGCTGACGGGCGCCCCGCCATCGTCGACGACGAACAACACCGTCACCTTGTGCTGCTGCATGAACTCCATGGCGCCGCTCGCAAGAACGTCGCCACGGATCACCCGCGGATTACGCGACATCACCGCCTCGACGGGCTGCAGGAGCAGATCGCCCGACATGTGGCGGCGCAGGTCGCCATCGGTGATCACACCGACCAACTTGCTGGTGTCATCGACGATGCCGACGACGCCGAAACCCTTCGACGACATTTCGATGAGGGCCTCGCTCATCGGCCGTCCCACCTGGAGCAGCGGCATCTGGGCGCCCTCGTGCGCCAGTTCGCGGACCAGCCGCAGTTGCGCACCGAGCTTGCCACCGGGGTGGAATGTCTTGAAGTCCTCGGCCGAAAAGCCGCGCCGTTCCAGAAGCGCGATCGCCAGCGCGTCGCCGACGGCGAGCTGCAGCATGGCCGATGTCGTCGGCGCGAGGCCGTGCGGGCAGGCCTCCTGCACCTTGGGCAGCACGATAGGCAACTCCGAGTTCCGCGCCAGCACGCTGTCGCGGTTGGCACAGATCGAGACGATCGGCACGTTGAAGCGCTTGGCGTAGGTGAGCATGTTGGCGAGCTCGGCCGTCTCTCCCGACCAGGAGAGCAGGATCAGCACGTCCTGGGAAGTGACCATGCCAAGGTCGCCGTGGCTCGCTTCGGTCGGATGCACGAAATAGGCCGAGGTGCCGGTCGAGGCGAGCGTCGCGGCGATCTTGCGGCCGATATGGCCGCTCTTGCCGACACCGGAAACCACCACACGCCCCTGGCTTTCGCCGATCAGCTCGACGGCGTCGACAATGTTGCGGGCGAAGGCTTCGTCGGAGCCAAGGTGCTCTGCCAGCGCCTTGATGCCGATCATCGCGGTCGTCAGCGTCCGGCCGATCGACTCCAATGCCGCAACCGCGGTGCGCTCATGCGCAGATGCTTGTCTCAAACCCATGATGACCCCGATCTTACGAAGACTTAGACGGCAGGCTGCAACGCTGCCCGCCAGACCATTGACGGCAGATAAGCGCTTTTTCTTGGCAAACCAAGCCTTGGAAGCAGACTTCGGGGGAAAACTGGCGCGATCGGCGGTGTTTTCGTCAGCCGGCCCGCTTTTCTTCCAGCGTTTCGAGCGGCATCGACTTGTCGGCCGCGAATTCCTCAAGCGTCATCGAGTCGAGGATCGCGGCGACGGCGTCACGCACCGTGGTCATCGACACCCGCACCTGACAGGTCTCGGGATCGTTGCAGTCCTCGCAGACCTCATAGGCCGTGCGGCTTGCGCAGCGGATCGGCGCAAGCGGCCCGTCCAGCGTGCGGATCACATGACCGATGCGAATTTCGGCAGCGGGCCGCGACAGCGAGTAACCGCCGCCCGGGCCCTTCTTCGAGCGCAGCATGCCGGCGTTGCGCAGTTCGAGCAGGATCGTGTCCAGGAACTTCTTCGGGATATTGTTGCGCTGCGCGATTTCGGTGATGAAGGCGGTCTCCCCCGGCTCCAGCCGAGCAAGATCGACCAACGCCTTCAGTCCGTATTTTCCCTTCTTCGTCAGCATTCCGGCACGCTTTCCCTGCGGTTCCCGAAACGGGAATCATCCGCGCAAATGCAAATATATGTTGGCATAGCACAAGAAACGTACTGCCAACATATAATTATAGTGGGGAATTGGCCGGAAGTCGCGGCCGCGCTTGCAGCGGAAGCAACGACGATTTCGGGAACTACTCATCCGCGTCAGGCAGCAGCGCTCTGCCCTTGCCGTCTTGCATGGACGGCTTGGTGGGCCAGAAGCTGGCGGATCGCCGCACGCGCTTCCTCGGCAGAGCCGAAGCGCTTCGCGTCCAGATCCCAGACGTGATACTTCACCGCCAGGAACTTGAACCGATCTTCATCCGGGACGACCACGCCGACGGCTTCGCCGCCAAATTCGATAACTTGCTTGCTCATACAAATAACGCTCCTTCCACGCCGGAGGCGCGGAGACTTTCAATTTCGGCAAAAGATAAAGTTCGAGGGGTTCGAAGGTCACATTCGGCAGAGATTGCGAATGAGACGTTTTTTCTCTGTTGCACGACAAAGGAGA
Organism: Ensifer adhaerens; assembly: GCF_028993555.1. NCBI lineage: Bacteria > Pseudomonadati > Pseudomonadota > Alphaproteobacteria > Hyphomicrobiales > Rhizobiaceae > Ensifer > Ensifer adhaerens. Next base: position 218,736 of record NZ_CP118610.1, on the reverse strand, counting down.
CGCGTGCCGAAGAAGGCGGCGGTCGAGACGTTTCCGAACATGTCACTCTCCTTTGGCTGGCCCGGCATCAGCATGCCGGTGCGTTTGATGAACAACCGTGAGGCGGACTCCCCGCGTCACGTATTGGCAAACTAGAATAATCTACCAATTCCGTCAACTAAAAAGATGAAGTAGCGAAAAATAATTCTCACCCTTCAAATTTTAGGGGGAAGCGGCGCAAAATCCGTTCTCCCGCCCCGGAACCGGAGACCCTTGCTATCTAGGTAGCGAAGAATCAGTCTGCAAGGCACGGGTGGGATAAAGACAGCACATTCGGACAAAAAAGGGGCGGCCCGCCGGGCCGCCCCTTCACGTTTTATATCCTGTGAGCGGGAGAACGATGCATCCCGCTCGAACCAAGGAGGCTGTCACGCCGCCGGCGTGCCCGCCTGGGGCGTGGTGGTGCCCGAACGCGACGCTTCGCGGTCTTTCCACCAGCGGTTCAGGAAGAGCAGGATCGGCCCGCCGATATAGATCGACGACGTCGTTGCAACGATCACACCGAAGATCATCGGCCAGGCGAAGCTCTTGACCGCGTCGCCACCCCAGATCGCCATCGGCACCAGCGAGAATGCCGTTGCCATCGAGGTGAAGATGCATCGTGCGATCACCTGGTTGATGCTCATGTCGATCAGGTCCGAGAACGGCATCGACTTGTACTTCCTGAGGTTCTCGCGCATGCGGTCATAGACCACGACTTTGTCGTTGACCGAGTAACCGATCATCGTCAGCAGCGCCGCGATGGCCGTCAGATTGAAGTCGATACCGGTCAGCGCGAAGAAGCCGATCGTCTTGGTGATGTCGAGCAAGAGAACCGCGATCGCGCCGACAGCGAAGTGCCACTCGAAGCGGAACCAGATGTAGAGCAGGATCGCCAGCATCGCGAGACCGACGGCGAGGAAGCCGGAACGGGCAAGCTCGGTGCTGACGGTCGGACCGACGACTTCAGTGCGCTCGAAGCTCGCATCCGGGATCGTCTGGACGACAGCATCCTTGATGCGGTTCAGAGCCACCGTCTGCTCCTGCTCACCGCCCGGCTGGCGCTGAACACGGATCAGGACCGACTTGTCCTGGCCGAATTCCTGCAGCGCCACTTCGCCGATGTTGAGTGCTTCGAGGTTGTGGCGCAGCGTCGGAAGATCGAGCGTGTTCTTCGAGGTGGTTTCGACCTGGATACCGCCGACGAAGTCGATGCCGTAGTTCAGGCCCGGCGTGAAGAACAGGACCACGGAGCTTATCGACAGGAAGGCAGACATGCCGATGGCGACGAAGCGGCCCTTCATGAAGGAGAAGGAAGGAAGCTTCGGAACCCTGCCGAAGAGCGACGGGATCTCGAGCTTCTTCATCTTCCGGCGAACGACGACCTCGCGCATCATCAGGCGTACGACAGTGATCGACGTGAACATCGAGATGATGATGCCGAGCATCATGGTGACGGCGAAGCCCTTCACCGGGCCGGAGCCGAAGGCGAACAGCAGCACGGTGCCCGAAAGCGTCGTGACGTTGCTGTCGATGATGGTTGCATAGGCCTTGTTGAAGCCGATATCGAGCGCCTTCATTGCGCCGGCGCCGCCTTCCGTCTCTTCGCGAATACGCGCGTTGATCAGGATGTTGGCGTCCACCGCCATGCCGATACCGAGAATGATACCGGCGATGCCGGGCAAGGTCAGCGTCGAGCCGAGCATGGCGAGCAGCGCGATCGTCAGGATCGTGTGCAGCACCAGACCGACATTGGCGATCATGCCCCATGCGCCGTAGAGCACGACCATGAGGGTGACGACGAGGGCGAAACCGGCAAGACCGGTATAGATGCCCATGCGGATGGAATCCGAGCCGAGGTTCGGGCCGACGGAGCGCTCTTCGATAACGGTGAGCGGTGCCGGCAGAGCGCCTGAGCGCAAGAGCGCCGACAGAACGGTCGCTTCCTGTGCGGTGAAATTGCCGCTGATCTGGCCGTTGCCGCCGATGATCGGCTCGCGGATGACCGGTGCCGTCAGAACCTTGCCGTCAAGCACGATGGCGAAGGGCCGGCCGACAGCGGCCTGGGTGATTTCCGCGAACTGGCGGGCACCCAGAGAATCGAAGGTGAAGGAAACGATCGGCTCGTTGGTGCGCTGATCGAAGCCGGCCTTGGCATCGGCCAGCCGCTCGCCCGAAATCGCAACGCGGCTTTCGACCGCATATTTGTTGTTGTCATGCGCACCCGGCAGGATGTCGACACCACGCGGCGCCGGCTGATTGGGATCCACGGTCTGGTCGACCATGTGAAAGCTCATCTGGGCCGTGGAGCCGAGAAGCTGGCGCAGTGCTGTCGGATCCTCGAGACCCGGAAGCTGGACGAGGATGCGGTCGGAACCGACACGCTGGATCAGCGGCTCGGCAACACCGACGGTGTCGACGCGCTGACGAATGATTTCCAGGCTCTGCTCGACAGCCTTCGTGGTGCGGTCGGCAAGGCCGGCCTCAGTCATCGCGACCGTGATGGTATCACCATCTTCAGTGACCTCGATGTCGGAAGCCGAACCGCCAAAGCCGAGCGTGCCGACGGGCGCTGCCAGCTCTTTAAGCTTCGGCAGGACCTTTTCGCGGTCGGCCGCGTCTTCGATCTTGACCGTCACCGTATCGCCGGCGATGCGGGCCGACGAAGCCGGAACGCGCTCGGCGCGCAGCGCCCTGCGTGTGTCGTCGAGCAGGGTTTCGAGGCGAGCCTTGCGCAGGCCGGCGGCGTCGACTTCGAGGACGAGGTGCGAACCGCCCTTGAGGTCGAGGCCGAGCGTCACCGGCTTGACCGGCAGCCAGGCGGCGAATTGTTCACGTTGCGCTGGCGTCAGCACGTTGGGGAGCGCGGCGACGCATCCGAAGATGATCACGGCGACATAGACGAGAATCGCCCATTTCGATGTACGCATGTTGTGGTTCCAGAAGAGCCTGCACGGGCACGGGGCGCGTCGTCAGGACTTGTTTCATCAAAGGCAGAGCCACCGCCGAGACGGCAGCCAGCCAAAATCTGATTGATGGATCAGACGCGGGGTGGCGCGCGAATGTGGGGGCCATGGCCCGGCGCTCCACCGATGGCGAACGCTACACGGCGCAGGAACCGGTCGGCCGGCGTCGCGGGGAAAACAAGCTGCACAGATACCGGCAGCAGCGCCGGGAAACCATCGTCGGTCGCGGACTTCGCGTCCTTGCGCTCGGCTGTGAACCGGAGGTCTGAAGGCGGAGTCGCCCGCGACGCCTGCCGGGCCGCAGGCCGATCGGTCGAGCCGGTATCGGTGGCATTACCGGCCTGGGCGCCAGTGGACGAGCGGGAGGGAATGTTCTGCCCGACCGAGATGACCTGCATTGCGAAGGAGGCACAGAACAGCCACAGCACGGCGAGAAGCCGGCCGGCCTGCATGTTCTTGCTGCCACCACCCAAGCGGTCCATCGAGGACGCGGTCCCTTTCCTTGGCGCGCCTACAAGGCGCGCGGCGCTCCAGCGCCAGCGAGACGAAACTCAGCCCCAATGCCGAACCTTAACGAGAAAACGTGGCCGGAATCGAGCATGGGCGCTCTTAACACCATTGCGGGCTGGAAAAGTCAAATCCGGCCCGTTGCGCAACGAAGGCTAGTCAGGCCGAGAGACCCGTCGTTCGCCTTTCGTGGATCTCAATAAGCGACGGCCCTTTGCGCTCTGCGGCTGCGGCAAGCGCCTTCGGCAGATCGGCGACCGAAGCGAGCCGCTGTCCTTCGACCCCATAGGCCTTGGCCGCCAGCAGGAAGTCCGGCGCCGATGGCTTGACCCCTTCAGGGGTAACACCGGCGTCGACCATATAGGACTCGATCTCCTGATAGCCGTCATTGTTCCAGACGAGGAAGGTCACCTTCGCCTGCGCGTCCACCGCGGATCCGATTTCGGCCAGTGAGAACTGGAAGCCGCCGTCGCCGACAAGGCACACGACCGGACGCGACGGATCGGCGACGGCAGCGCCCACGGCTGCCGGCGGGGCGTAGCCAAGCGAACCGTAGCCGGTCGCGGAATTGAACCAGCTGCGCTGGCGCGGCGCATCGCAATAGAGGTTGCCGGCATAGACGGCCTGGGTCGAGTCGCCGACAACAGTGCAGTCCGGCAGCGTTCCGTAGATGGTCTCGATGATGCCGATTTCGGTCCGCATCTTCGGCGTCAGTTCCTTCAGTGCTGCCCTCCGCGCGGTTTCGGCGCGTCCGACTCCGTCCTTCGCAGTGTGGCCGGGCAGAAAGGCGAGGATGCCTGCGGTGGCTGCCTTGGCACCGGAAAGAATGGAAAGGGCTGCATGCGGCCCGCGCGCGAGCTGCGCTGAGTCAATGTCGGTGCGGATGAGATTGCGCAAGGCCGGGAAACCGCCATCGGCATACATGTCGTAGTCCGTCTGGCCCATTTCGGTGCCAAGCGCCAGCACGAGATCCGCTTCCTTGAGGAGTGATCGTACCGCCTTCAGGCTCGGGCTCGCGGGAACGCGCAAGGGGTTGCCGGCGAGCATGCCGCGGGCATTGACGGTGGTGACGACGGGCGCGCCGATCTTTTCGGCAAGCTCCCTCACCTCGGCTTCCGCCGTCAACGCGCCGCCGCCGCAAATGATGACCGGCCGCGAAGCGTCGGCGCAGAGGATGGCTGCGCGCTGCAATGTCTCGCTGTCGGAGCGTGGGCGTGTCGCGGTCGCGGGCCGCACAGCCTGCGGCGTAATTTTCGCAGACATGACATCGGTCGGGATTTCGATATGCACCGGCCCCGGCCGGCCGGAGACGAGCACCGAGAAGGCGCGATCGACGACGAAAGGCAGGTCTTCCGGATTGAGCAGCGTGTGCGAATAGAGCGCCAGCGTCTTCATCATGCCGTGCTGATCGGGCAACTCATGCAGAAGCCCGCGACCATGGCCGAGCGAATCGCGGCGGTTGACACCGGATATCACCAGCATCGGGATCGAATCCTGCCGGGCCTGCGCCATCGCCGTGATCGTATTGGTGAGCCCCGGGCCGGTGATGACGAGGGCAACGCCGGGCTTGCCGCTGACGCGGGCGTAACCGTCTGCCATGAAGCCCGCGCCCTGTTCATGGCGCGGGGTCACATGGCGGATCTTCGATGCCGCCAGCCCGCGATAGAGCTCGACCGTGTGCACGCCGGGAATGCCGAAAACCACCTCGACGCCATTGGCCTCGAGCAGATCGACCAGGACTTCTCCAACCGTTTTTTCGATGGTCATGCTCGGCGCTCCTTACGCAGGCTGGACCGCTCGGCGAGCGCGGCGATGCGACGGCAGGCCTCGTCGATGTCCCGATCAGGCACGGTCAGGCTGACGCGCAGATAGTTCTGCGCCTGGTCGCCAAAGGATGATCCAGGCATGACGGCAACCCCCTCCTCTTCCAGCAGCGCCCAGGCAAACGCGTCACCGTCAAGGCCGGTTCCCGAAACGTCGATCACGATGAACATGCCCGCTTCCGGCGCGAACACCTCTATGCCGGGAGCCGAGGCAAGACCGGTGACGATCTGTGCGGCACGGGACTTGTAGGACTGGCGCATCCGCTGCGCGGTATCGATGTCATGAGTTAGTGCATAGGCGGTCATGTCGGCGATGAAAGGCTGGGTGCCGAAGAGCATCGTTTCCGAAACCGGCAGCAGCCGGTTGGCAAACTCGACCGGGCCGACCGCCCAGCCGCTGCGGAAGCCGGGTGCCGCATGGGACTTGGAAATCGACGAGACGACGACGGTGCGTTCGGCGAGATCCGGATTGTCGAAGGGCGAGGCGAAGACGGCGTCGAAGACAAGTTCCTCGTAGACCTCGTCGCAGACGATCCAGAGGTCGTGACGGCGCGCGACCTCGCCGATCGTGGCGATCTCGGCCGCCGTCAGCACGGCCCCGGTCGGATTGTGCGGCGTGTTGAGCAGCAGCACCCGGCTCTCCGGCGTGATCGCTTTTTCGAGATCTTCCGCCTGCATGTGAAAGCCGAATTCCGGCCTCAGCGGCACCAGTGCCGGATGAGCACCCGTGGAGCGGATCACGCCCTCATAGGTCGCATAGAGCGGGTCGCCGACGAGCACCGCGTCGCCGGCTTCAACCAGGGCCAGCATCACGGCGAAGAGCGCCGTCTGGGTGCCGGGGAAGCACAGGACATTCGCTGCGGTGACGTCGGCACGGCGCCGCCGATATTTTTCCGCAAGAGCAGCCACGACCGCAGGCTCCCCGCGACCGTTGGAATAGCGGTAGCGCCCGGCATTCATCGCGCGCTGGCATTCATCGAGTAGGGCGCGATCCGGCGGAAGGTCCGGCTCACCAATCGTCAGTTCGATGATGTCGGCGCCACTTGCCTTCAATTGACGGGCACGAACATGCAGCGACCATTTTCCGGAGCCGAGATCGGCAAGACGTTCGGTGATGGACGCGTAGCGCATGGTGTTTTCTCCCGTTGTCATTGTTTTGCAGTTCCGATCGAGGTGCCGAGCAGGGCCTCGGCCGATGACATGGCGATGGCGACCAGTTCACCTTCGCGAAAGAGGTCGCCGGCCAGGCACCCCTCCACCCAAAGGCCGTCGACCAGCCCGTTGATAGCGATGGCGAACGCCCGGCATGTTTCTGCGTCCGCCGGTTTGCCCTTCGCCGCCAGAAAGTCGGCCAGCAGTTCCTGCAGTGTATTGCGGAAGGCGAGGTAGCCTTCACGATGGATCTCGGCGAGCACCGGATCGACACGAACCTGGCTGATGAAGGCGGCCCACAGCGAAATGCTGCGGCTATCGGCCACCGGTTCGGTGAGGTTGATCGCGATGAAATCCCTGAGGCGGGTTTCCGGATCGCCCTCCACCTGGCTCGCCTTGTCCGTCAGGGATGCGATGACGGCGCGATAGGCCTCGGCAACCATCTGATCCTTCGATTCGAAATAGTGGCGCACGAGCCCTGCGGTCACACCGGCGCGGATCGCGATCTGCCGCACCGTCGCGCCCTTCAGCCCAAATTCCGAGATGCAATCGAGCGTCGCTTCGATCAACTCCTGGCGGCGTTCACCCTCCGGAGCACGGTGAAAGCTGCGCCTGTTCATACTGCAGCCCGCTGGAACAGGTGCCCTGGCGCGGTCGACGATAGCTTCGGCCGGAACGGGGGCATGGGCGGCTCCTTCGGGAAATCATGGCTTAGGGCGGGCGTCAAAAAATCGACGATGCGTATTATTATACGCTTGAATAATAGCGGCACAAGTGCAACCATGCCAATCAACAAAACCGTGACAGGCCAAAGATGCCGCGCGGAAAACGACAGGGGAACTGTTCTCATGCTGACAGAAAAAGCGCGCAGAGCCGCTGGAGCGGCGTGCCGATGACGGATGCGGCCCAGGCAATCGCGGTCACTGACCTGCACAAGCGTTTCGGGCCATTGGAAGTGCTGAAGGGTGTTTCGCTCACGGCGAAACAAGGCGACGTGATCGCCATTATCGGCGGCAGCGGCTCCGGCAAATCCACCTTCCTGCGCTGTATCAACCTCTTGGAACTCCCGTCCGCCGGCAGCGTCAGCGTGCATGGCGAGAAGATCAAGATGAAATCCGACGGCCACGGCGGACTGATGCCCGAGGACCGCAAGCAGGTCCAGCGCATCCGCAGCCAGCTCGGTATGGTCTTTCAGAGCTTCAATCTCTGGCAGCACATGACCATCCTCGAAAACGTCATCGAGGCCCCCGTCCATGTGCTCGGCAAACCGAAGGCCGAAGCGATTGCGACGGCCGAAACTCTGCTCAAGCGCGTCGGCCTTTACGAGAAGCGTGACGCCTATCCGGCCTTTCTGTCCGGCGGCCAGCAGCAGCGCGCGGCAATCGCCCGGGCGCTCGCCATCCAGCCGCTGGTCATGCTCTTCGACGAGCCGACCTCGGCGCTCGACCCAGAGCTTGTCGGCGAAGTGCTCTCGGTCATCGGCGATCTCGCGCGGGAAAAGCGCACGATGATCCTCGTCACGCACGAGATGAAGTTTGCCCGCGACGTCGCCAACCACATCGTCTTCCTCCACAACGGCGTGATCGAGGAACAGGGTCCGCCAGAGGCCATTTTCGGCGCACCGAAATCGGAAAGGCTCAAGAAGTTCATCAGTTCCATTCACTGAATTCCGGAATGCTAAACAACCAAAAAGGGGAACAGCATGAAGAAGGCATTGAAAGTCCTGGCCGTTGCGGCGGCAATCGCCGTCAGCGGCGGTGTCGCAGCTTCCGCGGAAGCGCTGAAGGTCGGCGTCGCCGCCGAGCCCTATGCGCCGTTTACGGCGCCTGACGCCAGCGGCAAGTGGGAAGGCTGGGAAGTCGAGTTCATGAACGCGATGTGCGCCGAGGCAAAGCTCGAATGCGTGCTGACGCCGGTCGCCTGGGACGGTATCATTCCGGCGCTGACGTCGAAGAAGATCGACATGATCATCAGCTCGATGTCGATCACCGACGAGCGCCTGAAGACCATTGATTTCTCGGACAAATATTACAACACCCCGACCGGCATCATCGGCACCAAGGGCGTCGACATCAAGCCGACGCCTGAGGGCCTGAACGGCAAGACGCTCGGCGTCCAGGTCTCGACGGTCCACCAGGCTTACGCGGCCAAGCACTTCGCGCCGGCAGGCGTCGAGGTCAAGGAATACCAGACGCAGGACGAGGCCAACAACGACCTCGCCGCCGGCCGTCTCGACGCGGTCCAGGCGGATGCGATCGCGCTCAAGGCGTTCCTGGCGACCGACCAGGGCAAGGAATGCTGCGACTACAAGGGCGAAGTCGCCGAAGACGTCGCCGTGATCGGCCCGGGCGTCGGCGTTGGCCTGCGCAAGGGCGAAACCGATCTCAAGGACAAGATCAACACCGCGATCAAGGCGATCCGCGACAACGGCACCTACGACACGTTCTCGAAGAAGTACTTCGACTTCGACGTCTACGGCAAGTAAGGCGCGATCGGCCGGCGATCGACCTGCTTAACCGTTGCGCGTCTGAAGGGCACACAACGGTTAGCGACCGCCGGCCGGCGCCATCGGAGCACGACGTATGGCTGCGGATTCCCTCATCAATTGGGGCCTGCTCTCGCTCACGGAGCCCGGTTGGGGCGGCGTGCTGCTGCAAGGCTTCTTCAACTCCATCCAGATTGCCGTCGGCGGCTTCAGCCTCGGCCTGGCACTCGGCATCGGCGGCGCCTTCGGCAAGCTTTATGGCGGTCCCGTGCTGCGTGACCTGCTGGAATGCTACACGACGGTCGTGCGCGCCGTGCCGGAGCTGGTGCTCATCCTCTTGCTCTATTATGCGGGCACAGACCTGCTTAATCAGGTGCTTGCGCTGTTTTCGATCGGCCCGGTGGATATCAGCGGCCTGATGGCCGGCATCTTCGTGATCGGCGTCGTTCAGGGGGCCTATTCGACTGAGGTGTTGCGCGGCGCGATCAAGGCTGTGCCCGCCGGGCAGATCGAGGCGGCGCGCGCCTACGGGATGTCACCGACCAAGGTTTTGCGGCGTATCACGCTGCCGGCGATGCTGCCCTATGCCATTCCCGGCCTTTCCAATCTGTGGCTGATCGCCACCAAGGATACGGCCCTTCTCGCCGTCGTCGGCTTTAGCGAACTGACGCTGGTCACCCGCCAGGCGGCAGGCACGACCAAGGCCTATCTGCTGTTCTTCCTTGCCGCCGGCGCGCTCTATCTGGCGCTGACGCTCGTCTCCAATATCTTCATCGGCATGCTCGAACGCCATGCCCGACGTGGCTTCGCGGTGCAGCGATGACCGACGAAACCACTCACGCCGTCGCGTTTACGCCCGAGGACCTGCCGACGGCGAGGAGCTTCTTCCTGCCGCATCGCATCGTCATGATGCTGGTCTTTGCGGCCTTCGTCGTCGCTATTGCCGTGTTCATGCGCTGGGACTGGTTGCCGCGTTATCTGCCGCGCCTCGGCTGGGGCATTCTCGTCAGCCTGATGATGCTGTTCAGCACCGCGATCCTCGGCTTCCTGCTGGCGGTGCCGATCGGCCTTGTCCAGGTGACGGGCCCCTGGTTCCTGAAACTGCCGTCCAAGGTCTTCTGCACCGTTATCCGCGGCACGCCGCTGCTCCTGCAGCTCTGGCTGCTTTATTACGGACTCGGTTCGCTGTTTCCGCAATTTCCGGCGATCCGCCAGTCCTTCCTCTGGCCCTATCTGCGCGAGGCCTGGCCCTATGGCGTGGCGGCACTGACGATCTCGTTCGCGGCTTACGAGGGCGAAGTCATGCGTGGCGCCTTTGCCGGCGTGCCGCCGGGCGAACTGGAGGCGGCGAAAGCCTATGGCATGGGCCGCTGGACGATGTTTCGCCGCATCTGGCTGCCGCGCGCCATCCACCGGGCGCTGCCGACGCTCAACGGCGAAACCGTGCTGCAGCTCAAATCGACGCCGCTGGTTGCGACCGTCACGGTCGTCGATGTCTATGCCGTGATCTCCAAGGTCCGGCAGGAAACCTTCCTTACCTACGAGCCACTGCTGCTGCTGGCGCTCATCTACATGTGCCTCACCGGCATCCTGGTGGTGGCCTTCCGCACGTTCGAAAATCGCATCCCAACCCGCGGTGCCTGACATGAAGCTCTCCTCCTCGATCACCAACGCCATGCCGGAACTCGTCGCCATCCGCCACGACCTGCATGCCCATCCCGAACTTGGGCTGGAGGAGGCACGCACCTCGGCCTTCATCGCCAGGCACCTGGAAAGCCTCGGCTACGAGGTGACAACGGGCCTCGCCAAGACCGGCGTCGTCGGCACGCTCAGGAGCGGCACCGGCACGCGTTCGATCGGTATTCGCGCCGATATCGATGCGCTACCGATCCTGGAAGAAACCGGCCTCGACTATGCCAGTACGACCGCAGGACTGATGCACGCATGCGGCCACGACGGGCATACGACGATGCTGCTCGGTGCGGCGCGGGCGCTTGCCGAACGGCGCAATTTCGACGGCACGATCCATCTGATCTTCCAGCCGGCCGAAGAGAATTTCGGCGGCGCCAAGATCATGATGGACGAGGGCCTGTTCGACAGATTTCCCTGCGACGCTGTCTTTGCCCTTCACAACGAACCGGGCCTGCCCTTCGGCCAGTTTGCCCTCCGCGAAGGCCCGATCATGGCTGCCGTCGACGAGGCGCGCATCACCGTGCACGGGCGCGGCGGGCATGGCGCGGAACCGCAGGAAACGGCCGACCCGATCGTGTGCGGTGCCTCGATCGTCATGGCGCTACAATCGATCGTCTCACGCAACATCCACCCGATGGACCCGACTGTCGTTACCGTCGGCGCCTTCCATGCGGGCTCGGCGAGCAACATCATTCCAGAGCGCGCCGAGATCGTCGTCGGCATCCGCTCCTTCGAACCAGATGTCCGCGACGAACTGGAACGGCGCATCCGCATGATCGCCGAGGCGCAGGCCACGAGCTTCGGCATGCGGGCAACCGTCGACTACCAGCGCAGCTACGACGCGACGATCAACCACAAGGCCGAGACCGATTTCGTGCGCGATCTTGCGGTCCGGTTCGCCGGCGCCGACAAGGTGGTCGATCTCGCTCGCCCCTTCATGGGCAGCGAGGACTTCGCCTATATGCTCAAGGAACGGCCAGGCACCTATTTCTTCCTCGGCTCCAAGGTCAGCGACGACGACAAGCCGCTGCATCATCCCGGCTACAATTTCAACGACGACCTGCTTCCAATCGGTGCCGCCTTCTGGACGGAGCTTGCCGAAGCCTATCTTACGCCCCGCTGAGACGCATTCATCCTTCGCCAATATGCCGCAGCGCAACATTGCCGCAGTGTGACAACGTGGCGGGCGCGCTGTCATTGACGTTTGGCAAATTTGGCGCAGATTCAAGCGCATGCTGAAACGCCGGCGCAGACATCGCGTTTGCCCCGGGCGTCGGCCAAGAAAGGTCCCCTGATCGACAGTCGATCACCGGACGAATGATGCAGCAGCCAGAGCGATACGGCCCGCGTCAGCGACGCGTCGCGTCCGTATGTCTGAAAGGATTGCGCCCGTGTTTGAGAGTTTCGATGCGACCCTGCTCGCTCGCTTCCAGTTTGCCTTCACCGTCTCGTTCCACATCATCTTCCCCGCCTTCTCCATCGGTCTCGCCAGCTACCTCGCGGTGCTCGAAGGGCTGTGGCTCCTAAAAAAAGACGAGGTCTATCTCGAGCTCTTCAATTTCTGGAAAACGATCTTTGCGGTCGCCTTCGGCATGGGTGTCGTCTCCGGCATCGTCATGTCCTATCAGTTCGGCACCAACTGGAGCGTCTTTTCCGACAAGGCCGGGCCGATCATCGGGCCGCTGATGGGCTACGAGGTGCTGACCGCCTTCTTCCTCGAAGCGGGCTTCCTCGGCGTCATGCTCTTCGGGCTCAACCGCGTCGGGCCGAAACTGCATTTCCTGGCGACGCTCATGGTCGCCATCGGCACGCTGATCTCGGCCACCTGGATTCTTTCGGCAAACTCCTGGATGCAGACGCCCGCCGGCTTTGCCATGAACGAGGCGGGACAGTTCATTCCCGTCGACTGGTGGGCAATCGTCTTCAATCCCTCCTTCCCCTATCGCCTCACCCATATGGTGCTTGCCGCCTACCTCACGACCGCCTTCGTCGTCGGCGCCTGCGGTGCATGGCACCTGATCCGCAAGACGGCGCCGCGGCGCGCGCGAAAAATGTTCTCGATGGCGATGTGGATGGCGGCGATCGTCGCCCCGATCCAGATCTTTGCCGGCGACATGCATGGCCTCAACACGCTGGAGCACCAGCCCGCCAAGGTGATGGCGATGGAAGGCCACTACCAGAGCCATCCGGACGGCGCACCACTGATCCTCTTCGGCATCCCGAATTCGGTGGAAAAGCGTGTCGACTACGCCATCGAGGTGCCGAAGCTTTCGAGCCTGATCCTGAAGCACGATCTCAATGCGCCGCTCGCCGGCCTCGATACGATCCCGGAGGAGCTGCATCCGCCCGTCGGCATCGTCTTCTGGTCGTTCCGGGTGATGGTCGGCCTCGGCTTTGCCATGCTCGGCATCGGCCTCTGGTCGCTCTGGTGTCGCTATCGCGGTACGCTCGACAGCAATGTCTGGCTGCATCGCGCCGCAGTTGCCATGGGCCCGGCCGGTTTCGTCGCCGTGCTTGCCGGCTGGGTCACGACCGAAGTCGGCCGCCAGCCCTACACCGTCTACGGCCACCTGCTGACCGCAAACTCGGTGGCGCCAATCGCGGCCCCTGCCGTTGCCGCCTCGCTGATCGCCTTCATCATCGTCTATTTCTTCGTCTTCGGCGCCGGCACCTTCTACATTCTGAGGCTGATGGCACGGCTGCCGCGTGATCCGATGCCGGATCTTGACGAGGGACCGTTGCGCAGCTCCGGCATCATGCCCGGCCCCGCCACTCTCAGCACGCATGCCAGCACCCATGGAGGTCATCATGGAGTTTGATCTGCCGTTCATCTGGGCGGGTATCATCGCCTTTGCGGTGCTCGCCTATGTCATTCTCGACGGCTTCGACCTCGGCGTCGGCATCCTCTTCCCGTTCTTTCCGGAGAAGCACGACCGCGACGTGATGATGAATTCCGTCGCCCCGGTGTGGGACGGCAACGAAACCTGGCTGGTGCTCGGCGGCGGCGGCCTGATGGCGGTATTTCCGCTGGCCTACGCGACCATCCTGCCGGCGCTTTATGCCCCCATCATCGCCATGGTCATCGGTCTCATCTTCCGCGGCGTCGCGTTCGAATATCGCTGGCGTACACGCCGTGCCGAATATCTCTGGAACTGGGCTTTCTCGGGCGGCTCCATGCTTGCCGCCTTCGCGCAAGGGATAACACTCGGCGCGCTCGTCCAGGGCATTCCCGTCGAGAATCGCGCCTACGTCGGCGGCTGGTGGGACTGGCTGACGCCGTTCTCGATCATGACCGGCATTGCCGTCGTCGTCGGCTATGCCCTGCTCGGCTCTACCTGGCTGGTCATGAAGACCCATGGTGACCTTGCCGACCGTGCCCGCGACCTCGCGCTCAAGTGCTCCTTCGGCACCATCGCCGCCATGGGTATCGTCAGCCTGTGGACGCCGTTCCTGGAACCGCAATATCTGGACCGCTGGTTCGGCTTTCCGACGGCGATCTTCAGCGTCATCGTGCCGGCACTCGTTCTCGGCTGCCTCTATGCGCTGATCACAGGCATTCGCAGCCGGCACGACAGCCGGCCGTTTCTTGCCGCACTCGGTCTCTTCGTCCTCGGCTATGCCGGCATCGGCATCAGCTTCTATCCCTATATGGTGCCGCCGTCGCTGACGATCTGGGACGCGGCAGCGCCTGAGGAGAGCCTGTCCTTCCTGCTCGCTGGCGCGCTCGTGCTCGTTCCGATCATCCTTGCCTACACGGCCTATTCGTACTGGGTCTTTCGCGGCAAGGTCGACCCCGAGGAGGGCTACCATTGATGAGTGAGAGCGGAACCGGCCGGAAGCTTCTCTGGTTCGTCGGCCTCTGGTGTGCGGGGGTGGCGGCGGTCACCCTCGTCGGGCTCGCCATAAAGCTCATGATCGGTACATGATCGATGCTGACAGGCCGGCGCGGAACGCGGGCCGAAAGCGCATGTGCTTTTCCTCATTCCGCCCTAAAAAGCCTCGCTCAAGCTTGGCCAGCTAATGTCTCTCAACACGTCAGCAGGCGATCGCCGCAGACGGAGACAGGACCGCACCCTCCTCCCCTGCAAAGCGATCGCCTGCTGAGGTGACCACCGACACCGGTCGCTGCTGCGACCCTGTTGCCCCTTCTCAGACAGCTCGCCGTTTGTTAGCAGTGCGCCGCAAGAGCGCTCCGCTTGCATGTCGAAGCAGAGGGACGCTCGCTCACCCCGGATTGCCCGACCGCAACGGCCGCGCTCCGGGCAATCGGACGAGACAGATGCAAAAGACCCCCGCGCAATGCTCCACCATGGCCGATGTGCGTGCCGAAATCGATCGGCTCGACCAGGCACTGATGACGCTGTTTGCCGAGCGCTGGGGCTACATCGACCGGGCGGCCGAGATAAAACGGCCGCTGAAGTTGAAGGCCGATATTCCGGCGCGGGTGATGGAAGTGCGTGAGAATGCCCGCAAAAACGCTGTGAACTTCAATCTCGACCCCGACTTCTACGAGGATATCTGGGCGCGGCTGATTGGCCACGCCATTGCCCACGAGCAGAAGATCCTGGGCGAGACGGACGACGAGTAGTCGCCTTCCGACCATCCGATCCCGGCGTCAGCGCCCGAGGATGTATCGCTGCAGACGATCGGCGGCTTCCTTCACCTGGGCCGGATCACGCAGGAAACAGGCGCGCATGAACAGCGAACCACCGTCACCGAAGGCGGTGCCCGGTGCCAAGCCGACGCCCGTCTTGTCGACGATATCGACCGCCGCCGCGCGCGAATCGGTGACGCCGTCGATTTTCAGGAACGCGTAGAGCGCCCCATCCGGCTTCAGCGTTTCGACCCGGTTGGTAGCGATCAGCGCGTCGCAGAAGACGTCACGGTTGCTGGTCGCCTTGGCGACATTCGCGTCGAGGAAGCCATCGCCCTCATCGAGCGCCACGACGGCACTACGCTGCATGAACTGCGCGACGCCTGACGTCGAATACTGCACCAGGTTCTCAAGCACCTGCCCCATCTCCGGCGGAGCAACGATCCAGCCCACCCGCCAGCCGGTCATCGACCAGTTCTTCGAGAAGGAATTGACGAAGAGGATACGGTCGCCCTCTTCCATGACGTCCAGGAAGGACGGCGCGCGGGCGCCGGCATAGTAATAGAGGGCGTAGATCTCGTCGGCGATGATCCAGAGGCCGTGCTTGTGCGCCAGCGCCCGGATCGCTGCCAGCTCTTCCTTGGCTGCGGTCCAGCCCGTCGGGTTCGACGGCGTGTTGATGAACAGCGCCTTGGTCTTCGGTCCGATTGCCGCTTCCAGCCGATCGAGATCGAGCTGCCATTTGCCGTGTTCGAAGCGCAGCTCGACCGAAACCGGACGGACGCCGGAGAGATCGGCGGCGGCGGCAAAGTTCGGCCAGGCCGGCGTCAGCAACACCATTTCGTCACCCGGCGAGGCGATCGCCTCGATCGAGAGCTTGATCGCCTGCATGCCGGAGCCGACGACGTAGAAGTTTTCGGGCGAAAGGGTTTTCTGGAAGCGCCGTTGATAGTAGCGCGACAACGCCTCGCGCAGCCGCGGGATGCCGCGCTGCCAGGTGTAGAAGGTCTCGCCGGCGGTCAGTGCCTCGCGCGCCGCGTCGCTGATGAAGGCGGGCGTCGGCAGATCACCTTCGCCGACCCAGAGCGGGATCAGGCCGTCGCGCCCGCGGGCATAGTTCACCACCTCGACGATACCGCTTTCGGGCGCTGCAAGTGCGCGGGGGCTGATGGTGCTGAGGATGGTCATCGACGGGCTCCGGACGCACGACGGTCCCGGCCGGATCGCCCGAGATCATCGTGAAAGATTCCAATGGATTAGAGCAGAAATGGTCCGCTCCAGACTGTCCATCGCTTCTAGCCGCTTTCGCTTCCGCGATCACGCGACTTTATCTGACCGGTTTATCGATTTCTGTGATGTTTCGCGGCCCCGGTTGGCCGAGGCCGCGAGAAAAGGCTCAGGCGCGCTGTTTCAACAGGTCGCGAATTTCCGAGAGGAGCTGAATGTCTTCCGCCGGCGGAGCGGCCGGTGCTGCTTCCTTCTGCTTTTCGAGCGAGGTGCGCATGCGGTTCACGGCCTTGATCATCAGGAAGATGATCCATGCAAGGATCAGGAAGTTGATGAACACGGTGATGAAGTTGCCATAGGCAAAGACGGCACCCTGCTGACGGGCAGCGGCGAGCGACGTCGCCGTCACGTTGGCCGAGAGCGGCAGGAAGTAATTGGAGAAATCGAAACCACCGCCGGTAAGCGCGCCGACAATGGGCATCACGAGGTCTTCGACAACCGACGTCACGATCTTGTTGAAGGCGGCGCCGATGATGACACCGACCGCGAGATCCATCACGTTCCCGCGGGCAATAAACTCCTTGAACTCATTCAGCATACGTCTCTCCGTATCATCCCCGTTGAAAACGACCGCCGGCGCTGTCCCGCGCTGCAACCGTTTACGGAAACTAAACCAAAGCGGGCAGCGAGAAAACCTTTCTTTGCCTTTGGTCAAATCACGCCCGCCAATTGCAGGATCGAATGTCCTTCCGCATTCCACGGCTATTTTCTCTTGCAGCACCTTGGACTTAAGACTCATGCGCGGGGCAATTCTCAACCTGACGGACTTGTCCTATGCTTTGCGCCGGAGGAGTGAGGCATGCTTTCGGGTTCGGTCATCTTTGCCTCGGCCTTCGCCTATCTGCTGCTGCTGTTTGCAGTCGCGAGCTACGGCGACCGGCGGGCCAGGAGGAAAAGCGCTGCGCTGAAAGGCAGACCGCTCGTCTATGCGCTCAGCCTTGCGATCTATTGCACGTCCTGGACCTATTTCGGCGGCATCGGGCTTGCGGCCGAGCGCGGGCTTGAGTTCACCGGCATCTACATCGGGCCGATCCTGATGTTCACGCTGGGCATGCCGCTGATCCGCAAGATCATCCGCCTTGCCAAGACCGAGAAGCTGACCTCCGTCGCCGACTTCATCGCCGCCCGCTACGGCAAGAACCCGGCGGTGGCGGCCATCGTCGCGCTGATCTCGCTGGTCGGCGCGATCCCCTATATCGCGCTGCAATTGAAGGCGATTTCGAGCTCCGTCGCGGCGATGATCAACACCAGCGACTACGGCATCGGCGCGGGGCAGAGCTTCATCGACCTGCCCCTACTCGTCACCCTGTTCCTCGCCTGCTTCGCCATCGTCTTCGGCACGCGCCATACGGACGCAACCGAACATCAGGACGGGCTGATCCTGGCGATCGCGATGGAATCGCTGGTCAAGCTGATCGCGCTCGTCACCGCCGGCTTCTACATCGTCTTCGTCATTTTCAACGGCCCGGCGCATCTCTGGACACTGGCCACCGAGAGCCCAGCGGTGCAATCCGCACTTTCCTATGAGACCCCGACGGCCCGGTGGATCCTGCTGATTGTCACCTCCGCCTTCGCGATCATCATGCTGCCCAGGCAGTTCCATGTTACCGTCGTCGAAAACCGCACCGAAGGGGAACTGCGCACCGCCGGCATTCTCTTTCCGCTCTATCTGATCGGCATCAATCTCTTCGTGCTGCCGATCGCGATCGCCGGCCTCCTCACCTTCTCGGGCTCCGGCGACGCGGATCTCTACCTCTTGACCTTGCCGCTCGCCAACGGCCTGCCGCTCCTGACGCTGATTACCTTCATCGGCGGCTTTTCGGCAGCAACGGCCATGGTGATCGTCGCCTCCGTAGCGCTGTCGATCATGATCTCCAACGACATCGTCATGCCGGTGTTCCTGCGCCGCAATCTCAGTCAGCGCGGTGGGCTGCAGGAAAACCTGGCGGGCACGCTGCTCAATATCCGCCGCTCGGCGATCTTCGTCGTGCTCCTGCTCGGCTACGGCTACTACCGCTCCGCCGATATCAGCGCCGGACTTGCCTCGCTCGGACTTCTGTCGTTCGTCGCCATCTCCCAGATGGCGCCGGCCATGCTCGGCGGCCTCATCTGGCGCCAGGCGAATGCGCGCGGCGCGATCACCGGCATGGTCTCCGGCTTCTTCGTCTGGGCCTATCTTCTGTTCCTGCCGAGCCTCGGCGGGCCGGATAATTCCCAGGTCGCGGCAACGGTGCTGAGCTTCCTGCTGCCCTTTACCGACCTCTTCTCAGGCCCCGGCGCCGACCCGCTGGTGAATGCCACGGCGCTGAGCCTGCTCGTCAACTGCAGCGCCTATGTGCTGGGCTCGCTGACGCGGACGCCCAAGCCGATCGAGCGTTTTCAGGCCGGCATCTTCATCACCCGGCGGTCGCGCACCGAAGGCACTTTCCGCGGCCGCAAGACCAAGGTCACCGTGCGCGATCTCAAGGCGACGATCGGCCGCTACATGGGCACCGAGCGCATGCAGCGCTCCTTCCACACCTATGAGCGCCAGTCCGGCCGCTGGTTGGACGACAATGCGCCAGCGGACATGGCAGTCGTGCATTTTTCCGAGCAGTTGCTCGGCAGTGCCATCGGGTCCTCTTCGGCCCGGTTGGTGCTTTCGCTCGTCCTGCAGCGCGGCGATGATACCTCCTCGGACACGGCCTGGCTGCTCGATCAGGCGAGCGAAGCGCTGCAGTACAATCAGGATATGCTGCAGACCGCGCTCTCGCAGATGGACCAGGGCATCGCCGTCTTCGACAACGCCAACAATCTGATCATCTGGAACCGGCGCTTCCGCCAGCTCCTCGATCTGCCTGAAGCCGCCGGCCAGGTGGGCTTTCCGCTTGCCGATATCGTTTCGATCCTCACCAAGCGCGGCGACATCCGCAAGGACCAGGAAAAGGGGTTGATCGCCAACTTCCTGACGCTCGACAAGCCCTTCCTGCTCGAACTTGGCAATGGCGAGCGCATCATCGAGGTGCGCACCAATGCCATGCCCGACAAGGGCATCGTCACCACCTATACCGACATCACCCAGCGCGTTGCCGCCGACATGGCGCTGAAGCAGGCAAACGAGACGCTGGAACTGCGTGTCGAGGAACGCACCGGTGAACTGACCCGCGTGAACCGCGAACTCGCCGAAGCCCGGGCGGCTGCGGAAGAGGCCAATATCGGCAAGACAAGGTTCTTTGCCGCCGCCGGCCACGATATCCTGCAGCCACTCAATGCCGCCCGTCTCTACTCGTCCTCGCTGGTCGAACGGCTTGGCGATTCCGATAACAGCACGCTGGTCGAGAACATCGATTCCTCGCTGGAATCGGTCGAGGCCATTCTCGGCGCCGTGCTCGATATTTCGCGCCTCGACACCGGCGCCATGAAGCCGCGGCTGCAATCCGTCCCGCTCAACGATCTGCTTCGCCGCATCGAGACCGATTTCGCGCCGATCGCGCGCGCCAAGGATCTCGAACTGGTGGTCATGCCGACCTCGCTTACCGTGCGCAGCGATCCGAACCTTTTACGCCGCGTGGTGCAGAACCTCGTTTCCAACGCGATCAAGTACACGCTCACCGGCAAGGTGCTGGTCGGCGTGCGCAGGCATGGCGCGATGGCGACGATCGAGGTGCTCGATTCCGGCATCGGCATCCCTTCGTCGAAGTTCCGGACGGT
The DNA here is from genome assembly GCF_028993555.1 of Ensifer adhaerens. Lineage (NCBI taxonomy): Bacteria > Pseudomonadati > Pseudomonadota > Alphaproteobacteria > Hyphomicrobiales > Rhizobiaceae > Ensifer > Ensifer adhaerens. Next base: position 198,522 of record NZ_CP118610.1, on the reverse strand, counting down.
CTTCAAGGAATTCGCCCGGCTCGACGAGGGCGCCCGCACCGCTTCCGGGCTCGGCCTCGGCCTATCGATCGTCGATCGCATCTCGCGCGTGCTCAACCATCCGGTCAGCCTGCAATCGACGCCCGGCAAAGGCACGGGTTTCAAGGTGACGCTGCCACTGGACGTAAGCGCCGGCGAACGGGTCGCAGTTCGCCCAGTCGTTGCCAATAAGGCGAGCGAGGCGCTCAACGGCTTGCGTGTGCTGTGCATCGACAACGAACCACGCATTATCGAGGGCATGAAGGTGCTGCTGTCGGGCTGGGGCTGTGTCGTCAGCACGGCGGAATCGGTTGCCGCCTGCGCCGAGCTGACGGGACAACCGGCGGATAAACCGCACGCGATCATCGCCGACTATCATCTCGACGACGGCACGGGCATCGATGCGATTGCGAAGATCCGGCTTTCCACGGGCGAGGCGATCCCCGCCCTGCTGGTGACGGCCGACCGTACGCCGGAAGTACGCGCGGCGGCCGAGCGCGACGGCATTTCGATCCAGAACAAGCCGGTAAGGCCGGCAGCGATGCGGGCGTGGCTGACACAACTTTCGACGGCGGCGCGAGCGGCTGCGGAATGAGCGCCTTCGGCGCTTTTCGCGGCACACCCGATCGAGAAGGATCGCCGTAGCGCTCGATCAACCGCCTCAGGCGGCGGCGACGGTGCCGATCTTCGAAAGCTGGATGACCGCCTGGGTGCGGCTATCGACATTGAGCTTCAACAGGATCGCCGAGACATGCGCCTTGATGGTCGCCTCGGAGACACCGAGCTCATAGGCGATCTGCTTGTTGAGCAGGCCCTCGCCCAGCATGCTGAGGACGCGTGACTGTTGCGGCGTCAGCGTCTGCAGCCGCTGGAGCAGATCGGCGACTTCGGGTTCGTATTCCTGTGCCTGGTCGTAACCGGCCGGTACGAAGACCTCCCCGGCCATCACCCTCTCGATGCCATCACGGATCTCCTCGATACCGGCCGACTTCGACAGGAAGCCGGAGGCCCCGAGGTCGAGCGCGCGGTGGATTGTCGCCGGATCGTCGTGTGCGGAGACCACCATGACCGGAAGGCTTGGAAACTCGGCGCGAAGGGCAATGAGACCGGAGAGGCCGCTGACGCCGGGCATCGTCAGGTCCAGCAGCAGGAGATCGGCATCCGGATAGTCGGCTGCGGCCTTGCGCGCGGCGGCAAAATCAGCAGCCTCGACGATGGCGGGCGCGCCGTCCATGCCGCTCAAGGCCTGGCGCATCGCGCCACGAAACAGCGGATGATCGTCCGCGATGATGATGGTCATGTCCGGCGTCATGTCGCTCCCTCCCAAGAGCCCGGTCTGCGACCTGCGCGCCTCCACGCGTCGATCCGCATTCCGCATGGCCGATCCGGCATCTCAGGTCTTCTGCGGCTCCGTCGCGGGGTCGCTGCCTTCGAGATCCTTCACGATATCCATGAACTTGCGCATCATTCTTTCCATGATGCCCATTGCCCGGTCAATCTCTTCGTCTGCCGGAAGGTCCGGTTTTGCGACGCTTTCACCGGATTTGACTGCCTTTTCCAGGGCTTCGACCCGTTTCGTCAGCAGGTCGATTTCCAGCTCGAAGGCCGCACGCTCGTCGGCGGCCATGCGGCACACGAGTTGGCCGTCCTTTTCCTGGCAGAGCGACACTTCGCCCGTCTGGGTGTCGAGCCGGGCAATGCCGGTCTCGGATTTCTGCATGCTGTAGCGGCCAGGCGCCGGGTCCTGGGCCGAGGCGATGCCGGCGGATGCCAGGCCGGCTCCGATCAGAAGTGCAACAGTCGCTTTTCTCATGACGTCCTCTCCGTTGCGGTCCTTGCCGGATGACGTTCGGCACATGAACGGGAAGAGCGAAATCGATCTTCACCAAGGATTATGCGCGAATCGACGCCCTTCTGCGATGGACAATCGCCGATATTTGCGGCAAGGCCACGACAGAAGATTACGGGGACAGACGGGCACAATGGGTTCCATCATCTACAAGATCGTTCCGGCCTCGCTGTGGCAGGAAGCCAAGCGCAGCGGACGCTTCGACGGCGCACCCGTCGACCTCGCCGACGGCTTCATCCACTTCTCCACCGCCGAACAGGCTGTCGAGACGGCGGCGCGGCATTTCGAGGGGCAGGAAGGCCTGCTCTTGGTTGCCGTCGACGGCGACGCGCTCGGCGAGGAACTGGTCTATGAGCCCTCGCGCGGTGGCGCCCTCTTCCCGCATCTCTACGCCCCCCTCTTCCTCTCTGCCGTGGTCTGGGAAAAGCCCCTGCCGCTCGGCGCCGATGGCTTGCATATCTTCCCGGAACTTGACGCATGAACCCGCTTACCAATCTCGCCCGTCGCGGCCTCTTCCTGTTCGATCCCGAGGCCGCGCATGGCCTGTCGATCAAGGCGCTGAAGACCGGGCTCGTGCCGAGCTGTCCCTCCAAAGCCGACAAGCGGCTTTCCCAGACGATCACCGGCATCGAGTTCCCGAACCCGATCGGCATGGCGGCCGGATACGACAAGAATGCCGAAGTTCCGGAAGCGCTCCTGAAGATCGGTTTCGGCTTTACCGAGATCGGCACCGTTACGCCGAAGCCGCAGTCCGGCAATGACAAGCCGCGCATCTTCCGCCTGGTCGAGGACGAGGCCGTCATCAACCGGCTCGGCTTCAACAATGAAGGCCATGGCGCAGCACTGGCGCGGCTCAAGGCCTGCTCGCGCACCGCGCTGATCGGCGTCAATATCGGCGCCAACAAGGATAGCGCCGACCGCGTTGCCGACTATGTGAACGGCATCCACGCCTTCTATTCGGTCGCGCGCTACTTCACCGCCAACATCTCCTCGCCGAACACGCCTGGCCTGCGCGACCTGCAGGCGCGCGAGAGCCTCGCGGCCTTGCTGTCGGCCGTGCTTGCCGCGCGCGACGAGGAAGCCCGCCGCAGCAACCGGTACGTTCCGGTGTTCCTGAAGATCGCACCCGACCTGACGGAAGAGGGCATGGACGACATCGCGGCCGAAGTGCTCGCCCACAACCTCGATGGCCTGATCGTTTCCAACACGACGCTGTCGCGAGACGGTCTGAAGGATCAGAACCAGGCGAAGGAAGCGGGCGGCCTCTCCGGCAAGCCGCTCTTTGAAAAGTCGACGGCGGTGCTTGCCCGCATGCGCAAGCGCGTCGGACCAAACCTGCCGATCATCGGTGTCGGTGGTGTCAGCTCGGCCGAGACCGCGGCCGAAAAGATCCGCGCGGGCGCCGATCTGGTCCAGCTCTATTCCTGCATGGTCTATGAGGGCCCTGCGCTGCCCGGCCGCATCGTGCGCGGCCTTTCCGATCTCTGCGACCGCGAGCGGCTCGGCTCGATCCGCGATATCCGAGATAGCCGCCTCGACTACTGGGCCAGCCGAAACGTCTGACGCGCCTTCGAGGGAATTCTCGAAAGCAGGAACAGGCCGCGCATCACGAGGAAGAGGTTGAGGCCGGCCCAGAGCCCGTGGTTGCCGAAGGCAGGCACGAGCATCGCGAGGGCAGCCGCGTAGCCGACAAAAGCCGCGATCATCATGTTGCGCATCTCGCGCGACCAGGTGGCGCCGATGAAGACGCCGTCCATCAGGAAGGCGAGCGCGCCCGTGGTCGCCGTCACCGCCGCCCAGGGCAGATACGCATAAGCGGCCGCGCGAACGTCGGTGGCTGTCGTCAACAGATTGATGAGTTGATCGCCGAAGAGCAGGAGGACGATGGTGGTGACCAGAGCGAGCCCCAGCGACCAGGCGGCCGTCAGCCGTAGCGCACGATCGAAGGCGGGGCGATAGCGGGCGCCGATCGAGCGGCCGATCAATTGCTCGGCCGCATTGGCAAGACCGTCGAGATAGTAGCCGGCGACCAGGAAGATCGTCATCAGCACTGCGTTTGCCGCAAGCGTCACCGGCCCGAAGGCCGTGCCGATGCGCGTCATCAGCGTGAAGGCGGCGAGCAGCACGAAGGAGCGGATCATGATGTCGCGGTTGAGGCCGAAGAGCGGCTTCAACCGTTCGCGATCGAAGATCTCAGCCCAGCTCGGCGCATCCCTGCGGTCGAAGCGGCCATAGACGATAGCAAAGCCGGCCAGTGCACCGATGATCTCGCCGGTGACGGTTGCAAGCGCCACACCCATCACGCCCCAGCCGAGCACGAGACCGAGCAGGATCGACAGCACGATGTTGATGCCGTTGATCAGCGTCTGCAGCATCAGCCCGATCGTGCCCTCGCCGCGGCCAAGCACGAAGCCGAGGATGGCGTAGTTCGCGAGCGCCGCCGGCGCCGAAATGATGCGACAGAGAAAATAGGTGGATGTCACCGCCGCCACCTCCGGTTCGGGCCCCATCAGCCAAAGGCCGCCTGAAAGCAGGAGTGGCGAGAGGAGAATGCTGACCGCGCCGCAGACAAGCGCGATGATCAGCGATCGCCAGAACACCGCCTGCTGCTCATGCCGGTCGCCGCGGCCATAGGCCTGAGCAACGAGGCCGGTTGTGGCGGCGCGCAGGAAATTGAAGGTGGTAAAGATCAGGTCGAATATGATGGCGCCGATCGCGAGCCCGGCTAGAAGCTTCGCCTCGCCCATCCGGCCGACGACGGCGGTGTCGACGAGCCCCAGCAATGGCGTCGTCAGGAAGCCGAGCGTCATCGGCAGCGCGATCGCGAGCACCAGCCGATGGGTGACGTGAAAGGCGCCGGCGGAATCGCTTGGCGAAGCGGGAGAAGCGGTCATCGAACGATCCGGGTGGTTTGGGTGAGCGATGACCGTTTTAGGGAAAGTGCATAGGGGGATGCAAGCGCGCCGTGCGCCATCGAACGCGGTTGCGGCAGGTACGCGCGGGCGCCACGCACCCCCTTTCCCCTCCGCCTGCGGGGAGAAGGTCCCGGCAGGGGGGATGAGGGGCACAGTCGATGGCGGTCGGCCGCCAAGTCGCAGTCAGCCCGACAGCACCATGGCCCAGAAGGGCCGGTTGCCGGAGGCGTCGTTCTGGGCGACTGCAACGCCGAGGCCGCGATAGTTGCCGAGCATGTTTTCGAGGTGCTTCGGCGACTTGTACCAGGCGTCATAGGCGCGCTCGGCGTCGTCCTGGCCCATGGCGATGTTTTCGGCTGCCGGCAAGGTTACGCCCTGGCCCTTCATCCGATCGTAGAAACTGTCGTTCCAGCCGATCAGGTGTTGCATCTTGCCGACCTTGGCCATGCGGGCCGCCTGGCTCATCGCGGCGGCCGAGGCGGCGTGATCCGCCACGAGCGGCGAAAGCCCCTTGCCCTTGCGCAGCTTGTTGACGTAACCGAGGCTCGCCTCGGTCTGGTCGCTGCCGGTGCCACTTTCAGGCATCAGCACCTTTGACGTCGTGCAGCCGGCCAGCGCGCCGAGCGAGAGGATGGCGGTGGCCCGCAGCAGGCCGCGGCGTTCGATCAGAAGAAAACGGCCCTGCATCGTCAACGCCGGAAGCTCAGCACGCGCAGGATGACGAAAGCCGGAACGACGATCACGGCACCGAGCAGCAGGTAGTCGCCAACCCGGCCGAGCGCCGAAAAGCCCGTGTACCAGAGGTCGAGCAGGAAGTTGCGGACGGCGAAATAGATATCGGTCGGATACCAGCCGAACATCCTCATCACGAAGCCGACGAGGATCGACACCACGATGAGCTTGACCAGCACACGCAGCGGTGAGTCGCCCAAAAATCTGTTCATTCCGTCCGACATCCGCGAACTTCTCCTGTTTGTCTTCACATAAGCCGCGATCGGCACGGTCGCAAGTCGCAGGACAGGGTGCACGCCGCCAAAGCCTCGGATCACGCCAGATTCCGCTTGTATTTTGCCGCATCCGGCGTCAGAAGCGCTGATCGCAACCAACATCTCACATTGATGACGCTCAACCAGCTCTCCTCCGGCGACCTGATCGCCGACCGCCGCGCCGACTACGCAAAGATGCTTGCCGAGGGCGGTGAGCCCGGAAGCGCTGCCGAACTCATGGAGCAAGCGCTGGAACGGGCGCCGGACTGGGCTGCCGGCTGGTTTCGGCTCGCGGACTATGAGGAAAAATCTGGCCGGAAAGAGGCAGCGATCGAAGCGCTCAGAAAAACCTTGGCGCTGACGCCCGAGGATATCTTTGGCGCAGGCCTCAAATTGGCGCTGCTCGGTGCGGTCGAGGTTCCCGAACAGCCGCCGAGCCTCTATGTCGAGCGCCTCTTCGACGACTATGCCGACCGCTTCGACCAGGCGCTGGTGGAAAAGCTCGGCTATACCGTGCCGCAGAAGCTCGCCGCACTGATCCGAAACCACACCGGGGGCCTGATCTTCGAGCATGTGACGGATCTCGGCTGCGGTACCGGCCTCTTCGGCGAACGCATCCGGGATCAGGCGCAGTTTCTCGAAGGTTTCGACATTTCCATCAACATGCTCGCCAAGGCCGAGGCGAAATCCACCTACGATCGGCTGGCGCGCGCCGATCTCTCTCTTTCGCCGGAAGCTTCCGGCATCTTCGGCAACTTCGCCCCTGCCCGGGCCGATCTCGTCAGCGCCGCCGACGTTTTAATGTATCTCGGCAATCTCGACAGCGTCTTCGACATTACCCTCCAATTGCTTGCCCCCGACGGCTACTTCGCCTTTTCCGTCGAGGATGCGGGAGAAGGCCAGGAGTTTCTGTTGCGGCCGTCGCTGCGCTACGCCCATAGCGAAGCCTATGTCCGCGGCCTTTGCAGCGCACATGGGCTGGAACTGCTGACCATCGAGCGCACAGCTATCCGCATGGATGCCGGCGAACCCGTTTTCGGCATCCTGTTCCTGGCGCGCAAGCCTGCGTAAAACGCAAGGCAGAGTCGCAAAAATAGGTCAGCATAACTGACATATTTTTCTTGATTGTTTTTGTGCGTTGCAGCATTGCTTTGCCATCGCAATCGAGGATTTGCCATGGCCCAGATCAGCAGCGTTTTCGGTCTCTGGAACACCAGCCCGACCCGGCACACGGCCGTCGAGGACCTGCAGGGCATCTTCACCGGCAGCCTGATTGCAGCACTTGGCCTCTATTTTCTGGCAAGCGCCGGCCTGCTCACCGGCAGCACGGCGGGCGTCGCCTTCCTTTTGCACTATGCATTCGGCATCAATTTCGGCCTTGCCTTCTTCCTGCTCAACCTGCCGTTCTTCTATCTGTCGCTGAAGCGGCTCGGTCCGGCCTTTACGGTCAAGACCTTCATTGCGATCGGCATCACCTCTTTCCTCACCGACATCCAGTCGCGCTTCTTTCAGATCGGCACGATCCAGCCGGCCTGGGCGGCGCTGCTTGGTGGCCTGCTTCTCGGCTATGGCCTGCTCGCGCTCTATCGCCACCGCGCCAGCCTCGGCGGCGTCGGCATTCTCGGCATCTATCTGCAGGAGCGCTTCGGCATTCGCGCCGGCCTCGTGCAGCTGGCAATCGACATGGTCGTGCTCGTCGTCGCCTTTGGCGTGACTTCGCCCACGGTCGTCGCCTGGTCGGTGCTTGGCGCGGTCGTGCTCAACCTGTTCGTTGCCATCAACCACCGCGCCGACCGCTACATCGCGCTCTAGCACTTCAATTCTAGAGCATCGCTCAGCCCCAGGTGTCCGACCTGAAGGCAGGATGCTCTAACACCAGATAGCCCCGAAGCGGACCTCGGGGCTATCTGTCCGTTTACTCCGGCGATCTCAGGCTGCCTTTGCCGGCGCGTCGATCGGGTGCTGCGATCGGAAGCCGACAGCAATCCGGTTCCAGGTGTTGATCACCCCGATCGCGATCGTGAGCTTGGTAATCTCGGCCTCGGTGAAGTGCTCCTTCAACGGCTCGAAGTCTTCGTCCGGCGCCCGCGTCTGGGCGATATTTGTCAGAGATTCCGTCCAGGCAAGCACGGCGCGCTCACGCGCGTCGTAGATCGGCGATTCACGCCAGGTGACAATCAGGTGAATCCACTGCTCGCTGAGGCCGCTATGGCGCGCCTCCTTCACATGCATGTCGACACAGTAGGCGCAGCCGTTGATCTGCGAGGCGCGCAGCTTGATCAGGTGAATGAGGCGAGGCTCCAGGCCAGAGTCCTTGACGATGTACTTGTCCAGCGCGGCAACGGCCTTGTAGGCATCCGGGGCGGTCGCGGCGACCTCAACCGCCGGCCGCTGACCGGCGTTCATTGATCACAAGGAACGCATTGGTTCTCGCGGCAATGCTGCCGTCATCCTTGGCGTTCAGGTCTTCCATGATGCTGGCGATGGTCACGCGCCTGAGTTCGGCACGATAGGCCTGCTCGGCCTTCAGCATGGCGGCATTGATCGTGCAGGGTGCCGTCGGCTTGCAGGCATAGGGGTTGGGACCGCGCAGGCGGATCTCGTTGCAACGGAACGCCGGTTCCGGCCCCTCGACCGCGAGCACGATGTCGAGCAGGGTGATTTTCTCAGGCGTGCGGGCGAGGCGATAGCCGCCCTTCGGCCCCGGCACCGCTTCCAACAGTCCTGCTCCGGACATCGCCTGCAGGTGCTTCAGCAGATAGCTGGTGGAGACGCCGTGGAACTCGGCAAGGGCAGCCGCCGACAGTGTGCTGCCCGGCTGAAGACAGCTCAGCATCGTCACGCTGTGAATGGCCTGCTCGACCCCATCACCGAGTTTCATGGAAACCTCCTAAATCATGGATATTTTTTATCTACGATATAGGAGGGAGTCAATCGGGCGTATCGCGCCTTGCAGGCGGGCTTCTCTTTTGGCGGATTTGATCTACCTTTGTTCTCCGTGAACAGGATCGATTCCAGAGAGCCGCAGGGCGATGCCCTGACGTTGCCCGCCCCCTTTCTGCGCTGGTTCAGCGAAAAAGGCTGGCAGCCGCGTGCGCACCAGCTCGAGCTGCTCTCACGCGCCGAGGCGGGGGAAAGCACGCTGCTGATCGCGCCGACGGGCGCGGGCAAGACGCTCGCCGGCTTCCTGCCCTCGCTCGTCGATCTCACCCGCCGCGGCAAGATCCCGCCGGGCTCCGCCTTCGTCGGCATCCACACGCTCTACATCTCGCCCCTGAAGGCGCTTGCCGTCGACATCGAGCGCAACCTGTTGAAGCCGGTCGGCGAAATGGGGCTGCCGGTGCGTGTCGAAAACCGCACCGGGGACACGCCCACCGCCAAACGGCAACGGCAGAAACTCAATCCGCCGGACATCTTGCTGACGACACCAGAACAGTTGGCCCTGCTGCTCGCCAATGGCGAGGCGACGCGGTTCTTTAAAGATTTGCGCTACGTGATCTTCGATGAGTTGCATTCGCTCGTCACGTCCAAGCGCGGCCATCTGCTCTCCCTCGGGCTGGCGCGGCTTCGCCGCCTTGCACCCGGCCTGCAGACGATCGGCCTGTCCGCAACCGTCGCCGACCCGATGGACCTGCAGCGCTGGCTCGCGCCGCAAGAGCCGGGTGCGGACCGGCACGCGGGTCTCGTCCAGGTCCAGGGCGGCGCCAAGCCGCAGATCTCCATTCTCAAAACGGAGGAGCATGTGCCGTGGGCCGGACACTCGGCACGCTATGCGATCCCCGACGTCTATCAGGCGATCAAGGAACACGGCACCACCCTGCTCTTCGTCAACACCCGCAGCCAGGCAGAGCTGCTTTTCCAGGAACTCTGGACGAACAACGACGACAATCTGCCGATCGCGCTGCATCATGGTTCGCTCGACGTCGCCCAGCGCCGCAAGGTCGAGGCGGCGATGGCCGAGAACCGGCTGCGTGCCGTCGTCGCGACCTCGACGCTCGATCTCGGCATCGACTGGGGCGATGTTGATCTCGTCGTGCATGTTGGCGCACCCAAGGGCGCAAGCCGCCTTGCTCAACGCATCGGCCGTGCCAACCACCGAATGGACGAACCGTCAAAGGCGATCCTGGTGCCGGCCAACCGCTTCGAGGTGATGGAATGCCAGGCCGCGCTCGACGCCAACTATGTCGGCGCCCAGGACACGCCGCCCGTCGGCAAAGGCGCGCTCGACGTGCTGGCCCAGCATGTGCTCGGCATGGCCTGCGCCGCACCTTTCGACCCGCTGTCGCTTTACGACGAGATCACCAGTGCCTCGCCCTACACGGCGCTCGCCTGGGAGACCTTCGAGCGGGTCATCGATTTCGTCGCGACCGGCGGCTATGCACTGAAGACCTATGAGCGCTACGCCCGCATCCGCAAGACCAAGGACGGGCTCTACCGCGTCTCCAATCCGCTGGTGGCGCAGCAATACCGCCTGAACGTCGGCACCATCGTCGAGTCGCCGATGCTCAACGTGCGCATGGTCAAGCGCAACCAGCGCGGCTCGCTCGGCCGCGGCGGCATGGCGCTCGGCAAGGTCGAGGAGTACTTCCTCGAAATGCTTTCCCAGGGCGACACCTTCATGTTTTCCGGCAAGGTGCTGCGCTTCGAGGGCATCCGCGAGAGCGAGTGCCTCGTCAGCCAGGCGTTCACGTTCGACCCCAAGGTGCCGAGCTATGCCGGCGGCAAATTTCCGCTCTCGACCTACCTGGCGCAGCAGGTCCGCAAGATGCTCGCCGACCCGGCACGCCGGGCAGTGCTTCCGGAACAGGTGCGCGACTGGCTGGCGCTGCAGAAGGACGTCTCGATGCTGCCGCGCGAAGACGAGCTCCTGATCGAGACCTTCCCGCGCGGCAGCCGCCACTACATGGTCGCCTATGCCTTCGAAGGACGACTGGCGCACCAGACGCTCGGAATGCTGCTCACCCGCCGCCTCGACCGCGCCGGGCTGAAGCCGCTCGGCTTCGTCGCCACCGACTATTCTCTCGCCGTCTGGGCGCTGGACGATCTCGGCGCCACCTTCGAGCTCAGGCGCGGCGCACTCGCCGATCTCTTCGACGAAGACATGCTCGGCGATGACCTCGAAGCGTGGCTCAACGAATCCTTCCTCTTGAAACGCACCTTCCGCAATTGCGCCGTGATTGCCGGCCTGATCGACCAAAGACATCCCGGCAAGGAAAAGACCGGCCGACAGGTGACGGTCTCCGCCGACCTCATTTACGACGTATTGCACGCGCACGAGCCGGATCATCTCCTGCTCGAGGCGACCCGCAATGATGCGGCAACGGGGCTTTTGGACATCGCTCGCCTCGGGGATATGCTGAAGCGAATCAAGGGCCACATCACCCATCGACGGCTTGACCGGATCTCGCCGCTGGCCGTGCCCGTGATGCTTGAGATCGGCAAGGAAATGATCCAGGGCGAAGCGCAGGACTTCCTGCTTTCGGAGGCCGCTGACGACCTGATCCACGAGGCGATGGGTGGCGAGCCGGTCTAGGGGGCTGACGAGTGATCACTGCGGACCGGAGGGCCAAACGCCCTTCCTGTCTCGTTGTACGAAATCTGGAAGGCCGGTCTTTGCCGGCGGCATATGAAGAGACGATGCATGAACAGGCTTGCCCATGCCCTTTCGCCGGTGACTGACGCCACGCCGATCTCGGCGCGCATCGTCGTGAACGGCGTGGAAGGCATATGCGATCCGCTCGGCGGTCTCTACCTGCCGGAGACGGGCACACTCGTCGTTTCCGATCTTCACCTGGAAAAAGGTTCCGCCTTCGCCCGGCGCGGCATGCTTTTGCCGCCCTATGATACGCTTGCGACATTGCGCGTGCTCGAAGCCGCGATCGCGCGCCACGACCCGAAACTCGTCATCAGCCTCGGCGACAATTTCCACGACCGCGTCGGTTCGGCCGTGATGCCGGACGCCTTCCGGCACATGATCGCGGCGATGGCGCTCGGGCGCGAATGGGTCTGGATCAACGGTAATCATGACCCGGATGGCGCTTTCGGACTTCCGGGCGCGTCGATGGACGAACTCGGCCATGCGGGGCTCATCTTCCGGCACGAGCCGAAGCGCGGCGACGCCGTCGGCGAGATCGCCGGCCATCTGCACCCGGCAGCGACAGTGGTGAGACGGGAAAGGGCCGTGCGCCGCGCCTGCTTTGCGACGGATGGCGCGCGCATGCTGATGCCGGCATTCGGGGTCACGACTGGCGGGCTGGACCTTCGGCACCGGGCGATGACCGGCCTCTTCGACCGCAACAAGCTGGTTGCCCACATGCTCGGACGCGACCGGATCTATTCGGTCCGGTTCGCCAATCTGATCGCGTGATGCCGGGGGAGAACGTGCGGTTCCTTCCGCACGTCGCCGAACCCTTGATCAGAACGCGTTGAAGGTCAGCGTCGTCAACGAGCGCGAGATGCCCGGCACGGTGGCAATGTTGTCGTTGATGAACTTGCCGATATCCTGACCTTCCTCGATGTAGACCTTGATGATCAGGTCGTAGTCGCCGCTGGTCGAGTACATTTCCGAAACGATTTCCTTGCGGTAGATCTCGTCAGCGACCTCGTAGGTCTTGCCGGGAGCACACTGCAACTGGACAAAAATCGGTTTCATCGAGCTTCCTCTGTCTGTGTCGCGTCGCTTGCCGCTACGAGCCCAAGCATCGCCTTCTCGAACTTCAGCGCGCGTTCGGCGCGGCGTGTTCAGATCAACATGTTCGAGATGCCCGGGTATTTTATCCCTGAAGCATCCTGCTGCCCTTTCTTTAAACGCACGCCGGGCAAAAGAAAACGCAGGGTAAGCGCCTGGCCCAACTATTCCTTGCGGAAGATCACGCTAGCACCCCAGCCGGTGATGACTGCGAGCAGCACGGCGACGAGACCATAGAAGAGCGGCTGCTGATGCGCCGCCTGGGTAATGAACTGTTCCAGGCCCGTCTTGACGACACGCAGCGGCAGCGCCTTGGCGGCGACGAAGACCCCATCGCGGAAGAGATAGGCGCGCACCACATGAACGCCGTTCGGCACGTTGGCCGGCAGGCGCACCGAGGCCTTGAACAGGCTGGCACTGATAAACTGCACGCCGCCCGGATCGCGCTCGTAGACGCCGCTCGTCTCGCGGATACGGCGGAAGGCGCTGCGGAACTCGCCGAGATTGCTGCCGTCGCCGACGAAGCCGAGCGGCACCAGCCGCATATGGTCGACGCCGATGCCCATGTTGCCCATCTCACCGGGTGGCGCGATCGTTTCGATATCGCGGGTGCTGGACAGCGAGTAGGATTCCGGCACCAGCTCGAAGGTCATGGAGCTGGTGTTTACCCAGATGCCGAAGACGCGCTCCTTCTTGCGCACCGTCGCATTGTCCTTCGGACCTTCAAGGGACACGATGATATTGTACCTGCCCTGGGCCAACAGGCCCTGGTCGAAGCCATCGACGGCGCCGAAGATCGTCAGATCCGCGCCGCGAAAATCCGAGGTGATGGCGATCTCGTCGGTGGAGATGCCGATCTCCAGCTTTTCGGTGAAGTCGGCATTTTCATCCTGAAGCGCGGCATCGGCCGGCGCCGCCAGGGCAAGGGCGAAAAGAGCGAGGGCTGTGCGAGCGAAGCGGAGCATCAGAAACCGAACCCCGCTGATACGACCGAATAGACGTCCTTCGGCGGGATGACGAGTTCGACTGCCAGACGAATTCCGACGGCAAGCACGAGCAGTGCCAACAGCGCGCGCAATTGTTCGCCGCGCAGCTTCTGGCCGACGCGCACGCCATATTGCGCGCCGATGACGCCGGCGATCATCAGGACGAAGGCGAGCACGATGTCGACGGTATAGTTGGTCGATGCCTGGACGATGACGGTGTAGGCCGAGACGAAGATGATCTGGAACAGCGACGTGCCGACGACGACGTTGGTCGGGATACGCAGCAGATAGATCATCGCCGGCACCATGATGAAGCCGCCGCCGACACCCATGACCGACGTCAGAATGCCGATGCAGAAGCCGAGGCCGACGACGGGAATGACGCTCAGATAAATCTTCGACTTCTTGAAACGCATCTTCAACGGCAGCCCGTGCACCCAATTGTGCTGGCCGGGGCGGCGCAAGGTCGTCTGCTGGTTCTTGGCGGCCTTGCGCATGGCGGTGATGCTCTCCCAGAGCATCAGACCACCAACGGTGCCGAGCAGCACGACGTAAAGCAGCGAGATCACCAGATCGAGCTGGCCGAGGCGGCGCAGCAGCGAAAACAGCCAGACGCCGACGGTCGCACCCGCAAGACCGCCGCACAGGAGCACCGTGCCGAGCTTGATATCGATGGTGCCGCGTCGGAAATGGGTGATCGCGCCCGAAATCGACGAGGCAACCACCTGGTTGGCGCCGGTCGCCACCGCCACGACAGGTGGAATATTGTAGAAGATCAGGAGCGGCGTGATCAAAAAGCCGCCGCCGACGCCGAACATCCCGGAAAGAAAGCCGACTGCCGCGCCCATACCGAGAATGATGAGTATGTTCACCGACAACTCTGCGATGGGCAGATAGATCGTCACGCCGGGTCCTCGATATGCCAACGGCCCGCAATGCGGGCAAACCGGTTAGTGTGGCAAGCAACTCACCACGAATGAGGGATTATTCGAAAGGCCGGCACCTCTCCCGAGGGCGAGGCGGCTTCCGTCATGCACTCCTGCAGCGTTGCGCTTCCGCCAGGACGTGCCAAGGCCACTGCCGGACCTTGATTGCTGCATCAGTTCTTCCTTAGCCTGATTCCGATTAAGGAATTATGCAGCAGGCCTGACATTTCAACCTTTTCAGCCACATGGCAGACGGCTTCGCCACCCGCAACCCGTGTCGCCCGGCTCTGCGGCTTTATTACGGCGTAGGCCCAAAGGTCACGAATTGCGCTTCAGCAATTCCTTGACCAGCTGTTCGGTGATCTCGCCCGTCGGCTCCTGGCCGACCGACTTCTGGAAGGCCTTGATCGCAGCCACGGTCTTCTTGCCCATCTGGCCGTCCGGTTTGCCGGCATCGAAGCCGTTGTTATTGAGGATCGCCTGGATATTGCGAACCGCCTTGGTCATGTCGACGCTGGCGGTCTTGTTGGCCGGACCGACCCATGCATCCGGAACGTCAACCGTATTCGCCTTGGCGTCGACCGGCTGCACCTTCCAGGCATCCGCCTTCGCCTTGGCGCTTTCGAGCTGCTCAGGCTTCATCGCCTTGGCAACTTCGTCGCGCTTGGCGGCGGCATCCATGTCGCCTTCGCGGGCGGCGGCGGAGAACCACTTGAAGGATTCGGTCAGGTCCTGCGGCACGCCGTTGCCACGCGCGTAGAGGACGGCGAGGTTGAACTGGCTATCGCGAACGCCGAGTTCGGCAGCCTTGGCGAACCACTTCGTTGCCTCGGCAAAGTCAGGCGAACCATCACGGCCACTCGCCAGCATGACGGCGAGGTTGTGCATGGCGTTGGCGTTGCCCTGGCCGGCGGCGGCAAGATAGAGCGCCTTCGCCTTGGAGGCGTCGCGCGTTACGCCCATGCCTTTTTCGTACATGCTCGCGAGGCGATACTGCGCCGGAATCACACCGGCGTCGGCGGCGCGCTGATACCACTTGGCGGCTTCCGCCATGTTTTCAGGGACGCTACGGCCTTCGCTAAAGCGGGCGCCGATTTCGTAGAACGCAAGCGGGTCACCGCCCTTGGCGGCTGTGATCAGCGCCGCCGGGCCGAAACCTTCCGGCAGCGCGATTTCGCTCGGCGCGGACACCGGTGCAAGAGTGGTCGTTGCCGCACCGCCTGCCGGAGAACTGACGAGAGCCGCACCGGTGGCCGGCGCATTGCCAGCGGGCGTCGGCTGGAACTCTGAGGCCGTCGAACCGGCTTTCGTTTCGGCGACCGGTGCAAGCATCGGTGCCTTCTCTTCGGCCGGCGTCGCAATGGTGGTCGTCGGCACGGCCGTCGCCGGTACCGAGATCGAAGCTTCGGATACCTTCGCCGGGGCTTCGACGGAATCGAGTGGTGCTGCGACAGCAGTCTCGGTTGCGGTGACCGGCGTTTCAGCCGGGGCCACGGCCACGGCCGCGGTCTGCGGCAGAAGGTCGTCGACGATCTTGTTTTCGCGCGATTCCGGCACCGCCTGCTGCTCGATGATCGCGGCCGGCTCCACCGGTGCGGTCTCCTGCTTCTTCAGCATGTTGCTGACCAGCGGATAGGACATGATCGCCAGTAGAACAGCGCCGACGGCCATCAGGATCGGCCGGCGGTGACGGGCAAATGCGCCACCGATGCCGGAGGTCTTTCCGCCCTGACCGACCTTGTTCAGGGTGTCGGCCTCTTCGACGGCGAGCTGGGCAGCACGGCGGGCGGCAGCGATGAAATCCGACTTGTCGCCATCGGCCGGCTGAATGCCCGCCTTGTTCATCTGCCCGGCGCGCACGCGTTCCAGGATCTTCTTGACGTCGGGAACGCCGGAACCCGGCTCGAGCAGCTGGTTGGCTTCCTCGGGCGCAAGCATTTCGGACGGATCAATCGACGGGGTCGGCTCGACGAGCTGTCGGGCCTGATCCGACACCGGCTCGGACCGCTTGCCGGAGAAGCGCCGGGTCAGGCCTGCAAGAAGGCCGGTGCGGGCCGCAGCGGCCGGTTCACGCATGTCTTCGACTTCAACGGTCGAGACCTGCTGATCATCGGCAAAGGCCGTTGCCGGCTCGGCCGTCTGGGCTACCACCGCCTGGTCTTCGGCCTGCAGGGAGCGGACGTTGCGCTGCAGATCCTCGTAACGGTCATCGAGATCGTTGCCGGCGAAGGGATCGTTGAATTCCGGCTGGTTTGCTCTGGGCATTTCCACCGGTTCACGCACCACCGGCGTTTCGGTGCGCACCGACAATGCCGGCTCGCGATTTTCGATGCGCTCCAGCTTGTCGGCGATGTGCACGAGGGTTTCGTGCAACGCCTCGAAGGTGCGCGCGGTGCGCTCCTCGCTGGAGCGGCTGAGGTCTTCGAGCGTCCGGAGATCTTCGGCAAGCGCCGAGATCGCGGCCAGATCTCCGCCGGAACCCCGCGGAGAGCCGTTCTTGGCATAGGCTTCCATCACCGCTTCGGCCGCCTGGCGGGCAGCCTCGACGATGTATTCGTCGCTGGTCGAGAGGTAATCCTCGAGCGCGCTCATGCGGTTCTCGAAATCGACGGGCACGGCGCTCGCGACAACGTCCGCGCGCGGCTGGCTGACCAGCGTCGACAGATTGGCGATCTGCGCTTCGAGGTTCTGCAGGGCGGCACGATCATCGAACGGTGCAGCGTGGGTTTCTTCCAGACGCTGCGCGATGCCGACCAGGCGATCTTCCAGCCGGTCGAAGCGCGGATCGGAGGCCGGTTGAACGCCATGGGCGTCAAGTTCGTCGATCCGGTGTGCCAGATAGTCGAGCCGTTCGGCCAATGCGTCGTTGACGCTGCCCTGGTCCAGAGCCTCGATCTTGCGCGAAATGTCCGACAGATAATCGTTGAGATCCGATTGCGCGGTCCTGTTGCTGCGCTCCATCAGCAGCGAAAGCTGGTCGAGACGCTCTTCGAGACGGGCGGCCGCCTTTTCGCCAGCGAGGTCCTCGACCCGGGCGGTCAAGGCTTCCAGGCGAGCGCCGAGGCCGGAATCATTCGGGCGCGAGAGGCTGTCGATCTGGCGGGAGAGATCGCCAAGCCGGCTTTCCAGCCGATTGACGAAGCCACCGTCGAGACCGGTTGCCGCGCGGCTGTTGGCAGCGATGGCGCGGCTGATCTCATCGAGCCGGCTGTCGAGGTCTGCAAACTGCGAAACGAGGCGGCGGTCATCAGGCTGGATCTGGCGGCCAAGCATTTCGATGGCCTCGGCGACGGCGATCAGCTTGTCCTCAAGCGCATCCACGGCCGAGCTGCTCTTCAGCGAGCCGATCTGCGACTTGATCTCGTCGAGCCGATAGGCGAGCGCAACCAGTTCGTCGTCACGGTTCTGATCAAACGCGATCAGGCGATCCTCGACGCCATTCCAGCGGTTTTCCATGCGGCGCATGCTGTCTTCACGCGCCAGGCCGTCGATCATCGCACGCAGTTCGTCGAAGTCGCCACGCAGCGCGTCCGCCTGTGCGGGTGACGCCTGGCGGCCGAGCTGCTGGATGCTGTCGGAAAGGCGCTGCATGTCGCCGCGCACGTCTTCGGCGAAGCTGTGATCCTGCGCCTGGGCCTTGATGCCGCGAATTTCGGACCTGAGCGAATTCATCTCGCGCGTGAGGCCATCGGTGATGTCGCGCTTGAGGTCCTGGCGCAGACCGACCAGCGCCTCGGCGATATCGTTGACGGCCGAGGACGGACGCTGCGGCTGAGTGTGAAGCGGCTGCTGGCGCGGCTCGTCGGCGAAACGATCGGAGATGGGGCGCTCAGGAGTGTAGCGTTCCGGCTCGCGCTGCGGCAGCCGGTCGCGAAGCGACGGCCGTTCGCGCGTAGCGCTGAGGCTGCGCTGGCGCTGCATGATTTCGGCGACGGCGTCACGGGGCGTTGCGGGCTCTCTGGCTGGTTCGCGGACCGGAAGGCGCTCGGGCGGCCGAGGCGCCACTTCGCGTGCAGCTCCATTCATGAGGCCCTCGATGCGTGCTTCGAGCCCCTCAATGGTGCGGTTCAAGGCGTCGAGCGATGGCCGCTCGCTAAAGGACTGACTGCCTGCACGCTGAGGATTTGATCGCGATCCGTTCATTGTGTTCTTGCCCCTGTCGTCAGCCATCTCGAAAGACGTCACGGAAGAAAACAGCTTTCTTCACCCCTGTGGCGCTTCCGACGCGGGCAAAACTACAACGGTGCGACGCCAGGACAGGTTGCAGCTTTGACCATCTCAACACGCACCTTTCACGAAACGTGGTAAACAAGCGGTTAATCTGGCCAGGATTTTTAACGATTTGGCAGCATTGTGCCGTGAATGCGGGTTTCGACACCCTTTCGTCCCCTCGGGTGCCGCGACGAAACTTCGCATCCCGTGATTTTTGACGTTTACGCAAACGTCAAAATTTTGTAGCATCCGGCCAACGATGCGAGACCCCCTGGAGCATCCCGCTCTCACGTGGATTCACGGGAGGCGGAAAGATGCTCTAGAATCAAAATGCTAGGGCGTCCTTTGTGTGTTCACCCGAACGCACGGCGCTCTGGAGGAGGGCGGCGCATCCGGCATCCTGCAACCGGGCGTCGAAGACGACAGACGGCGGCCCGAAGCACCAATAGGCGAGGAAAGAATGCCCATCTACAAGGCCCCGGTCGACGACACCCTCTTCATCCTGAACGACGTGCTCGGCATCGAGCGCTACAACAACCTGCCCGGTTTTGCCGATGCGACGCCGGACATGATCGAGGCGATCGTCGGCGAGGCGGCCAAGCTTGCCGAAGAGGCTCTGTTCCCGGTCAATCTTTCCGGCGACCAGGAAGGCTGCAAGCGCCGCGACGACGGCTCGGTCAGCGTGCCCAAGGGCTTCAAGGAAGCCTTCGACCTCTACCGCGAAGGCGGCTGGCTCGGCCTTGCGGTCCCGGAAGAATTCGGCGGCCAGGGCCTGCCCTATACGCTCCACACCGCCGTTGGCGAATACATGTCGTCTGCCAACATGGCGCTGACCATGTATCCCGGCCTCACCCAGGGCGCGATCGCCGCGATCCTGGTCCACGGTACAGACGAACAGAAAAAGGCCTATCTGCCGAAGATGGTTGCCGGCACCTGGACCGGCACGATGAACCTGACCGAGCCGCATTGCGGCACCGACCTCGGCCTGCTGCGTACCAAGGCGGTCCCCGATGGCAACGGCGCTTACAAGATCTCCGGCCAGAAGATCTTCATCTCCGCCGGCGAACACGACATGTCCGACAACATCATCCACCTGGTGCTCGCCCGCATCGAGGGCGCGCCGGAGGGCGTGAAGGGCATTTCGCTGTTCATCGTGCCGAAGTTCAAGCTCAACGCCGATGGCGAGCCGGGTGAGCGCAACGGCGTTTCCTGCGGCGCGATCGAACACAAGATGGGCATTCACGGCAACTCGACCTGTGTCATGAACTACGACGAGGCCGAGGGCTATCTCATCGGCACGGAGAACAAGGGCCTCAACGCCATGTTCGTGATGATGAACGAAGCCCGCCTCGGCGTTGGCCTCCAGGGCCTGTCGATTGCCGAAATTGCCTACCAGAACGCGGCCAACTATGCACGCGACCGCATCCAGGGCCGCTCGCTCTCCGGCCCGAAGGCTCCGGACAAGAAGGCCGATCCGATCATCGTGCATCCGGACGTGCGCCGCACGCTGATGACGATCAAGGCGTTCACCGAGGCCGGCCGCGCCTTCACGCTCTGGACCGCGCTGAAATCCGACATCGCCCACCGCTCCGACAATGCCGCCGACCGCCAGACGGCCGACGACATCCTCGGGCTGATGACGCCGATCCTGAAGGGCGTGCTCACCGACAAGGGCTTTGACCACGCCGTCATGGCGCAGCAGATGTTCGGCGGCCACGGCTACATCGAAGAACACGGTATGAGCCAGTATGTCCGCGATGCCCGCATCGCGATGATCTACGAAGGTGCAAACGGCATCCAGGCGCTCGACCTCGTCGGCCGCAAGCTGGGCTTGAACGGCGGTCGCGCCGTCATGGCGCTGTTCAAGGAGATCGGCGACTTCTGCGAGGAAAACCGCAGCAACGAGAAGCTCTCCGCCTATACCAAGGCGCTGAAGAAGGGGCTCAACGACCTGCAGGCCGCCACCATGTGGTTCATGCAGAACGCGATGGCCAAGCCCGACAATGCCGGTGCCGGCTCGACCGACTACATGCACCTCTTCGGCCTCGTTGTCCTTGGCTACATGTGGGCAAAAATTGCCAAGACCGCTGAGGAAAAACTTGCCTCTGGCGAAACGGCGCGCGCAGACTATCTGAAGAACAAGCTGATCACCGCGACCTTCTTCATGGAAAGGATCCTGCCGGAAACGGCCCTGCGCAAGGCCCGCATCGAAACCGGCGCCGACACGCTGATGGCGCTCGACGCGGCCGCCTTCTGAGGCGTTCGATTTCACACTGTTTTGACGGGCAGCACCTCACGGTGCTGCCGATAGGGAGATGAGACATGACGAAAGTCTTCGTTTACGACCACGTGCGCACGCCGCGCGGCCGTGGCAAGAAGGACGGATCGCTGCACGAAGTGCCGTCCGTGCGCCTCGCCGCCAAGATGCTGGAAGCGGTGCGTGACCGCAACGACCTCGACACCGCAACGGTTGACGACATCATCATGGGCTGCGTCGATCCGGTCATGGATGCCGGTGCGGTGATCCCGAAGGCTGCTGCTTTTGAGGCCGGTTACTCGACCCGCGCTCCGGGCATGCAGATCTCGCGCTTCTGTGCCTCCGGCCTCGACGCCATCAACTTCGGCGCGGCCAAGATCGCTCAAGGGGCGGACGATATCGTCATTGCCGGCGGCGTCGAATCGATGTCGCGCGTCGGCCTCGGCATGTCCGGCGGCTCCTGGTTCATGGACCCCTCGGTCAATCTGCCGGCCTTCTTCATGCCGCAGGGCGTTTCGGCCGACCTGATTGCCACCAAATACGGCTTTACCCGCGACGACGTCGACGCCTATGCGGTGGAAAGCCAGAAGCGTGCCGCACACGCCTGGGAAAAGGGCTACTTCAAGAACTCCGTCGTGCCGTTCAAGGACCAGAATGGCCTGACGATCCTCGACCGTGACGAGCACATGCGTCCCGGCACCGACATGCAGGCACTCGCCTCGCTCAACCCGTCGTTCCAGATGCCGGGCGAAATGGGTGGCTTTGAAGCCGTCGGTATCCAGGCGCATCCGGAAATCGAGAAGATCAACTACGTGCACCATGCCGGCAATTCGTCGGGGATCGTCGACGGCGCCGCCGCCGTGCTGCTCGGCTCCAAAGCCGGCGGCGAGAGCATGGGCCTGAAGCCGCGCGCCCGCATCCGCGCCTTCGCCAACATCGGCTCCGATCCGGCGCTGATGCTGACCGGCCCGGTCGACGTCACCGAAAAGCTGTTGAAGCGCGCCGACATGAAGCTGTCGGACATCGATCTCTTCGAGCTCAACGAAGCGTTTGCCGCCGTCGTGCTGCGCTACATGCAGGCCTTCGACATCCCGCACGACAAGATCAACGTCAACGGCGGTGCGATCGCCATGGGCCATCCGCTCGGCGCGACCGGCGCGATGATCCTCGGCACCGTGCTCGACGAACTGGAACGCCGCGACCTCAACACCGCGCTCGTCACCCTTTGCATCGGCGCCGGCATGGGTACGGCAACGATCATCGAAAGGGTCTGACGATGGACGTGATGCGCCGCTCTCTTCTCGCATTGATGGGCCTGGGGCTGCTTGCAGCCGCCGGCTGCGTCTCCGACGAGGAAGAAGGCGGCGACAGCTTCACGCTCACCGGCGCGATCACCAATGTCGCCAGCGGCCCCGTTCCGGCCGGCACCGTCAAGATCCGGCTCGAGGAGCAGGGCGTGATGGATGTCGCCGCGAAGCTGATCGCGGAAACCTCCGTTGTCAGCGATGGCAAGGCCGCCCGCGTGCCCTTCGTGCTGCAGGTGCCGAAGCCCGAGTTCGACAAGGCCGTCGATGCGGGCTTCACCATCCGCGTCGAGCGCGACGGCAGGCTGATTGCAACCAACACCAGCAAACAACGTTACAGCGGCGGATCGAACGTCTCGCTGCGCATCGAACCCATTCTCTACTGAGGGGGAGAACCATGACGAATTACACCAATTTCAAGATCGAGACAGACGCCGACGGCATTGCGCTCGTCACCTGGGACATGCCCGAGAAGTCGATGAACGTCTTCACCCAGGAGGTGATGGAAGAGCTGAACGCCATCGTCGACCAGACGACATCAGACGCAGCGGTCAAGGGCGTCGTCTTCACCTCCGGCAAGTCGACCTTCTCCGGCGGCGCCGATCTGTCGATGATCAAGTCGATGTTCACCTTCCAGCAGGAAGAAAAGAAGAAGGATCCGGCTAACGCCGCCCAGAAGCTGTTCGACCTGGTCGGTCGCATGACCGGGCTCTTCCGCAAGCTCGAGACGTCGGGCAAGCCCTGGGTTTCGGCGATCAACGGCACCTGCATGGGCGGCGCCTTCGAGCTTTCGCTCGCCTGCCATGGCCGCGTCGCCTCCAATTCCAAGTCGGTGAAGATCGCGCTGCCGGAAGTCAAGGTCGGCATCTTCCCGGGCGCCGGCGGCACCCAGCGCGTGCCACGTCTCACCAATGCGCAGGACGCGCTGCAGATGATGACCACCGGTTCGTCGCTGACGTCGGCCCGCGCAAAGGCGCTCGGCCTCGTGCATGAAGTGGTCGACGCCGACAAGCTCGTCGACGCCGCCAAGGCGATGATCAAGAACGGCCTGAAGCCGGTCCAGCCCTGGGACGAAAAGGGTTACAAGGTTCCGGGCGGCGGCATCTGGACGCCGGCCTCGGCCCAGCTCTGGCCGGCCGCTTCCGGCATCCTGCGCCGCGAGACCTACGGCAACTATCCGGGTGCCGTCGCCATCCTGAAGTGCGTCTATGAAGGCCTGCAGGTGCCGTTCGACACCGCGCTCAAGATCGAGCAGCGCTACTTCACCGAGATCCTTCAGACCACCGAAGCCTTCTCGATGATCCGCTCGCTGTTCGTCTCGATGCAGGAACTCGGCAAGGGCGCCCGCCGCCCGGCGGGCGTGCCGAAGTCCGAATTCAAACATGTCGGCGTCGTCGGCGCCGGCTTCATGGGCGCCTCGATCGCCTATGTGACGGCTGCTGCCGGCATTGCCGTGACGCTGATCGACCGCGACATGGAAGCGGCCGAAAAGGGCAAGGCCCATTCGGAAGGCCTCGTCAAGGATTCGGTCGGTAAGGGCCGCCTGACCAAGGAAGAAGGCGAAGCGCTGCTCGCCCGCATCACGCCGTCGGCCGACTACAACGACCTGAAGAGCGCGGGCCTCGTGGTCGAAGCCGTCTTCGAAGATCGCCAGGTCAAGAAGGACGTCATCGAGAAGGTGGAAGCGGTCATCGGCGAAGACACGATCTTTGCCTCCAACACCTCGACGCTGCCGATCACCGGCCTTGCCAAGAACTCCAAGCGCCCCGGCCAGTTAATCGGCATCCACTTCTTCTCGCCGGTCGAGAAGATGATGCTGACCGAAGTGATCCTCGGCAAGGAAAGCGGCGACAAGGCGCTCGCCACAGCACTCGACTATGTCGCCGCGATCAAGAAGACGCCGATCGTCGTCAACGACACGCGCGGCTTCTACGTCAACCGCTGCGTCTTCCGCTATATCCACGAAGCCTATGACATGCTGATCGAAGGCGTGCCGCCGGCAATGATCGAGAATGCCGCCAAGATGGCCGGCATGCCGGTCGGTCCGCTGTCGCTCAACGACGAAGTGGCGATCGACCTCAGCCAGAAGATCCTGAAGGCCACCGTCGCCGACCTCGGCGAAAAGGCCGTCGATCCCAAGCACCTGGCGCTGATCAACAAGCTGGTCGACGACCTCGACCGTCGCGGCCGCAAGAACGGCAAGGGCTTCTACGAGTACCCGGCAAAGCCGGCGAAGAAGTATCTGTGGCCGGAGCTTAAGACGCTCTACCCGCAGAAGAATGCCGACACGATCGACGTCGAGGTGCTGAAGCAGCGGTTCCTCGCAACGATCGCGCTCGAAGCCGCCCGCACCATGGAAGAAGGCATCGTCACCGATCCGCGCGAAGCCGACGTCGGCTCGATCCTCGGCTTCGGTTTCGCGCCCTATACCGGCGGCACGCTCTCCTACATCGACGGCATGGGCGTAAAGGCCTTCGTCAAGATGTGCGAGAAGCTCGCCAAGGACTATGGCGACCACTTCAAGCCGACGGCGCTGCTGAAGGAAATGGCCGAGCGCGGCGAAACCTTCTACGGCCGCTTCGATCCCTATGGCGAAAAGAAGCAGGCGGCGTAAGACGCCATCGATCGATCTCTGAAACAGGCCCCTTCGGGCCTGTTTTCATTTGGCCATCGCCGCATTGGAGGACGCCGAGGCCGCTTCTTGCTACCAGCCCATGGTTTTCTACCACAGGACCGGTACGTCATCCCGATTGGCCGGATCGCCCCAATAGAGCGACGGCAGGATCTTCGCAAGATAAGCGAATTCCGTGTAGCAATGTTGCAGGAGCCCGAGGCCCACGGCGTCGGGCACCGAATGATCTGCTTCATCATCCAGTCCGAGGATGAAACGACTGCGCAGCACCGCACCCTGGCTGGTGTCGCGCACCACGTGCACCATCTGGCCGTCGCGAGGATCGCCATTCTCGTCGAGACGCGCACCGTCGCCGAAACCGATGCGGGCATAGACGGCGGCGGTAGCGTCGCCAGCCAGCAAAGCCCGTTCGAAGCTGCCTTTGCCGAAAATCGCGCCTGGATCATGAAACCTGATGACCGCCGGCACCGGCGGAATGTCGCCGAGGCTTTCGACAGCGCGGATCGTCGCGCCGACATAGCGCTCGCCCTTCACCCGGCCCTCGTCCCAGCCGTTGTGCGCCACATGGTCGAGCGGGTGCCACCAGGAAAGATGCTCGGTCGTCTCGAAATGCTTGAACCACCAATCGAGCATACGTCCCTTGCAACCGGGAAGTTCGGTTCGGACGGCCACGACGAGCGCGCCGGTGTCGAGTCGGACGATGCCGGTCTCGATCCGCATCGGCCGCGGGTCGAGCAGGTCGTCGATGTATCGGATATCGGCGCGTGCCTGGTCGGTGCTGGCAGACATTATTGTATCCTTTTCCAAGATTGATGATTTAGGAAACATTGAGCGTTTCCTAAATCTCGTTTATGCTTCGCAGTGGCGTTTGTCAAATGGAGGAGCCTCCTTGCCTACCCCCGTATCCGAGACCCAGAAGCAGCGCGGCCGTCCGGCGCGACCGGAGACCGAGCAGGCGAGCGCCGTCATCGACGCCGCGACGCGGCTTATGCTGTCGCGCGGCTATGCGGCGATGACGATGGAGGCTGTTGCCAGGGAAGCGGGCGTGGCGAAGAAGACGGTGTATCGTTTCGCCAACGATCGGGACGCGCTGTTTGGGCTGATTGTCCGCAACTGGACGGACAGCTTCCTGCCGGCCTTCGCCAGCGAGGCTGAAAGCCGAGACGATGTCGGCGACGTTCTCGCCTCGATCCTCTCGACGATCGCGGCACGCGTGCTTTCTGCCGAAGCGGTCGGACTGTTCCGGCTGATCGTCGGCGGCATCCCGGCGCGGGAGCAGGTCCTGCCGATCTACGATCGCAACGGCATCGAGCGCTCGCGCGAATTGCTGGCCGACTGGCTCGCCCGCCACAAGGCGCGCGGCCTTGTCAGCATCGATGATCCTGCTACGGCAAGCGACCTCATTCTCTCGATGGTGATCGCAGAGCCGCTGAGGCAGATCGCCATCGAGCTGACACCTCCCCTCCCCGAAACGGATCTTGCGCCGCGCATCCGGGCGGCCATCGGGCTGCTACGGCTATGACGCTCCGCAATGCGAAGGCTTACGTAGCTACGCGGAGACCACCGGGCGACGTGACATGGACATTCGACATCTCCGGGAAGGGGCGTCCTTCCGGTTGACGACCTCCCGGCGCGGGCGCATCCTCGCCGGGATCGGAGAGGGGGACACGCGATGAGCGAGCCTGATCTCTATCTGCTTGGGCGCGCCGGGCCCGAGGAAGAACGCCTGAAGCGACAGATTGCCAATCTCGCGCCTGATTCCGACCAGCATCTCGAAAGGGTCGGCATCCGGCCGGGTGAGCGCGTCATCGATCTTGGTTGCGGCCCCGGGGGCGTGCTGCATCTCCTTGGCAAGCGTGTCGGGCCGACAGGCTCGGTGCTCGGTATCGAGCGCGACCCACATTTCGTCGAACTTGCCCGGCGCTTCGTCGAAAGCCATGCGCTCCCCCAGGTGGAGGTACGCGAGGGCGATGCCTATGCGACCGACCTGCCGCGCCGGTCCTTCGACGGCGCCCATATGCGGCTGGTGCTCGTCAACGTGCCGCGGCCGGAGCTGATCGTGCTCGAAATGGTGTCGCTGGTAAAACCCGGCGGCTGGATCGCCAGCTTCGAGGCGGATTTCCTGGCGCATATCTGCGATCCGCCGCTTGCCGCCTGGGACCGGCTGCTTTCCGCCTATATCGCCTATTCGGCGGCGAAAGGCATAGACCTCCATATCGGCCGCCGGGTGCACCGGCTGTTCCGGCAAGCGGGTGTCGAGGCGATTTCGGTCGATGCCGTCGAGCATGTCTATCCGCCGGGGCATGACCGGCGGCCGATCCTCAGAGACTTCATCAACAATGTGCGGGACGACCTGATCGGTGAAGGCTTCATCAACCGCGACGACCTCGATGCCGACCTGATGGCGCTGGATCGGCACCTCGCCGACCCGTCCGTGCTCGTCACCTCGCACCTTTTCTTCCGGCTGACCGGTCGGGTGCCGGAAGCGCTTGTCGTGAGAGCCTGAAACGGCCTTCGGCCCGAACCTGCAATCGGCCCTGCTAGGCCGCAGCGCCTGCGCGACGATGTGCCAGGCGTTCGCCGACAATGATCAGCAGACCGGCCGCGAAGATCAGCGCAGCGCCGGCAAAGACGTTCGTCGCCGGCACATCGCCCCAGATCAGGAAGCCGAGGCCGAATGCCCAGACGAGCGAGGTATATTCGAAGGGCGCGATCACCGAGATCGGCGCGCGGCGCATGCCCTCAAACAGCGCGTACTGGGCAATACCCGCAATAACCCCAGTGCCAGCCATCAGCGCGACGTCGAAGAGTGCCGGCGGCGTCCAGAAGAAGCCGACCGCAAGGCCGGTCATGGCGATGAAGAAGACGTTGGAGATGGTCATCTGCACCAAGGTCGTTTCCTGGAGCGCGGTCTTGCGCAGCATGACGGTGCCGATCGCCCAGAAGACCGCGGCCGTGAGCGCCAGGAACACCGGCAGCGACAGCTTCATGCCGGTGCCAAGCGGATCGCAGGCGATGAGCACGCCGACGAAGCCGATGAAAACGGCGAACCAGCGGATCGGCGGCACATCCTCCTTCAGGATCGGCACAGCAAGCAGCGTCACGATGATCGGGGCGGCATAGTAGAGCGTCGTCATTTCCGCGAGGCCGAGATCGCGCGCCGCGTTGAAATAGCAAAGCCAGGCGGCGAGCAGCAGCAGGTTGCGCACGAAGAGCGGCTTGACCACCGGGGACGCGACGGCGCTGCGCACCAGCTTGCCGCGGCCGATGACAAGGCAGAGCACGAGAATGGTGATGCTGCGGGTAAAGAGGATCTGCCAGACCGAATAGCCGACGACGAGCCATTTGACCGACGCATCCTGCAACGAGAACAGGAAATAGGAGAACGTCGTCATGACGATGCCTGACAGTACGGTCTTGTTCATGGAAGCCTCGATCGCGCCGGCGGGAGAGAAGCGGCAGCGTTCCGTCTGATAGCGCGGCCGCGACACACGCGGAAGAGGCATTCCCGTGGTCGCCTGTGGCGATTTCTTGCGGGTGGCTTCCGGTACGATCGGTCACCGGCTTGATGGAGATCAAGACCGGTGCTTGCGAGACTGCTAGAAGGGAGCGATAACGGCCACGAAACTCGGGTCCAACGACATGCAGCCGCTCGCCTTCGCCCTTGCCGCACTCATCCTCCTCGCAACGCCGGGGCCCACGAACACGCTGCTCTGGCTGTCCGGCGCCTCTGCGGGCTTTCGCCGGTCGCTGCCGCTGCTCACCGGTGAACTCGGTGGCTACCTCGCCGTCATCATCCCGGCCGTAGCACTGCTCGCGCCGTTCCTTGCCGCCCATCCGCAGCTCGGCCTTGCGCTGAGGCTCGTCGCCGCCTGCTGGGTTCTCTACCTCGCCTATGCGCTCTGGACCACCGATGCCGAGCGCAGCGAAGGTGTCGTCATCTCCATCCGTCAGGTCTTCGTCACGACGCTGCTCAATCCGAAGGCGCTGATGGTCGCCCTGGTGCTCTTGCCGCAGACTGGACTGGCCGCCGTCTGGCCCTGGATCGCGGGCTTCTCGCTGCTGGTCGTCGCCGCCGGATCAACGTGGATCGGCGCCGGCGCCATGCTGGTGCAGATGTCGAAGGGGTTGTCGACGTCGCACCTGCCGCGCCGGATCGCCGCCGTCTGCCTTACGCTCTTTTCCATGGGAATTGCCGGCAGCGCGATCGCGGCCATGCATTAAGACCCCTGAGGACCGGAAGGCCTCGAGGGTTTCAAGTCGCTTGCGAGACCGATTGCTGCGTCACGCAGCAGCAGCCGCCTCGCCCAATTCCTTTGCCAGCGCCGTGCCGATCAGTTGTTCCCAACCCCCGCGCCGGTATTCGAGCTTGTCGAGCCCGTCGAGGAAGGCAACCTGTTCGGTGAAGACGAGGCGCGTACCGTTGCCCTCCGGCTGAATGTCGACGGTCGCGACGGACGCGGAAATCCGTCTGTCGTTCTCAGCCATCGTATAAGCGAAAATGATCCGGCGGTTCTCGACGATGTCGAGATAGGTGGTGTCGTCACGATAGATCGTTTTGCCGTCCTGGCTGAAGCGACCGCTCTCGCGACCGCCGACGCGGAAGTCATGGTTGAATTCGGCCACCGGCCCGTCAGCACTGACGAACCAGCGTTCCTTGGCGGCCGGCTCGGAGAAAGCCCGGAACACCTGTTCCGGCGTCGCCTTGAAGCTGCGCTCGATGGTGAAGCTCGCATGTTCCACGGATCTGTCGGTCATGTTCTCTCTCCTCCGATGTTCGAAAACCGTTGGCCCTTGCCTAACTGGTTTCTTTTAAAAACTGCTATAATTTTGAAAGCAGTTGCACGATAGCCTCACTGATGCGATAATGCAAGCGGTTTTAAAGAGGTGCCAATGAAGGACGACATTCGCTCGGGTTGCCCGATCAATCTTTCGCTCGAAGTGTTCGGCGACAAATGGAGCCTGCTGATCATTCGCGACATGATCTTCGGCGGTAAGCGGCACTTCCGGGAATTGCTGCGCTCACAAGAGGGTATCTCGTCGAACATTCTGGCGGACCGGTTGAAGATGCTGGTCGAGCAAGGCATGCTGACCAAGGCCGACGACCCCACCCACAAGCAGAAGGCGATCTACAGCCTGACAGAGATGACGATCGCGCTGGTGCCGATCATGGCCCAGCTTGGCGCCTGGGGGCGGCGCTACCTGCCGGTCAGCGAGGAACTCAGCATTCGCGCCGAACTGATGGAAGACGGCGGCCCGGAACTCTGGGATCGATTCATGGAGGAGTTGCGCCACGCGCATCTCGGCACACCGATCGAGGGACCTCCGCGGGTGCGCGCCATGCTGCAGGCCGCCTACGAAGAGGTGGTCGCCAGGAAGGCGCGTGACAAGGCGATCGCCTGACACCACGCAAGGTGCACATCAGAGCCCGATCGCAGACAGCATGACGAAAGTGGCAAACAGCACGAAATGCGTCATGCCCTCGATGGCATTGGTCTGTCCGTCATTGAGATTGATCGCGGCAACGATCAACGTGACCGCCACCATGACCGACTGCACCGGCGACATCGCCATCAGGAAGGGCTGGCCGGTGTAGAGCGCGATCGCCTCCATGACAGGCACGGTCAGGATGACCGTCGAGAGCGAGGCGCCGAGCGCGATATTGACCACCGCCTGCATGCGGTTGGCGAGTGCCGCCCGCATGGCGGTCATGATCTCCGGCGAGGCGGAGATTGCGGCAACCACGATCGCCGTGACAGCTGGCGGCGCACCGCTACCCTTCAGGCCCGAGGTCAGGAGCGACGACATCACTTCCGCCAACACGCCGATCAGGACGATGCCGAGGATCAGGATCACGATCGACGGCAGCACCGGCTGATCCGGCCCGCGCTGCACTGCGCTGCCCTCACCCTTCGCCTTCGGATAGCTGTAGCTGAAGAAATAACTATGCACCCCAACCTGCATGCGCAGGAACAGGGCATAGAGCGTGATCATCGCGCCGATGGTGAAAGCCGAATAGAGATGCCATTTCGCCGCCGGCACGAATTCCGGCACGATCATCGAAATCCCCATCGCTGTCAGGATCATCACGCTGTAGGTGCGGGCGGAATCGTCGTTATAGGGCTGCTCGCCGTGTTTCAGGCCACCGAGCAGCGCAGCCAGGCCCAAGATGCCGTTGATGTCGAGCATGACGGCCGCATAGATCGTGTCGCGCACCAGCGTCGGCGAGGTCTCGCTGGCCATCATGATCGCCAGCACCACGACCTCGACCAGGACCGCCGAGAGCGTCAGGATCATCGTTCCATAGGGATCGCCGACCTTGGATGCCAGCACCTCGGCATGGTGCGATACGCGCAGCGACGCAAGTACGATCGCCACCACGAGACCGGCGGCCCCGAGAAGCGCGGCCAGACGTCCCATCCCAAGGAGCTGATGCTCCAGCGCGATCCCGGCGATCGCGGCAGCCACGGCAACGAACAGCAGACGCTCCGATCTCATGCGCGCCAACAAGCCGTTCCCTCCGGTGAAAGCCAGTCCTGTCCGTCGAGCGAACTATAGGGCCGACCGCTGCCAAAGCAAATCACGGAGAAAGGACTATTTTCCTTCGGATTCTTTACCGGTACGCCGCGTTTCGGTACTGTGGCGTCGAACAAAACCCAGCAAGCGGCCGCCACGTTCGGCCCGGACCTTTCGCATGTTGTCTCACGGCACGATCTGGCACGCCATCGATGCATTGGCCGAGCGCAATCAGCTCTCGCCTTCGGGTCTCGCCCGCCGCGCCGGGCTCGACCCCACCTCCTTCAACAAGTCGAAGCGCCACTCTGCCGACGGGCGGGAACGCTGGCCCTCGACGGAATCGATCGCGAAGGTGCTCGAGGCGACCGGAGCCACGATGGACCAGTTCACCAGCCTGTTGAACCCGGAGGCCGCTGAGGCGGCAGCCCCGGCAGCTGCAAGCGCGACGATCCCGCTGATCGGGTTTGCCCAGGCGGGCGCAGGCGGCTTCTTCGACGATGGCGGTTTTCCGGCCGGTCAGGGCTGGGACGTCATCGATTTTCCGACAGCGGCCGAACGCCGGACCGGCATCTACGCGCTCGAAGTCCAGGGCGACAGCATGCTGCCGCTCTACCGCGACGGCGATACCCTGATTGTCGATCCGGGTGCGCAGGTTCGGCGCGGCGACCGTGTGGTGGTCAAGACACGCGAAGGCGAGGTCATGGCGAAGGTGCTGACGCGCCAGACGCCGCGCACGATCGAACTCCTCTCACTCAACCCGGAGCACCCGAACCGGAGCTTCGAGATCAGCCAGATCGAATGGATCGCCCGGATCATCTGGGCCAGCCAATAGGACGTTCTTCCTGATGCGGCAGCATTTATACACCCTTGCCGGCGGTATCGCCGCGATCGCACTTTTCACCGGCATCCTCTACGCTGGCGCAGCCGCCATCCGCGACCGCGAGAGTGCCGCCACGCCGGATCTCGTTCTCGAAACGCCCGACCTGACGGAAATCGCACCGGCACCGGATGAAGCCGAAACGGGCGATAACGTGCCGCTCGACTTGGGAACGCCGACAGCAGGCAACGGTGCGGCTGCGACCGGCGATCAAGCGCAGACGCCCACGACGGAAAAAACAGCACGCGCCATCGAGCCGCAACAGTTCGGCCAGCCGGAAATCGTAACCAGCGCACCGCTCGAACGGGTGGAGCCGCGCGCACCGCTGTCAGCGCCGGAGAAACAAGCGAAGGCGACCGCCGGACCGACCATCCTCTATCGCCCCGTGGCGATCGCCGCCGGTGTGATCCAGTTCGACAAGCTCACACTGCAGATCGATGGCATCGAGCCCGAACAGGCGGAGAGAACCTGCGAAACCGGGGGAAAGAGCTGGCCCTGTGGCATCGTCGCACGGACGGCCTTCAGAAACTTCCTGCGCGCACGCGCGGTCAGTTGCGACATGCCCGAAGGAAGCGCCGGCCCATCGGCCACGGCATCCTGCTCGCTCGGCGGACAGGACCTCGCAGCCTGGCTCGTCGACAATGGCTGGGCGACGCCGCTACCCGGCTCGGCGCTCGGGAAGCGGGCCGACGCCGCGCGTCAGGCCAAGCTTGGCTTCTATGGCGAGGACCCGCGCGACCTCAGTCACACGCCGATGACGTTTGACGACCCAACCCTCGGTACCGGGATGGACGAGCCGCAGCCGGACTTGTAAACAGCCGCGGCAACTCCCAGCTCTCAACCATCCAGATCCTCTCCCTGTAGCGTTGCGACAGTGAGATGATCCAGCTCCTTGAAACTCTGCAATTCCGGATGAAAAACCGCTTCACGCCGTGCCCGGAATTGCGCTACCGCCGGAAAGACCCATGCTGCCAAGCCTCAGCCACCACGAAGCCCTCGTCTATGTCATGGTGATGATGTCGGCGGTCGACCGCGAGATGAGCGACGACGAATTCACCCGCATCGGCCGACTGGTGCAGTTTCTGCCGGTCTTCGACGGGTTCGACGAGGACCAGCTCGTCCATATCGGCCACGAATGCTCCGCTCAGCTCGCAGCGCCCGAGGGGCTCGACATCGCGCTGGAAATCGTGCGCGAGGCGCTTCCGGAAAAGTTCCATGAGACGGCCTATGCCCTAGCGGTCGAGATCGCCGCCGCGGACCAGCGCATTCGCAACGAAGAGATCCGGTTCTTACAATTGCTGCGCGATCGTCTGGGTCTCGACAAGCTCACCTGCGCCGCAATCGAGCGCGGGGCGTTGGCCCGCTTCCGCCGATAACCGCCTCTTTCTCAGCTGGTCACGCCAGGCTTGCCTGGCGCTCAGTAGATGCCGTTCGGGCTCAGTAGATGCCGTTCGGGAAGTAGCGCAGGTAGATTTCCTCAAGCCGGCCGCTGCGCGAAAGCGCCAGCAGCGCGTGGTTGATCGCCTGGGTCAGCGCCGGTTCGGACTTGCGATTCATGATCGTCAGGCCTTCACCGAGAAAGCGTTGCGAGAAATAGGCGCCATCGACGAGCGAGCAGCAGCCGCCCGCAGTCGTGCCAGAGATCCAGAAGGAAAGTTGCAAGCCATCGGAAAAGACCGCCGGCACTTCGCCCTTCTGCAGTGCCAAAAGCATGGCATCGCGATCCGGGAAGACCTTGGCCTCGATCTTCGGGAAGAAGGCCTTGAACATGGCCTCGTGCGTCGTACCCGCCACGACGCCGACCGATTTTTTGCTAAGGTCCTTCGGACCCGTCACGGCACCGGCCGCCTTTGAATTGACGGCGAAACGGGCTGGCAGCCGCATGAAGGCGCGCGAGAAGCCGAAGCGCTGGCGCAGTTCCGGACCGACGGCAATGCCGGCGGCAACCGCTTCGCCCTGCCCCTGCTCCAACGCCGGCAACAGTTCCGCATAGGTCACGGCCTGGATCTGGCATTTGGCTTCGATGTCGAGTTCGCGGCAGATCTCGCGCACGAGATCAACGTGAAAACCGGAAAGCTTGCCTGACTGGTCGATGAAGTTGAACGGTGGAAAGTCCACCGTCGTCAGGAAGCGCAGGCGCGCCAGGCCCGTGAGATCAGGCTTGGCGATGCGTTCGCGCGCGTCGAACAGTATGGGCAGATCCCTGGGCTGCGCCGCAAGCGACGTTGCGATCAGGGACGCGCAAAGGGCGAACAGGGGAAGAAATCTCATGGGCAGCGGGCCGGCACGCTTCTTGTCTCAGGGGCGGCCCTTAGAACCGCGGGATGATTCATCGAGCAATAAAGTAACCGTCCGCGAGGCAACTGGCCATAGGTCTCGCGCGAAGGAGACAAGAAGCTTCAGGAAGAATTGGAGCGGGTGATCGGGATCGAACCGACGACATCAAGCTTGGGAAGCTGGCGTTCTACCACTGAACTACACCCGCGATGCCCCCGAAATTTCCCGAACCGGGACGATCTGTCAAGGACCCTTGCGCGGTATCGCACGAGGAGCCTGGGCAAAATCCCCTACTCGGCGCGGAAATGCTTCGAAAGCTTCAGGCCCTGAGCCTGATAGTTGGAGCCGACGCCGAGGCCGTAGAGACCGTCTGGACGTTCCAGCATGTGTTCATAGATCAGGCGGCCGACGATCTGCCCATGCTCGAGGATGAACGGCACCTCGTGGCTGCGCACTTCAAGCACCGCACGGCTGCCGCTGCCGCCGGCAGACGCATGGCCGAAGCCCGGATCGAAGAAGCCGGCATAGTGCACGCGGAATTCGCCGACCAGCGGATCAAACGGCGTCATCTCGGCGGCATAAAGCGGCGGAACGTGCACTGCCTCGCGCGAAACGAGGATGTAGAACTCGTCCGGATCGAGGATCAGCTCGTCGCGTCCACGGCTGTAGAGCGGCTCCCAGAAGTCGAAGATCGCATGCTGCGCCTTCTTGTCGACGTCGATGACGGCGGTGTGGTGCTTGCCGCGATAGCCGATCAGGCCCTCCGGACCGGTGCCCTTCAGATCGATCGACAGCGCGATGCCGCCACCGCTGACATTCGGTCGCTCACTCGCCACCAGCGTATCGCTCTCGTGCAGGGCCACCAACTCCTGCTCCGACAGGATCGATTGCCCCATGCGGAAACGGATCTGCGATAGGCGCGAGCCGCGGCGCACGACGATCGGGAAGGTACGCGGGCTGATTTCGAGATAGAGCGGACCGCTATAGCCGGCCGGGATCTTGTCGAATTCCTGGGCGCGGTCGGTGATGACACGGGTGAAGATGTCGAGGCGCCCGGTCGAGCTCTTCGGATTGGCCGAGGCAGACATGCCCGCAGGCAGCGCCAGGCTCTCCATCAGCGGCACGATGTAGACGCAGCCGGTTTCAAGCACGGCACCATCGGTGAGATCGACCACGTGCAGCTTCAGCCGGTCCAGTTTGTCCGCAACGAGATGGGACGGGCCAGGCATGAAGCTCGCACGGACGCGAAAGGCCTTGGCGCCAAGGCGCAGGTCGAGGCTTGCCGGCTGGATCTGGTCGTCATCCAGCGGTCTCTCGCTCTTCAGGCGCCCCGTTTCGAACAGCGCGGCAATCGCGCGGTCGGCCAAAATCCCAGTGTCGCGGCCCATCGCAGTCCTCTTTTCAGTTGCGAGACAAAACCAAACTCCGGGAATTGACGCAAGCGCACCCTAGCAGTATTGAAGCTTTATCCCGTGGTGATTTGGCCGGTCGGCTTGCAGCCACGTTAAACAAGTAGCTAAAAAGGCCGGGTGTCAAACCGGCTCGTTTTCGCGGCCGGTTTTTTTGTTTTTGAAAGTGATCGTCACATGAGCAAAAACTGGCGCCCCGCAACACAACTGGTCCACGGCGGAACCACTCGCTCCCAGCACGGCGAAACCTCCGAAGCGATCTTCCTCACCCAGGGCTTCGTCTACGAAACGTCCGAAGCGGCCGAAGCCCGGTTCAAGGGCGAGACCGAAGGCTTCATCTACGCCCGCTACGGCAGCCCGACCAATGACATGTTCGAGAAGCGCATGTGCATGCTGGAAGGCGCCGAAGACGCGCGCGCCACGGCTTCGGGCATGGCTGCCGTTTCCGCGGCAATCCTCTGCCAGCTCAAGGCCGGCGACCACATCGTTGCCGCCCGCGCCCTCTTCGGCTCGTGCCGCTGGGTGGTCGAGACATTGGCGCCGAAATACGGCATCGAATGCACGCTCGTCGACGGTCGCGATCTCGCAAACTGGGAAAAGGCGATCCAGAAGAATACCAAGGTCTTCTTCCTGGAAAGCCCGACCAACCCGACCCTCGAAGTCATCGACATTGCCGGCGTCGCCAAGCTCGCCAATCAGATCGGCGCCAAGGTCGTCGTCGACAACGTCTTCGCAACTCCGCTCTTCCAGAAGCCGCTGGAACTCGGCGCCCATATCGTCGTCTACTCCGCCACCAAGCACATCGACGGCCAGGGCCGCTGCCTCGGCGGAGTGGTGCTTTCCGACAAGGAATGGATCAACGAGAACCTGCACGACTACTTCCGCCATACGGGCCCGGCCATGTCGCCGTTCAATGCCTGGACGCTCCTGAAGGGCATCGAGACCCTGCCGCTGCGCGTCAAGCAGCAGACGGAAACAGCCCGCCGCGTCGCCGATTTCCTCGCTGAGCAGCCGCAGGTGGCCAAGGTCATCTATCCCGGCCGCAAGGATCACCCGCAGGCCGACATCATCGCCAAGCAGATGACCGGCGGCTCCACCCTCGTCGCCTTCGAACTGAAGGGCGGCAAGGACGCAGCCTTCGCGCTGCAAAACGCGCTGGAGATCGTCCGGATCTCGAACAACCTTGGCGACAGCAAGAGCCTGATCACCCATCCGGCAACGACGACGCACAAGAACCTGACCGACGAGGCCCGCGAAGAACTCGGCATTTCCGCCGGTACCGTGCGCTTCTCGGCCGGCATCGAGGACAGCGAGGACGTGGTGGAAGATTTCGCCCGCGCACTGAAGGCCGTCAAAGCCTGACGCTATCGAAAACGTGGCCGCCGCTGCAGAGGGCGGCCACCGATCGCTTCCAGCGATCGCGGCGCTGCTCCGTCGGCGCCGTGAAAACCAGCAAGGAAACCAACGGGATCGGAGCCGGTCGAAGGTCGCATCACGTTGCCGCAAGCCCTTGCCCCAGAATGGGCGCGCACAATCTTGCCGTTATTCTTGACGAAACCATCTTGCTGTAGAATACCCTGAAAGACCTGAAGCAAGGTGTTGCCCATGTATCGCGCTTTGACCCGCGACATAGAAGTTACGGTGGAGCCGTACTATCTCGAAGAGCAGTCGGATCCCGATGACGGTCGCTATGTCTGGGGCTATCGCATTGTCATCTCGAACCACTCGGAAGCAGCAGTGCGGTTGATGACCCGCTACTGGCACATCACCGACGAGAACGGGCAGGTCGATGAGGTCAGCGGTCCTGGTGTGATCGGCGAACAGCCGTTGCTCAACCCCGGCGATACCTATGAGTATTCGTCCGGCTGCCCGCTGGATACGCCGTCGGGCGTGATGTTCGGCCACTACAGCATGGAAGCCGAAGGCGGAGAAACCTTCAACGTCGCCATTCCGGCCTTCTCGCTCGATTCCCCCGGGCTGGTGCGCACCCTGAACTAGGGCACGCGCTGACCTCCGTGAAACAGGTCCTCCCTTCGTAGAACCCACTCCTTAAAAACGAAAACGGGAAGCGCGCAGATGTGCCGCTTCCCGCTTCGTCACTTTGTGACAGGGTGCCTGATCGCGATACTGGATGAACCCGACCAGCATCGGCCAAAGCGCCGCCCGTTATTTACTGCGGGCGCACTTCGCTGGCCTCGAAGCGATAGGTCGTCGAGCAGAACTCGCAGGTGACCTTGACCTCGCCATCATCGATGGTGCTTTCGAGATCATCCGCTTCCAGATTGGCGAGCACCGAGCGCAGCTTCTCGCGCGAGCAACTGCAACGATCAAAGACCGCCTGCGGCTCATAGACGCGAACGCCGCGCTCGTGGAACAGCCGATAGAGCAAGCGTTCGGTTCCGACCATCGGGTCCGTCAGCTCGTCGGTGTCGATCGTCTCGACCATCACCTTGGCTTCCGCCCAGAGATCGTCATCCTCGAAGGCGCTCGCGCCGTCATCGCCGTCGCCGCCGGAAAGATCGGGCTGGCGCATGCGCTCGGGCGCTTCCGGCAGGAACTGGGCGACCATGCCGCCGGCGCGCCAGCGGTGGCGCGGCTTGCCATTCTCATCGCGGTCGAGCAGCTCAGCAACGCCGAGCCTGACCTTGGTCGGGATCTGTTCCGACTGGCGGAAATAGACGCCGGCGATTTCTTCGAGCGTCGCGCCATCGAGCGCGACGATGCCCTGGTAGCGCTGGGTATGAACGCCCTGGTCGATGGTGAAGGCGAGAACGCCCTTGCCGAGCAGCTCGTGTGAAAGGGTGCGGCCATCCTTTTCGGCGACCGCAAGCGCATCCGCATCGTAACGGGCATAGGCGCGCACGCGATCCGGCGTCGAGAAGTCGGCGACGACAAGATCGACGGGACCGTCTCCCTTTGTCTGAACGATCAGCTTGCCTTCGAATTTCAGCGAGGTGCCGAGAAGGACCGTCAGCACGACGGTTTCGGCAACGAGCCGCGCGACCGGAAGCGGATAGTTGTGGCGCTCCAGAATTGCGTCGAGCATCGGGCCGAGTTGCACGGCGCGGCCGCGTACATCGAGGCCTTCCACCTGGAAAGGCACGACGTGATCGTCACCGGCGAAGTCGAATTCACCAAGCCCTGGCGTCATGTCAGTCATGTCTTGCTCCTTGCTTCAGCCAACTGCGTTGCACCAGGGACATTCCTGTCCCCCGGCGCAACGTGCCCGCTGTCTCAATTGATCCCGCGATGAACGGATTGTCCACCGGGTATGTGCCGTCGGCCATCGCGCCGCGCACCACCCATGGCAGTCGGCGCTTCACTGTTGTCAGGAGCGCCCCGCTGCCGCCTAGATCGTGTCGCGCGGCAGCAATGTCAATAGCCGGCCTTCAGCTCGCCGAAGCTGCGCCATCGCGCTCGCCGCGGCGCGCACAAGCGGCCTAGACGAGACCCATGCACCAGGCGATGATCGACTTCTGCGCATGCAGACGGTTTTCAGCCTCATCGAAGACCACCGACTGCGGACCGTCGATCACCTCGTCGGTCACCTCCTCGCCACGGTGTGCCGGCAGGCAATGCATGAACAGCGCGTCGGAGGCTGCATGCTTCATCAAGGCTTCGTTGACCTGATAGGGCTGGAAGACGTTGTGGCCGCGGGCGCGGTGCTCCTGGTTCATCGACACCCAGGTGTCCGTGACGATGCAATTGGCATTGGCGACGGCCTGCTCGGCGTCATGGCACAGCAGGATCTCCCCGCCGTTGTTGCGGGCCCAATTCAGGATCTTGTCCTGCGGCTCGGAACCCAGCGGTACGGCCATGTTCATGCGATAGCCGAAACGGGCGGAGCCTTCGATCAGCGAGTGCAGCACGTTGTTGCCGTCGCCGGTCCAGGCGATCGTCTTGCCCTTCACCGGTCCGCGATGCTCCTCGAAGGTCATGATGTCGGCCATGATCTGGCACGGATGGGTGTCGTCGGTCAGCCCGTTGATGACGGGGACCGTCGCGTGTTC
This sequence comes from Ensifer adhaerens, assembly GCF_028993555.1. Classification (NCBI taxonomy): domain Bacteria; kingdom Pseudomonadati; phylum Pseudomonadota; class Alphaproteobacteria; order Hyphomicrobiales; family Rhizobiaceae; genus Ensifer; species Ensifer adhaerens. The sequence continues at coordinate 158,660 of NZ_CP118610.1, read as the reverse complement.
TGCCAATTCCAGCAGGCGGCGATGGTCCGTCGTGCGGATCATGATCGCGTCGACATAGCGCGACAGGACCTTGGCCGTATCGCCGATCGTCTCGGCGCGGCCGAGTTGCATTTCCGTGCCCGACAGGAACAGGGTTTCGCCGCCGAGCTGGCGCATGCCGACATCGAAGGACACGCGGGTGCGGGTGGACGGCTTTTCGAAGATCATTGCCAGCATCTTGCCGGCGAGCGGCTTCTCGGCGGTTCCGGCCTTGGTCGCCGCCTTTCGGACGCGGGCATCATCGATGATCGTCCGGAGATCGGCGGCCGTCATGGCCGAAAGATCGAGAAAATGTCTGGTGCCTGCCATCGTACTCGGTTCCTGTCTGAAATATCGATCCTTGGCGCGCCCGCATCCTGCGGGACGCCCAAAGGTCATTCTAACACCTGGATAGGTTTAAGCTCTCATCCGTTACGCTGCGGCGTTACCGCCAGCCTTCCGCACTGCTTCGGCGGCTCGCTCGATGCGTGCGAGGCCTTCGCGGGCCTCCTCTGCCGTCACCGTCAGCGGCGGCAGCAGGCGCAGTACATTGTCGCCGGCCGGCACGGCGAGGAGCTTCTCGGCACGGATCTCCTTCAGGAGATCGGCTGAGGGGCCTTTCACCTTGATGCCCAGCATCAGGCCATCGCCGCGGATGTCCTCGATGACATCCGGGTAGCGGTCCTTCAGTGAGGCAAGCCCCTGACGGAAGACGAGTGCGACGTCGCGCACATGGGCAAGGAAGCCGTCAGCGAGGATGACGTCGAGCACGGCGTTGCCGACGGCCATCGCCAGCGGATTGCCGCCATAGGTCGAACCATGCGTGCCCGCCACCATGCCGGCGGCCGCCTCTTCCGTCGCCAGGCAAGCGCCGAGCGGGAAACCGCCGCCGATGCCCTTGGCGACGGCCATGATATCCGGGCGGATCCCCGTCCACTCATGGGCGAAAAGCTTGCCCGTGCGGCCGACGCCGGTCTGAACCTCGTCGAGGATCAGAAGCAGGCCGAATTCGTCGCAGAGCGCACGCAGTTCCTGCATGAATTCCTTCGTCGCCGGACGGATGCCGCCCTCGCCCTGGATCGGCTCGATCAGGATCGCGGCGGTCTCCTCGGTGATCGCATTCTTGACGGCTGCGATATCGCCGAACGGGACCTGATAGAAACCCGGGGCCTTCGGCCCGAAACCTTCGATATACTTCTGTTGCCCACCGGCGGCGATCGTCGCGATGGTGCGGCCGTGGAAGGCACCCTCGAAGGTGATGATATGAAACTTCTCGGGCTGTCCCTTGGCGAAGTGGTAGCGCCGTGCCGTCTTGATCGCGCATTCCAGCGCTTCCGCGCCGGAATTGGTGAAGAAGACCCGATCGGCGAAGGTGACGGCCGCCAGGCGACGTCCGAGGCTTTCCTGGCCAGGAACTTCGTAGAGGTTGGAAAGATGCCAGACCTTTTCGGCCTGCGCCTTCAGCGCCTCGACGAGGTGCGGATGCGCGTGACCGAGCGAGTTCACGGCAACGCCGGCGGCGAAGTCGAGGTAGCGCGAGCCGTCTTCGGCGATCAGCCAGACACCCTCTCCTCGCTCGAAACGCAACGGCGCGCGCATGTAGGTATCGTAAAGCGGCGTGGTTGCAGTCATGCGAGGCTCTCCTTCACTCCAATCGACATCGATCCCGCTGCTTCATGCGGCCCGATAAAAATCAAAAATGCCGCCTTTCGGCGGCGCAGGCACTATTCCTATTTCGCAGTGCAATGTCAACAAAACCAAGCCTTGCAGCGCGATGGCAAGACCCGTTTCCCTGCGACGAAAAAATCGGCTGGAAGGGCTTGCAAAAATGCAACGCCGATCGAGCAAGTTGGGGAAAACTACGAATTCGATTCGGCGCGAATCCCCGGACTCTTGCCACAGAGTCCGGCGGTCAGTACGTTAACATTCAATTACTAGACGCATGCGGCGGACCTAGTCACCAAAAGAGTTATCGCGTTTGCAGCCTCGGGGTTCAGCCGGGGTGCGGTGAGGGATTCTGCCATCCCCAACGCTGAGAACGGAGAGTGCAGAAATGAACTGGACTGACGAGCGGGTGGAGAAACTGAAGAAGCTTTGGTCCGAGGGCCTGAGCGCTAGCCAGATCGCGGCACAGCTCGGCGGTGTCAGCCGCAACGCTGTCATCGGCAAGGTCCATCGCCTGAGCCTTCCCGGACGCGCCAAGGCCGGCGGCAGCACCACTGCGGCGGCCCGCCCGAAGCGGCCGACCTCGGCACCGCGCGCTCCGAACTACGCCTCGCGCGTTTCGACCCGCACCGTTGCCCGTCCGTCCGGCGCCACCGTTCTCAAGGAAGAGATCGAAGTCGATCTCGTTGCCGAGCAGGACTTCAGCGTCAGCACCGACGTTGTCGTGCCGATGTCGCGCCGCCTCGAGCTGACCCAGCTCACCGAACGCACCTGCAAGTGGCCGATCGGCGATCCACTGAAGGAAGAATTCCACTTCTGCGGCAACGACTCGCCGGAATCTTCGCCCTATTGCAGCTTCCATGCCCGGCTTGCCTACCAGCCATCGGCCGAGCGTCGCCGGATGCGCTAAAGCCTGTCGCGCAAAAGTGCGCAGCGGTTTTGCGACAACGACATGCGAAATATCAAGAACTTAAAGCGCAAGGCGCGAATCTGAAAGATCGCGATGCGCTTTAAGGATCCGCATAGGACCAAAACGAAAAGGGGCCGACCGGCCCCTTTTTTATTGGCTTCCGTTCGCCCCTCTCAGCTCTCGAGCGAGTAGCCGGCGCCGCGCACTGTCCGGATGACATCCGGCATGGTCGAGAAGTTCAACGCCTTGCGCAGGCGGCCAACATGCACGTCGACGGTCCGCTCGTCGACATAGATGTCGTGGCCCCAGACGCCGTCCAGCAGCTGCGAGCGCGAGAAGACCCGGCCCGGAGAGGACATCAGGAACTCCAGCAGGCGGAACTCCGTCGGCCCCAGGCGAACTTCACGGCTGCGGCGATGGACGCGATGGGTTTCCCGGTCGAGCTCGATGTCGCCGCAGCGCAGCAGCGTCGAGAGCACTTCGGGTTTCGCCCGGCGGAGCATCGCCTTGACGCGGGCCATCAACTCCGGCGTGGAGAAGGGCTTGACCACATAGTCGTCGGCCCCGGTTGCGAGGCCACGGACGCGCTCGCTTTCCTCGCCGCGCGCCGTCAGCATGATGATCGGCAGCCGCTCCGTCTCCGGGCGCTGGCGCAGCCGACGGCATAGCTCGATGCCGGAGACGCCGGGCAGCATCCAGTCGAGGATCAGAAGATCGGGCAGGCGTTCCTGAAGCCGGATCTCCGCCTCGTCTCCCCTGAGGATCGTATCGACGTCGAAGCCTTCAGCTTCCAGATTGTAACGCAGCAGGACGCTCAGCGCCTCTTCGTCTTCGACCACGGCGATTTTTGGCAACATCAGGTAACGTCTCCTTACCGCGAGCGCCGTGCGGGTCCAGCGGACCGGCCGGCACTCAGACACTCTAAATCTGGAGCACGCCCGCCATTTTCAAAGGCGGTGTGAAGGCAGCATGCTTCAGATACAGGAATTCGGGGCCGCGACCGGAGCCGCGACCAGATGGCATTCATAAGGCATGCATTCGGGTGCCGCGTAGGGCGCTCAGTCGGTGACCGAGCCCAACGTCGACGTGTTGTCATCCTTCGGACGCTCGCCTTCCGGCTGAGCACCCGTCGCCATGTAATAGATCGTCTCGGCGATATTGGTCGCGTGGTCGCCGATACGCTCGATGTTCTTGGCGCAGAACAGAAGATGCGTGCAGGGCGTGATGTTGCGCGGATCTTCCATCATGTAGGTGAGCAGCTCGCGGAACAGCGAGGTGTAGATCGCATCGATCTCCTCGTCGCGCTCGCGGATGCTGTTGGCCTTTTCAGGCGAACGCGAGGCATAGACGTCGAGCACTTCCTTGAGCTGCACCAGAGCGAGCTCGGCCAGGTGTTCGAGACCACGGGCGAGCTTGCGTGGAATGCCGGAACCGGCAACCGCAATCACGCGCTTGGCAGTGTTCTTGCCGAGGTCGCCGACGCGTTCCAGATCGGAGGCGATACGGATCGACCCCATGATCTCGCGCAGGTCAGCGGCGACCGGCTGGCGTTTGGCGATCGTGACGATCGCCTTCTCGCCGATCTGGCGCTCGGCATCGTCGAGAATGGTGTCGTCCGAGATCACCTTCTGGGCCAGCGCCAGGTCGGAATTGACCAGGGCGCGGACGGATTCGGCAACCATCTGCTCGGCGAGACCGCCCATCTCCGAGATGCGGCGCGTCAGGTACTTCAGTTCTTCGTCATAGGCGGACATGATATGCATGGACATGATCGTCGATCCTTGCGGGCGCTTTCCAGTTACTGTTGCAGCCGTAATTGGCCTCAGCCGAAGCGGCCCATGATGTAATCCTGGGTGCGCTGGTCATCCGGATTGGTGAACATCTTGTCGGTGTCGTTCTCCTCGACGAGATTGCCGAGGTGGAACATGGCGGTGCGCTGCGAAACGCGGGCGGCCTGCTGCATCGAGTGGGTCACGATGACGATCGTGAAGTTCGTGCGCAGTTCGTGGATGAGCTCCTCGACCTTGGCGGTCGCAATCGGGTCGAGTGCCGAACAGGGCTCGTCCATGAGAATGACTTCCGGGCTGACGGCAACGGCGCGCGCAATGCACAGGCGCTGCTGCTGACCACCGGAAAGGCCGGTGCCCGGCTCATGCAGGCGATCCTTCACCTCGTTCCACAAACCAGCCTTCTGCAGGCTGGTTTCGACGATCTCGTCGAAATCCGCCTTGGTGCGGGCGAGGCCGTGAATGCGCGGGCCATAGGAGACGTTGTCGTAGATCGACTTCGGGAACGGGTTCGGCTTCTGGAACACCATGCCGACGCGGGCGCGCAGTTCCACGACGTCGATCGTCGGGTCGTAGATGTCGTCCTCATCGAGCGTGATCTTGCCGGTGACGCGGCAGTTCTCGATGGTGTCGTTCATGCGGTTGAGCGTGCGCAGGAATGTCGACTTGCCACAGCCGGACGGGCCGATCAGCGCCGTTACCGTGTTTTCGCGGATGTTGAGGTTGACGTCGAAAAGCGCCCGCTTCTCGCCGTAGTAGACCGACACATCCTTGCCGATCATCTTGTAGGGCACGGTGTTCATTTTCTGATCCAAGGCCTTCTCGGCTGCTGCTTCTGACATGATGTTCATAGTAATTACCTCACTACCAACGGCGCTCAAAGCGACGTCGCAACAGAATGGCGCCAAGGTTCATGACGACGAGGAAGATGAGAAGAATGATGATCGCGCCGGAGGTGCGCTCGACGAAGGCGCGTTCCGCCTCGTTGGCCCACATGTAGATCTGCACCGGCAGCGCCGTCGACGGCTCCATCGGCGAACCGGGGTAGTCGACGACGAAGGCGACCATGCCGATCAAGAGGAGCGGCGCGGTTTCGCCAAGCGCATGGGCAAGGCCGATGATCGTCCCGGTCAGAATGCCCGGCATGGCCAGCGGCAGAACGTGGTGGAAGATGGTCTGCATCTTCGATGCGCCGAGACCGAGTGCCGCCGAGCGGATGGACGGCGGAACCGCCTTCAGGGCCGCACGGGTGGCGATGATGATCGTCGGCAAGGTCATCAGCGTCAGCACGAAACCACCGACGACGGCCGCCGAACGCGGCATGCCGGCGAAGTTGATGAAGACGGCGAGACCCAAGAGACCATAGACGATCGACGGAACGGCCGCGAGGTTGTTGATGTTGACTTCTATCAGGTCGGTGAGCCGGTTCTTCGGAGCGAACTCCTCAAGATAGATCGAGGCTGCAACGCCGATTGGCAGCGACAGGACGAGCACGATCAGCATCATGTAGAACGAGCCGAGGGCGGCAACGCCGACACCCGCCGCTTCAGGACGGCTGGAGGCGCCGAAGGTGAAGATGCCGGTGTTGAAGCTCTTCTTGAGCACGCCAGCCTCTGCAAGCTCGTTCATCCAGGTGACCTGCTGGTCCTTGACCTTGCGCTTGCTCTCTTCGACCTTGAGGTCGATCTGTCCCTTGTTGGCGGAGTCGATGTTGGCTTCGGCCAAAAGCGTGACCGGAATAGTCTTGCCGATGATGGACGGATCCTTGACGACCATGTCGCGCAGCAGCGTGCGGGAGCTCGCAGAGACCATGTCGGTCGCCTGCTTGACCAGCGGCCGCTTGGTCGCATCGATGCCGAGCTGCTTGACGAGCGCATCGCGCACCAAGAGCGGATAGTTGGCGGTCATCAGTACCTTGCTGTCGGTCGTGCGTTCGCCATTGGGGTCGATGACCTTTTCGGTAAACTCGATCGGCAACGTGATCGTCGTCTGCTGGAACGCGGTGTAGCCGTTGGAAACGACGGTCCACAGCAAGAGCGCCAGGAAGAACAGGCCGGTGCTGATTGCGGCAATGCCATAGGCGCGAAACCGGCGCTCGGCGGCGTAGCGGCGCTTGATGCCGATATCACGCTTTGCGGATGCGGGACGGGCGGAGATCCGGACGGTCGGGGAAGCGATGTCGGTCATTCGTACTGTTCCCGGTATTTGCGCACGATGTAGAGCGCGTAAATGTTGAGGCCGAGCGTGATGACAAAGAGCGTGATGCCCAGCGCGAAGGCCACCAGCGTCTGCGGCGAGGTGAACTCGAGGTCGCCCGTCAACTGGTTGACGATCTTCACGGTCACTGTCGTCATCGGCTCGAAAGGATTGATCTGCATGCGGGCCGCGACACCGGCCGCCAGCACGACGATCATCGTTTCACCGACGGCGCGCGATGCGGTCAGAAGCAGCGCGCCGACAATGCCCGGAAGGGCTGCCGGAAGGATAACCTTCTTCACCGTTTCGGAGCGGGTGGCACCGAGGCCCAGCGAGCCGTCACGCAGTGCGCGCGGCACCTGGGTGATGATGTCGTCGGAGAGCGACGACACGAACGGGATCAGCATGATGCCCATGACGATGCCGGCGGTGACCACGCTCTGCGCCTGGATGAAGTTCTGGTAATTGCCGGTGGCAAGACCGTTCAGTTGCGCCGAGATATCGCGCAGAAACGGACCAACGGTTACCAGCGCGAAGAAACCGTAGACGATGGTCGGGATGCCGGCGAGTACTTCGAGCAGGGGCTTTGCGGTCGAACGCAGGCGCGGGCTTGCATATTCCGCCATGTAGATCGCTGCGAAGAGGCCGATCGGCACGGCGAAGAGCATCGCGACGAAGGCGATGTAGAGCGTGCCGGCGAGAAGCGGGATCAGGCCAAACTGGCCCGAGGCGCCACCGCTGCCGGCGGCAGCGAAACGCGGATCCCAGACCGTGCCGAAGAAGAACTCGAACGGCGAGACCATGGTGAAGAAGCGACCGGCCTCCGACAGCATCGAGGCAACAATACCGACCGTCGTCAGGATGGCGATGGAAGACGCGACGATCAGCGAGCCGAGAATGACCCGCTCGACCTGATTGCGTGCACGGAAGCGGGTGGCGACGTTGCGGATGGCGTAGATGCCGCCGGCGATCGCGATCAACAGTACGGCCGCGCTCATCAGCCAGCGGTTGGTCGCGGTCATCGCGTTGAAATGCTGGGCGACGGTGACCATGTAGGGCTCACCTTCGCCGGCAAGGGCCACACCTTTGGCTGCGAGCGTCGAGCGAAGATTGGCGGTACCGCTTTCGAGTGCCGCGACCTCCTCGCCGCTCAGGCGCAGCAGGCCACCGGCAACGGACTTGACCTGGCCGAGCGCGAGCTGAACGGCAGCGGCCCCTTGGCTCTGAACCGCATTCGGCAGGGCTGCGCGCGTGCTTCCGTCGATATAGACGGGCGCTGCAATCAGCCAGGTGCCGAGAACGAGCGCCGCGGGCAGCATTGCCCAGATGGCCACGTAGCTACCATGATAACCCGGCAGCGAATGAAGGTTGGAGAGCTTGCCGCCAGCCTGAGCCAGCGAACGTGCGCGACCAGCAAAATAGGCAATGAAACCAATAACAACAATTAGCAAAAGAAGGAGCGAAGTACTCATCGGCACGTCTCCCCGGCATCGCCCGTCATGAGCCGCCGGCAAATCGAATTAAAGCATGCCCCGGCGCGATGGACATCGCACCGGGGCTTGTCGTTATTAGAGCATGTTGCCGGCTTCGAAGGCCTTGCGAATTTCTTCGCGCTCGGCGTCCGGAGCAGCAACCAGGCCGTACTCGGCGAGCGGGCTGTCCGGGCCGATCATCTGGTCGTTGATGAAGAACTCAACATATTCCTTGAGACCCGGGATGACGCCGAGGTGCGCCTTCTTCACGTAGAAGAACAGCGGACGGGAAACCGGATACTCGCCGGAAGCGATCGTTTCGGTCGACGGTACGATACCGTTGACGGTCGCGACCTTCAGCTTGTCGGCATTGTTTTCATAGAAGGACAGGCCGAACACGCCGATGCCATTCTTGTTGGCAGCGATACGGGCGAGCGTTTCGGTGTAGTCGCCGTCGATGTCGACAGCCAGGCCGTCCTTACGAACTGCGACGCACTTGCTGTGCTGCTGCTTTTCATCGGCAACGGCAGCCTTGATGACGTCAACGGCGCCAGCTTCCTTGCAGCCTGCAGCGAGAATCTTCTCTTCGAAGACTTCGCGGGTGCCGTGCTTTTCGCCCGGGATGAAGGCGGCGATGTCAACGTCCGGAAGCGCGGAGTTGACTTCCGACCACTTCTTGTAGGGGTTGGCAACGATCTTGCCATCGACGACGACTTCGGCGGCGAGCGCCTTGTAGAGATCGACCGGCTTCAGCGCGAGGTCGGCGTTGCCGGCGTCGGTCGCGAAGACGATGCCATCATAGCCGATCTTGACTTCCTGGATTTCGGTCACGCCAGCGGCCTTGCAGGCCTCAACTTCGCTGTCCTTGATCTTGCGCGAGGAGTTGGCGACGTCGATGGTGTCCGGGCCGACGCCCTTGCAGAATTCCTTCAGGCCAGCCGAGGAGCCGCCAGATTCGACGACCGGGGTCTTGAAGTCGGGGAAGGTCTCGCCGAACGTCTCGGCGACGATCTTTGCGTAGGGAAGAACGGTCGACGAGCCAGCGACCTGAACCTGGTCACGGGCGGCGGCTGCGCCGGCAAATGCGGCAGACGCTACCAGCGCCGCGACAGTGAGTTTAAGAGCTTTCATAAAAGTTCTCCCAGAATGGGCTTGTGTTGGTGTGCGCCAAGCGTTGCAGCGCTCTTCGCCGTCTTATCGGCTGCCCCTAGTTAGCTGCCGATGGCCACACCTTTTATGTCAGTTTGACGAAACATTTATGACAGCTCATGTCATTGAAAATACTAAGGGAAAATGAACAGTCCCGGCTTTTCCAGCGCCAATATGTCAGAACCGGACCGTAAAGGTCGTGCCTTTGCCAATCTCAGAATGGATCAGCAGCCGGGCACGGTGTCGGGTGAGGATGTGCTTGACGATGGCAAGGCCCAGTCCGGTGCCCTTCTTCGAGCGGCTCGCCTCGACATTGACCCGATAAAAACGCTCGGTAATGCGCGGGACATGCTCGGCGGGGATGCCCGGCCCATAGTCCCTCACGATCACTTCGGCCTGTGCGCCGTCTTCGCCGCCGTTGAGGGTTATGTCGACCTTCTTACCCTCCTGGCCATACTTGCAGGCATTCTCGATCAGGTTCTCGAAAACCTCGATGAGTTCGTCGCGATCGCCCTGCACGATGACGGGCTTGTCCGGCACCACGAGAGAGACCGTGACGTCGAGGTCCCTCGCCAGCGGCAGAAGGCTGTCGCGGACATGGCCGAGCAGGGGCGCAAGGTCGACGGGATCGTCCGGCGCGATATGCGAGCGCAGTTCCAGGCGCGAAAGCGACAGCAGGTCGTCGACGAGGCGGCTCATGCGCGTCACCTGCTCATGCATGATGCCGAAGAACTTTTCCTGCGCCTTCAAGTCGTTGCGCGCGGGGCCCTGGAGGGTCTCGATGAAACCGCGCAGCGATGCCAGCGGCGTGCGCAGCTCATGGCTGGCATTGGCAACGAAGTCCGAACGCATGCGGTCGATACGGCGCGCCTGCGAGATGTCGCGAAAGGTGATCAGGAAGATGCGGGGCGCCCGCCCCTCGCCGCCGATTTCGGCAGGTGCCACGCGCACGACATAGACGGCATCCGAAGGCAGGCGCTCGGTATGCTCGATCTGGTTGGCTTTGCCGGTCGCCATCGTCTCGCGGATCATGTCGAGAACACCGGGCGCACGCACCCGGGCCGCCAGGTAAGTGTTCGGCGGAATGGTGCCGAAGGCCTTCTCCGCGGCGATGTTCTGGAAGACCACCGTCTCGTCGGCAGCCACGACCAACACGGGCATGTCGAGCGCGTTCAGCGCCGGCACCAGCGGATCGCTGGTCGGGCCGTCGACCGCCACCGCCTTGGCCGGGCTCAAGATCACCGAGGCCGGCGCGCTGCGGTTGAGCAGGGCCGCGACCAGCACGATCCAGAAGAGAAGCACGATCAGGAAGTGGATGCCGGCAAATGTCGCAAGGATCGCCAAAAGCAGGGTGAGGCCCAGAAGCCAGCGCTCTGCTTTCAGTCGCGGCACCAGGTTCCGCCAGAACGCTTTCGAACCGTCCACCTCGACATCCTCATGAATCACTTTGTCTTCCTCCCGAACCAAAATGATCGAGGAATAGCGATCCTTCATGACATGATTTTCACGACCGGCTTGAATCCGCAATGCAATTGTGGCCTCCTCCAAGGAAATCGAGGCTTGAGCACCGCGACTTTTCGGCGCTGCTTGAAGCTGCAGAAGTTTGAAAACGCGCATGATCCTGCCGATGATCGAAGCCGGTTTTCGGGCCCGTGCGCCAAGCCGAAAGGGCGAGTACATGGCGTTAGCGGAGGCGACGGAAAAGGCTGAAAGCCGCGCAGTGGAACTGCAGATCGGCGGCAAGAGCCGCATCTTCGACATCGACAATCCCGAGTTGCCGAAGTGGATCGACGACGAGGCGTTTTCGTCCGATGATTATCCCTACAAGAAGAAGCTCGACGACGACGAATATTTAGAGACGCTGGAGAAACTTCAGATCGAGCTCGTCAAGGTCCAGCTCTGGCAGCAGAAAACCGGAAAACGCATCATCGCGCTGTTCGAAGGTCGCGACGCTGCCGGCAAAGGCGGCGCGATCCAGGCGACCATGGGCAATCTGAACCCACGCTGGGCGCGCATCGTGGCACTGACGAAGCCGACGGAGACCGAACGCGGGCAATGGTATTTTCAGCGCTATGTCGCGACCATGCCGACGGCTGGGGAATTCGTGCTCTTCGACCGCTCCTGGTACAACCGCGCCGGCGTCGAGCCGGTCATGGGCTTCTGCACGCCCGAAGAGCACAAACAGTTCCTCAAGCAGGCGCCACGCTTCGAGAAGATGATCGTGCACGAGGGAATCCAGTTCTTCAAATTCTGGATCAACATCGGCAGAGAGATGCAGCTCAAGCGCTTCCACGATCGCTGCCACGATCCGCTGAAGATCTGGAAGCTATCGCCGATGGACATCGCCGCCCTCAACAAGTGGGACGACTACACCGCAAAGCGCGACGAAATGCTGAAGGCAACACACACGGACCATGCACCCTGGACCGTGGTGCGCGGTAACGACAAGCGCCGCGCGCGCCTCAATCTCATCCGCCACATCCTCTCCACGCTCGACTACGACCGCAAGGACAAGGCCGCGATCGGTGAAATCGACGACAAGATCGTCGGATCCGGCCCGGGCTTTCTGAAATAGCGCCAAGACGACGGCGGGCGAACGCAACGGTCCTGCCAGGGGGGGGGCGGCCAATGCGGTCGCCCCGATTGGGCCAGCGGTTTGAGGGCAGGGCGCCTCGGGCGGGAGTTATTGGCCCGGAAGGATGCGGATAGCGTAGAGGTTGAGGCCCTTGCCCTCACCGCTGATATCGCTGTTGATCACGATCCGGCCGGCAGAGGACGGCGCCAGGCTGCGATCGAAGGTGACTTTGAACAGCATGTCGAGCCGTTCGTCATGCACTGTGAAGCGATGACGGCCACACTCGCCGAGCGAAGAGAAATTGCACTCGACCGCAAATTCGGTGGTCTTGCCCGGTTGGGCTTGCACCGTCAGCGCCATGGTCGAGGTTTTACCGGATAGCTGCGCCAGCACCGCTGCCGGAATCTCGATGGTGATGTCGCCTTCCGTTTCGGCAACCGAGGACGTCAGCTGGATGCGCTTGCCGCCGTCGTCGTCGATCGGCTCAGCCTTGGCGCGTGAGCCCGCCTCGACGGCGGCAATGTTTGCAGGCGCAAAGACTTCCACCCAGTCGCCGGTGAAGCCCTGCTGGGCGCCGAGCGTTTGCAGGCCGGCAGCCCCGTCGAAGTCCTCCGATGCTACCGATGCCGGCGGGTTGGCGACGTTGGTGTCGCGTTCAGCCGCGGATTTCAGGAGGTCATTGGTCTGCACCCACCAGGCGGCGGCACCTGCGGCTGCAGCAAGCGTGACGACGACCATGGTGAAGGACAGGAAGCGGCCGCGTTTGCGGCGACGCTTTCGATCGGTATCTCCGCGAACCTCGGGCGCGGCGGCGGTGGCCTCCGCACTCTTTGCCGCAGTATCCGCGGCCGCACGCGTCGAGACGACCGGGCCGTCACGATCGGCACGAAGGCCGCCCAGCCCCCCATCACTCGCCGCGGAACGGGACGCATCGGCGGCAAAGCCCGGCTCGCGACGGTCCGCCAAGGGCGATTGCGGTTGGCCTTGAGGCCGGGATTGCGGCTCGACACGCGCCTGCTCCGGTCCACGTGCGCGGACATTGTCGTCAACGCTGACGCCCGGAGGTGTGGCGACGGGCGGAGCCGGCTGCCGCGCCCGAAGAGCGGCACGCTCCTCCGTTTCGATCGCATGGATTACCGCCTCCAGCCGATGGCGCTGCTGGGCGATGACGTTGACGTCCTCAATTCCCTGTTTCTGCAGCCCGGCTTCCAGCGCCTGGCGGGCCGACTGGTAGATGCGCGCACGGGTTTCCGCGCTGGCGCGGTCGGAGCGCTCAAGCGCATTTCTGATCGCAGTCTCAAGTCCGCTCACATCAAGTCCTCTGTGTAGGCAGGGCTTTGGGCCTGCCGGCGTGCTCTACCTGATCGATACCCCTCGATCTTTCTCCAAGGGCCCAACGGTTAAATCTGGAGGCACGCCGTTGGTTTTGTTAACAATTGCGTAACCGCTGCTTTCGGAATCCGCAAGTCCGGCGGCCCGGTCGACCGGCCAAGCCCGGGGAAAACGCGACAACTTCGAGGGCGGTATGCAAGATAAGCCCGCGTCGCCGGCGCGGAAACCACCTCTTTGCAAGCGACAAACTTGCTGCTATCTGTTTTGACGTTTACGCAAACGTCAAAATTTGAAGCACAAATCGAGGGATGGAGAAACCGATGCCGCTTCCGCCAATTCTTTCCGGAACGACGAGACTGCCGGTCGTCGGCGCGCCCCTGTTCATCATCTCCAATCCGCAGCTGACGATCGCACAGTGCAAGGCCGGTGTGATCGGCGCCTTTCCGGCATTGAACGCGCGCCCGCAATCGCAGCTGGACGAATGGCTTGCCGAGATCACCGAGACGCTTGCCGACCACGACGCCAAGAACCCGGGCCGGCGCGCCGCGCCCTTCGCCGTCAACCAGATCGTGCACAAGTCCAACGCGCGCCTCGAACAGGACCTGATGCTCTGCATCAAGTACAAGGTCCCGGTGGTGATTTCCTCGCTCGGTGCCGTGCCCGAGGTCAACGCCGCAATCCATTCCTATGGCGGCATCGTGCTGCATGACGTCATCAATAACCGCCACGCCAACTCGGCGATCCGCAAGGGCGCCGATGGCCTGATCGCCGTAGCTGCCGGCGCCGGCGGCCATGCCGGCACGCTTTCGCCGTTTGCGCTCGTCCAGGAAATCCGCTCCTGGTTCGATGGGCCTCTGCTTCTTTCCGGCGCGATCGCCACCGGCGGCGCCATCCTGGCGGCCCAGGCGATGGGTGCCGACATGGCCTATATCGGCTCGCCGTTCATCGCGACGGAAGAGGCGCGCGCCACCGACGCCTACAAGAAGATGATCGTCGACAGCAACGCCGCCGACATTGTCTATTCCAACTACTTCACCGGCATTCACGGCAACTACCTGAAACCGTCGATCTCGGCGGCAGGCATGGATCCGGATAACCTGCCGGAAGCAGATCCGTCGAAGATGGACTTCGGCGCCGCAGCCGACGGCGCCAAGGCGTGGAAAGACATCTGGGGCTGCGGCCAGGGCATCGGCGCGGTCAAGGAAGTAACCTCCGTCGCCCGACTCGTCGATCGGCTCGAGCGCGAATACGATGCGGCACGCACCCGCCTCGGTCTGAAGGCCATGCCCGCCGCCGCCACCAACAAGGAATTTTCAAGTTCTCGAAACTGATGGCTTGAAATCTTGGCGCTTTGCGTTTATCAGCGCCTCACATTCGTTCCGCGGTCTTCCGCGGGACCACCTCCGGGCCGCTTTAGCTCAGTCGGTAGAGCACATCATTCGTAATGATGGGGTCACGTGTTCGAGTCACGTAAGCGGCACCATTCTTCTCCGGACATCGATATTGCGCTGATGGTTTGGCGAGATTCTGAGCCCCCGCCGCAACCTCGTTCGTGAGGTCGCGTCGTGCTGTCCCACCAGGACCATACTATGCCGTGCGGACCGTCCAGCCATTGACCAGGTCCGACATGGCTGCAGGCGTCTTTACCCCGGCCACCGTGATTTCCAAACCGCGAGCACTCGGTAATTGGCGCTTTTCCGGGAACCATGGCCGGTTAGGCGCGACAGCGATAAGCAACCCTTGATCGCTACCGATTGCAGCGAACCCTGGGGAGGCCGGCCCGAGCGTTGCGACCCCGAACGTCCGGGCGGCCTCGGCAACGACGCTCCCGACGTCTTCGGCCGGAAGTCCGACCTCGCTGAGGCAGCATAAATCAGCCCCGCTGAACGGCCGCTTTCCAGACGGGCCGGTCAGCCTGCGGCGGCCGATCAATTCCAGCACCGAGTTGTCTGGACCATCGAAGTAGACGGACTTTGATTGCCAATGCCCCTCAAGAACGAAGCACTGTCCACTATCCGGTTCGTGCTGGAGAGGCGTGCGCTCCTTCAGCCATTCTATTGCGGCGTCAAACCGATCATAGGGCACATTGAAAGCCATGTGCACGCCGTGCGGCGCATCTCCAATGGCAGAGACCAGCCGAATCTCGCTCCATCCCACTTGAACGGAACCCGCGGCCGTCGGCAGTTCCAGCACATCGCGAAAGAAGGCTGCGCTCTTCGAGACGTCCGAGGCAGGGAGTGTCAGTTGAGTTATGCGCATGAAATCCGATCCCGACGTGGTGACTGGCCTTATCGGACAATTTGTTACGACCTCAACATGAGTTGAGGTCAAGCGATATCGCATTCAACCGATTTTCGGCACAGTGATTGCCGATCTTCGCATATTCACCCGATAGTCGGAATACGTGAAGATAACTCCATCGAAACCGAGCGCCCGGCGATCCAAGGCACTCACACAGTGGAGACAGGACGATGAAAGGCATCAGAAAACTTGCCGTTCTACTTGCGGCATCGGCAGCATTCTTTTCGACCATCCAGTCACCCGCCCAGTCCGCGGACCCGTCCAGCAACAAGACCGCACAGTCTCAGCCCGGCGAGGCCGCCCAATCGGAGAAGATTCGGCTGACACACAACAGCGCGGCCTATTGGACCGTGACCTTCAACAACCCACCGCTCAACATCGTCGGTCCGACCGAGGTCCGCCAGCTCGTCAAGATCCTCGACCAGGTCGAGGCCGATCCGAACGTCAAGGTCGTCGTCTTCGACAGCTCGGTCCCGGGCTATTTCATGGCGCACTACGATCTTCTGAAGCCGCTTGAGGATTCGACCGGCATGCCGCCGGGGCCGACGGGCATGCATCCCGTGCCCGATTTCATGACACGCCTCAGCCGCCTGAAGGCCGTGACGATCGTTTCCATTCGCGGACGGGCAAGCGGCATCGGCAGCGAACTGGCGCTTGCGGCCGACATGCGTTTCGCCAGCCGCGAGAAAGCGGTACTATCGCAGTTCGAAGTCGGTGCCGGCTTCGTCCCGGGCGGCGGGCCGATGGGCTACCTGCCTCGCCTCGTCGGTCGCGGCCGAGCGATCGAGATCCTGATCGGCGCGGATGATTTCAACGGAGAACTGGCCGAACGCTACGGCTACGTGAACAGAGCACTACCGGACGCGGAACTGGATGCCTTTGTCGATGGCCTGGCGAAACGTATCGCCTCGTTCGACCAATATGCCATTGTCGAGACCAAGAAACTGATCGACAGAGCCAGCCTGCCACCGCAGGCGGAGATGCAACCCGGATGGGATGCGTTCATCACGTCGGTCCAGCGCCCAGCTGCGCAATCCCGCGTCAAGGCACTGGTCGAGCAGGGACTGCAGCAGCCCGGCGATGTCGAAAGGAAACTCGGCCAGTACACCGCGAAGTACCGCGAGTAGCCGGTGCCATGCCAATCGGCGGTTCATGGGAGCCGCCGTGTCAAAGGGAGCGAAAGATGAAGATACTGATGGTTCTGACCTCGCATGACCAGCTTGGCAATACCGGAAAACCGACCGGGTTCTGGCTCGAGGAATTCGCTGCGCCCTATTACGTTTTCCGGGATGCAGGCGTCGACATTACCCTGGCCTCGCCCAAGGGTGGCCAACCGCCGATCGACCCGAAAAGCGACGATCCGGGTAACCAGACAGAAGCGATGGCCCGCTTCAAGGACGATCCCGCCGCGCAACGGGTGCTCGCGAGCACCCATCGGCTTGCCGACGTCAAGGCCGATGATTTCGACGCGGTGTTCTACCCGGGCGGTCACGGACCGATGTGGGACCTCGTCAACGACGTGAACTCGATCGCGCTGATCGAAAGCTTCTACAATGCCGGCAAGCCGGTCGCTGCGGTCTGCCATGGGCCGGGAGTGCTAAGAAAGGTAACCTATCAGGGTGAGCCTATCGTCAAGGGAAAGCGCGTAACCGGGTTCACCAACTCGGAGGAGGCAGCGGTGCAACTGACGGATGTCGTCCCCTTCCTCGTCGAAGACGAATTGAAGCGTCTCGGCGGTCGCTTCGAGAAAGCGGCCGATTGGGCAGATTTCACGGTCGTCGATGGCCGCCTCGTCACCGGACAGAATCCGGCGTCCTCGACCTCCGGGGCCAAGGAATTGCTGAAGCTTCTACGGTGAATACGAACTGGCGGCCGGCATTTCAGCCGGCCGCCACATTCGCCACTCAACCCCAGACCAACCTGCCGTTTCGGCCGTCACTTCAAGGCGCCGTCGCCACTGCGATCCGCCGTCTTGAAGTCGGCCATCACCCTGTCCAGAAACTCCTTCTGGGTGACCTTGCCGTCGCTGTTGGCGTCGGTGGCTGCAAACTGCTGAGCGTTCAGCGCCTGCTTCGTCTCGTCGGGACTGAGACTTCCGTCCTTGTTCTTGTCCAGGTTGGCAAAGGCGGCCGTCATGAAGCTCTCGTATTCGGAACGTTCGACCGCGCCGTCCTTGTTGCTGTCGAGCGCACTCATCTGCCCCTGGTTCATGGTGGCCGCCGGTTGTTGCGCGCCTGCCGGGGCAACCTGGCAGAGCGCGGCCAGGCTCAAAAGAACGATTTTCTTCATCCCTCAACCTTCCGCGATCAATAGTAGCGGCACGTCAGGGCGTTCCCGGCTGCAGCGCCAAGTGTAGCACCACCGCCAACCGCCCAGAGTTGGCCAGTGCCAGAGCCGATCGTCGAGCCGATCAGGCCGCCGACGATTGCGCCGCCCACCGTTCCGGCAATGCAGCCGAATTCGTTGCCCGTCGGGCTGCTCTTCGACATGTAGGCGGATTGGCACCCGGACAAGGCTAGGGCGCCGGCAAGAATGATAGTTACAGTCTGCTTGCTCATTTTATCCTCCAATATGGCCGTCTGTTTGGAATAGAGATCGGGCGGAGGCGCCATTGAGTGGCGTCGGATGTAAATAAACTTCCGAGTATGCTCCCAGGATAAGGGAGGCTCTTCTGTTTATTCAGAAGAAGCTCACGAATAAAACATAGTCCGGAGACCAAGCCCCCCAAACTTGCGGGGCGAATACTAACCTTTGCCGCCGGAGATGACAATATTCCGCGTAGTATTAGCTTTCCGGTCACAATAACCCCCAGCCGTAATCAGGGACGAGCGCTGACAGCGCGGAAAGCCCTCACCCTAGATTTTTTTGGGTCTCCCGCGAGATATCGTCGTTTGTGACCGGGCAGCGAGCGGGCTAGGTCTGGCTTGCCCCGGCGCAGGCTTTTGCTTTCACTCCGCGTATGCACCGCCCGGACGAAGGGCCTATGCAGCGGAGCGATCCAATTATCCGCCGCTGTTTCGGGCAGCTGGCCCGATCTGGGTCAAGCCATGGGCATCCCCGCCCCGCAAGAAAGAAAACACCGAATGGATAGAATGACGACAATCAAATTAGGGCTTGCTACTACAATCCTCTTTTCGCTCACCGCGACCGTCTTTGCCGCGAACGGCGAGCAGGCCCGAATTGCCGCCGCAGTGGACAAGGCAATCGGACCAATCATGCGCGAATACAAGGTGCCGGGCATGGCGATCGCGGTCACCGTTGACGGCCGCCACTACTTCGTCAACTACGGCGTCGCCTCCAGGGAAACGAAGGCGGCCGTCACCGAAAATACACTGTTCGAGCTGGGCTCGATCAGCAAGACCTTTGCCGGCACGCTCGCATCCTATGCGCAGGTGCTCGGCAAGCTGTCCTTCGACGACCATCCCGGCAAGTACATGCCAGATCTCAGCGGCAGCGCGATCGACCGGGCGACCCTTCTCAATCTCGCCACCTATACCGCCGGCGGCCTGCCCTTGCAGTTCCCGGACGAGGTGAAGAGCGACGCCGACATGCTGGCTTACTTCAGCAACTGGAAGCCGGACGCCGAACCAGGCAAGAAGCGTCGCTACTCCAACCCAAGCATCGGCCTCTTCGGCCACGTCGCGGGCCTGGCGATGGGCAGCAGCTTCGCCAAGGCCCTCGAGACCGAGTTGTTTGCGAAGCTCGAGCTCAAGCACAGCTATGTCGCTGTGCCCGCGAGCGCGATGGACAGCTACGCCTGGGGCTACGGCAAGGCCGACAAGCCGATCCGGGTCAGCCCGGGCATGTTCGATGCCGAGGCCTACGGCGTGAAGTCGGCGGCGGCGGACATGATCCGCTTTGTCGAAGCCAACATCCGGCCGGAACAGTTCGACGGCCCCGTTCGCAAGGCAATAGAGGGAACGCATATCGGCTACTTCGATACCGGCAAGATGATCCAGGGCCTCGGCTGGGAGCAGTATCCCTACCCGGTTTCGCTGGAGCGGCTGCTCGACGGCAACTCCCGGACCATGGCCATGGAAGCCAATCCGGCTAAGGCGCTGAACCCTCCGAAGCGACCTGATGGCGCGACGCTTTTCAACAAGACCGGATCCACCAACGGCTTTGGCGGCTATGTGGCTTTCGTGCCGGAAAAGAAGATCGGTGTCGTCATGCTGGCAAATCGGAACTTCCCGAATCCGGAGCGCATCAAGGCGGTGCATGCAATCTTGAAGACGCTGGAGGCGGTGGCGGAATAGGCGGCGAATTATCCGCCGGAGGCACCCTCCCCCATGTTGCGGCAGCCGCAACATGGGGAAATCTGCGCCCACCAACAACCCAGCGGCGAAACTTCAATCCCCACCCGCTTGCATATTAGCGCCGAGTGTTGTCATCTTCGTTTCGCGAAAGCGCGATCAGATGCAGCCAGGTTCAGGCGTATATGGGGATGCCGATGTTCGAGCGGGTGGGGTTTCAAGGTTCGCTGCTGCGCGGATGTGCAAGAAGAGGGCGGACGATCTTCGTCCTGGCGACCTTGGCATCGCTTGCTGGTTGTGGCGGTCATGCCAAGGGCGTGATGGCGCCCGTCGCCGTGACCTCTCCGACCCCCGGCACATCGACCGTGGACATGCTCGTCGCCACCACGCGTGAGCCTTCCGGAGATCCGGCGACACTGTTTTCCGGCGAACGCGACGCCGGTACTTTCCTCACCGACGTTGCCGTCTCTATCCCGCCGGACACGGCCCGCAAATCGGGCACCGTGCAATGGCCGCGCAAACTGCCGCCGGATCCGTCCAAGGAGTTCGCCGTCACACGCGTCCGCCAGCTCCAGACACTCGATGAGGCCAAGTCCTGGTTCCAGCAGCACGACGTCGGCGGCAATGCCTTCGTCTTCGTGCACGGGTTCAACAACCGCTACGAGGATTCCGTCTATCGCCTCGCGCAGATTGTCCACGACTCTGAGGTTCAGGCGACCCCGGTTCTCTTCACCTGGCCATCCCGCGCCAATGTCTTCGATTACAACTACGACAAGGAAAGCACGAACTATTCGCGCACCGCACTTGAAGACATCCTGAAGAAGCTCTCCGACGCGCCGAAGGTCAAGAGCATCACCATCCTCGCTCATTCGATGGGCACTTGGCTTACGATGGAGTCGCTCCGCCAGATGGGCATTCGCGACGGCAACGTGCCGTCGAAGATCGAGAACGTCATTCTCGCCTCACCGGATATCGATCTCGACGTCTTTGCCAAGCAGTTCGTGGAAATGGGCAAGAAACGGCCGAAGTTCACGATCTTCGTTTCGCAGGATGATCGCGCGCTGGCGCTTTCCAGCTTCATTTCCGGCGACGTCTCCCGCCTCGGCGCAATCGATCCTTCGGCTGAGCCCTACCGCACACAGCTGGAAAAGGCCGGCATCACCGCCATCGACCTGACCAAGGTCGAGACCGAGGACGGCCTGCACCACGGGAAGTTTGCGGAGAGCCCGCAGATCGTCCAGCTCATCGGCACGCGGCTTGCCACCGGCCAGACGCTCACCGACTCCGATATCTCGGTCGGAACCGGCATCGCGGCTGTTGTCGCCGGCACGGCGAGAAACGTCGGCAATGTGGCGGCAGTCACCGTCGCCGCGCCCGTATCGATCCTCGAAAATCCGCAGCCGAAGAAGAAGAAGGTCGTCGTCGGAGAAACGCTGGCGACCGACACGCCGACACCAGTCAAGATCCAGTAACAATCGGCGGCGGTCGGCCATCAACCGTCGTCGCCGACGAAGCGGTAGCCGACACCCGGCTCCGTGCGGATGATTTTCGGGTCAGCGGGATCGCGCTCGATCTTGCCGCGCAACTGTCCGATGAAGACCCTGAGATAGTGCAGGTCCTCGCCGTGGGCGACGCCCCAGACCGAGGTGAGCAGCGTCTTGTGAGTGACCACACGGCCGGCATGGTGTGCCAGCATGACCAGCAGGTCATATTCCTTCGGCGTCAGCCGCACAGGCTCACTGTCCTTCGTCACCACGCGTTTGATCGTATCGATCGACACGCCATCGGCAGAGAGTTGGGTGTGGCCGCCTTCCATTTGCACCCGATGGCGAAGAGCTGCGCGGATGCGGGCGGTCAGTTCGCCGATACCGAAGGGCTTTTCGATGTAGTCGTCGGCACCGAGATCAAGCGCAGCGATCTTTTCGCTTTCCCGGTCGCGTGCCGAAAGGATGATGATCGGCACCTGCGACCAGCCACGCAGGTTCGCGATGACTTCCTTGCCGTCCATATCCGGCAGACCGAGATCGAGAATCACGACATCGGGGGCGCTCGTCGCCGCCGCCTTCAGCGCCTCGGTGCCGGTCATGGCTTCCAGAACGTCGTAGCCGGCAGCGCTGAGAGCCGGTTTCAGAAAACGCTGGATCTGGGGTTCGTCGTCGACAACGAGGATACGCTCCACGCTCATGCACGGTCCTTTTCGGAGATTTCAGGCTTGGCGGCAGGAAAACGCATGGAAATGCGCGTGCCGCGGCGGCGAAGCGCTGGGCTTTCCGCCTTGATCTGTCCGCCCATCGCTTCGACGAAGCCCTTGGCGATCGAAAGGCCCAACCCCGTCCCCGGGGTTCGGCCATCCGCCTTGCCGCGGCGGAAGAATTTTTCGAAGACCTGCTCGAGGTCCTTGGGCGGGATGCCCTTGCCGAGATCGGTCACCGACAGCACGATCTCGTTGCCGTCAGCGCGGGCATAGATGCTGATCGGCTCGTCGCCGCCATATTTATTGGCGTTGTCGAGCAGGTTGAAGAGCACCTGTCCGAGAAGCACGCTGTCGCCACGCATCAAGGGCAGATCGGGCGCGATGCTGGTTTCGATCTCGCGCTCGGGGAAGTACTTGCGGGCACGATCGACGGCGGCCCGCACCGCATCGACGACATCGACCCAATCGCGCTTGGCGTTGACGGTGCCGGCTTCGATACGGGTCATGTCGAGCAGGTTGGCGACGAAGCGTGTCAGTCGTCCGCCCTCCTCCTCGATCGATTTCAAGAGATCATCGCGGCTTTCCGGCGGCATGCGGTCGCCAAGCTGGCGCAGGCTAGTGACGGCGCCGGTGATGGTCGCAAGCGGCGTTCTGAGGTCATGGGAGATCGACGACAGGAGGGCCGCACGAAAGCGCTCGCCTTCGAGTTTCGCAGCCTGGTCGAGACTTTCGCGCGACAGGCGCGCCCGGTCGACCGCGATCGCCGTCTGGTCAAGGATCGCCGAAAGCGCCCGTTCCTCGTTGATTTCCAGCGGCTTATCCGCCTGGACGTAGCCGCAGACGCCGACGACGCCATGCGGGCTCATCAGCGGCCGGAAATGGAAGGGGCTGTTCGGCAGCGTGCCCGTGCCGTTGCCGGCGGGCTCCTGCTTGTCCATCGCCCAGCGCGCTGCCATCACGTCGGTGACGTCGAGCTCCGTGTCCGGTGGCCAGGCAGCCTTCAGCTGCAGATCGCCGTCCTCTGGCAAGAGCAGCGCGGAACTGCGTTTCAGCGTCGACTGCATCTGCGTCACCGCCGCCCAGAGCACGTCGTCAACCTTGGCAGTGCCCGAGAGCTTGCGGGAGAAGTCGTAGAGCGCCTGGGTTGCCGCGGCGCGCTGTCGCGCCGCCTTTGCCTGCTCGCGCACCCGCGACGCCAGGCTGCCGGCAAGGGCTGCGGCAACCAGGAAGATAACCAGCGCGAAAACCTCGTGCGGCTCGGCGATGGTGAAGGTGCCGACCGGCGCGATGAAGAAGAAGTTGTAGGCCAGAACCGCAAACAGCGCCGCGGCGATTGCCGAGACATGGCCGGCATAAGTTGCCGACACCAGCACAGCGAGCAGATAGAGCAACGAAATGTTGGGCAGGATGATGAAGCGCTCGATCAGCAGGCCGATCGCCGTTGCGGCTGCCACCGAA
Organism: Ensifer adhaerens; assembly: GCF_028993555.1. NCBI lineage: Bacteria > Pseudomonadati > Pseudomonadota > Alphaproteobacteria > Hyphomicrobiales > Rhizobiaceae > Ensifer > Ensifer adhaerens. Next base: position 135,350 of record NZ_CP118610.1, on the reverse strand, counting down.
GCGGCCGCAATGCCGACGGCGCGGCCGGTGCCCGGCGGCAGCGCTCTCTTTGCTCTTGCCCGCCGCTTCGGCGCGACCTGTTCGCGGTCCGTGACGAGATGAATGCCGACGCCGGATACCCGCTCGGCCAGGGCGTCGGGAAGCGACTGGCGGAACAGCCGCATCGGAAAGGACTGACGGCGTGCACCGATGACGATCTGCGTCGCATGTTCGCGACGGGCCAGCTTCAGGATCTCCTCGACGAAGTCGTTGCCGACGATGCGGCGGGTCTCGGCGCCCAACTGTTCGGCGAGACGAAAGGTCTCGTCGAGCCGGCGCACGTCCTCGCCGTCGCCGCTTTCGCGGTCGGCGCGTTCGATGAAGACGACGATCCAGGGCGCGTTCAAGCCTTCGGCGAGCCGGCTTGCGGTGCGCACCACCTTTTCGGAGAGCGGATCGGAACCGATGCAGACGAGGAGGCGCTCGCCGCTCGCCCAAACGCCCTCGATCGCATTCTGCTTGAGGTAGTCGACCATCTGGTCGTCGACCCGGTCGGCCGTGCGCCTGAGCGCCAGCTCGCGCAACGCCGTCAGGTTGCCCAACCGGAAGAACCGGTCGACAGCGCGCTGGGCGCTGTCAGGCAGATAAACCTTGCCCTCCCTCAGCCGCTCGATCAGTTCGGCCGGCGGCAGATCGACCAGCAGCACGTCGTCGGCCCGTTTCAGTACCGTATCCGGCACCCGCTCGCGCACCGGCACGCCGGCGATCTGCGCGACGACGTCGGACAGGCTTTCGAGATGTTGAATGTTGAGCGCGGTCCAGACATCGATACCGGCGGCGATCAGTTCCTCGATATCCTGATAGCGCTTCGGATGACGGCTTTCAGCAGGGTTGCTGTGGGCGAGCTCGTCGACGACGATGATCTTGGGTCGCCGCGCAAGGGCCGCATCCAGGTCGAACTCGGAAAGCACGCGGCCGCGATGGGTCACATCGCGGCGCGGCAGGATTTCCAGGCCCTCGACCAGCGCGGCGGTCTCGCCGCGACCGTGGGTTTCAACAAGCCCGATGACGATATCGACGCCGTCTTCCTTCAGACGACGGGCGCGGCTCAGCATCGCATAGGTCTTGCCGACGCCGGGGGCCGCGCCGAGGAAAACGGTCAGTTTTCCTCGGCGGTCCTGCGCGGCAAGGGCCAGCAGTGCGTCTGGGTCCGGGCGACTTTTGGCGTCGCGTTCACTGTCGGGCATTCATTGTCTCAGGCGTGAGGTATCAGGTTCGGGGCGCATCAAGGGCCAGATTGAGTTCTAGCACATTGACGCGCGGCTCGCCTACGACCCCGAACAGGCGATCCTCCGTCGCCCTGTCGACCAGGGCGGCGACATCCGCTTCGCTCAAGCCCCGCGCCTTGGCCACGCGAGCAACCTGTGCCTGGGCAAAGGCCGGCGTGACATGCGGGTCGAGGCCGGAGCCGGACGCCGTTGCCGCATCCGCGGGAATTTCCCCCGCGACGCCAGCGGCCTTCAGGCGCTCGACGTCGGCTGCGACGCGATCCTTCAGCTTGACCGAAGTGGTGCCAAGGTTGGAGCCACTCGAGGCAGCCGCATTGTAGGCTTCCGGCCCGGTCGCGGATGGGCGTGGCCAGAAATACTTGTCGGCGGTGAAGTTCTGGCCGATCAGCTCGGAGCCGATCAGCGTGCCGTCTTTCTCGATGAGGCTGCCGTTTGCCTGTGCCGGCATCAGCACCTGCGAAATGCCGGTGATGGCGAAGGGATAGGCAAGCCCGGTGATGAGGGTGAGGAGCAATGTCATCACGATGGCGGGGCGAAGTTGGTTCAGCATGGTTACACCAGATTGAGTGCGTTGACGGCGAGGTCGACGAGCTTGATGCCTGCGAAGGGCAGGAGAATGCCGCCGAGGCCGTAGACGAGCAGGTTGCGGCGCAGAAGAGCGGCAGCACCGACCGGCCGATACTTGACGCCCTTCAGCGCCAGCGGGATCAGGGCGACGATGATCAGCGCGTTGAAGATCACCGCCGACAGGATCGCCGATTGCGGCGAGGCAAGGCCCATGACGTTGAGTGCTGAAAGCGCCGGATAGGTGGTGATGAACAGCGCCGGGATGATGGCGAAGTACTTGGCCACGTCGTTGGCGATGGAGAAGGTCGTCAGCGAGCCGCGGGTCATCAACAGCTGCTTGCCGATCTCGACGATCTCGATCAGCTTCGTCGGGCTGGAATCGAGGTCCACCATGTTGGCGGCCTCGCGGGCGGCCTGAGTGCCCGTCTGCATGGCGACGCCGACATCGGCCTGGGCGAGCGCCGGCGCGTCGTTCGTGCCGTCGCCGCACATGGCGATCAGGCGGCCGCCCTGTTGTTCCCGCCGGATATAGGCGAGCTTGTCCTCGGGCGTTGCCTCGGCAAGGAAGTCATCGACACCGGCTTCGGAAGCGATCGCGGCGGCTGTCACCGGGTTGTCGCCGGTGACCATGACGGTGCGGATGCCCATGGCACGAAGGGCCGCGAAACGTTCCTTGATGCCCGGCTTCACCACGTCTTTCAGATGGATGACGCCGAGCAGGCGCGGACCGTCGGCAACGGCAAGCGGCGTGCCGCCGGTGCGCGCCACCTGGTCGACGGCGCGACGGAACTCGTTCGGCACGTTCTCGTCGCGGATGCCGGTAAACTTCAGGATCGAGTCGACGGCACCCTTGCGCAGTCGGCGGCCAGCGAAGTCGACGCCCGAAAGGCGCGTTTCTGCAGCGAACGGGATGACCGCATCGATCCGCGTCGTGCCGGCAGCGCTTGCGCCGCCGACGGCAAGCGCCACGACCTCGCCCTTGCCCACTTCCGGGAGCGAAACGTCGGGTGCCTGGCGGCCGAACTCACCAGTCGCGAGCGCTGCGATCGAGCGGCCCTCAGGCGTCTCGTCGGCAAGGCTCGCAAGCAGCGCGGCATCGGCAAGTTCCGCCTCGCTGACACCGGGCACCGGCATGAAGTCGGCAGCCATGCGGTTGCCGAAGGTGATCGTGCCTGTCTTGTCGAGCAGCAGCGTATCGACGTCGCCGGCAGCCTCGACGGCACGGCCGGAGGTGGCAATGACGTTGAAGCGGACCAGGCGGTCCATGCCGGCGATGCCGATTGCCGAGAGCAGGCCACCGATGGTCGTCGGAATCAGCGTCACGAGCAGTGCCGCAAGCACGGTGACGGAGAGCTCCGTGCCGGAATAGCCGGCCAGGCCCCACAGCGTGACGACGGCGACGAGGAAGATCAGCGTCAACCCAGAGAGCAGGATCGACAGTGCAATCTCGTTCGGGGTCTTCTGGCGCTGCGCGCCCTCGATCAGTGCGATCATCCGGTCGACGAAGGTATTGCCGGGCGCAACACCGATGCGAACCTTGATCCAGTCGGACAGCACCTGCGTGCCGCCGGTGACGGCCGAGCGGTCGCCGCCGGATTCACGAATGACAGGAGCCGATTCACCGGTAATGGCGCTTTCGTTGACGGAAGCGACACCCTCGACGACGTCGCCGTCACCGGGGATCAGTTCGCCTGCTTCGACCAGAACGACGTCGCCGACCTTCAGCGAGGTCGCCGGGATCGTCTGGGTTTCGCGCCCCTCGGCCGATACGAGCTTGCGTGCCGTCAGTTCGGATTTGGTGCGACGCAGACTGTCGGCCTGCGCCTTGCCGCGGCCTTCGGCGACCGCTTCGGCGAAGGTGGCAAAGAGCACCGTGAACCACAGCCAGGCGGCGATCTGCCCGGAGAAGAGCGGGCTGCCGGTGTCGGTAGCGATGTCGCGGACAAAGAACACCGTGACCACGGCCGCAACCACCTCGGTGACGAAGATCACCGGATTGCGGACCAGCTGGCGCGGGTCGAGCTTGACGAAGGCCGCCTTGATCGCCGGCAGGAGGATGGCCGGGTCCAGAAGACTGGGAGCGACTGGTTTGGAAGACATGGTGTCGAGTTCCTTTAGAAGGTCTGACCGGCAAGCATCGAGAAATGCTCGACGATGGGACCAAGAGCGAGCGCCGGGAAGAACTGCAGCCCGCCGAGAATGAGGATGATGCCGACGAGCAGGCCGACGAAGAGCGGCGTATCGGTCGGGAACGTGCCCTTGGAGGCCGGAACGCGGGTCTTGACCGCAATCGAGCCGGCGATCGCCATGACCGGAATGGCGTAGGCGAAGCGGCCGAGCAGCATGGCGAGACCCAGCGTGGTGTTGTACCAGGGCGTGTTGCCGGTGAGACCACCGAAGGCCGAACCGTTGTTGCCGGCAGCCGAGGTGAAGGCATAGAGGATTTCCGACAGGCCGTGCGGGCCGGCGGTGCCAACGCTGGCGACCGCAAAGGGCAGCATGGCGGAGACGGCGGCAAAGCCGAGGATCGTCACCGGCAGGATGAGGACCGCAAACATCGCGTATTTCATCTCTCGGCTTTCGATCTTCTTGCCGAGCAATTCCGGCGTGCGTCCGACCATGAGGCCGGCGACGAAGACGGCGAGGATCGCAAAGACCACCATGCCGTAAAGACCGGAGCCGACGCCGCCGGGCAGAACTTCGCCGAGCTGCATCAGGAACATCGGCACGAGTCCGCCAAGGCCTGTCAGCGAGCCGTGCATGCCGTTGACGCCGCCGTCCGAGAGACCCGTCGTGACCGCGGCATAGAGCGCCGTCATCGCTTGACCGAAGCGGACTTCCTTGCCCTCCATGTTGCCCTGGGCAGCATCGAGGCCGAGTGCGGTCAGGATCGGGTTACCCTGCGCTTCCGCCCAGTAGACGACCGCGACGCCCGCAATCAGAAGGATCGCGGTGACGGCGATGAAGGCCCAGCCCTGACGACGATTACCGACCATCTGGCCGAAGGTGTAGACGAGGGCTGCCGAGATCGACAGCATCGAGAAGATGTTGAGGTAGTTGGAAAACGCCGTCGGGTTTTCGAACGGATGGGCGGCGTTGACGTTGAAGAAGCCGCCACCATTGGTGCCGAGCTGCTTGATCGCCTCCTGGCTTGCGACCGGACCGAGCGAGATCGTCTGCTTGGCGCCCTCGAGCGTGGTTGCTGTGAGGTCGGCATGGAAGGTCTGCGGCAGACCGCTCCAGACCATGGCGAGCGCCATGACGACGGCGATCGGCAAGAGCACATAGAGCGTCGAACGGGTGAGATCGACCCAGAAGTTGCCGACGGTCGACGCGTTCGAGCGGGCGAAGGCCCGGGTCACGGCAAGCGCCATGGCAATGCCGGTCGCAGCCGATACGAAGTTGTGCACCGTCAGCCCGGCCATCTGGCTGAAATGGCTGAGCGTCGTTTCGCCGCCGTAGTTCTGCCAGTTGGTGTTGGTGACGAAGCTGACCGCCGTGTTGAAGGCGAGGTCAGACGGCATGCCGGCAAAACCCTGCGGGTTCATCGGCAGATAGGCCTGCAGCCTCAGGATCGCATAGAGCGAGGCAAAGCCAGCAAGGCTGAAGGCGAGCATCGACATCGTATAGGCGAGCCAGCCCTGCTCCTTCTTCGGATCGACGCCGGCTGCGAGGTAGAGGCCGTTCTCGACGGGACCGAGGATGGGCGAAAAGACGTTGCGTTCACCGGAGAAGACCCGCGCCATGTAAAGCCCTAGCGGCTTGATGACGATCAGGACGGCGATGAAGAGGAGGCTGATCTGCAGCCACCCGATGATAGACATGAGGATTTCTCCGCTGGATCACAACGACTTTGGGCCGCGTCGGCCCAGAGTCGCTGTGACCTCTTCTGGTTGGCTAGAGCGTCAGAAGCGTTCAGGGCGAACGAGGGTGACGACGAGATAGGCCGCAAGGACGACGGCGACGGCGAGACCGATCAGGGCTTCGAACATGGCGCCGTCTCCTAGAGGTGGCTCAGCGCGCACGCATACAGCGCAAACACGACAAAGCCGCCGATGCCGGCGGCAAGGAAAAGAACATCGGACATGCAAATTCTCCGGACTGTTGAGGTCCGGATCTTGAGCCCGTAGCGGGTCAATTATCGATTGCGATGGTTGGGAGGGCGCATAAGGAAAAGATAAAGGCGCCCGTTGAGGCCCTCGCGGGAAATTCGCGAAGGTGCTCCCGATCTGAAACTAAACAAGAAATCTGGCCGCTTCTCTGTTTCAAGAAACGATGCAGGGTCGATGCGGCCGCCCTTTGGCGGCCGCGGCCAAACCTATGGCTCAGCCCTTGATGATGTGGTTGACGGTCGTTTCGGTGGGGGCGGTGACTTCGCGCATCCACTCACGCCAGATGGCAACCAGCAGCGCCATCAGCACCGGGCCGACGAAGAGGCCGAGGAAGCCCATGGTCTTCACGCCGCCGACGAGGCCGAAGAAGGTGGGCAGGAAGGGGAGCTTGATCGGCCCGCCGACGAGGCGCGGCCGCAGGGTCTTGTCGACAATGAAGAGTTCGGTCGTGCCCCAGGCAAACAGCGCGATGCCATGGACCGGCGAGCCGCTGGCAACGAGATAGACCGAGACGAGCGTGAAGCAGAGCGGCGCGCCGCCCGGAATAAGGGCCATCAGGCCGGTGATGATACCGAGGGTGACCGGCGACGGAACGCCGGCCAGCCAATAGGCGACGCCAAGCACGATGCCTTCGCCGATGGCGATAATGCCCATTCCGGTCACCGTCGAGCTGATCGTCAACGGCACGACCCGCGACAGCCGCTCCCAGCGCATGGGGAAGATGCGTTCGCCAAGGCGGTCGAGCTGGCCGGAGAAGGACTGGCCGTCACGGTAGACGAAGAACAGCGTGATCAGCATGAAAAGCAGCGTCAGGAAGGCGTGGAACGTCGATGCCCCAACGACCAGAACGCCGCGATAGATGTTGCCGATGTTGGAGCCGCTGACGAGTTGCACGAGTTCGCCAAGCGCACCCGGATGGCCGACATGCTTTACCCATTGTTCGCCGAGCCACGTGCCCGCAATTGGAATGCCGGTCAGCCAGGCGGGCACGACGGCACCGTTGGCATTGGTCTCGACCGCCCACACGACCCAGTCGCGCACTTCATCGACCGCATAGACGGCGGCAATCGAGATCGGCACGACGATGAAGGAGATGACGCTGATGATGGCGATGGTCGCGGCAAGGGTACGGTTGCCGTTCACGGCGGCAAGCAGCCGGCGATAGATCGGCCAGCTGGCAAAACCGATGACAACGGCGGCCAGAACCGGGACCACGAAACCATGGAAGAAATAGACACCGGCCAAGAGAACGAAGACCAGCATCCAGCGGGCAGCGGTCATGGGGCCGACAAGGGCATGGCGCGAAATGGCTGTGTGCCCGAGGAGCCGTGGCTCCACGGCGAAATTCTCTCGTTCGCGATTGCCCAATTGCACCAATGATCCTCCGTCTTCCGACGAGCTTACAACAAACCCGCGGTCTTGCCAGCCTACCTGACGCCGCGCGCCGCCCCTTTGCCCCTGCTTTACGGTAGTTTCAGGGCCATAGCGACGCTAACGGCGGGACATGACAGAAAAATTTAGGAAGGTGCAAGTTCCCCCGGCCTTCTTTCGGTAAAGCCGGTCATTCCGCCGCAGGTTTTGCAGCCAGGCGGGCGGGTTGAGCGCGATCGACAAAGACGGATGCGAGGAAGATACCGAAGCCGGCAACGCCGAGAACGGCGCCGACGAGACCGGTGGAGGTCCAGCCATAGCCGGCGGCAATCGAGGCACCGCCGAGCCAGGCGCCAAGCGCGTTGGCGAGATTGAAAGCGGAATGGCTGAGCGCCGCCGCCAGCGTCTGTGCCTCGCCGGCGACATCCATCAGCCGCGTCTGCACGCCCGGCACGACGGCGAAACCGCCGCCGATGAAGAGCACGTTGACGATCGCGATCCACGGATTGCCCATGGTGAAGTAGAAGAGCACGTAGGCGAAAATGTTGAAGACGATGGCGATGCCGATCGCCGGCAGCAACGCCCAATCGGCAAGCCGGGCACCGACGATATTGCCGAGGATCATGCCGGCGCCGAAGACCGACAGCATGATCGGCACGTTGGCAAGCGATACACCCGCGACCTCGGTCAGCGCCGGGGTAATGTAGCTGAAGACGGCGAACATGCCGCCGCAGCCGATGGCGCAGATGCCGAGCATCAGCCAGACCTGCAGCTTGCCAAGCGCGCCCAGCTCACGAAGCGGCGTCGCCTTCGGATTGCCCTTGTCGCGCGGCACATGGACGAAGGTCAGCGCCACGGTCAAAAAACTGATGCCGCCGACGATGGCGAAAGCGGAACGCCAGCCGAGCGCCTGCCCGAACCACGCGACGAGCGGCGTGCCGAAGAGGGTGGCGATGGTCAAGCCCATCATCACCCGGCCAACGGCACGGGCCCGCTGGTTCGGCGCAGCGAGACCGGCGGCCACCAGGGCCGCGACGCCAAAATAGGCACCATGCGGCAGGCCGGCGAAGAAGCGCGCGGCGATCAGCGTGTAGAAATCCGGCGCGATCGCGCTCGCGAAATTGCCGACGGCAAAAATCAGCATCAGCGCGAGAAGCACGCGGAAGCGGGAGAAGCGGGCGGCAAGCACAGCGATCAAGGGCGCGCCGACGACGACGCCGAGCGCATAGGCGCTGATCACGGCCCCTGCCCGCGGCACCGAAACGGCAACATCCTCGGCGACCTGCGGCAAAAGACCCATGATCGCGAACTCGCCGGTGCCGATGCCAAAGCCGCCGACGGCGAGCGCCACTTCGGCAGCGGACACACGGGCACGGCGCGGCTCGACGGCGGAGGAGTAAGCTTCGTCACACATGAGCAATGGCCTGCGTCGTCCGGACCGAGTGGACCGGAGAATAAACTGGGGAATATGTCGGCGGATGTTGGATCGGACCAACAGGGATATGCTGCAATGCAATACAGTGTTTTACCTTGGCAGGCAAAGCTTTTGCGGCTCTCGTCATACTTTTTCGAGGGCGCAGTCCGCGCCTGTTAACCGTAAGCTCAGTTGACGTTTACGTCAAAGTTATATAATCCCGAATCTCAGCTTGAAGAGGTGTCTCAAAAGCATCATCTTCATCGGCATGAGGAGATCGGGAGGGGTTTTCTCAGGCCGCGAGCAGGCCAGCCTGTGGCGACCAGAGGGAGAGAGGTCATGGTGGAAGTCAGCGCACAACAAACGGGTACCAGCCCAGGCAAGATCTGGCTGAAATCCTATCCACCCGGCATAGCAGCCGAAATCGGCCCCCTGCCCTACAGATCGATCGGCGAATTTTTCGATCACGCCGTCGCCCGCTATTCGACCCGCCCAGCCTTCACCTGCATGGGCAAGACGCTGACCTTTGCCGACCTCAACGCCGAATCCGCCAGGATCGGTGCCTGGCTGCAGTCGATCGGGCTCTCCAAGGGCGACCGTGTCGCCGTGATGATGCCGAACATCCTGCAGAACCCCGTCATCGTCTACGGCATCTTGAGAGCCGGCTTTACCGTCGTAAACGTCAATCCGCTCTATACGCCGCGCGAGTTGCAGCACCAGCTCGTCGACTCCGGCGCCAAGGCGATCTTCGTTCTCGAGAATTTCGCGCACACGGTGCAGCAGGTGGCAGACAAGACCTCCGTCAAGCACGTCGTCGTCGCCACGATGGGCGACATGCTGGGCCTCAAGGGGGCCATCGTCAATCTGGTGGTCCGTCGCGTCAAGAAGCTGGTTCCTGCCTGGTCGATCCCTGGCCACCTCTCGTTCAGAAACGTGCTGGCCAAGGGCGGACGAGCCAAATTGACGAAGCCGAATGTTGTTCCGAGCGACGTCGCCTTCCTGCAGTATACCGGCGGCACCACGGGGGTTTCGAAGGGCGCGACGCTCACCCATTCGAACCTTTTGACGAACATGGCGCAGATGGAGATCTGGTTCCAGACGGCGTTCCGCTCGCGCGCTCGCCCGGACAACCTCGTCTTCATGTGCGCGCTGCCGCTCTATCACATCTTCGCACTGACGGTGAATTCGCTGATGGGACTTGCGACCGGCGGCAACAACATCCTGATCCCCAATCCGCGCGACATTCCGGGCTTCGTCAAGGAACTCGGCAAGTACAAGACCAACATCTTCCCCGGCCTCAACACGTTGTTCAACGCATTGATGAACAATGCCGAGTTCCAGAAGCTCGACTTCTCGTCGCTGATGCTGACCTTCGGCGGCGGCATGGCGATCCAGCGCCCGGTTGCCGAACGCTGGAAGCAGATGACCGGGTGCTCGATCGCCGAAGGCTACGGCCTGTCGGAGACGTCGCCGGTGGCAACGGCCAACATCCTCGACGCCACCGAGTTCACTGGCACGATCGGCATGCCGATCCCCTCCACCGACGTCGAGATCCGCGACGATCTGGGCAACACGCTGGCGATCGGCGAAGTTGGCGAGATCTGCATTCGCGGCCCGCAGGTGATGTCGGGCTACTGGCAGCGGCCGGATGAAACCGCCAAGGCGATCTCGCCCGACGGCTTCTTCCGCTCGGGCGACATCGGCTTCATGAACGCGGACGGCCTGGTCAAGATCGTCGACCGCAAGAAGGACATGATCCTGGTATCGGGCTTCAACGTCTTCCCGAACGAGATCGAGGAAGTGGCGATGACCCATCCGGGCATTCTCGAATGCGCGGCGATCGGCGTTCCGGATGAGCATTCCGGCGAGGCGGTGAAACTCTTCGTGGTCAAGAAGGATCCGGCGCTGACGGAGGACGACGTGAAACGCCACTGCGCCGCCAACCTCACCAACTACAAGCGCCCGCGCTATGTCGAATTCCGCACCGAACTGCCGAAGACCAACGTCGGCAAGATCCTGCGCAAGGACCTGCGCGGGTAAACTACTCCAAAATTCAAACGATTTAAAAAATCCTGAAAACCGCCACTTCGGCGGTTTTGCGGGCTTGATTTGAACGGCCTAAAGCGAATAGCTACGCAGGCGATTGTCCGACACCCTGTCCGACCAAGGAGCCCTGCGATGAAAGCGCTTGTCGACCAACTCAAAGCAACCGCCTCTGAGACCAACGCAACCGATATCCGCGCCGCCTTCGCCAGCGATGCCGAGCGCTTCAAGCGCTTCAGCACCACGCTCGGCGACCTACTGCTCGACTATTCGAAATGCGCCGTCAACGACAGGGTGATTGATGGGCTCGAAGCACTCGCCAAGGCCGCCAAGGTCGAGGAGAAGCGGGACGCCATGTTCCGCGGCGACATCATCAACATCACCGAAGAGCGCGCCGTCCTGCATACGGCGCTGCGCAACCGCGGCAACAAGCCCGTGCTCGTCGACGGCAAGGACGTGATGCCCGACGTCAACGGCGTTCTTACTGCCATGGGCGCCTTTGCCGACGGCATCCGCTCGGGCGCGCTGAAGGGTGCCACCGGCAAGAAGATCACCGATGTCATCAATATCGGCATCGGCGGCTCCGATCTCGGCCCGGTCATGGCGACGCTGGCGCTTGCGCCCTTCCATGACGGCCCGCGGCTTCATTTCGTCTCCAACATCGACGGCGCCCATATCGCCGACACGCTGAAGCTCGTCGATCCGGAAACTTCGCTCTTCATCATCGCCTCGAAGACCTTCACGACGATCGAGACGATGACCAATGCGGCGACCGCCCGCGCCTTCATCGCCGGCAAGCTCGGCGAGGCTGCCGTTGGTCACCACTTCGCTGCCGTCTCGACCGCGCTCGACAAGGTCGCCGCCTTCGGCATCGATCCGGCGCGCGTCTTCGGCTTCTGGGATTGGGTTGGCGGCCGCTACTCGATCTGGTCGGCGATCGGCCTGCCGCTGATGATTGCCGTCGGCAAGGAGAATTTCGGCCGCTTCCTCGATGGTGGCCACGCCATCGACGAGCATTTCCGCACGGCCCCGATCCGCCAGAACATTCCCGTTCTGCTCGGCCTCCTCGGCTTCTACCATCGCAATGTGCTCGGCTATCCGTCGCGCGCGATCCTGCCCTATGACCAGCGCCTGTCGCGCTTCCCTGCCTATCTGCAGCAGCTCGACATGGAATCGAACGGCAAGGCGGTGACGCTCGACAGCACACCCGTCGAGTACTCGACCGGCCCGGTCGTCTGGGGCGAGCCCGGCACCAACGGCCAGCACGCCTTCTACCAGCTGATCCACCAGGGCACGGATATCATTCCGGCCGAGTTCATGATCGCGGCCAACGGCCACGAAAAGAACCTGCGCCACCAGCATGAACTCTTGATCGCCAACTGCCTGGCGCAGTCCGAAGCGCTGATGAAGGGCCGCACGCTCGCCGAGGCCAAGGCGCAGCTGACCGCCAAGGGCATGGCAGACGCCAAGGCGGACAAAATCGCCCCGCACCGCGTCTTCACCGGCAACCGCCCGTCGCTGACGATCGTCTACGATCAGCTCGATCCCTTCGCGCTCGGCCGCCTGATTGCGCTCTACGAGCACCGCGTGTTCGTCGAGGGCGCGCTCTTCAACATCAACTCCTTCGACCAATGGGGCGTCGAGCTCGGCAAGGAGCTGGCAACCGGCCTGTTGCCAGTGGTCGAAGGCAAGGAGAATGCTGCCGGCCACGATTCTTCGACGGCGGGCCTCGTCGCGGCGCTGCGGAAGGCGGCGCGCTAGGAAGCCGTTGCAAGCGGCTGCGTCCAGAACAGCGCCGCTACAAGATCAGGCCGGAGGCGTAACCACGCCTCCGGCCTTGTCATAGGGGGCAAGCAGGCAGCGCCATCGCCCCCGCCGGCTTCAACACCTGCATCAGATCCAGATCTGACAGCACCGGGAAATAGTCCGTGTCCGGCGCCATCTGCATCCAGGCATTGACCGTGACCTTGCGCCCAGCCGGAAAATCGCCACGCCAGCAGCCGCCCGAGAAATTGACCGACAGGCTGCCGCGGCTATTGGGTTTCCCTCCTTTCGCCAGTGCGACTTTCGCCTGCAGCATGCGCAAACGCGCCGCATCCGTCTCGGCGAGAGCCAGAACGTAGAGCGTCTCACCCGAGGAGACGTGACTTCCAAGGGCGGAGGCCGACACGCCACCTGCTTCAATGTCGAGCGCGTAGTTCTGGCTCTCCGCCGGCGCATCACCTTCGCGCCAGGAAAGTCCCAGTGTGGCGTCGCCCCGCTTGAGGACCAACTCCTTCGGCACCATGAGCGCCACACGCAGATCCGCCGGATCGGTCTTCGAGGGATCGAGCTTCGACAATTTGTCGATCGAGCCTGCGTTCAGGGCAGCACAGGCGGCAAGCGCATTCAACAGCAGGAAAAGAAAAGGGTTTTTGAGAAATCGAAGAGGCACGACACGTCACCAAAATCACAATTGACGAGAAAAACTTATTGTCTTACGATAAAAATACAAGTCAAACGATAAAGGATTTTTTATGACCGACACCACCGAGAGGCTGCGCAAGCTCAGCCGCTTCATGAAGCTCATGGTCGTGTTGAGCGGAGTGTTGTTCTGCTCGGCGGTCGTTTATGGGCATTGGCAGATTTTCTTTGACCGGCAGGGCTTCGAGCAGAGCATTCGCGACGTCGTCTTTCCCCGGCTGGAAACGATCACCCTCTCCTACCGCGCCATCGCCACGGTCGTTTTCCTGACCGCCATCAACAACGCGCTCGTTCTTGCCGGTCTGGCCTTTGCCTGGCAGCTTTTCGATGGCTTCCAGCGTGGCGAGATCCTCTCCGGCCGCAATGGCGTGTTGCTCCGACGTGTGGGACTGACTGCGTTTGCCGGCGCACTGTGCATGACGATCAGCAACGGCATCGGCATCCTTGCCGTCACCTACGACAATCCCGGCGCCAGCGGACGCTCGGTGGTCGTCGACATCAATGGCGGCACCATCGTCGTTCTGCTGATGGCGGGCCTCGTCGTCGGCCTCGGCCATGTCATGGTTATCGCGTCGGGGGTCGACGCGGAGAACAGGAGCTTCGTCTAGGGGATGCCGATTATCGTCAACCTCGACGTCATGCTGGCGAAACGGAAAGTCCGCTCACGCGATCTCGCCGAGCAGGTAGGCATCACTGAGCAGAACATCTCGCTGCTGAAATCGGGAAAGGTAAAAGGCGTGCGCTTCGACACGCTGGAGAAAATCTGCGCCGTGCTGGAATGCCAGCCGGGCGATATTCTCGAATATCGCCCGGATCCAGAAGACGGTTAGATGAGGCTCAAAGGCCGACTTCGTGTTTCCACGGCGGGTTCGCCCCTGCCCTGGAAACCGTGACGGCCGCCGCCTTGGCACCGAGCGCGAGCGCGTTGCGGACGGCAGTCTCACCGAGATCGGCAACATCCGCCTTGGTCAGGAGACCGGCGAGCTTCAGCGACGCCAGCACGCCGGCGTCGAAGGTGTCGCCGGCGCCGACCGTGTCGACGACAGTGACGCGCTCGCCGGCGACCTCGACCTTATGGCGCGCCGTGTAGCCGACGGCACCATCGGCGCCCTTGGTGATCAGCACCAGCTTCGGTCCGCGCTTCAGCCATTCGGCGGCAAGCTCGTCATGGCTGCCGTCCATGCCGAACCAGGCAAGGTCCTCGTCGGAGAACTTGATGATATCGGACATCGCCGCCATGCGGTTCATCCGGGCGAGATGGGCGTCCCTGTCCTTGATGAAACCCGGCCGGATGTTCGGGTCAAAGGAGATCACCCGCTTTTCATGCTCGCGCGTCATCAGGGCTTCATAGGTCGAGCCGCAGGGCTCCGGGATCAGGCTGATCGCACCGAAATGCAGCGCTTCGCAGAAATCGCCGAGCGCCGGCAGATGCTCGATCGTGATCATCCGCCCGGCGGTGTTCTCGTCGAAGAAGGCGTAGCTGGCGTGGCCGTTGACCAGTTTGACGAAGGCGAGTGTGGTGTGCAGCGAGAGCGTCGCGCAGGGGCCGAAATCGACATTCGCCGCCTTCAGCGTCTCGCGCAGGATATCGCCGAACATGTCGTCGGACAGGCCGGTGAAGAAGCCGGTCTGGATGCCGAGGCGGCCGAGCGCGATCGCCGTGTTGAAGATCGCGCCACCGGCATAGGGCGCAAAGGCGCTCTCGCCTGCGGTCGTGTCCCGCGGCAACATGTCGATCAGCGCTTCACCACAACATACGATCATCGGTCGTCCTCCTCGGTCAAATTTCAATCGATTTAAAAACTGAATCTGGGAAGTTGCGAGACCCCGGCCGAACCGGGGCCTCCTTGGACATTACGCCAGGGCGATCACGCCGCCGTTGCGACCCGACCAGGCAAGCGGCGCATTCAGGAAGGCCTCGACTTCACTGAGCGTCTTTTCATCGAAGAGCGCCTGCTGGCGGGCGACCGCAAGGACGTTGCGCCAGGTGGCGATCCAGTGCAGGTCGACGCCCTTGCCCTTCATCTCGCCGACCGCTTCCGGGAAGATGTCGTAGTAGAAGAGCGCGATGCCATGGTCGACGATGCCGCCCGCAGCGCGAATGGCGTCGATGAACTTGAACATCGACCCACCGGCCGTCGTCAGATCCTCGATCACAAGCACGCGCGCGCCTTCCGGCATATGGCCTTCGATCTGGGCGTTGCGGCCGTGGCCCTTCGGCGCCTTGCGAACGTAGATCATCGGCAGGCCGAGACGCTCGGCGAGCATCGCGGCGAAAGGAATGCCGGCCGTCTCGCCACCGGCGACGACGTCGAACTTCTCGAAGCCCGCCTCGCGCAGGATGGAAGCGGCGGCAAAGTCCATCACCGCCGAGCGGATGCGCGGGTAAGAGATGAGCTTGCGGCAGTCGATATAGACGGGGCTCGCCATGCCGGACGACAGCTTGTAGGGCTTGTCGGCGCTGAAATGCACCGCCTTGATCTCCCAGAGCATCTTGGCAACCAGCTCGGCCATCACAGCCTTGTCGGTGAACGCGTTGGAAAACATCAAACTCTCCTTCAATTTCTACAGCGCCGCGCGTCTGTTCAGACGCGCGAAGGTCGCTGTAACACTTTGAACTGCTGCATAATTTTGTCCTTGGATCCATCCGGCCCAGGGAATTATGCAGTGGCGATCAGACGACGGCCCAGTGGAGCGGGAACATCGGATCGAAAACGGTGACCAGACCGGCGCCGGTCTCGATCTTCTTGGGATAGGAAACGGCGTCCGCCTGCTTCCTGAGCGTGATCGTCTCCTCATTGACCGGCAGGCCGTACCAGGCGGGGCCGTTCAGCGAGGCGAAGGCTTCGAGCTTGTCGAGCGCGCCTTCCTCTTCGAACACATACGCCAGGCAGCTCATGGTGTTGATCGAGGTGTAGATGCCGGCGCAGCCACAGGAGCATTCCTTCAGCGGGTCGACGTGCGGTGCGGAGTCCGTGCCGAGGAAGAAGCGCTTGTCGCCGGAGACGGCCGCAGCGCGCAGCGCCAGACGGTGGTTTTCGCGCTTGGCAACCGGCAGGCAGTAGTAGTGCGGCTTGATCCCGCCAACGAGGATGGCGTTGCGGTTGATGATCAGGTGGTGGGTGGTGATCGAGCCGGCAAGGTTTGCCTTCGACGCCTTGATGTAATCGATACCGTCCTTGGTGGTGACGTGCTCCATCGTCACCTTCAGTTCCGGCAGGCGCTTGCGCAAGGGGTCGAGCACGGTCTCGATGAACACGGCCTCGCGGTCGAAGATGTCGACGTCCGCGCTCGTGACTTCGCCATGGACGCAGAGCGGCAGGCCGATCTTCGCCATGCGTTCCAGCACCGGCATCGCCTCGTCGATGTTGCGCACGCCACTGTGTGAATTCGTCGTCGCGCCCGCCGGGTAGAGCTTCACCGCCTTGACGAGGCCGCTTCTATGGCCCGCCTCGACGTCGTCAGGGTTCGTGCCTGCGGTGAGGTAGAGCGTCATCAGCGGCTCGAAGCTATCGCCCGCAGGGATCACTGCAAGGATACGCTCGCGATAGGCGCTGGCGTCTGCGGTGGTGACGACCGGCGGCACCAGGTTGGGCATGATGATCGCGCGGGCGAAGTGGCGGCTGGTATCGGCGATAACGCCTTTCAGCATATCGCCGTCGCGCAGGTGAAGGTGCCAATCATCCGGCCGGCGGATAACGAGGTCTTGCATGGTCAGCGTTCTCCTAGGTCAGGGCGGGATGCAGGCGGAAATCCGCGTACACTTTTCCTGATCCCGCTCCCGGTGCTCGCGCCCGATCCGCGCGCGCGGCTGTGCAGCCGGCAGGTGCGGTGGCGGGCGGTTACTCATGTGGTGGAACCGCGTCTCGATAACACCAATGCGCCCGGGAAGACAATGCGCAATCCGACCATCGCTCAGAAATCCGCAAGCACGCGATCGGCGGGCCGCTGGTGGTCGACGACCCTATGCGCATTCGGGATGTCGTTGCCAAAGGCTTTGCGCTTGGCCGCCTCCTCGTCATAGCCATGATCGTACCAGCGTTGCAAAAGCCGCCGCTCCAGCTCTTCGACACCGGGATTGATGAAGATCGAGAAATCGAAGGCACCCTCGAGCCTGTTCCAGGGCGCCTCGTCGAGCAGCAGGTAGTTTCCCTCCACCAGCACGATGCGGGTCTCGGGGGCGACGATCCTAGCAGATGCGATCGCGATCTCGCGCGAGCGGTCAAAGACCGGAACCAGCACTTCGCCGTCATTGGCGCGGACCGCTGAGATCGTCGACAGGAAAGCCCGGACGTCGAAGGTTTCCGGCGAGCCCTTGCGGGCAAGGAGGCCCTTTTGTTCAAGGACCGCATTGTCCATGTGAAACCCGTCCATCGGCAGGACGGCCGCCTTTTCGCCGCCTGAGACCAGGGTCTCGGCGAGCGCGTCCGCCAGCGTCGACTTGCCGGCACCTGGCGGCCCGGCGATGGCGACGACGAAACGGGCAGCATCCGCCGCCCGTTTCAGGATTTCTTTGGCGATCGGCTCGACGTTCATGCCGCGAGCGCCTCGCGCGGCGGCTCCTTCGCCCCGGTCATGAAGGCGACGGCGTCCGACATCGTGTACTCCTTCGGATTGATGACGCAGAGCCGCTTGCCGAGCCGGTGAACGTGGATGCGGTCGGCCACCTCGAATACATGCGGCATGTTGTGCGAGATCAGCACGATCGGCAGGCCACGGGCGCGCACGTCGAGGATCAGTTCCAGCACCCGCCGGCTTTCCTTGACGCCGAGTGCCGCCGTCGGTTCATCCATGATCACCACCTTGGAGCCGAAGGCCGCGGCACGCGCCACCGCCACGCCCTGGCGCTGGCCGCCCGAGAGCGTTTCCACCGCCTGGTTGATGTTCTGGATGGTCATCAGGCCAAGCTCGGAGAGCTTTGCCCGCGCCTTCTGTTCCATCGCCGCGCGATCGAGGGTGCGGAAGAGCTTGCCCATGATGCCAGGCTTGCGGATCTCGCGGCCGAGGAACATGTTGTCGGCGATCGAGAGGGCCGGCGACAGCGCCAGATTCTGGTAGACGGTCTCGATGCCGGCCGAGCGTGCGTCCATCGGCGAGCGGAAGTGAACCGGCTGGCCCTCGAGCCTGATCTCGCCCTCATCCGGCGTGACGGCGCCGGAAATCGCCTTGATCATCGAGGATTTGCCCGCACCGTTGTCGCCGATGACGGCAAGAATCTCGCCCGGGTAGAGATCGAAGTCAGCATGATCGAGGGCCGTCACACGACCATATCGCTTGACCAGGCCGCGCGCGGTGAGAATGGGTTCCTGAGCCATCAGCCTGCTACCTTTCTGATCCATTGGTCGATTGCGACGGCGGTGATGATCAGCACGCCGGTGAGGAAGACCTTCCATTGCGGATCGGCGCCCATCATGTTGAGCCCCATGGAGACGACGCCGACGATCATGGCGCCGATCAGCGTTCCAAGGATCGAGCCGCGTCCACCGAAGAGCGAGATGCCGCCGATGACCGCTGCGGTGATGGCCTGGAGGTTGTAGTCGGTGACCGCAGCCGAGGGCGAGATCGAGCCATTGCGGCCGATCGAGACCCAGGCGGCAAGGGCGGCAATCAGGCCCGCCAGCGTGTAGGCGCTCAAGAGCACGCGGCTGGTGCGGATACCGGAGAGTTTGGCCGCTTCCGGATCATCGCCGACGGCATAGAGGTGGCGTCCCCAGGCGGTATGATTGAGCGCATACCAGAGGCCGAAGACCAGCGCGACCATCGTGATGACGCCGAGGGTGAGCACGGCGGAGCCGACTTTGAAGCTCACGCCGAACACGTGCAGCATCTGGGTGACGGCGGTGACGTCGGCCTCGCGGATCGTTTCGTTCGCCGAATAGATGAAGTTCGTCGACATGATCACGTACCAGGTGCCCAGCGTGACGATGAACGGCGGAAGCTTGACCCTGGACACCAGGAAACCGTTAAGGAGGCCGCACGCGCCGCCGACGACGAAGCCGATGAAGATCGCGATCGGTGCCGGAAGGCCGTAGGTGACGGCGCAATTGCCCATGATGACCGCCGAAAGCACCATGATGACGCCGATCGAAAGATCGATGCCGGCAGTCAGGATCACCAGCGTCTGCGCGGCGCCGAGGATACCGACGATGGCGATCTGCTGGAGGATGAGGGTCAGCGTGTAGGACGAGAAGAACTTGCCCCCGATGGCGATGCCGAAGATCAGGATCGCAGCAACCAGCACGATGAACGGCACAGCCGCCGGCGTCGAATGCAGGAAATGCTGGATCTTCTGGATCGGCGTCTTGTCATGCGTATCGAACGACGCGACCTGCGTTGAACTGTTGACCAGGACTTTTTCGAATTCCTGGGATGGCTGTGCGGCTGTGTTGGGCTCGCCCATGGACCTTCCTCCCGTGAACCCCACTCCCAAGGGGTTGCGATGGTGTCGTGCACAGCCCGCCCACCAAGACGCGGGCAATAGCACTCATTAAAAGCTGCGCGGTTTTCTTCGCCTTGTCAAAGACATCGGCGCTTACGCGAAGGGCGGCCGGGGCCGCCCTTCCGTTGTTTTGTCGTCGTGACCGCCAAGGCCGGGCAATCAGCCCCAGCACTTGTCCGTGCCGACCTTGGTGTCGATCGATTCGACGCCGGCGGCCGGCTTGTCGGTGACGAGCGAAACGCCGGTGTCGAAGAAGTCCTTGCCTTCGGTCGGCTTCGGCTTCTCACCGGTGTCGGCGAACTTCTTGATCGCCTCGATACCGAGGGCGGCCATCATCAGCGGGTACTGCTGCGAGGTCGCGCCGATCACGCCTTCGGCGACCGACTTCACACCCGGGCAACCGCCGTCGACCGACACGATCAGCACGTCGTTTTCCTTGCCGACGGCCTTCAGCGCCTGGTAGGCGCCAACGGCGGCCGGCTCGTTGATGGTGTGGATCACGTTGATCTCAGGGTCTTTCTGCAGAAGGTTTTCCATGGCCTTGCGGCCGCCTTCCTCGTTGCCGTTGGTGACGTCGTGACCGACGATCCGCGGATCATCCTCGTCGCCAATCTTGTTCGGGTCCTTCGTGTCAATGCCGAAGCCCATCATGAAGCCCTGGTCACGCAGGACGTCGACGGTCGGCTGCGACGGAAGGAGATCGAGAAAACCGATCTTGGCGGTCTTGGCGCCCTCACCCATGGTGGCGGCGGCCCACTGGCCGATCAGCTTGCCGGCGAGCAGGTTGTCGGTAGCAAAGGTCGCGTCGGCGGCGGTCGGCGGATCAAGCGGTGTATCAAGGGCGATCACGAGCAGACCGGCTTCCTGCGCCTTTTTCACCTGGTCGACAATCGCCTTGGTATCGGAAGCGGCGATCAGGATGCCCTTGGCGCCATCGGCAATGCAGGATTCGACCGCGGCCACCTGGCTGTCATGGTCGCCGTCGATCTTGCCGGCATAGGCCTTCAGAGTCACGCCGAGTTCCTGGGCCTTGGCGGTGGCACCCTCCTTCATCTTGACGAAGAAGGGATTGGTATCGGTCTTGGTAATGAGGCAGGCGCCAACATCAGCAGCCTGCGCCGGCGCGGCGAAGACAACGCCAAGCGACAGCGCGCCAAAAGCAGCAGAAAGAACAGTCTTCTTCATGAAATCCTCCCAAGGATTGAAAATCGTGCCAGCGGACCGGCCCAGGCCACACCTTTCGCAGCATTCTCCTCCGCTGCAATTGGCGCTTCCGAGACAAAAACAAACACTAAATTTCCGGGGTGTCAATAAATAAATCAAATTGAATTATTATTTCGATGTGGCATTCTTGGGATGACGAGGCTCCGCCCCAGGATTGCAGCGCCCGTCAAATTGACAGAGCCGCGACAAGCGGAAACAACAGACCTGCGCCAAGCGGACGCCAGAGCGGGATGAGGAACAGTGGATGCGGTTTCCGCCCGCATCCTGCTCAAAATAATCTAATGCCAACGGGAGGAGACGGTGGCATGTCATTGACAGACGGTCCTGATCGGGGACCGACGCAACCAGAAGTCATCGATCCAAGCGGTGGCGCCAACCAGACGCGTGTGCGCGCCTATAACGAGCGCCTGGTCATGTCGCTGGTCAGACGCCACGGCGGCCTCTCCAAAGCCGATATCGCCCGCCGTTCCGGCCTTTCCGCGCAGACCGTTTCGGTGATCATGCGGGCGCTCGAAAGCGACGGCCTGCTGGTCAAGGGCGACCCTGTTCGCGGCAAGGTCGGACAACCATCGACGCCGATGCGGCTCAACCCGGACGCGGTCTTTTCCTTCGGCGTGAAGATCGGCCGGCGCAGCGCCGATCTCGTGCTCATGGATTTCGTCGGCACCATCCGGCTGCACCTGCACCATGTGCATGCCTATCCGCTGCCTGGCGATCTCGTCGACTTCATCATTTCGGGCATGGCGAAGCATGAACAGCAACTGACGCCGGACCAGCGCAAGCGGATCGCCGGTGTCGGCATCGCCACGCCCTTCGAACTCTGGAACTGGGCGGAGGAAGTGGGCGCGCCGCGGGAAGAAATGAACAAGTGGCGCGATATCGATCTGCAAGCCGCGATATCGGCCCGCACCGCCTATCCGGTCTTCCTGCAGAACGACGGCACCAGCGCCTGCGGCGCCGAGCTCGCCTTCGGCGTCGGCGCCAGCTACCCCGATTTCGTCTACTTCTACATCGGCTCGTTCATCGGTGGCGGCGTCGTCCTGAATTCCGCACTCTTCTCCGGACGCACTGGCACCGCCGGCGCCGTGGGCCCGCTGCCGGTCTCGGGCAAGGACGGCAAGACCATCCAGCTGCTCAAGATCGCCTCGGTCTTCGTTCTCGAGAACCTTTTGCGCGACCGTGGCATCGACCCGCGGCCGCTCTGGTACTCGGCCGACGACTGGATCGACTTCGGCGAGCCGCTCGACATCTGGATCGACGACTGCGGCGCGGCCCTTGCGCAGGCCGTCGTGTCGGCCGTTTCGATCGTCGACTTCTCGGCCGTCGTCATCGACGGCGGCTTTCCGCCCTGGGTTCGGGCCCGGCTGCTCGCTGCGACACGCAAGGCGCTCTACGACCTCGACCTCCAGGGGGTGACCATTCCGGAACTGGTGGAAGGCATGGTCGGCAGCCACGCCCGCGCCATCGGCGGCGCCAGCCTACCGCTGTTCTCCCGCTACCTGCTCGATACCAATGTCCTGTTCAAGGAGCTCAGCTGATGCTGAAAGGACTAAACCCGATCCTCAGTCCAGAATTGCTCTACGCGCTCAGAGCCATGGGGCATGGCGACGAGATCGCGCTCGTCGACGGCAACTATCCGGGCCAGGAACACGCGCGCCGGCTCATCCGGCTCGACGGGCATGCGTTGATCCCGGTGCTCGACGCCATCCTCAGCGTTTTGCCGATCGACGATTTCGTGTCCGAAGCAATCTTCCGCGCGACAGTCAAGCAGGACAAGGACGCACTCGACCCGGTGCATCGCGAGATCATCGATTGTTGCGGACGTCATGAGCCGGACCGTCGCGTCGTTCCCCTGCTCGGCGCGGATTTCTATCCGCGGGTCAAAGCTGCCCACACCGTGGTCCAGACCAGCGAGCCCCGGCTTTACGGCAATGTCATCCTGCGCAAGGGTGTGATCTATCCCTGAAACGCAAAAAGCCCGCCGATAGACGGCGGGCTTTTGTGATTGGTACGAAACCGGGCTCAGGCGCCGCGCTTGTCAACCGACAGCGCGCCAGGACCGAAAGCAGCGAGCACGAGGAAACCACCGGCGATCGCGATGTTCTTCATCATCATCAGGCCGTTGAAGACGGTCAGCAGGCCATTGGCTTCCGGCGGGAAGGTCGGGATGTTGATCGCGCCGCTGTGGAAGGCGAAGGCGGTCACGAGGCTGAACGCCGCAAGCAGGTAGGCAGCAATCTTCGTCTGGAAGCCGACGAGAACGGCAAGTCCGGCGACGAGTTCGAAGAGGCCGGCAAGGTAGGCGAGTGCGGTCGGAGCCGGCCAACCAGCGCCGGTGATCATCTGGGCCGTGCCCGACGGATCCATGAGCTTGCTGAAACCGGACATGATGAACATGATGGAAAGGAGGACGCGTCCGATAAGGACGACAACATTCTGAGGCATGCGAGGCTCCTGTGAGAAACGGTTGTTGGCAACAGAAGTATCAGCATTTTCAAAATCATCTAGCCGCTTCGGAAGCGACAGATCGTTCAAGAAAATGAAACGACCAGCTGACATCGTCAACCTCGGAGCCTGGCGCTTGCTGACTTGTCCGCGGACGAACATGGAACCACATCGTCGGCGCATCGTTCTTTTCTATTGCAAGGACGAGGCGGCTGGGCGAAGAATTTCGGCGCGGCAGGGGACGCCGCGCGGGGGCATGTCATGAACGAAATCAACCGGAGCCCGACATTCTGGCGCTCGTTTCCAATCTTTGAAGAATTCGACAAGGATGCCATTGCCGAACTTGCCGATATTGCGACCTACAGGAAGTGGCCGGCCGGCACCGTAATCTTCCAGCGTGGCGACGAAGGCAATTACATGATTGTCGTCATCTCCGGGCGCATCAAGCTGTCGCTGATCACGCCACAAGGCCGCGAACTCATGCTGCGCCAGCACGAAGCCGGGGCGATCTTCGGCGAGATGGCGGTGCTTGATGGCCAGACGCGGTCTGCCGACGCCACGGCGATGACCGCCTCCGAGGGCTACGTGATCGGCAAGAAGGCCTTTCTCGATATCGTCACCAACCGGCCGGAAGCGGCCGAAGCCGTCATCCGCTTTCTCTGCGCGCAGCTGCGCGACACGACCGAGCGGCTCGAGACCATCGCGCTTTACGATCTCAATGCCCGCGTCGCGCGCTTCTTCCTTGCCACGCTCAGGCAGATTCACGGAAACGAGCTGCCGGAAAGTGCCAATCTCCGGTTGACCATGAGCCAGACGGATATCGCCGGTGTGCTCGGCGCCAGCCGGCCGAAGGTCAACCGCGCCATCCAATGGCTGGAGGAGAGCGGCGCGATCAAGCGCAGCGACGGCATCATAGCCTGCAAGGTCGGCCGCCTGCACAGCATTGCCGACCCGGAGGAGGACTAGACCGCATGGCCGCTGAGCCGCGCCGGCAATTGCGCCTCACTCCGCTTGCCGGCGGGTTCCTGACGAGCCTGCTGGTTGCCGTCGCTCTCTATCTCTTCGCCGAGCCGGTATTCGAAACGCAGCGCGAGCTGTTCTTCGACAGCCTGACGCAATGGATTCCTGCCCCGCAATCGCCTGACATCCTTGTCGTCGACATCGACCGCCAGGCCAACCAATCACGCCCCTCTGGCGAATGGGACCGGACCGCAACCGCCGATCTTCTGTCGGGGCTTGCGTCGGCTGGCGCCAAGGCCGTGGCCGTCGACTTCGTCTTTAGCGCCGATTGCAATGCGACCGGCGATGGCAACGCGGCCCTCGCTTCCGCCCTTGGACGCGTTCCCGTCGTGCTCGGCTTTCTTGTGGCCGACACGGTGCAGGAGCGGCCGCGCCCGGTGCCGCCATTGGCACTGAGCCGCCCCTTCGCCCCGCCCGAGCTCTGGTTCCTCGATGGCGCCGAAACCTCCTGTGCCGCGTTCATGGACCGTGCGAAGGCGGCGGCGGCCTCGTTTCTCGTTGGTGACGAGGATGCGCGCATCCGCCGGGTTCAGGCGTATGCCATTCTCGGCAACGACGCCTACCCGACGTTGGCGATCGAGGCGACACGGCTGATGCGTGGAGCCGGAACGCCCATCCTCGGCGGCACACCCGCCTGGCTGCGCATCGACGGACAGGTGATCGCGCTCGACGAAACCGGCAGCCTGCGCTTCGTCGCCAGTGCCGCGGACCGGCTCGCCGCCCGCACCGTTTCCGCCGCCGACGTGCTGTCCGGCAAGGCGGCAGCAGACCGGTTTACCGGCAAACTCGTGCTCATCGGCAGCAGCCTGCCGAACCTTGGGGGCTTGCGGCCCAGCGCCTCGATGCCGCTCGAGCCCTCGGTTCAGATCCACGCGGATATTGCCAACGCGATCCTGACCGGCTTCATACCGAAGCGCGACGATCGACTTCCGCTCGCCGAGGCCGCCATGGCCCTCATCGCCGGACTCGGCATCGCCTTCGCGGCCGCCCGCCTTCGACCGCTGATATCGGCGGCGCTCGGCCTTGGTGCGGTTGCCGCCGTTGTCGCGGCAGCAGCCTCCATCTATGACATCAGCGGCTGGCTTATCGATGCGGTCAGCATTTCCGTCGCGCTCGCCGTGGTTCTCGCGGTCACGAGCGTCCTGCAGTTTACCCGGGTGCGGCGAGCGGAAGCCGCGGCGCGGCAGAAATTCTCGCAATACCTGCCGCAATCGGTCGTCGCCCGCTACATCGACAATCCCGGGCTTGCGCGCGTGGCCGGCGAGGAGCGGCAGGTGACGGCGCTCTTCACCGATATCGAGAGCTTTTCGTCCCTGTCGCAAAGGCTGAAACCGCGGGACCTCATCGCGCTGCTCGACATCTACTTTGCCGAGGTCAATGCGCTGGTGGCGGCGCATGGTGGCATGGTCGACAAGGTGGTCGGCGATGCGGTGCACGCCTTTTTCAATGCGCCCGAAGACCTCCCTCAGCATGTCGACAGGGCCATCGATTGCGCCAGGGCGATCCATGCGCTGACCGAAGAGATGCGTCGGCGTCCGCAGTTCGCGGCCAACAGCTTCGGCAGGACGAGGATCGGCGTCGAGACCGGGCCGGCTGTCGTCGGCGAAGTCGGCGCCGGCGGCAAGCTCGACTACACGGCCCATGGGGACGCGATCAACCTGGCCGCACGGTTGCAGGAGGCGAACAAGTTCCTCGGCACCGCAATCTGCGTTGGGCCCGCCGCGGCGGCGGAAAGCAGGCAGCCGCTTCGCCCGCTCGGCAGCCACGAAATTCGCGGCTTTGCGACGATGGAGCTTTTTACGGTTGCGGATTAAAGCGCCGGAAAGCCAGCTGCCGGGACACAACGTGCAAGGCAGCCTATTGTCCGGAATAGCGTCGGCTCAACGTGTCAGGCCGACGCTGGCATAGGCTTCCCTGATACGCGGCTCACCCCAGTTGATGGGCTCGCTCGGGGCGTCACCACGGTGATGGAACTCCACCCCCTGCCCCGCAGCGACGATCCGGGTCACACTACCACGCGCGACCGAAACGCTGCCATGTTCGACGAAGACGGCGAATGCGGCTCGGCTCGGCCCGCAGAAAAATTTGGTGCCGCGAACGCCGATCATGCCGAAGGCGGTGCGAACCGCTACATCGACCTTCGGCAGGCCCTCGGGCCGGTCGAAGACCATGCGACCCGTTCCGAGTTCGAGCGTGCCGCCCTGACCGGCGATGAAGCTATCGACGAGCAATTCGGTTTCAGCGCCGAGCAGCACGCGCGTGTCGGTGCCGAGGTTCAAGGTCGCAAAACTCTCGGCGCTCGTGTGCACGCGGTCATTCTCAAAGAGCTGGCTGCCGCCCGCGAGCGGGTCATCCTTATCCGCCTGCTTCCGTCGAACGTCGCCGCGGACCTCCGTTGCCTCGCCAAGGGAGGGGCTTGCCCAGGAGGTGGCAACACCACCACCGGCCGCCGCCAGCAACAGACCACCGACGACGACGCGTCGGCTCACCAGCATCTTGCGCATTGGCGCTGCCAGATCTTCCATTGCCCCTCTCCCGTTTGAGCGTTGCGACATTCGAGGATAGCCCCGGCGTTCCCGGATGCAAGCCGGCTCAAAGGCCGCCCCACATGTTCCTCCGTCACTCCGCCAGAGCTTTTGCCTGCGGGCTGTTCCCGCCGGAACAGCCTTCCGCGAAGGTCGCCGATAAATTCATCGTCAAGAGAAGGGGAGAGCACCATGGAAAAGCGCAGCACATCCGGCACCCGCATCATCAACGCCCTGTTGCTGGCGATCGTCAGCCTGCTCGCGGTGGCGGCGATCGCCCTGCCGTCGGCACGTGCTGCCGAGCTCTCCGCTGCCGAAGTCTGCGACCGCGAAGCGGGCAGCATCTTCGACCTGCAACGCAACCAGACTTTCCCGGCCGTTGCCACCGACGACATCAGCATCGGCGTGGCGCTTTCGGCCTGCCGCGAGGCCTATAACCAGAAGAGCGGCGCGCGCGCCGAATTTCAGCTTGCCCGCGTGCTCGACAAGGCAGGCCAGAAGGCCCAGTCGCTGCGCATTCTCGGCGAAGCAGCCGAACACGGCCACGCGCTGGCGATGACCAATTACGCTGTCCTCATGGGTGAACAGGGCGACACCGCCACCGAATTCGCACTGAACCAGAAGGCCGCTGCCGCCGGCAATGTTCTCGCCGCCTACAATCTCGGCGTTTCCTATCGCGACGGCATGGGCACGCCGGTCAACGGCAAGCTGGCGGTCGAATGGTTCGAACGGGCAACGCTCGCCGGCGACGACGTCGCCGCCTTCAACCTGGCGGTCATCCTGGACGAGGGCAAGCTGGTACCGGAAGACAACGCCAAGGCTGCCAAGCTTTATCGCCTGGCCGCAGACCGCGGCAATGTCGATGCCATGGTCAATCTCGGCCTCATGCTCGAGAACGGTGAAGGCACCGCCAAGGATATCCCGGCCGCCCGTGCGATCTTCCGCAAGGCCGCCAACGAGGGTGACGCCTTCGCCGAACGCAAGCTCGCGGAACTTAGTGGCAGCGACGCCCTGCAGACCGCCATGCTCGGCAAGACCAGCCGTATCAAGTAACTGAACACGCCTCCCAAGGGCCAGCGCGGGTCGGAGATCTCAAGATCTTCGGCCCGCGCTTTCGTTTGGAGCACAGGGAGCGTGAAGCGTCGCTGGCAGGTGTGTGTCAGCGAATCTCGCCTGCCTGCGGTCCCCAGGTGTCGGTGAGCGCAAAACCGTCGGCGAGCGGATCGAAGGGGTCGAGCGCCACCTGGTGCAGGCCGAAGGTCCAGCCGCGGCCGGCGATCGTCGGGATGATCGCCTCGCGGCCGGCAACGGTGGTCACACCTTCGAGGCCGACTTCGAATTCCGAACCGATGATCGAGCGGGACTTCAGGACATCACCGACCTTGACCTTGCCGCGTGCGTGCAGCGTCGCGAGGTTGGCCGAGCTGCCGGTGCCGCAGGGTGAGCGGTCGACGCGGCCCGGCCACATGGTCGTGCAGGTGCGGATCGTGCCATCCGCCTCGACATCGCGGAACATCACATAGGCGACACCCTTGATCTCAGGGATTTCCGGATGGACGACGGGGATCGTGCGGTTGACGATGTCCTTGAGGATCATGCCGGCTTCGACGATCTCGCGGGCGTTGGCCTTGTCGATCGTCGTGCCGATCTGGCCGACATCGACCAGCGCATAGAAGATGCCGCCATAGCAGAGATCAAGCTTGATCTTGCCCCACTTCGGCGTATCGACCTCGACGTCGAGTTCGTGCACGAAGGACGGAACCATCGTCAGCTTCACTTTTTCGCAACGACCGTCGCGGCAGGTGGCAGTGGCCTTGACGAGGCCCGACGCCGTGTCGAGCATCACCACGGTCTCCGGCTCCTTCATCTCGATGATGCCGGATTCAAGCAGCGCCGTGGTGACGCAGATCGAGTTCGAGCCGGACATGGCATGCGCCTGGTCAGCCTGAAGGATGATGAAGCCGGCATCGGCTTCCGGCCGCTTCGGCGGTACCAGCAGGTTGACCGAGCCGATCGAGCCGGAGCGCGGCTCCAGACACAGGAACCGGCGCAGGCTGTCATCGACGGTATTGATGTGGTTGAGCTGCTCGGCGATCGAGTTTCCCGGGATCTTCGGCACGCCGCCGATCGCGACCTTGCCGATCTCACCCTCGCAATGAACGTCCAGCAACTGGATCGTGCGCTTCCACCGCATGCCGTTTCTCCAACTCGTTTGCCATCGCCCAGTGGCGCTGATGGCTGATATATCAGATGCGTTTGCATTAGCGCTTTCCCGAGCCCGCCGCAAGAAAAACCGCCGGGCTCCGAGCGAGTCGCCCCAAAGTTGCCGCTTGACGCGTCACACGCCACGAGACAGCTTGGGTCACCTACGACGTTACCCTGGATCCCCATGACAAAGCTGATCATTTTCACCGACCTGCACATGGTGCCCGAGGGCACGACGATCATCGGCCTTGATCCCTTTCAGCGCCTTGCGACCGGCATCGAGCACGTCAACCGCTACCATGCGGACGCCGACCGCGTGATTTTCACCGGCGACCTCACCCACTACGCCGATCGCGCCTCCTACGAACGGCTGAAGCAGCTTGTCGATCAGCTTGTCCCACCGGTCGCCATCACCATCGGCAATCACGACCGGCGCGAGATTTTTCTCGATGTCTTCGCGGGCACGCCAGCGGACGAGCACGGTTTCGTGCAGCAGGCGATCGATTTTCCGGATTGCCGTGCCATCCTGCTCGATACGCTCTTTGCGCCGCCCTATGACTATCCAACCAGCCATGCCGGCCTTCTCTGCGCCAAGCGCCTTGCCTGGCTTGACCGGCAGCTTGGCGAGGCCGGCGACAAGCCGGCGCTCATCTTCATGCATCATCCGCCGCACCGGACAGGCTTTACCGGCATGGACATGATCCGGCTCGCCAACGAGACGGAGTTCTACGATCTGGTCAAACGGCACGGTAACGTCCGGCATATCTTCGCCGGGCACGTACACCGCACGATCAGCGGCTCCAGCCGCGGCATTCCCTTCTCGGTCTTCAAGAGCCCGGTGCACCAGCAACCGATGCCCTTCGACGCACCAGACGCGTCACTGTCCGTCGATGAACCTGCTGCCTATGGCATCGCGGTGGTGACGGACGATGGCGTGCTGGTGCATACGGAAGACTACGAGATCGCACGCCGCGATGCCGCTATCGCGTGAGGGCCATTTCAGACCGCGGACCTTCATGCTAGTTTGACGCATGACCGAACCCGCATCCATTGACGAAACCTTCGACTGTCAGAGCTGTGGCGCATGCTGCGCCTATTCGGCCGACTGGCCGCGCTTCTCGCTGGAGACGGACGAGGAGCTCGACCTGATCCCGGCGGAGTACGTGTCCGCCGATCTCGGCGGCATGCGCTGCGAGGACGACCGCTGTTCCGCACTCGGCGGCAAGCTCGGCGAGCACGTCGGCTGCAAGATCTACGCAATCCGGCCGATCGTCTGCCGCACCTGCATGCCCGGCGACGACGAATGCCTGATGGCGCGCGAGAAGCACTTCGGCAAGGCGGCCTGACACAGGATCATCCGGCAATATCGCCAAGATTCCGCATCCTCTCCGGTCTCGATTAGTCGAGACGGTGAAACATTCCGCAAAACTTGGAATTTGCCGGATGGATGTACGGTGAAAGGAAGCGTATTTTCCGCCCACGATCGAGGGTGCGCCGCGCCCTTAGAAACCGCTTCCCGGAGGATAGCGCTCTATGAGCCAGACACCGCTTCACAAGACCACTGCAGAGACCGGCGCGCCGCAGGCTCCGTTCGCCGAGTTCGCTCCGCCGGTTCGACCGCAGAGCACGCTGCGTCAGGCCATTACCGCCGCCTACCGCCGTCCTGAAACCGAAGCGCTGCCCGCACTCATCGAGGCAGCCACCCTTGATGCCGCGACCCGCGCGGCGGCTGCCAAGACCGCCCGCAAGCTGATCGAGGCGCTGCGCGCCAAGCACAAGGGCTCGGGCGTCGAGGGCCTCGTGCAGGAGTATTCGCTTTCGAGCCAGGAAGGCGTGGCGCTGATGTGCCTTGCGGAAGCGCTGCTGCGCATCCCGGACACTGCGACGCGTGACGCGCTGATCCGCGACAAGATCGCCGACGGCGACTGGAAATCGCATATCGGCGGCGGGCGCTCGCTGTTCGTCAATGCCGCCACCTGGGGCCTCGTCGTCACCGGCAAGCTCACCTCGACCGTCAACGACCGCAGCCTTTCGGCAGCACTCACCCGCCTGATCGCCCGTTGCGGCGAGCCGGTGATCCGCCGCGGCGTCGACATGGCGATGCGCATGATGGGTGAGCAGTTCGTCACCGGCGAGACCATCGACGAAGCGCTGCGCCGGTCGCGCGCGCTCGAACAGAAGGGCTTCCGCTACTCCTACGACATGCTCGGCGAAGCAGCGACGACGGCTGCCGATGCGGAGCGCTACTATCGCGACTACGAGACGGCGATCCACGCCATCGGCAAGGCGTCGGCCGGCCGCGGCATCTATGAAGGCCCCGGCATCTCGATCAAGCTTTCGGCACTGCACCCGCGCTACGCCCGTTCGCAGGCCTCGCGCGTCATGGAAGAGCTTCTGCCGAAGGTGAAGGCTCTCGCCGTCATCGCCAAGAAGTATGACATCGGCCTCAACATCGATGCCGAGGAAGCCGATCGCCTGGAACTTTCGCTCGACCTGCTCGAAGAGCTGTGCCTCGACAAGGACCTCGCGGGCTGGGCCGGCATGGGCTTCGTCGTCCAGGCCTACGGCAAGCGCTGCCCCTACGTGCTCGACTTCATCATCGACCTTGCCCGCCGCGCCGAGCGCCGCGTCATGGTGCGCCTGGTCAAGGGCGCCTACTGGGATGCCGAGATCAAGCGCGCGCAGCTCGACGGTCTCGAAGACTTCCCGGTCTATACCCGCAAGATCTACACCGACGTCTCCTATATCGCCTGCGCCAAGAAGCTCTTGGCCGCGACCGACGTGATCTTCCCGCAATTCGCCACCCACAACGCCCAGTCGCTCGCGACCATCTACGAGATGGCCGGCAAGGACTTCAAGGTCGGCAAGTACGAGTTCCAGTGCCTGCACGGCATGGGTGAGCCGCTCTATGACGAAGTGGTCGGCAAGGGCAATCTCGACCGTCCCTGCCGCATCTATGCGCCTGTCGGCACGCACGAGACGCTGCTTGCCTATCTCGTTCGCCGCCTGCTCGAAAACGGCGCGAACTCCTCCTTCGTCAACCGCATCGCCGACCCGAAGGTCTCGGTCGACGAGCTGATTGCCGATCCGGTCGAGATCGTTCGTACCATGCCGGTCGTCGGCGCGCCGCATGACCAAATTGCGCTTCCCGACAACCTCTTCGGTGAAACGCGCCGCAACTCGGCCGGCCTCGACCTTTCCAACGAAGCGGGCCTGACCTCGCTGACCGCAGCACTCCAGGCGAGCGCCGCGATCGACTGGAAGGCCGTGCCGCAACTGGCAACAGGCCCTGCGTCCGGCGAAACCCGCGCCGTCGTCAACCCCGGCGATCACCGCGACGTTGTCGGCTCGGTTACCGAGGCTTCGGAAGCCGACGCCCGCCAGGCCGCAAGCCTTGCCGCCAAGGCCGCCGCAAGCTGGGCTGCCGTCTCGCCGAGCGAGCGCGCGGCCTGCCTCACCCGCGCCGCCGACCTGATGCAGGCACGCATGCCGACCCTGCTCGGCCTGATCTCGCGCGAAGCGGGCAAGTCGCTGCCGAACGCGATTGCCGAAGTGCGCGAGGCCATCGACTTCCTGCGTTATTACGCCGAACAGACCCGCCGCACCCTCGGCCCGGCACATAAGGCGCTTGGACCCATCGTCTGCATCAGCCCGTGGAACTTCCCGCTGGCGATCTTCGCCGGCCAGATTGCCGCCGCACTCGTTGCCGGCAACCCGGTGCTGGCAAAGCCTGCCGAAGAAACACCGCTGATTGCCGCCGAAGGCGTGCGCATCCTGCACGAGGCCGGCATCCCGGCCGACGCGCTGCAGTTGCTGCCCGGCGACGGCCGCATTGGTGCTGCCCTTGTCGCGGCGCCTGAAATCGCCGGCGTGATGTTCACCGGTTCTACCGAAGTCGCCCGGCTGATCCAGGCGCAGCTTGCCGACAGGCTTTCGCCAGCCGGCCGGCCGATCCCGCTGATCGCCGAGACCGGCGGCCAGAACGCCATGATCGTCGACAGCTCGGCGCTTGCCGAACAGGTGGTCGGCGACGTCATCGCCTCGGCCTTCGACAGCGCCGGCCAGCGCTGCTCGGCGCTGCGTGTTCTCTGCCTGCAGGAAGACGTCGCCGACCGCACGCTTTCTATGCTGAAGGGTGCACTGCATGAGCTGAAGATCGGCCGCACGGACCGGCTCTCGGTCGACGTCGGTCCTGTCATCACCGCGGAAGCCAAGGGCATCATCGAGAAGCACATCGAAACGATGCGCGGCCTCGGCCGCAAGGTCGAGCAGATCGGCCCTGCCTCCGGAACCGAACAGGGCACCTTCGTGCCGCCAACGATCATCGAGCTCGACAAGCTCTCCGATCTCAAGCGCGAAGTCTTCGGTCCGGTGCTGCATGTCATTCGCTACCGCCGCGACGATCTCGACCGGTTGATCGACGACATCAACGCCACCGGCTATGGCCTCACCTTCGGCCTGCACACGCGCCTCGACGAGACGATAGCCCACGTCACCTCGCGGGTGAAGGCGGGCAACCTCTACGTCAACCGCAACGTCATCGGCGCTGTCGTCGGCGTGCAGCCCTTCGGCGGACGCGGCCTTTCCGGCACCGGTCCGAAGGCCGGCGGCCCGCTCTATCTCGGCCGCCTGGTCGCCACCGCCCCGGTGCCGCCGCAGCACAGCTCCGTCCACACGGACCCGGCGCTGCTCGACTTCGCCAAGTGGCTCGACGGCAAGGGTGCCAAGGCCGAAGCAGAAGCCGCCCGTACTGCCGGCAGCAACTCCGCTCTCGGCCTGCTCTCGGAGCTTCCGGGCCCGGTCGGCGAGCGCAACCTCTACGCACTGCATCCGCGCGGCCGCGTCCTCCTGGTTCCGGCGACGGAGACCGGTCTCTACCACCAGCTGGGTGCAGCCCTTGCCACCGGCAACACGGTCGTCATCGACGCTGCCTCAGGTCTTCAGGCATCGTTGAAGGGCCTGCCGGCAAGCATCGCCGCCCGGCTTTCCTGGTCGAAGGACTGGTCGGCCGACGGTCCCTATGCCGGCGCGCTCGTCGAAGGCAACGGTGAACGGGTGCGCGAGGTCAGCAAGGCGATCGCGGGCCTGCCGGGTCCGCTGGTTCTCGTCCAGGCGGCGTCGACCGAAGAGATCGGCAAGAACCCCGACGCCTATTGCCTCAACTGGCTGCTCGAGGAAGTCTCGACCTCGATCAACACGGCCGCCGCCGGCGGCAATGCCAGCCTGATGGCGATCGGCTGATCGAAGCCGGTCCGCGGGACAAGAATGTCCTCTCCCGAATGCGGGAGAGGCGATGACGGGACTGGGTTTCACCCGCCAGCCACGCTGCTTTCCACGACCCTGCCCCTCTCCTCCTCATCTCTGTACAGTTTACAGAGTACCCGCCGTGCCGCGTCGGCCGGCGCGAAAGAACCATCTCAGTCAAACAGGCATAAACTCGTCTCCTCACGGCGCGGACGCGCCGTGACTGGATTTCTGTGACCAGCACAGAAATGAGGGACTGGCACGTTCACCCGCCCTTTCATCAGCCAAGCCCACGACTCACCCAAACCGTGGTGGCGCCCTTCCCCGCAATCCGTTATCAGCGTCTGAGAAACGGAAGCGGCCATGTTCACCCTCAAGCGCATCGAAACGGCAACACAGGACGTCAAGAAGAGCCGGTTTCTGGCCGTTGCCGCGCCCATTGCCGATGAACAGGCGGCGAAAGAGTTCCTCGCAGCTCACTCCGACCCCACGGCCAATCACAATTGTTGGGCCTGGCGTGTCGGCCAGGCCTATCGCTTCAGCGACGATGGCGAGCCGAGCGGGACAGCCGGAAAACCGATCCTGGCGGCGATCGACGGCCAGGAACTCGACCGGGTTGCCGTCGTGGTCACCCGCTGGTTTGGTGGCATCCTGCTTGGCAGCGGCGGCCTGGTGCGTGCCTATGGCGGCACCGCGGCGCTCTGCCTCAGGGCGGCGGAAAAGATCGAGATGATCGAGACCGTGCGCGCCACCGTCGCGGTCGACTTTTCCGACATGGCGCTGGTCAAGGCGCGGCTCCTTGCCCGCGACGTGACCATTGCCGGCGAGAGCTTCACGGACAAGGGCCCGGTCCTGACCGTAGACCTGCGCAAGGATGAAGCGGAGGCGATCCTTTCCATGGTCGTCGATCTCACCCGCGGCAGGGCCGTAGTCTCGCTCGACGACTAGCTCCCGGCGCCCACGCCCTGGATATCAGCTTCCGGCCGAGCCGCCTTTTTCGGGCAGTCTGCCGAGAAAAATGTGCGCCGTTTCCCGCTCTCTATCTCGCTCTAATTTACTCGATCAGACCAGTCATAATAGAAGCGCTCCATGCAACCCATGATCGACGACGCACAACAGGAGACAGCACCATGAAAACGAGAGTTCTTGGCAAGACCGGCGCAACCATTTCCGAGATCGGCTTCGGCGCATGGCAGATCGGCGGCTCCTGGGGTGACGTCAGCGAGGCGGACGGCAAGCGTGCGCTCAATGCGGCACTCGATTCCGGCGTTACCTTCGTTGATACGGCCGACGTTTATGGCGATGGCCGGTCCGAAAAGATCATTGCGGCGGTGCTGAAGGAGCGCGGCGGCAACAAGCCGTTCGTCGCGACCAAGGCCGGCCGCCGGCTCAGCCCGCACGTCGCTGAAGGGTACACCGGCGAGAACATCGAAGCCTTCATCGATCGCAGCCTCGCCAATCTCGGCATCGAGACGCTCGACCTCGTGCAACTGCACTGCCCGCCGACCGAGATCTACTATCGGCCTGAGCTGTTTGGAGCGCTCGACAAGCTCGTTGCCAAGGGCAAGATCCGCCACTACGGCGTGTCGGTCGAAAAAGTCGAGGAAGCGCTGAAGGCGATCGAATATCCGGGCGTCGCGACCGTGCAGATCATCTACAATATCTTCCGCCAGCGCCCGCATGACCTGTTCTTTGCGGAGGCAAGCAAGAAGAATGTCGGCGTGATTGTACGCGTGCCGCTCGCCTCCGGTCTGCTTTCCGGCAAGATCACCCGGGATACGGCCTTTGCTGCTGACGATCACCGCAACTTCAACCGGCACGGCGAAGCCTTCGACGTCGGTGAAACCTTTGCCGGCGTGCCGCTCGAAGCGGCACTGGAAGCCGTCGAGCAGCTTCGTCCGCTGGTGCCCGAGGGCGTGCCGATGGCACAGTTTGCGCTGCGCTGGATCCTCGAGCAGCAGGCAGTCTCGGTGGTCATTCCTGGCGCTCGCAACGAGGCACAGGCACAGTCCAACGCAGCCGCCAGCGCACTTGCGGCCGTCAACTCGCAGACCAAGACCGCCATCGCCGCAGTTTACGAACGGCTGGTGAAGGTTCATGTTCATCATCGCTGGTAACTGACGTCACCGCTGCTGCAGGCGCGGAAGGAAACGCAGCATGGCTGATCCCTTCGAGCTCAAGCGTTTCGTCGAAGCCCAGGACCGCGTCTATGCCGCGGTCCTGGACGAGCTCGGCCACGGCCGCAAACGGACGCATTGGATGTGGTTCGTCTTCCCGCAGATCGCCGGCCTCGGCCACTCGCCGATGGCAGAGCGCTATGCGATCTCCGGGCTCGACGAAGCGCGGGCCTATCTCTCCCATCCGCTGCTCGGGCTGCGGCTTCGGCAATGCACAGAACTGGTCAATGCGGTTTCAGGGAAATCGGCGCACGACATCTTTTCCAGCCCCGACGACGTGAAGTTCCGCTCGTCGATGACCTTGTTTGCCGAGGTCGAGGAGAGCCCATTTGTGCAAGCGCTTGAATGTTATTTCGGGGGAGAGAAGGATCGGCGCACGCTGGACATTCTGCAACAGCGCTAGTGCCCCGTGCTCAAGCGGCGGCGGATCGCGCTTTGGCGTCCGTCAGAGATTGGGCGTCGAGTTAGCCAGGAAGAACAGGATCGTGAAGGCACATATCGAAAGGCCGGCAACGATCACCAGCAGTTCTTTCATCATATAGCGATACATCCAGCACCTCCTTTCCTTCAGTGGCCGCGGTATCTTCCTAAATATAGGAAGTCATTGGGCCAATTCTCAGATACAGGCGTCAAAAGTTCGTGAAGGCGCTTCCGCCTTTTTGTGATCCGGAGTCGCTATCCTCCAAAGGCTCCGAGACGGTTTCGGCGCCTCCACGACCTATAAAAATTACATTATACTAATATATATTATTTGTCACCTAACCAGTTCGGAGGGTTGAACAATTGCCTCTCCTGCCGCTCCGTGCGGCGAATATTTTGCGCTGGAAAACAGCCGTGGCTGCAGGCAGGCCTTATCGAGGATATCCGGTCGCCAGGCTTCAACAGCCCAGCCATTCTCAGCGCGATTGCCGTGACCATTCTTGCGGTCCTCGCAGCGGTGGCTGCTGCCTACCCAAGGGACCGAGATCGTCCGTGGTCGTTCTTACACCTCCGCCACAGCGAATCGGCTTCGCAGCCGAGCGTGACCGAACGGGGTCGCGGTCGATCGCGCGCGTCGCGATGTCAAACTGGAACAATGGTCTGAAACGCAAAAATCCCCGCGCAACGACGGGGATATGGAGTAGCCTAAGCTATTGAAGAAGAATGGCGCACCCGAAGAGATTCGAACTCCTGACCCCCAGATTCGTAGTCTGGTGCTCTATCCAGCTGAGCTACGGGTGCTTTTGCCTGAAGCGGCGGAACCGCTTGCGTGAGCGGTTCTCTAAAGGGTCCTCTCAGGGATTGCAAGCGCCGTTCGGCAAAAAATTTCATTTTTACGACGATGGCCCGACTTGCTGTGGACAGTCGAGGCGACGGCGGTGCAGCAACGCCCTGAAAAACAGGGTGTTGCACTGCGGAAGGGGACTGAAAAAAATTTGTTGGAGGGGGCAGCCTCGACAGCAACCCGCCGGATGGGTCCGTGATTGCCGTGCGCTAATGGCGAAACTTCGAGCGGAATGCGTCGAGCGGCACCGGCCGGTCGGGCAACTCGATGCGGAAGAGCGTGCCGGGCGTCGGCTTTTCGACAAGCGCGATCGTGCCGCCGTGGGCGAGCACCAGTTCGCGCGCAATCGCAAGCCCGAGACCGGTGCCGCCGGAGCGTGCCGAACCGCGGAAAGCGGCGAACAGGTTCTCCCGCGCCTTGGGTGGCATTCCGGGGCCGGTATCGTCGACGGAGATTGTGACGACGCTGCCAATCCGCATGGCCGACACGGTGACAAGCCGCGGACGGCCGTCCTCCGGTTCGTGATTGGTCAAAGCCTGGACGGCATTGCGGCAGATGTTGTGCACCACGCGGAAGAGCTGTTCGCTGTCCGCATCGACCTCGATGTCGTCCTGCATCTGGATCTGGAAGTCGATACCCGCCTGGGGATCGATCGCCAGCAGTTCGGCAACGTCGGAGACGAGCGGCTTCAGCGCCACGAAACGACGATGCGGCTCTGCCTCTGTCGTTCGGCCATAAGAGAGGACCTCGCGCGTATAGCCGACAGCCCTGTCGATGGTGCGCAGCAGTGTCGGGGCAAACCGCTTGACCACGGGATCGTCCACGTCGGCCAAGCGGTCGGAGATCAGCTGCGCCGAGGACAGGATGTTGCGCATGTCGTGATTGATCTTCGACACGGCAAGGCCAAGTTCGGCGAGGCTCTTCTGTTGCTTCAGCGTCTTCTGCAACTCGCTCTGCATGCTGGCGAGATGCTGGCCGGCGACGGCAAGTTCGTCGCGTCCCTCCGGCGGCACGAGCACCCGACCAGGATCGGCCGGATCGTCTGAAAACTCCTGCATGTTCGCCGTCATCCGCCGGATCGGTGCGATCAGCATACGGTTGATGGCGAGGAAAATCAGTGCCGCCGTGATCAGCGAGATGATGAGCGAAAGAACAAAGACATTCCGCGAATAGACGAGCATCGCCTTGCGCAGGCTCGCATCCTTCATCAACAGCTCGATCGTCGCGTCGCTTTCCCCGAGCGGGCCATAGACACGGATCACGCGATCGCCACCGAAGAGCAGGGTATCGAAGGCATCGCGGATGGCCCCGAAGCCGGTAGAATTGGCGACGTCGTACTCGCCGTTGATCTCAAGGGGCATGTCGGTGAGCGCGATCATGCGCGACGCGTCCTTGCGGCGGATAACGATCGCCTTGGTGCCCGTCGCCATCAGCGTGTCCTTCTGCACGCTGCGCGGCAGTTCGACATTCTGCAAGCCGTCGACGACGACGGCCGCTGCGGCAGCCGTATTCAAACGATCCTCAAGCCACCGAATACGCATGGTCGCGACAGACGGCGCGAAGATCAGCACCTCCGCCAACATGACGAAGACGATGGTTAGCAGTAGCAGCTTGCCGGAAAGCCCTCGGAAGAACCCCGGACTCGTCTTCAGTGGCTCACTTGCCGTTGCCGGACGCGTCTCTTCCGCCATGCCTTACAAACTTCCCTGCCCGTCAACCAAAACGCCCCAGACCCCGCACAAGTGCCCTAGCCAACGGGCCTCGTGCCGAGGGCCCATAATAGGAGAAGGCCGCCTGTTTTCCAATCTCAGAGCGATTGGGCGGGGTGCGACATAGGCGCGGACATGTTTCAACGCCGCACCACCGGCAATCGCAAAGGACCACATTCTGATCGTCTCCCTCCCCATACGTCGATGTCTGCATGCTGATTGATCACCAGGCCAGCCGGAAGCTGGCGGCCGACGGGAATATTTTCGACGCACTGCCGCCTCGGTCGGACCTACGTGCACAGAATCCGGATCGGTGTAAGTCACCCAGGGAACAATGCCGCACACCCCCAGGGGCGGCGGCAGACGGCGATAACGCCACAACGGCGGCAGACGCTCAAGGCTGCAAAAAACAGCAAACCCGCGGCACCATGACGGCACCGCGGGCTTCCATCAGTTC
Organism: Ensifer adhaerens; assembly: GCF_028993555.1. NCBI lineage: Bacteria > Pseudomonadati > Pseudomonadota > Alphaproteobacteria > Hyphomicrobiales > Rhizobiaceae > Ensifer > Ensifer adhaerens. The sequence goes on along the minus strand of NZ_CP118610.1, from coordinate 95,403 downwards.
AGCAAGAAGCCGCCGATCAGAACTCTTCCCAGTCGTCCCTAGCCACCGCCGCTGCAGAGCCGCCGCCAAAGGCGCGGGCGACGTTGCCCATCATGCGGCGCGCCGGCGATTCGACCGGGCGGGCGGTTTCACGCGCAACGACCACCGGCCTTGTCGCGGTATTGTCCACCTTGAAGTAGGCAATGAGGTTGGCGAGGTTGTTGGCTTCGGCGGAGAGCTTGTGGGTGGCAGCATTTGCCTCCTCCACCATCGCCGCATTCTGCTGGGTCACCTGGTCCATCTGGTTGACCGCGGTGCTCACTTCGCTCAAGCCGGTCGACTGCTCGCGCGCCGCCGTTGCGATCGAGTGGATATGATCGTTGATCTTCAGGACGCGGTCTTCGATCTCGCCGAGCGCCGCTCCGGTTTCCTGGACCAGCCGGACGCCGGTCGCCACTTCGCTGCCGGACTTCGAGATCAGCGACTTGATGTCCTTGGCCGCACTTGCCGCACGCTGTGCCAGCTCGCGCACTTCCTGTGCAACGACGGCAAAGCCCTTGCCCGCATCGCCGGCGCGCGCCGCCTCGACGCCCGCGTTTAGCGCCAGAAGGTTTGTCTGGAAGGCGATCTCGTCGATCACGTTGGTGATCTGGCCGATCTCGCTCGAAGCCTGCTCGATTCGGCCCATGGCATCGACGGCATTGCGCACGACGGCGGCCGATTGCGCAGCGCTATGCTTGGCCTCATTGACCATGACGGTCGCTTCCTGTGCCCGCTCGGTCGAACTCTTCACCGCAACGGTGATTTCGTCGAGTGCGGCCGAGGTTTCTTCAAGCGCTGCAGCCTGCTGCTCGGTGCGCTTCGAAAGATCATCGGCAGCAGCGCGCAGTTCGGACGAGTTGCCATTGATCGTGTCGGTCGTCACGCGGACTTCGCGCAGCGTCTTCTGCAGCGTCGACAGCGTCTCGTTGACGTTCTTCTGCAGTTCGGCAAACGCGCCCTGGAAATGGCCGTTCATGCTCTGGGTCAGGTCGCCACCGGCAAGGCTCGCGACGACCCGGCGGGTCTCGGCGATACCGGCATCGACGCTGCCGACCAGTTCGTTGACGCTTTTTGCGAACCGGTTGAGATCGTCGTTTTCATAATCCTTGCTGATGCGCTTGGTGAAATCACCAGCAGCAGCAGCCGCCACGACGACGCCGATGCTCGACTGGAGGTCGGCGCTCTTTTCACGCAGCACCGCTTCCTGCGCGTTGAGGTCGCGGACGGCAAGGCCGTTCTGCTTGAAGACCTCGACGGCTTCTGCCATTTCGCCGATCTCGTCCTTGCGGCCGACAAAAGGCACGTCCGCGGTGAGATCGCCGCCGGCCAGTTGCTTCATCTTGCCTGTCAATTCGAGAATCGGACGGCTCAGGTGGTTGGTCGCGATGTAGAATGCCGCTCCAATGCCGGCGATGAGGCCAAGGCCGGCGATGGCGAGAATGGTGATGATCACGCTGCGCTCGAAGGTCGCAGTGTCAGCCGTAACGACTTCAAGCGTCTTCAGGTTGATGTCGACAACGCCGTCGATCTGCTCCTGGAAAGCCTTGCGGTTGGCGCGATTGGCGTCGGTATTGCCCTGCTCGTTGGCAGCTTGCGGCGAAACTTCTTCGCCAAGCCGCGCTGTCTCGACGCGGAACGTCTTGAACTCCGCGGCGCGGGCGACCAGCGTATCGAAGGACGCTTTCGTTTCGGCGGGGATCAGCGGCCGCCACTCGGTGAGCAGCGTGTCGATCTTGTCGAGGTTCTTGCGAATGCCCTCGGCGAACGGCTTGGCTTTCTCGATGGTCGGGGCGGCGTAGACACCGCGAGATTCCATGACGACCGCGGTCACCAGACGGTTGAGGCGTTCCGCATTGAAGGCGCGCTTCGCAACATTCTCGTATTGGTGGAATTTCTCGTTGTATTTGCTGACAGCGACCAGCGACATGCCGGTCACCGCAACCGCCAGCACACTCATGATGCCGACGATTAGATTGATCTTACCGCGTATTTTCATCCCGACCTCCACGAGGCCGCTGGACCTGTCCGATTATCGAACACGCCGCTACCCCATTGCACCGAGGCGACCCTAAAATAGCCGTGGTTAATAAAGGTCATCGTCGCCGGCTGGCATTCTGGGGAGCGCCGGTTAGAGTTCTGTTTACCAATCTCGGCTAGATGCCCGCCTTTCGCGCGGCCGTTACACGCCGCAATCGAGCGTGTCGGTTTACTTTTACGATCCCGCGGCCACTGAATCGCCGGCTGCAATTGACTTTCCGGGAAATTTCCCCTTATAAGCCGCGCACGTCCGGTCAAGCCCTCCTGCCCGCAAGGCGGAGCCGCGTCCGGTAACGTAAACGCTCCTTGCTACACGCAAACCCAAGAAGGGCCGCACACCGCGGTATTAAATAAATGAAGCGTACCTACCAACCGTCCAAGCTTGTCCGCAAGCGTCGTCACGGCTTCCGTTCGCGTATGGCTACCAAGGGTGGCCAGAAGGTCCTCGCAGCCCGCCGGGCTCGTGGCCGCAAGCGTCTTTCGGCTTAAGCCGAAACTGCCCGAAACCAGTGTCCGGGCACATGACGTCAGAAAAAGACAAAAAGACTGTCGGGCGGCTGAAAAGCCGTCCGCAGTTTTTGGCCGTTCGGGCAGGAGAAAGCCGTAGAGGCCCCTTGTTTCTCCTCGAAGTGCTCGACCGCAACGATCCGGAGGGCGAAGCCCGCGTCGGCTTCACCGTTACCAAGAAACACGGCAATGCCGTCGAGCGAAACCGGATGCGCCGACGCCTGAAAGAGGCGGTGCGGCTTTCCGCCGGGTTTGCAATGAAACCCGGACACGACTATGTGATTGTCGCCCGACGCGATCTCCTGAACGCCCCCTTCGACGCCTTGACCCGGGGGCTTGGCGAGCGCATCGAAAACAAGCCGAAACAGAAGCGGCCGCCGGCCGGTTCCAGGAAACCATGATGGAAAAAAACCGCAACTATTTCGTGGCGATTGGCCTGTCCGTGCTGATCCTCATTGCCTGGCAGTTCCTTTACGTCAATCCGAAGATGGAAAAGGAACGCATCGCCGCGGAAGCCCTGCAGGCGCAACAGGCGCAGTCGCAGTCGGCGACCCCGACGCAGCAGCCTTCGGGCCAAGCTCTGCCGGGCAGCGGTGCAATTCCGGGCGCTGGCGAGAACCGCGACCAGGCGATTGCGAAATCGGCTCGCGTTGCGATCGACACGCCGGCCCTTTCCGGCTCCATCAACCTGACCGGCGCGCGCTTCGACGATCTCAAGCTCAAGGAATACCGCGAGACGGTCGATCCGAAGAGCCCCGTCATCACGCTCTTCAGCCCGGCCGAGACGACCGACGGCTACTTCGCCGAGCTCGGCTATGTCGGCAGCGACGCGACCGGCAGCGTGCCGGGCCCGCAGACCGTGTGGACGCTTGCTGGCGGCGACAAGCTGACCGCAGCCACTCCGGTAACGCTGACCTTCACCAACGAGAAGGGCGTCACCTTTACCCGCACGATCTCGGTCGACGACCACTACATGTTCCAGGTGGTCGACAGCATCAAGAACGGCACGGCCGAGCCGCTGGCGCTGTCGTCCTATGGCCGCGTGACCCGCTTCAACAAGCCGACGACGCCGAGTGTCTATGTGCTGCATGAGGGCTTCATCGGCGTCCTCGGCGAACACGGCCTGCAGGAACTGAAGTACGGCAAGATCGAAGACGAAAAGTCCGTCGAACCCGGCAAGGCGACGGGCGGCTGGCTCGGCATCACCGACAAGTACTGGGCAGCAGCGATCGTCCCGCCGCAGGCGACGCCATACGACACCCGCTTCACGCACTTCACCGACGGTCGCGCCCGCTACCAGAGCGACTACAAGAGCGACGCCGTCACCGTCGCTCCCGGCCAGACGTCCGAAGTCAAGAACCTCGTCTTTGCCGGCGCCAAGGAAGTTCCTGTCGTCGACAATTACGAAGTGGCCTATTCGATCCCCAACTTCGACAAGCTGATCGACTGGGGCTGGTTCTACTTCATCACCAAGCCGATGTTCAAAATGATGGATTTCTTCTTCCGTCTGTTCGGCAATTTCGGCATCGCGATCCTGATCACCACGATCGTGGTCAAGGGTCTCTTCTTCCCGCTCGCCAACAAGCAATACGCTTCGATGGCGAACATGAAGAAGGTTCAGCCGAAGATGGAAGAACTGAAGAAGAAGTTCGGCGACGACCGCATGGGCCTGCAGCAGGCGATGATGCAGCTCTACAAGGACGAGAAGATCAATCCGCTGGCGGGCTGCTGGCCGATCCTCATCCAGATTCCGGTGTTCTTCGCGCTCTACAAGGTGATCTACATCACCATCGAGATGCGCCATGCGCCGTTCTTCGGCTGGATCCACGACCTCTCGGCGCCGGATCCGACGACGATCGTCAACCTCTTCGGCCTGCTGCCGTTCGACGGTCCGACCTTCCTGCATCTCGGCGTCTGGCCGCTCATCATGGGCGTCACCATGTTCGTGCAGATGCGCATGAACCCGACCCCGCCGGATCCGACCCAGGCGATGCTGTTCACCTGGATGCCCGTCGTCTTCACCTTCATGCTGGCATCCTTCCCGGCCGGCCTCGTGATCTACTGGGCCTGGAACAACACCCTTTCGGTGCTGCAGCAGTCGATCATCATGAAGCGCCAGGGCGTGAAGATCGAGCTCTTCGACAATCTGAAGAGCCTGTTTTCGAAGAAACCCAAACCGGCGGAATGACGCCGGCAGGCACGACCATTCCAGAGCCCCGGACCACGGTCCGGGGCTTTTTCGTTTTGCCGCCATCGCGCGACACGCAATGGCGTTGACGCGGGCGCGCAGTGCAGGCATCAGGCGATACTGAAATCTCTGCGCCTCGCTCCAGGACATCTTGCCATGACCGACCCGTCGGCCACCTCCGCTCCGTTCGCCGCCAGCGAGAAGCTTGGCGCCCTGCTCGTCTTCGGCTCGGCCTTCTTCTGGAGTTTCGGCGGAGCCATTGCCCGCTTCCTGGAGATTCCCGACAGCTGGACGATCGTGTTCTGGCGCTGCCTGTTTGCCGGCCTCTTCCTGCTTGCCTTCATGCTGGTGCGCGATGGACCACGCGGCACGTTGGCACTCTTCAAGGGCATGGGCTGGCCGGGCGTCGCCGTGGGGCTCTGCTTCACCATCGCCTCGACCTCCTTCATCATCGCCATTTCCTACACGACGATCGCCAATGTCGTTCTGCTTGGCGCCGGCGTGCCGCTGTTTGCGGCGCTGATGAGCTGGGTGCTGTTTCGCGAGCGGGTTTCGCGCTTCACCTGGGGCGCGATCACGGCCGTTATTGTCGGGGTCGCGATCATGGTGTCGGAAAGCCTGACCGGCAGCGTGTCGCCGATTGGCGATGCGCTGGCGCTTTTGATCCCCGTGGTCTTCGCGCTCGCAACCGTCATCACGCGCCGCTATCCGCACGTGCGGATGACGCCGGCCACCTGCTTCGGCTGTTTCGCCGCGAGCGCCATTGCCGCAAGCCAGTCGTCGGGTCTTGCGGTGACCTCCGGCGAACTCGCTCTGCTCTTCGTCTTCGGCGCCTTCAACCTCGGTCTTGGCATGGCGCTCTTCGTCACCGGTGCCCGGCTGGTACCTTCGGCGCTCGCCGCTCTGCTCGGCACCGCCGAAACCGTGCTCGGTCCGCTCTGGGTCGCGATCATTCATGGCGAAGTGCCGAGCGGACGGACGATCATCGGCGGCACCTTCATCTTTCTGGCGCTGCTTGCCTACCTTTTCAACGAATTCCGGCGGGCGCAAACGATCCCCACGCGGCCGGTCCGCACGCCGACGCCTTGACATCCACGGCCAAAACCGGGAAGCCATGAGCTTTCTCGATGAAGGACCGACCGCCGATGGCCGAAACCAGAACCAAAGACGACAAGCCGTTGTTCGGCCGGCCGTGGATTTTCATTCGCGGCGTGCCCGCGATGAAATTCCTGCCGCCGGAGGGCCCGGTGGAAATCGCCTTTGCCGGCCGTTCGAATGTCGGCAAGTCGTCGCTGATCAATGCGCTGGTCGGCCACAAGGGGCTGGCGAGAACCTCCAACACGCCGGGCCGTACGCAGGAACTCAACTATTTCGTACCCGATGGCTACTCCGGCGAGGCCGACGACCTGCCGCCAATGGCGCTCGTCGACATGCCCGGCTACGGCTATGCCCAGGCGCCGAAGGACCAGGTCGACGCCTGGACGAAGCTGGTGTTCGACTATCTGCGCGGCCGCTCGACGCTGAAGCGCGTCTATGTGCTGATCGATAGCCGCCACGGCATCAAGAAGAACGACGACGACGTACTAGACCTGCTCGACAAGGCGGCCGTCTCCTACCAGGTCGTGCTCACCAAGACCGACAAGATCAAGGCTGCCGGCGTGCCGCGGCTGATCGCCGAGACGCTCGAGAAGATCAAGAAGCGTCCCGCGGCCTTCCCGGAGGTTCTCTCGACCTCCTCGGAAAAGAGCGAGGGGATCGACGACCTGCGCGCCGCAATCGGCACGGCGATCGCCCGATAGGGCGGTTCCGGCAACGGTTCGACGTGCACTGCGACGTGCGCGCTGCGCAAAGGCAGATCAACTCAAAGTCTTTGATCTCTGTCACTACCCCGACATGCAATCCGCTCTATCTCTGCGTTGCGTCCAGTTCGGTGGCGCGGCCAGAGATAGGAGAAAGTCATGTCCGATTTGATCGTTGTCGGGTTCGATTCCCCTGAGGAAGCCGACAGGGTCCTCGTCCGGCTCGCCGGGCTGAAGAAGGAATACCTGATCGACCTCGAGGACGCGGTCGTCGTCGTGCGCGACACGGAAGGCAAGGTTCATCTCAAGCAGAGCCTGAACCTGACGGCGGTCGGTGCGACGTCCGGGCTGCTTTCGGGCTCGATCTGGGGCGGGCTCGTCGGCCTCCTCTTCCTCAACCCCCTTGCAGGCTTTGCGATCGGCGGTGCGCTCGGCGCCGGCGCCGGCGCCCTCTCCGGGTCGCTGACGGACTACGGCATCGACGACGAGTTCATCAAATCGCTCGGCAACACCATTCCCAACAACTCCTCGGCGCTGTTCATCCTGGTGCGCAAGGTCCAGCCGGAAAAGGTGCTCGCCGAATTCCCGGATCTGCGCGGCCGTGTCCTGAAGACGTCGCTTTCACCGGAGCAGGAGCAAAAGTTGCAGGCAGCATTGTCCGGTGCCGCGGCGGCATCGCCGCCGGCGGGGTCGTTCTAGTCTCGTGGAAGTCCGACGCTAGCGCACCAAGAGGAGCGCCTAGCTGGATTTGGCCGCCGGTACGAAGGCAAGCGCCAGGCCATTGATGCAATGGCGCTTGCCGGTCGGAGGCGGGCCGTCATCGAAAATGTGACCCAGATGCCCGCCGCAGCGGCGGCAATGGCACTCCGTGCGGTTCATGAACAGGGACGTGTCCTCGCGCGTTGCCACGGCGCCGGGCAGTGACTGCCAGAAGCTTGGCCAGCCGGTGCCACTGTCATACTTCGCCTCGGACGAATAGAGCGGAAGCGCACAGCCGGCGCATTGGAAGATGCCCTTGCGCTTCTCGTGGTTGAGCGCGCTGGTGAAGGGACGCTCCGTATCCTCGTGTCGCAGGATCCGGTATTGGTCGTCCGTCAGCGTCGCGCGCCACTCCTCATCACTCTTGACGATCTCGAAGGATTCGCCGGCCGCCCGCGCAGGAGGCGTCAGACCGCGGAACGCGATTGCTGCGGCGAATGCAGAGCCCGCCATCAGGAAGACGCGTCGGTTGATCATCAAAGCCTCCCCTCCCCGGTCCTTGGCGTGAGCATAGCGACCGGCCACAACGACGGCAAAACAATGCGGATCAAAGCACCGTGAGGCGCTGTTCGAAAAGGCCAGCGACCATCTGGCCGCTGGCAAGGCGCCGAGACGGCGAACCGCCGCCCCGGCGCAAACACGTCAGCCCTTCGGCAGCAGCACCTTGTCGATGACGTGAATGACACCGTTCGACTGCTTGACGTCGGCAATCGTGACTGTCGCTGTGCCGCCCGTCTCGTCGGTGAGCGTCAGCTTGCCACCGTCTTCCTTGGCCCTGAGTACGCAGCCTCCGACCGTCTTCACGTCATGCTCGCCGCCGTCGTCCTTGACCATCTTGGCGATCGCCGAGGACATCGCGTCAGCGGCAACGACATGGCAGGTCAGGACCTTGGCCAGCTTTTCCTTGTTTTCGGGCTTCAGCAGCGTTTCCACGGTGCCGGCGGGCAATGCGCCGAAGGCCTCGTTGGTCGGCGCGAAAACAGTAAACGGCCCCTTGCCTTCCAGGGTCTTCACCAGACCGGCTGCCTTGACGGCCGCGACCAGCGTCGTGTGATCCTTCGAATTGACCGCGTTCTCGATGATATTCTTCTTCGCATACATCGGCGCGCCGCCGACCATCGGGTTTTCGGCATGGGCGACAAATACGCTTGCCGCAAAGAGGGACGCTGTTGCGACCAGGCGGATAGCGGGCGTGAACATCTTTCTCTTCCTTCCTGTTGAGGGAGGCGACGCTTACGCCGCCCCGCCGTTCCCACCGCGGGAACATGACAAGCAACGGAAGCGCGAAAGAAAGAGTTTCAGGAATTTTCCTGAAATTTATCTATCTGATAAGAAATGGTAATTCTTGCTCTGTGGCGGATTAGAGGTTTCGCGCCTTGCCGAGCGCGATGATCGGCCCGGTCGCTGATCCGGTCGGTGATCCACCCAGCGGCTCGACGCTGACGGCAAGGACCGAGCCCGTCGAAATTCTCGACTGGTAGGCCGATGGAACGGCGATCTCGCCTTCGCCGGACTGGGGCAGCACGCCGAGCGAGATCGCCGGATTGTTGCCATTGATCAGCCAGAGCTCGAGCGATTTCTGTTCCGCCTGCCTTGCTGCGACCGGCGTTACCTTCAGCCGCCCCGATGTCCGGTCGAAGTGGGCGACGAGATCGATGGCAGTGCCTTTTCCTGTCATTTCCGCGACAAGGGACGTGCCGCCCAACGGCGCGTTGAACAGGCCGGCGAGCGAAGCGCCCATGACCGTGACAGCGGCAAGCGAGGCCAGTGCTAGGCTCCGCCAAAGCGTCAGCGAGTTCCACAGCCCACGGCGCGGCGCGACCGGCTCGGGCCGCACCGTCTCGAAGAGCCGCCGTTCGATTGCCGAAAAGGTTCTGGGTGGGGGCACCACCGCATCATAAGCCTCATCGAAGGATGAGAGATTGCTCTGCCAGCGGTCGACCATGGCGGCGAAGTTGCGATCGGAAGCAAGGCGAGCCTCAACCTTGCGGCGGTCGTCGGCGGACAACACGCCGAGCACATATTCGCCGGCGATCACCTCATCGCGGCGGAAGTCTCGGCCCTCTGGGGTTGGTGTCGTCATCGCTCCATACACTCTCGCAACTTCATGAGGCTGCGCCTCAACCAAGTCCGCATCGTGTTCAGCGGCACGGCGAAGGTATCCGCCAGTTCCTGGTAACTCAGACCTTCGACATAGGCACGCCGAACCGCCTCCGCGCGGTCCTTCTCAAGCTCCTCCATGCAGGCATCGATCCGCCTGCCCTCTGCTCTGACGACCGCCGATTTTTCCGGATCGGCAGCAGGATCAGCCAAATCGTAGGCTTCGTCAATCGCGTTGGCGGCCGGTTTTCGCGCTCTGACGCCGTCGATCGCCTGATTGCGTGCCACGGCCGCAAGCCAGGCCGTCGCCGCCGCCTGCCCTTGGGAAAATCGGCCAGCCCGCTGCCAGATCTTGACGTAGATTTCCTGCAGCGCTTCTTCCGCTTCAACCCGATTTCCGAGGATACGAAAGCAGATGCCGAAGAGTTTCGGGCTCGTCTGCCGGTAGAGTTCGGCGAAGGCGTCGCGATCGCCAAGCGAGACGCGACCAAGCAACTCGGCTATATCCTCGTCGATCATCCGGCGTACGCCCCAAAACCACGTCCGCAAACAGAGATAGGGCGCGGATCACAATGCGCCAGCCATGTCCGTCATTCCGGCTTTATATTGCTCGCCGATCATTCCATCGGTCCGGAACTTGCGCTAAACAGCAGCCGGTATTTTTCGAGGGTCCGCCATGTCCGCCAATGAAAGTGAAATCCAGGCACGCCTGCTTACCCAGGCCCTGCCCTACATGCAGCGCTACGAAAACAAGACGATCGTCGTCAAATATGGCGGCCACGCCATGGGCAACAGCGAGCTCGGCCGTGCCTTTGCCAGCGACATCGCACTCCTGAAGCAATCCGGCGTCAACCCGATCGTCGTGCATGGCGGCGGCCCGCAGATCGGCGCGATGCTGACGAAGATGGGCATCGAATCGAAGTTCGAGGGCGGCCTGCGCGTTACCGACGAAAAGACCGTCGAGATCGTCGAGATGGTGCTTGCCGGCTCGATCAACAAGGAGATCGTCGCCCTCATCAACCAGACGGGCGAATGGGCGATCGGTCTTTGCGGCAAGGACGGCAACATGGTCTTCGCCGAAAAGGCGCGCAAGACCGTCAAGGATCCGGACAGTAATATCGAGCGCGTACTCGATCTCGGCTTCGTCGGCGAAGTGGTCGAAGTCGACCGCACGCTGATCGACCTGCTCGCCCGTTCGGAGATGATTCCGGTGATCGCGCCGGTGGCACCCGGCCGTGACGGCCACACCTACAACATCAACGCCGACACTTTCGCCGGCGCCATCGCCGGTGCGCTGAACGCCACGCGCCTCTTGTTCCTGACAGACGTTCCCGGCGTGCTCGACAAGCAGGGCAACCTGATCAAGGAACTGTCGGTATCCCAGGCCCGCGCGCTGATCGCCGACGGCACGATTTCCGGTGGCATGATCCCGAAGGTCGAGACCTGCATCGACGCGATCAAGGCAGGCGTCCAGGGCGTCGTCATCCTCAACGGCAAGACCGCCCATTCGGTGCTGCTCGAAATCTTCACCGAACGCGGCGCCGGCACGCTGATCGTGCCCTGATCCGGAGATCATTCCATTGCTTCATCGAGACAATGGGATGATCCTGCACCGACGATGCGTTCGTTCCCCGGAGTTGCTCTGGAGCATCCCGCTTTCAAGTGGTCTCCTTGAAAGCGGAGGAGATGCTCTAGATCAAAGCGCGCTTTGTGCCCTCATCTGAACGCACGGAGTTCGAGGCTGCTGCCGTTTTCTGCAGGCGTCGTCTCTGCGGCGGCAGCATGCTTTCTTCTTCCGCCTCCTGGGGCGCTCCCCAGAATTCCTGAAGAGACGGCCCGGCATCGAGATGCCGGCGTCGGAATATGAACTCGTAGAGTTCATGGAACCAGACCCTTCGCCCCATGCGGGTATACCAGCGCATTGAGTGGCGCTGTTGCCCGTCACGATGAAAGAGAATACGCGCCAAGGCCCTCGGACGCGCCTGGACAGCAACCTCGATCAGCTTGACGCAACAGAAGAGCACCGCCGGACGCAGGTGCTTCATCCTGAGCACCTGATGCTTATAGTCCCATTTGCGGATGTCAGGCTCGATAACCGTCCGGTCCTTGGCCAAGCCGAAGAACGGTGTCCACCGATGCGGCGTCACATACAGGGCCTGGATCTGATCCGGGTCATAGGACAGCAACTGTTTGAACCCGCGCCAAAGATCGCTCAAGCGTTCCTCCTCGAAGCCGACCACCCAGGTGGCCATCGAGAGGATGTCGTGTTGGCGCAGGAGTGCGATCGCCTGGCGATCGCTCGTCGTCGTTCCGCCCTTCTTGATCAGTCGCAGCGTCGCGTCATCGGTGTTTTCCATGCCGAGCAGCCAGCGAACGACACCGGCCTTGCGATAAAGATGCAGGATGTCGGCGTCACGCACGATATCGTCTGCCCGCGTCGAACCGACGATCTGCACCGGTACGTTCTCGGCGACCATCGCGTTCAGAAAGGCAAGCCAAGCCTTGCGTGACGACGTCGGGTTCTCGTCGGCAAGATTGATCAGTTCGACGCCGTCCTCACGATAGAGGCGCGCAATCTCCTTTGCGAAGGCGACCGGATCCCTGTGACGCCAACGCGTCCAGAAGCCGCGTTGGCCGCAGTAATTGCAGAGGTGCGGACATCCCCTTGAAAACTGCAGGACCACGGCTCGTTTGCCGCCCCAGTAGCTGTAGTCCCGGTGATCGATCAGTTCCCAGCCGATGCGATAAGCGTCGAGATCCGAAATCGCCTGCGCCGGTCGCGTGGCAATCGGCGTCCCGTCATCGGTGCGATAGGCGATACCGGGGATGTCACCGAGAGAACCCGAATTCGCCAAGGCAGCGACGAGCAGCCGCACCGTCTCCTCGCCCTCTCCTCTGACGATATAGTCGAAGACACCCGTTTCACTGAGGACATCGCGCCAATGATAGGTGGGGAAAACACCGCCATAAACCACTTTGATGGACGGGGCAGCCGCTTTGATGTCGGCCGCGATGCGGATCGCCGTCGGATGCGCGGATGTCGACCCGGAGTGGCCGATCAGTATGAGATCGGGGCGATCATCCAGAGCGCGCGCGACGCTATCGGCAAGACCCAATGGCACGAACTCACAATCGACGAGCCGCACGTCATGCCCGTCGTCGATGAGCGGTCCGCCAACGGCCAGAAGGCCAAGGGGTGGCAGATGGTCGTCTGGGATGCGGCTACCTATGGCCGTATGTGGCGGATTGAGAAGGACAATCTTCATTCGCTGCCTCTGTGCCGGAAAGCCCTGGCAGAGACATGATAAAACTGAAGATTGCGGAAACATCAGCTCCAGGCTGTGGCTGAAACCGTACGATTTCGCGGTAAGATGGCGTACCGTGCGCCGCACGGCACGCAAGTGCGCCGTCATCAGCGTGGCGCGTAGATCTCCGTCGCCGCGGCTTTCAATTTTTCCATCATTGCCCGGTAGGGCCCCGGGCCGTAGCTGACGCGGGAAACGCCGGCCTGGGCGAGCGTCTTCAAATCGGGTGCTGCGGGGCGCATCATGATGTTGACCGGCAGGCTCGAGGCGGCGCAGACCTTGGCGATCAGCGCTTCGTCCACCAGCCACGGTACGAAGAAGCCGTTCGCGCCTGCTTCGGCGAACGCCTTGCCGCGGGCGATCGCCTCATCGACGAGGCCGGCGTGCTTCGTCTCGTCACTCTCCTGCAGGAACACGTCGGTGCGGGCATTGATGAACAGCGGAATGCCGCGCCTGTCGGCCATCTCGCGGATCGCACGGATACGGGCCGCCTGCTTCTCGACCGCGTGCACGCCGCCCTTGCCGACCACCTGGTCCTCGAAGTTGATGCCGATGGCACCGGCATCGAGGATGCGGGAGACATTGGCAGCACCCGTCGCCGGATCGTCGGAATAGGCGCCCTCGAAGTCCACCGTAACGGGCAGCTCCGTCGAGGCAACGATCAGCCGCGAGACATCGGCAAGCCACGCCATCGGCACCTTCTCGCCATCGCCGAAGCCATGGGCAGCAGCCACCGACCAGCTGCCGGTGGCAAGCGCCTTGGCGCCAGCCTCGGCCACCGCCTTGGCGCTGCCGGCATCCCAGATGTTGTAGAGCACCACCGGATCGCCCTTTTTATGCAGGGCGGCAAAGGCGAGCGCCTTTTCCTTCTGGTTCATTGCGTTTCCTCCACGAACGGGCTGACAGGTTTCGCTTTTGCTTCGTGCCGGAGCAGCCACTGTTTCCGCCAGAGCCCACCGCCATAACCCGTGAGCGAACCGTCCGCGCCAAGGCAGCGGTGGCAGGGAATGACGATGGCGATCCGGTTGGACCCGTTGGCATGGGCCACGGCGCGCGCGGACTGGATCGTAGCGACCTCGCGGGCAATGTCACCATAAGACCGCGTTCCGCCGGCGGGAATTTTTACAAGCTTCTCCCAGACGTTGCGCTCAAAAGGTGTCCCGCCGGGCGCAAGCGGCGTTTGGAATGCGCCCATATCGCCCGCGAAATAGGCCTTTAACTCGCCTTCGATCCGGTCGATCGGCGCCGTCCTGCCGGGGACAATCGCCGAGCGCGTCGCTCGCTTCAGCGCCGCGAGTTCCGTCGGCAATGCCTTGCGATCGTGGAACTCGAGCAGATGCAGATGTGTGGCGTCGCCGATTGCAACCATGGGGCCGATCGGCGTCTCGAGCCAATCGAAGAAGAGCAGCTCCCGCCCCAAAGCGGCGGCCGGCGGATCGCCGAGCAAGCGCTGGAAGGCGGCACGAAAGCCGCTCGGCGATTCGTAGCCGGCTTCGAGCTGAGCGTCGATCACGCGCCCTCCGTCGGCGAGCTGCCGTGCAGCCAGGCCCAAGCGTCGGTGCCGTGCGAGATCAAGGAAGGTAATGCCGAGGCTGCGCTTGAAGGCGCGCCGGACCGTCGAGGGATCGAAGCCGCGACGAACAAGGTCGCCCTCGCTCCAGCGCCTCTCCGGTGCTGCTTCCAGCGCCTGCAGCAACTCTCGCACCATCGGATCCTTGGCACCGAAGGTGGCGAGCGGACGGCAGCGCTGGCAGGGACGGAACCCCGTCTCCAGGCAGATGCCGATCGAGCCGACGAAGATCGTGTTTTCCCGCTTCGGCTTGCGGGCCGGGCAGGACAGGCGGCAGAAGACGCCTGTCGTCTTGACGCAGACGAAGGCAGAACCTTCGTATTCGCTGCTTCGCGCAATCAATGCGTCGTAGAGCGTTTCATCGGAGGGAAGATCGAACAACATGCTGGCGTTCTACCACGACCACAGGTCGGAAGACGCCGGTTTTCGGGCGTCTATTTTTTGCAGGTCAGCACGCGTTTTCAGATCAGCACGAGCATCACTACGCCGAGCACGATCAGCAAGCAGCCGAAAAGTTCGAGCCGGTTGATCCATTCGCGGAAGATGAAGAAGGACGAGGCGAAGGTGAAGAGCATTTCCACCTGCGCCACGACCTTGACGACCGCCGCCTGCTGCAGCGTCATCGCCATGAACCAGCCGAAGGAGGCGGATGCACCGACGAAGCCGACGACGAAGGCGGGCTTCCAGGCGGCCGCGATGCGTGGCAGCTCGTCACGCTCGCGAAGCACGATCCAGATCAGCATGACCACTGTCTGCAGCAGAATGACGAATCCGAGCGTATAGCTCGCCTGCATGATGTAGTCGGGCGCTGGAAGGCTCGGGGCCAGCGCCAGCGAGGCCGAACGATAGGAAACGGCCGAAAGACCGAAGAACGTGCCTGACAGCAGACCGATGCCGGCCGTGCGGCTGAACACCGAGGTCAAGAGCGTGCGCGCGCTCAAGGTCGTGCGCGCCACCGAGATCAGCATTACGCCGACCACCGAGATGGCGATTGCCACCAGGGTTCCCTGGCTTGCCTTTTCACCGAGAAAAATCAGGCCAAACACCGCCGCCTGCGCCGGCTCGGTGCGGGAATAGGCGGTGCCGACGGCGAAGTTGCGGAAGGAGAAGAGGTGGACGAGCAGGAAGGTCGCCGCGATCTGCGCCAAGCCGCCAATCACCGCCCAAAGGAAGAAGGTGCTATTCGGGACCGGCAGCGGGCGGCCGGCCACCTGCCAGAGCAGAAACAGATAGAGGAAGGCGAATGGCAGGCCGAAGCCGAAGCGCACAAAGGTCGCGCCCGTCGTGCCCATGACGCCTTTCAGGTGTTTTTGCATTGCGGAGCGGACGTTCTGAAGGAAGGCCGCGGCGACGGTGATGAGAACCCAGGTTTCCATGGCTGCGAGCTAGCACGCGGCTCGAGGCATTGCCAAGGCCCCGCGCCCTCC
Source organism: Ensifer adhaerens (assembly GCF_028993555.1). NCBI lineage: Bacteria > Pseudomonadati > Pseudomonadota > Alphaproteobacteria > Hyphomicrobiales > Rhizobiaceae > Ensifer > Ensifer adhaerens. The sequence continues at coordinate 79,690 of NZ_CP118610.1, read as the reverse complement.
AGCGTTTCAGTCCGCCTTTTCCCGGGCCTCGGCAAGCACAACGGACGGACTGACCGTGATCCGCGGTGCCTCGTCCTCAAACGTCTTCACGCGCTGATCGTAGTTGGGCGCGAGCGTGCCGAGCACACGATCCCAGAACGAGAAATAGTTGGCGTAGTTATATTTGAAGCCTGAATGATGCTGGTCATGAAAAGTCGTGCACAACAGGGGAGACGGATAACGGGCCGTCGACGTGGCGAAGTACTCGAAGCCGCAATGCCCGATCATGCCGTTGAAATGCTCGAACAGCCTATGCCCGATGAGGATCGCCGGAGGAAACGGCACGACGAAAACGACGACGGCGGAAAAGCTCTGAAGCAGGAAGTTGTCGAAGACATCTTCCGAATAGGTGCTCCAGATCGTCGGCGCGACGCTTTTGTGATGCAGGGCGTGCAGCGGATAGAGCCACTTGGTGTGCAGCAGCCGGTGCATGAAATAGAACCAGGCATCGTAGAGGATCATGCTGAGCACGAAGAGCGGCACGGCCCACCACCAGCTGAAATCCCAGGGTGCCGGCGCCCAGCCTTTCTGCTGCGCATAGAGACCGATCGTCAGCGGCAGGCAGGCGCTGAACATCGATGCCAGGCTCTGGCGGATCTCGGCCTTGCGCCGCTTGTCGGAGCCGCGTCCCTTCTGGATCTTTCGCTCGGGATTGCGCTCGTTGAGCCAGGTGATGCCGTAGCCGAGCGCGAAATAGGTCACGACGGTGAACGAGTAGAATCCGAACAGAAACAGCAGATAGAAAAGTTCGTCCGACATTGGCACCTGTTTTCCCCCGAGCCAAAACCGCGTGCCGGAAGATGCCACGCCGGTTTGACAATTCAAAGTGGAATTCTATGCGCCAACATTGCGGCCCGAACGGCGATTTGCATTTTTCTCATTTGCCGCCACCTTTCCCCATGTCATAAGGCGATCATGAAAAAGCTCGACCGCCTGCCGAACCATTCCGACTTCGCCCATGTCACCGACTGGGTGTTCGACCTCGACAACACGCTCTATCCGCACCACGTCAACCTGTTTGCGCAAATCGACCGCAACATGACGGCCTATGTGGCGAAGCTCTTGTCGCTGGACCCGGCCGATGCGAAGAAGCTGCAGAAAGACTACTACCGCGACCACGGCACGACGCTCAAAGGCCTGATGATCCATCACGGCATCGACCCGAACGAGTTCCTCGAGCAGGCGCATGCGATCGACTATTCGATCGTTCCGGCCGACCCGGCACTCGGCGAGGCCATCAAGGCGCTTCCCGGCCGCAAGTTCATCTTCACCAACGGCAGTGTCGCGCATGCGCAGATGACCGCGCGCGCGCTCGGGATCCTCGACCATTTCGACGACATCTTCGACATCGTCGCGGCCGATTTCGTGCCGAAGCCGGCTGGTGAAACCTATGACAAGTTCATGAGCCTGCACCGGGTCGACACCCGGAATGCCGTGATGTTCGAGGACTTGCCGCGCAACCTCCTGGTGCCGAAGGCGCTCGGCATGAAGACGGTGCTGCTGGTCCCGCAGAACCTCGAATACACATTTGCGGAGTCCTGGGAGAAGTCGAACGATACCGACGAGCAGATCGACTACGTGACTGAGGACCTCACCCGCTTCCTGCGCAACGTCCTCTCAAATGTCTGACCGTCACAATTTGGCCGGCAAAAAACCTCTTTCCGGCCAATGACTTAAATTACAAAAGTTTAACTGGTAAGGCCGGCGCCGACGTCTATCCTTTCGATCAGGGACAACCCGACCGAAAGGAAGCATGATGCCGAAAAAGAACCTGATCCTCGGTGTGACCGCGCTCGCCGTTGCCGTCACCGGAATGGCCGCTCCCTCCTTTGCAGCGCGCGAAAAGCTGACGCCGGAACAGCGGGCCGAGCGCATGATCCAGCGGCTCGACAGCGACAAGGACCAGAAGGTTTCGCTCGCCGAGTTCAAGGCGCAGATCACCACCAACTTTAAGACATTCGACACCAATGGTGATGGCCAGATCAGCGCGGATGAGATGAACGCAAAACGCGAAGCCTTCCGCGACGCACGCAAGGCCTGGAAGGAGGCCAAGGACAAGACCGGCGCCGAGCGCGAAACGGCCCTTGCCAAGCTCAAGGAAGTTCACCCCGCCATGCTGCCGGGTCTGCGACCGAAAGCCTTCAAGCGCGTCGACACCGACGGCAACGGCTCCCTGAGCACCAGCGAGGTTGCGAGCGCCGCCGAGGCCATGTTCAAGCGACACGACAAGAATGGCGACGGCGTCATCGACGCAGCCGACTTCACCAAGAAGATCTGAATCCGGATGGCGGCACCCTCTCCCGCCCGGTAGGGCGTGTCGTCTGCGTGGCGCCTCCCCCTCGCATCGGACGCGATGCCGGGGGGAGGCGTGAACTCCAAAAAGCCCCCCCCAAAAAACGAAGACGCCGTGCACCAGCTATGGTGCACGGCGTCTTCGTTTCATCCGGCGAAGGCTACAGCGCCGCGCGTCCTATCAGACGCGCAAAGGTCGCAGTCGCTGTTTGTTTTGCTGCATGCCTTCGTCCTGGAAATCGAAGTCGATTTAAGGAGACATGCTGCAAGCGTTAACGCCGCCCGTTCGCCATCGGCACCGACTTCGGATCGACGGTTTCGTAGAAGCGGGAAATGATCTCCCAGGCCTCATCAGCCGTTTCGACGAACTGCACCAGATCGATGTCATTGGGTGCGATCGTGCCAAACTCGGCCAGCGCTTCGAAGTTCACGATCGAGCGCCAGAACTTTTCGCCGAAGAGGATGAGCGGCACCAGCGCCAGGCGTCCGGTCTGCATCAGCGTCATCGTTTCAAAGAGCTCATCGAGCGTGCCGAAGCCACCGGGGAAAACGGTGACGGCCTTGGCGCGCAAGAGGAAATGCATCTTGCGGATGGCGAAGTAATGGAAATTGAACGACAGTTCGGGCGTCACGAAACGGTTCGGCGCCTGCTCATGCGGCAGCACGATGTTGAGGCCGATCGACGGCGCACCGACATCATCGGCGCCGCGGTTGCCCGCCTCCATTACGCCCGGTCCGCCGCCGGTGACGACGACATATTCCTTGTGGCCGAGCTTGGCGGAATGTTCGGAGCAGATCCGCGCGAACTTGCGCGCTTCTTCGTAATAGACCGAGGCCGCTTCGAGGTTCTTGCGCTGCGTCTCATTCTTTGCCGCCCAGGCATCGCCGCCGGGCTCGGGGATGCGGGCGCCGCCGAACATCACCACGGTCGAGTTGATGCCGCGCTCTTCCAGCATCATTTCGGTCTTCAGCAGCTCAAGCTGCAGCCGGATCGGGCGCAACTCCTCGCGGCAGAGAAAATCGTCGTCGATATAGGCGAGACGGTAGGAAGGCGAAGCCGATTGCGGCGTAAGCGGAACGGTCTGTGCGCGTTGCCGGCTCTGCGAGCTGTCGGCCAGTGGATCCCAGACCCCGTCCTTGCGGCGCAGTGCGCGCTTCTTCATGCGTGCCATCGTGTCGTCTTTCCCGTCGCGTTCCGGACAATCGGCATCTCGTCCAGACGCGTCCTATCCTCAATCCTCGGTCATGAAGGTCGCAAGCGCACCAATGCGCTGCGCGCCCCTTGCGCGCCCGAACGGGTGCGCGGCGCTGTAGTGCAGGAATCGCCCGGATTTGCCAACCCCGGGCAAGCGCATCGGCCTGAAAAGCCCTTCAACTTTTCAGGATTGCGTTCTACAGCACCGCCCGTCCGCCAGGACGTGTCAAGATCGCTGCAGCACCTAGCTCTGCTGCATATTTTTGTCCTTAAATCGATTCCGATTTGAGGAATTATGCAGTAGAGCTTTCGCAGGATAACCGCCGAACTTTAAGGAATTCCGATGACGAACCACGACCTCACCTCCCTGTCGCAGACGATCGAGACCGCCTTTGAAGACCGCGATTCCGTGAACACCGGAACGCGCGGCGCAGTGCGCGATGCCGTCGAGACGGCGCTCAATCTGCTCGACAGCGGCAAGGTCCGGGTTGCCCAGCGCGGCGAGGATGGCGTGTGGACGGTCAATCAATGGCTGAAGAAGGCGGTGCTGCTCTCCTTCCGCCTTAACCCGATGGAAATCGTCAAGGGTGGACCTGGCCAGTCCGTCTGGTGGGACAAGGTTCCGTCGAAGTTCGACGGCTGGAGCGTCAACGAATTCGAGAAGGCCGGCTTCCGCGCCGTACCGAACTGCGTCGTGCGCCGCTCGGCCTATATCGCCCCCAACGCGATCCTGATGCCGTCCTTCGTCAACCTCGGCGCCTATGTCGGCGAAGGCACGATGGTCGATACCTGGGCGACCGTCGGCTCCTGCGCTCAGATCGGCAAACACGTGCACCTTTCGGGCGGCGTCGGCATCGGCGGCGTACTGGAGCCGATGCAGGCCGGACCGACGATCATTGAGGACAATTGCTTCATCGGCGCCCGCTCGGAAGTCGTCGAAGGCTGCATCGTGCGCGAGGGCTCGGTCCTCGGCATGGGCGTCTTCATCGGCAAGTCTACCAAGATCGTCGACCGCGCCACCGGCGAAGTGACCTATGGCGAAGTGCCGCCCTATTCCGTCGTCGTCGCAGGCTCCATGCCTTCCGGCTCGACGATGGGCAACGGCCAGCCGGCACCGAACCTCTATTGCGCCGTCATCGTCAAGCGTGTCGATGAAAAGACCCGCTCCAAGACCGGCATCAACGAACTGCTTCGGGACTGATTTCGATGACACCGGAGGGGCCGCAGCCGAGCATGATCTGGCTGTTCTTCAGCCCCTCCGGTCGCATCGGCCGCTTGCCCTTCTTCCTGTCCTGGCTGTTCTGGTTCCTGATCGGCGGCTTCATCGTCGCCAGGATGGTTGCCAATGAAGAACATGAGACGGCGCTGACCCTCTGGACCCTGGCGTTCGCCATCTCGGCGATCGTCTCTCTGCCCTCGATCGCCGTGCTGGCGATCAAGCGTCTGCACGACATCGGCTACCCCGGACCGCTCTCGCTCTGCCTGTTCATTCCTGTCCTGAGCCCCGTGGTTTTCATCGCTCTTTGCCTGTGGCCGGGCGAGCCGGGACCCAATGAATTCGGCGCGCGCAGCGACGAACCCGGCCCCTGACCCTTCGCCCCTGTACAAGAACCGTGCGAGCGCGTATGTAGCGCGCCATGACAGGCCCGCGACGTGCTGGCCACGGCAATTCGCGCCAATGACGATCCGATCGTCCTGGGCATGACGACCGAAATCCGAAAGACAAGATATGACTGAGTTCGAAGGGATCGCGCCTGCGATCGCCGAGGCGTTGGCAAAACGCGGTTACAACGAATTGACGCCGGTTCAAAAGGCGATGCGCGACCCGGAGCTGGCCGGCAGGGACGCGCTGGTCTCGGCGCAGACCGGTTCCGGCAAGACGGTCGCCTTCGGCCTTGCGCTCGCGCCAACCTTGCTGGGTGACGAGCGCCGCTTCGGCTCGGCCGGCGCACCGCTGGCGCTGGCGATCGCCCCGACGCGGGAACTGGCGCTGCAGGTGAAGCGCGAACTCGAATGGCTCTACGGAGAAACCGGCGCGACCATTGCTTCCTGCGTCGGCGGCATGGACATGCGCACCGAGAAGCGTGCGCTGGAACGCGGCGCGCACATCGTCGTCGGCACGCCCGGCCGCCTTTGCGACCATATCCGCCGCAACTCGCTCGACATTTCCTCGCTGCGTGCCATCGTGCTCGATGAGGCCGACGAGATGCTCGACCTCGGCTTCCGCGAAGATCTCGAATTCATTCTTGAAGAGTCTCCCGAAGACCGCCGCACGCTGATGTTTTCGGCGACCGTGCCGAAGTCGATCGCGACGCTTGCCAAGAACTACCAGCGCGACGCCGTGCGCATCAGCACCGCGTCCGAACAGAAGCAGCATGTCGACATCGAGTACCGCGCACTGACGGTTGCTCCGAACGATCGCGAAAACGCGATCATCAACGTGCTGCGCTACTATGAAGCTCGAAACGCGATCGTCTTCTGTTCGACCCGCGCCGCCGTCAACCATCTGACGGCCCGCTTCAACAACCGCGGTTTCTCGGTGGTGGCGCTGTCGGGCGAGCTCAGCCAGAACGAACGCACCCATGCGCTGCAGGCGATGCGCGACGGTCGCGCCCGCGTCTGCATCGCGACCGACGTTGCTGCACGCGGTATCGACCTCCCTGGCCTGGAACTGGTCATTCACGCCGACCTGCCGACCAACTCCGAGACGCTGCTTCACCGGAGCGGCCGTACCGGACGTGCCGGCCAGAAGGGCGTGAGCGCACTGATCGTGCCGGTCAACCAGCGGCGCAAGGCCGAGCGCCTGCTCGACGGCGGCCGGATCACCGCCACCTGGGCACGCCCACCGTCGGCCGACGAGGTCAGCCAGCGTGACGACGAACGCCTGCTTGCCGACACGAGCTTTGCCGAGCCGATCCGCGAGGACGAACAGTCGATCGTTGCGGCCCTTCTCGAGCGCCACGGTGCTGAACAGATGGCCGCCGCCTTCGTGCGCCAGTTCCGTTCTGGCCGCTCGGCACCGGAAGACCTGATCGAGGTTGCCGTTGGCGCCAAGCCGCGCCGCGACGAACGCGCACCACGCGATGACCGTGCACCGCGCGAGGATTTTGGCGCAGAGCGCGCGGATTTCAGCGACGGCAGCTGGTTCTCGCTGTCCGTCGGCCGCAAGCAGAGCGCCGAGCCGCGCTGGCTGATCCCGATGCTGTGCCGTCACGGCAAGCTGACGAAGCGCGACATCGGCGCCATCCGCATGCAACAGGAAGAAACCTTCGTCGAGATGACCGCCGATGGCGCCGAACGGTTCCTGTCGGCGATCGGCAAGGACAAGATGCTGGAGAAGGGCATCCGCGTGAAGCCGCTCGCCGGTGCGCCGGACCTTTCGCAGCAAAGGCAGGAAAAGCCTGGCTATTCCAAGGACAAACCGAGCTTCTCCAAGGACAAGCCGGCCTTTGCCAAGAAGCGCCCCTATTCCGACGATGCGGCACGCGGTGATGATCGCGGCGACTTCAAGCCGAAGCGCAAGTTCGAAAAGAAGGCCGGCTACTCTGAGGGACCGGCCTATACCGAGGACCGTCCACCGGCAAAGGCTGCCGACAAGCCCTGGAGCAACAAGAAGAAGGGCAAGCCGGACGCCGGCAAGGACGGCGGCTTCAAGCCCAAGACCAAGCCGAAGGGCAACGCCAAGAACCGCCAGGGCTAAGCCGACACGGGCAGAGTTCATAGACAATCAAAAAGCGCCGCGATCCTATCGTGGCGTTTTTTTCGTGAGCAGTGCGGGCGATGTGGTCTCAGGCTTCCAGGAAACGAAGACCGGCGACAGCGACGATGATCATCGCGATGCAGGTGACGCGCATGAAGGAGACCGGGTCGCCGAAGAGCACGATGCCGAGCACCGTAATGCCAACCGAGCCGATGCCGGTCCAGGCGGCGTAGGCGGTGCCGGCCGGCAGATCGCGCATGGCGATCGTCAGGAGGTAGACGCTGCCGAGCGCCGCCGTGATACCGATCACGCTCGGCACCAGTTTCGTCCAGCCCTCCGCATACTTCAGAGCCAGCCCCATGACGATCTCGATCAGGCTCGCCGCTATTAGAATGATCCATGCCATGTTCGTCTCCGTTTGGAATTCTCACATGACGAACAAGCTGGTAGCATAGGCACCGAATGACAATTACGCACCTTTTGGTAACTATGGAAAATCCCGACAAGCCAGCGCCCGCGATGTCCGTCCCCGACGTCTTCGATCCGACCTGTTCGTCACGCCATGCGCTGGAGCTGATCGCCGGCAAGTGGCCGATGCTGCTCATTTCGGCGCTCGAAGAAGGGCCGATGCGCAATGCCGCGCTGATGCGTCGGCTCGGCGACATCTCGCAGAAGATGCTGACTCAGACGCTGAAGGACCTGGAACGAAACGGCTTAGTCATCCGCGAGGACAAGAAGACCGTGCCGCCGCATGTGGAATACAGCCTGAGCCCGGTCGGCCGGTCGCTCAGCGAAACCCTGTTGGTGCTCGACCGTTGGGCGGAAACGCATTTCGGGACACTCGACGCCGCCCGCGAGCGTTATGACGCCGAGCGCCGCAAGTGAAGCTCAGGCGGCATCGAGCTGCGATTGGGCGACCACCTTGACCACCCAGTCCGCAAAGACGCGCAGGCGGCTGCTCAAGTGCCGGTTTGGCGGATAGACCAGATAGATCGGCATGGATTCGACCTCCCAATCCTCAAGAACAGGGCGCATGGCCCCCGATATGAGATCCTCGCGCACCATGAAACGCGGCGCCTGGATGACGCCGAGACCGGCACGGGCGGCGGCGAGGTAGGTGGTCGATTCATTGGCCGCCACCGTGTAGCGGCCATTCACCTCGATCTCCTCGTTGCCACGCTTGAAATAGAACGGCATCTGCTGTCCGGTTTGCGGCCGGAAATAGCCGACGACATAGCAGTTCTTCGAGAGGTCCGACGGGTGCTGTGGTATCGCATGGCGCGAGAGGTAGTCGGGTGCCGCACAGGCAACGAAGCTCATCTCGGTGATGCGCCGCGCGATCAGCGACTGGTCGGTGAGCGTGCCAACGCGAATGGCGCAATCGACATTCTCCGCCACGTAGTCGACCGTGCGATCGGAAACGCCGAGATCAATCTGGATGTCGGGATAACGCTTGTGAAACTCAGGCAGGGCCGGGATGACGATCAGGTTGGCAATCGCGCTTGCCATCTCCACCCGCAGTCGCCCCTTCGGCAGCGTCTGGGCACTCGAAAGGCTGCCGTCGAGCTCATCGAGATCCGTCAGGAGGCGGGCGGCGCGTTCGTAGTAAAGCGCACCATCCGGCGTCACCAGCACCCGGCGCGTGGTTCGGTTCAGGAGCTTCGTGCGCAGATGCGCCTCCAACCCCTGAATGAGATTGGTGAGGGTCGCCTTGGGCATATTCAGCGAAGCGGAGGCGCGGGTAAAATTTCCGGTTTCGACGACCCGGAGGAACGCACGCATGGCCGTGAGCTGGTCCATTTTCAAGAGCCGTGATTGTTCGAGAATACGAATAGTGTAGTCAGTTTGAAAAGACTATTCCAGACAGAAGACAATGTTATTCTCCTACCGTGGCGTGTTGTCGCCACATGTGGGTTGAGCTCGGGCCGAAGGCAAGAGAGATGGGCGAACAGTTCAAAGTGGAGACGATGCAGACCGGCCAAGGCTGCTGCACGGCACGCGTCTACCGCGGCGAAGCTTTGCTCAATCCGCCACCGGTCGTGCTGCACCTGCATGGCGGCTCCTTCATGGGCGGAACGATCGCCGCCGGTGAGCGCGTCGCCGAGGCACTTGCGGCGGCTGGAGCCGTGGTGATCTCGCCGGAATATTCGGCAGCCTGCCTCAATCCGTTTCCCGCAGCACTTGATGTCGCCTATGCCATGTTGTCGTCGATGCGCTCGCGCTGCCCGCAGTACGCGCACAAGAAGTCGTCGCTGTTCGTGGCCGGCGAAGAGGCGGGCGGCAATGTTGCCGCCGGCGCCGCGCTGATGGCGCGTGACCAGTATCTGACCGATCTCAAGGGACAGATCCTGCTTTCTCCGATGCTCGATCCGTGCCTGGCGACGGAATCGTTCAGGCAATACTGTCCGCAGTCCTCGGCGCAATCGATCGCCGACGGCTGGCAGCGTTACCTCGGGCAAAGCGGTGGCTTCACCCACCCCTACGCCGCGCCGGCCCACTGCACGCGGCTCGCCGGCCTGGTGCCCTCGCTGATCCTCACCAGCGAGGAGTGTCCGATGCGTGACGAGACCGAAGCCTATGCCGAGCGCCTGCGCAAGGCGGGCGTGACGGTCGAATCTCACGTCCTGCCCGGCCGCGCCGGATGGCTCCCGCAAAACACGGTCGCCAAGGAAAGCTGGGCGACGCAGCAGCAAGAAATTACCGGCATCTTCTCCCGCTTCTTCCAGAAGGCGGGGGCAAAGCCGGCGGAAATGACGGTGCGTTAGACGCGGGCAGCGGTCACCCAGCCCATCCCCCGATCTGACGTCGAAAGCAAAGCGCCGGCTCCCAACCGGCAAGGAGAGAAAAGATGACATCGACAGTGACCCGTCGGGCCCTCTGGGGCGCCGGCCTGAGTATCCTTTTGTCTGTCGCCGGTGGTGGTGCCGTCATGCTCGGCCTGCCGCAGCATTTCGAGGCCGACGCCGCAACCGAGACCGCCGCGGCGCCGCCTCCGGCCGTGCCGGTCTCGGTGTCGCGGGCGCAGTCCAAGCGCATCACCACCTGGGAAGAATTCTCCGGCCGGCTCGAAGCGATCGAGCGGGTCGAGGTTCGCCCACGGGTCGGTGGCGCCATCCTCAAGGCACATTTCCGCGAAGGTGCACTGGTCAAGCAGGGCGACCTGCTGGTGACCATCGATCCGGAGCCCTATGCCGCGGCCGTCGAACGGGCGAAGGCCCAGGTCGAGGCAGCCGAAGCGCGCGTGGCGCTTGCCAAGATCGAACTCGAGCGCGGCCGAAAGCTGGTAACCACCAGCGCCGTGCCGCAGAGCAGCGTCGACCAGCGCGCCAGCGCCTATGACGAGGCCCAGGCGGAAGTGCGCTCGGCCAAGGCGGCGCTGCGTACCGCCGAACTCGACCTGCAATATACCGAGGTACGGGCGCCGATCTCCGGCCGCGTCGGACGGCTTGACGTAACCGCCGGCAACCTTGTCGCCGCCGGCTCCGCCTCGCCGGTGCTCACCACGCTCGTCTCGGTCGATCCGATCTATGCGAGCTTCAACGCCAGCGAAGAGGTCGTCACGACAGCGCTAGCCAAGCTCGCGGCTTCGGCCGGCGGCAACGCGATCGAGCGCCTTCCGGTCCAGGTTGGCACGGCTGCCGACGAAGGCACGCCGATCACGGGCCACATCCAGCTCATCAACAACGAGGTGGATGCAGCAACCGGTACGATCCGGGTACGCGCTGCGCTCGAAAATGCCGAAGGCAAGCTGATCCCCGGACAGTTCGTCCGCATCCGCATCGGCGAGCCGGATCCCGAGGAAAAGCTCGTGATCAGCGACCGGGCCATTGGCTCCGACCAGGACAAGAAGTTCGTCTTCGTCGTCGGCACCGACAACAAGGTCGAGTACCGCCAGGTGAAGCTCGGGCCGAATTCCGATGGTCTGCGCATCGTCGAAAGCGGCCTGAAAACCGGCGAGAACATTGTCGTCAACGGTCTGCAGCGGGTTCGCCCCGGCGTCGTCGTCGCGCCGCAGCAGGTCGAGGAAACGACCGCTTCGATCGCCAAGTAATCTGAAGCGCCTCTTTGCCCGGTGTGAAGAGGCGGCCCAGGCATCACTCAGCAGACACCTTGCCGCGCGGCGACGCTCTTCGCCGCGCACAGTCGAGGTCTGCCGAACTCATCCCAAGGGGGATACCATGAATTTCTCACGCTTCTTCGTCGACCGCCCGGTCTTCGCGGGCGTCCTTTCGGTCCTGATCTTCGTGGCCGGCCTGATCGGCATGACCGGTCTGCCGATCTCCGAATATCCGGAAGTCGTCCCGCCGCAGATCGTCGTGCGCGCGCAGTATCCGGGCGCCAACCCGGCCGTTATCGCCGAGACGGTGGCGACGCCGCTTGAAGAACAGATCAACGGCGTCGAAGACATGCTCTACATGCAGAGCCAGGCGACCGCCGACGGCCTGATGACGCTGACCGTCACCTTCGCGCTCGGGACCGACCCGGACCAGGCCCAGCAGCTCGTGCAGAACCGCGTCTCGCAGGCCGAGCCGCGGCTGCCAGAGGAGGTGCGCCGCCTTGGCGTCACCACCGTCAAGAGCTCGCCCGACCTGACCATGGTCGTGCACCTGCTTTCGCCGAACGGCCAGTACGACATCAACTATCTGCGCAACTATGGTGTGCTTAACGTCAAGGATCGGCTGGCTCGCATCGAAGGTGTCGGCCAGGTGCAGATCTTCGGCGGCGGCGACTATTCGATGCGCATCTGGATCGACCCGCAGAAGGCGGCCGAGCGTGGCCTTGCCGCAGGCGATGTCGCCAATGCGGTACGCGGCCAGAACGTACAGGCGGCGGCTGGCGTCATCGGCGCTTCACCGTCCGTGCCCGGTCTCGACCTGCAGCTTTCCGTCAACGCGCAGGGCCGCCTGCAGACGCCCGAAGACTTCGAGAACATCGTCGTCAAATCCGGCGCCCAAGGCGAAGTGACCCGACTCGGCGACGTCGCCCGCGTCGAGATGGGCGCGTCCGACTACTCGCTGCGCTCACTGCTCGACAACAAGCCCGCCGTCGGCATGGCGGTCTTCCAGGCTCCTGGGTCGAACGCGATCCAGATTTCCGACGACGTGCGCAAGGCCATGGCCGAGCTGAAACTCACCATGCCCGAAGGCGTCGACTACAGCATCGTGTACGACACGACCCAGTTCGTGCGCGCTTCGATCGAATCGGTCGTCGACACCCTGCTTGAAGCCATCGCCCTTGTCGTGCTCGTCGTCATCATCTTCCTGCAGACCTGGCGCGCGTCGATCATTCCGCTCGTTGCCGTTCCGGTTTCGATCGTCGGCACCTTCGCGGTGATGTATGTCTTCGGCTTCTCGATCAATGCGCTCAGCCTCTTCGGCCTGGTGCTGGCGATCGGCATCGTCGTCGACGACGCAATCGTCGTGGTGGAAAACGTCGAACGCAACATCGAGCAAGGTCTGTCGCCGGTCCAGGCGACCTATCGCGCCATGCAGGAAGTCTCCGGCCCGATCATCGCAATCGCGCTGGTGCTCGTCGCCGTGTTCGTGCCGCTCGCCTTCATCACCGGGCTTACCGGCCAGTTCTATCGCCAGTTCGCGCTGACGATCGCGATCTCGACGGTGATCTCCGCCCTCAACTCGCTGACGCTGTCGCCGGCACTGGCCGCCCTTCTCTTAAAGGACCACCACGCGCCCAAGGACTGGCTGACGCGGGTGATGGACAGGCTGTTCGGCTGGTTCTTCCGCGGTTTCAACCGGTTCTTCGGTGCAAGTTCGGAAGCCTATGGCCGCGGCGTCGGACGCATCCTGACGCGCAAGTCGCTGATCATGGTCGTCTATGTCCTGCTTCTCGGCGTCACCTTCACGCTGTTTCGCGCGGTCCCCGGCGGCTTCGTGCCGGCACAGGACAAGCAGTACCTGATCGGCTTTGCCCAGCTTCCCGATGCAGCGACGCTTGACCGCTCGGAAGACGTGATCAAGCGCATGAGCGAGATCGCGCTCAAGCACCCGGGCGTCGAAAACGCCATCGCCTTCCCGGGCCTGTCGATCAACGGCTTCACCAACTCGTCGAACTCCGGCATCGTCTTCGTCGCGCTCAAGCCCTTCGAGGAACGCAAGTCGCCCGAACTGTCCGGCGGCGCGATCGCCATGCAGCTCAACCAGGAATTCGGCGCGATCCAGGATGCGTTCATCGCCATGTTCCCGCCGCCGCCCGTTCAGGGTCTCGGCACGACAGGCGGCTTCAAGCTGCAGCTCGAGGACAAGAACGGCCTCGGCTACCAAGCGCTCGACGAGGCGGCCAAGGCCTTCCTCGCCAAGGCCTACCAGACGCCGGAACTGGCGGGGCTCTATTCGAGCTACCAGATAAACGTGCCGCAGCTCTATGCCGACCTCGACCGCGTGAAGGCGCGCCAGCTCGGCGTGGCCGTCACCGACGTCTTCGAGACCCTGCAGATCTACCTGGGCTCGCTGTACGTCAACGACTTCAACGCCTTTGGCCGCACCTACAGCGTGCGCATCCAGGCAGATGCCAATTACCGCAGCCATGCCGACGACATCGGCAAGCTGAAGGTGCGTTCGCAGTCCGGCGAGATGATCCCGCTGTCGGCGCTCCTGAAGGTCGAGCAGACGGTCGGCGCCGAACGGGCGATCCGCTACAACGGCTTCCTGTCCGCCGACATCAATGGCGGCCCGGCACCGGGCTTCTCGTCCGGCCAGGCACAGGCGGCCATCGAGAGGATCGCTGCTGAAACCCTGCCACCGGGCATCGGCTACGAATGGACGGACCTGACCTACCAGCAGATCCTGGCGGGCAACTCCGGCATCCTGGTCTTCCCGCTGGCGCTGCTGCTCGTCTACCTCGTGCTTGCCGCGCAGTATGAAAGCCTGACACTGCCGATCGCCATCATCCTGATCGTGCCGATGGGCATCATGGCGGCGCTGGTGGGCGTCTGGCTGACCGGAGGCGACAACAACGTCTTCACTCAGATCGGTCTGATCGTGCTGGTCGGGCTATCGGCGAAGAACGCCATCCTGATCGTCGAGTTCGCCCGCGAACTGGAACTGTCGGGCAGCACCCCGGTGAAGGCTGCGATCGAGGCGAGCCGGCTGCGTCTTCGCCCGATCCTGATGACCTCGATGGCCTTCATCATGGGCGTCGTGCCGCTTGTCATGTCGACCGGTGCCGGTGCGGAAATGCGCTCGGCCATGGGTATCGCGGTCTTTGCCGGCATGATCGGCGTTACCGCCTTCGGCATCTTCATGACGCCGGTCTTCTATGTGCTGATCCGCAAGCTCGCCGGCGAGCGGCCGCTGAAGCACACGGGGGCCCAAATCGAGGCGCCGCATCTGGCGCCGGGAGAATAACGCCCTTCTGCTTCCCTTTCACGATCTTCAGGCGGGCCGGATCACTCCGGCCCGTCGAAGCTACGGCGCTGCGCCTCCGCCCAGGTTCAGCGCCGTTTTGCATCCTGGGCGGTAGCACCCATCGTGCGTGACAGTTCGCTGGCGATCGGATAAACCAGCAGCCTCCATTCCCAAGGCCCATGCGGCCATGCAGACGGCATAGCGTTAGATGACCCCCACCGATCCGATCGCAAACCTCGCCACTCTCATCCGTTGCCCCTCGGTCACCCCGGCAGAAGGCGGCGCGCTTTCCGCGCTCGAAACCATGCTGAAGCCACTCGGCTTTGCGGTCGATCGCGTGATGGCGAAGGACGTCGGAACGCCCGATATCGAAAACCTCTACGCACGGCTCGGAAGCGAAGGCCCGCATCTGATGTTCGCCGGTCACACCGATGTCGTTCCCGTCGGCGACGAAGCCGCCTGGAGCCACGGACCGTTCTCGGCCGACATCGCCAATGGCGAGATGTATGGCCGCGGCGCGGTCGACATGAAGGGTGGCATCGCCTGTTTCGTCGCGGCGATCGCTCGCCACATCGAAAAGCATGGGCTCCCGAAGGGCTCGGTATCCTTTCTCATCACCGGCGACGAAGAGGGCCCGGCGATCAACGGCACCACCAAGCTGTTGCAATGGGCAGCCGACAAGGGTGAGCGCTGGGATGCCTGCCTCGTCGGCGAACCGACCAATCCCGACCAGCTCGGCGACATGATCAAGATCGGCCGGCGGGGCTCGCTGTCCGGCCGCATCACCGTCAACGGCGTTCAGGGGCATGCTGCCTACCCGCATCTTGCCGACAGCCCGGTGCGCGGCATCCTGCAACTGACGCAGGCGCTGATGGACCCGCCTTTCGACAACGGCACCGAAAGCTTCCAGCCGTCGAACCTCGAAGTGACGACGATCGACGTCGGCAACAGCGCCGTCAACGTCATCCCGGCCAAGGCGACTGCGGCCTTCAACATCCGCTTCAACGACACCTGGACGGCCGAAAGCCTGATGGCCGAGATCATCGCCCGGCTCGACCGTGCGGCAGCGAGCGGCAGCCTCCGGCCCGACCGTACACCCGTTCGCTACGAGGTCACCTGGGCCGAACGCCCGAGCCACGTGTTCCTGACACGCAACAACGCGCTGATCTCATCGCTCTCGGGCGCGGTCGAGGCGGTCACCGGGCGCCAGCCAAAGCTGTCGACGACCGGCGGCACTTCGGATGCGCGCTTCATCAAGGACTATTGCCCCGTGGTCGAGTTTGGCCTCGTCGGCCAGACCATGCATATGGTCGACGAACGCGTTGCCGTCGCCGACCTCGAGACGCTGACCAACATCTACGAGACCTTCATCTCAAGCTGGTTCGGTCATGCCGCTGCTTGACGAGGTTCTTGCCTATATCAAGGGCCTCTGGCTCCTGGCCCAGGGCAATGAGGAGGGTTTTCGCTGGCTCGATTTCAGCGAGAGCGGCCTCTGGCGCTCGTTTACCTCGATGCTCTGGTGTCTGCCGGCGATCGCCGTCACCTGGGCGTCGTGGCGGTTCTATTATCTCTCGGCGATGCCCGCCGGCACGACCATCGGCGTCGGTTTCATCTTCAAGCTGCTGGTCGTCGATCTCGTCAGCTGGCTGCTTCCGCTGGTGCTGATCGCCATCTTATCCCGTCCGCTCGGTTTTGCCGGGGCGGTCGTTCCGATCATCGTCACCACCAACTGGCTCTCCGTGCCGCTTTCCTACGCGATGGCGGTCCCGGCGGCGATACGGCTCACCATTCCCGGTAGTCAGGGCCTGACCAGCCTGATCTGGCTGACGCTGCTCGTCGTCAGTGTCGCCGTGCTCTTCCGGCTGTTGCGCACGGTGACGGGCAACCAGACGCTGCTTGCCTCGGCTCTGACGGCGCTCTTCCTGCTTCCGTCGATGATGATCGGCGACCTGCTGCAGCGGTTCTTCGGGCTGATCCCGGGCTGAGCTCCGGGACCAGGCGCATTCAATAATCCACTTGCAGGAAGTAGAGCCCATCGGGCGGCGCGACAGGTCCGCAGGCCTTGCGGTCGCGCGCTTCGAGTGCGGCCTGCAGGTCGTCGGGTGTCCACTTGCTCTCGCCCACCAGCTTCAGCGAGCCGGCGAAGGAGCGGATCTGGTTGTGCAGGAAGCTCTGCGCCGTCGCGCGGATTTCGATGACGCCGGCAACAAGGGCAACGTCCAGCCGATCAAGCGTACGCACCGGGCTCGTTGCCTGGCAATGGGCGGAACGGAAGGTGGTAAAATCGTGATGGCCGACGAGCCGTTGCGCGCCTTCGTGCATAGCCTCATGGTCGAGCGGCTTCGGCACCCACCAGGCACGCCTGGCTTCGAGCGCCAACGGCGCAGGCCGTGAAATGATGCGATAGAGATAGTGCCGGCGAAGAGCCGAGAAGCGCGCGTCGAATTCCTGCGACACTTCCTCGGCCTCGAGGATCGCCACACGCTCGCCCGCAAGACCCAGATGCGCGTTCAGCGCGTTGCGCAGCGTATAGGGCTTCCACGGACGGGTGAGATCGGCATGCATGACCTGGCCGCTGGCGTGCACGCCCGAGTCCGTTCGGCCGGCGCCGCGGATCGAAACGGTCTCGCCGGTCAGGGACAGGATCGCCTTTTCGATGGCGCCCTGCACCGACTGGCCGTTGTCCTGCCGTTGCCAGCCGACATAATCCGAGCCGTCATATTCGACGGTCAGTTTGAACCGTGGCATCAGCCGATCCTCGTGCCGGCAGCAACCGGCGTTCCACGCAGGAAATCGGCGGCACCAAGCGCCTTGCCGCCGGCGCGCTGCAGGCGCGTGAGGTGCACGGCACCGTCGCTGCAGGCAATCGCGAGATTGTCGTCGAGCACCGTGCCGGGCGTGCCGGAGCCCGAGGCGAGTTCGGAATTGAGAACCTTGATGCGTTCCGGCTTGCCGGCGATTTCGAGTTCGAACCAGGCGCCCGGGAATGGCGACAGGCCGCGGATATGGTCATGGACCTCGCGGGCAGAACGGGCGAAATCGATGCGGGTTTCCGTCTTGCTGATCTTCGCCGCGTAGACAACGCCCTCTTCCGGCTGCGCCGTCAACGACAGGTCGCCGGCTTCGAGCTTGGCCATCGCTTCCTTCATCAGTGTGGCGCCAATCTGCATCAGCCGGTCGTGCAGCTCGCCGCCGGTCATGGTCTCGCCGATCTCAACAGCCTTGGTCAGTGCAACGGGGCCGGTGTCCAGCCCCTTGTCCATCTTCATCACCATCATGCCGGTCTCGTGATCCCCGGCCATGATCGCGCGCTGGATGGGGGCAGCACCGCGCCAGCGCGGCAGGAGTGAGGCGTGGCCGTTATAGCAGCCGAGCTTGGTGCCGGTGAGGATCGCTTCGGGCAGCAGCAGACCATAGGCGACGACGACGGCAACATCGGCATCGAAATCGCGGAAGGTCTGGCGATCCGCCTCGTCCTTGAAGTTGACCGGCGTCAGCACGGGAATGCCGAGCAACTCGGCCGCCTGATGCACCGGCGACTTCTGCAGGTCGAGCCCACGACGGCCGCCTGGTCGCGGGGGCTGCGTATAGACGGCGACAATCTGATGGCCGGCTTCGGCAAGCGCTGCGAGTGTCGGCACCGAAAATTCCGGCGTGCCCATGAAGATGATGCGAAGCGACAAGGCGGCTTACTCCGTCCTTTTGAAATCAGGCCCCTTCAAACGGGTTTCCCGCCTTCAAATCAAGCCCTTCGCGCGATTTGTCGGACTTCGTCTGCGACCGGCAGTTCAGATCGCCTTCGCGCCGCGCGTCTTGGCGGCCTTGGTGAACTTGCGGATCACCATGTCGCGCTTGAGCTTGGAGATGTGATCGATGAACAGCACTCCGTTCAAGTGGTCGATCTCATGCTGCAGGCAGGTGGCAAGCAGACCGTCGGCCTCGATCACCTGTTGCTTGCCGTCCCGGTCGAGATGCTTGACGGTGATCGACGCGGGGCGTTCAACCTCGGCGTAAAAATCGGGGATCGACAGGCAGCCTTCCTCGTAGACCGAGCGGGCATCGGACGAAGCGACGATCTCGGGATTGATGAAGACGAGCGGGGTCTTCTCGTCGCCTTCCTTCGACACGTCGAGCACCAGCATGCGCCGGGCAACGCCGATCTGAATGGCGGCAAGGCCGATGCCGGGGGCATCGTACATGGTTTCGAGCATGTCGTCGGCCAGACGGCGGACGTCCGCGTCGATGGTCTCGATCGGCGAGGAAACCTGGCGAAGCACAGGATCGGGAAGGATGATAAGCGGCTTGATCGTCATGCTGCTCCCATAGCCGATCTTTCCATCGGCGTGCAAGAAAATTGCCTTGCCACCACCAGCCCCCGCCGCTGTCGCCGGTCGCGTTCGCTGAGCGCGGCAGATGTTCTTGTTTTGATCTATCCATAATCAAAGAATCTGTTAGGTTTAGCGCATGGAACCTGCGCCCCTTCCCTTCGCCCAGCCGCTGTTTTTCGTCGGCACATTGCCGATCACTCTGGGCCATCTTGCAATTGCCGCCGGCCTTGTGGTCGTCGTTGCTGTCCTGATGGCGTTTTCGCGGCGGCGGGATACCCGTGACGAGGAACGGCAGGAACAGATGGCGATGCTGCTTGCCGCCCAGACGGAGATGCAAGGGCGGGTCGCCGCCATGGCCGAGGTTTTCGGCGCACGACAGGCGGAGCTTAACCAGACGCTCGGTCAGCGCATCGACGGCATGACCCATAGGCTCGGTGCCTCGATCACCGAGCAGACCAAGGCGACGCACGAGAACCTCAGACGGCTGCAGGAGCGGCTGGCTGTCATCGACACCGCCCAGAACAACATCCAGTCGCTCGCCAAGGACATGGCCGGGCTGCAGGCGATCCTTTCCAACAAGCAGACGCGCGGTGCGTTTGGCCAGTCACGCATGGAGGCGATCATCGCCGACGGGCTGCCGATCGGCGCCTTCGAATTCCAGACGACGCTTTCGAACGGCGCGCGGCCCGACTGCACCATCCGCATGCCGAACGGCCAGCCGCCGCTGGTCATCGACGCCAAGTTTCCGCTCGAAGCCTGGAACGCGATGCGCGACGCGGAGACCCCTGAGCGTCGGCAGCAGATCGCGCAACTCTTCCGCCGCGATATGGAGACACATGTTCGCGACATCGCCAGCAAGTACCTAATTGCGGGCGAGACGCAGGATACCGCCTTCCTCTTCGTCCCCTCGGAATCAATCTTCGCCGACATCCACGAGCATTTCGAGGCGATCGTACAGAAAGCGCATCGCCAGCGGATCGTCATCGTCTCGCCCTCCTTGCTCTTGCTGTCGATCCAGGTGATCCAGGCGATCCTCAAGGATGCCCGCATGCGTGAACAGGCGCATCTGATCCAGGGCGAAGTCGGAAGGCTGATGGAGGACCTCAGCCGCCTTGACGAACGCGTGCGCAAGCTTCAGGGCCACTTCGCCATGAGCCAGAAGGACGTCGAGGACATTCTTGTCTCCTCCAGCAAGCTCTCCCGGCGCGGCGCCAAGATCGAGGCACTCGAACTCCAGGCCGAGGGGGGCACGCGAGAGGCAAGCGACCCGCGTGCCGCCGTCGACAATCGCGTCGGGCAATTGCGCCTGCGGGTGGTTGACGAGGACTGACGCAGTCGGGCACTCTCCGGCCCACTTTGCAATCCGACGGGACATTCTCACATGATTACTGTTTTTGGGTCCATCAACATGGACCTGATCGCCACGACCGCACGCCTTCCGAAGCCGGGCGAGACCGTTGCCGGAACGGGCTTTTCGACCGCCGCGGGCGGCAAGGGCGCAAACCAGGCGCTAGCCGCACGGCGTGCCGGCGCGACGGTGCAGATGGCGGGTGCCGTCGGCGCCGACAGCTTCGCCGAAGGTGCGCTGGAACTGCTGAAGGGTGCTGGCACCGACCTGTCGCTGACCAAGACGGTGAATGAGCCGACCGGCACCGCGCATATCCTGGTCGGCGGTGACGGCGAGAATGTCATCGTCGTCGTCGCCAGTGCCAATGCAACCGTCAATGAGGCCGATGCGGTGAAGGCGGTCGATGGGATGACGCCCGGCGACACGCTGATGCTGCAACTCGAAATTCCGGCCGCGTCCGTCGAAAAAGCGCTGACTGAGGCCAAACAAAAGGGCGTGCGTTCGGTCATCAACATCGCGCCGCTGACCCCGGATGCGGCCCGCCTTGGACGCATGGCCGACATCGTCATTGCCAATGAAACCGAATTCGAGCTGCTTGCCGGCAAGAGCGGCATCAGCAGCGCTGAGCGGGAAGATGCGATGAAGGCGCTTCACGCCGAGACCGGCCAAACGGTCATCGTCACGCTCGGCGCCGAAGGCGTCGTGGCCGTGCATGAAGGCCAGATCCAGCGTGCCAAGGGCCTGAAGATCGAGCCGGTCGACACCGTCGGCGCCGGCGACACCTTCTGCGGCTATCTTGCCGCCAGCCTCGACGCTGGCATTGCCTTTGCCGACGCGCTGCGCCGCGCGGCCGTCGCCGGCTCACTCGCCTGCCTGAAGAGTGGTGCCCAGCCCTCGATCCCGCTTTCCTCGGAAGTGGCGTCGCGTATCTAGATCGCGATAACCACGGGTCGGAGCGACCCGTGACAGACCCCAAAGGACATCTGATGCGGGCGGAAATCGCCCGCATTTTCTTGCCGGCTCTCTGCCGCCGCGCGTTTCCACCCTCTCGAAATCACCGCTTGCGCAATCCGGACAGCAGATGTCGCGGAGATAAAACTTTGCGTGTAATTTTATCAAAGCGACGCGTGAATTAGCGCTGGCGTTGGCCCAATTTTAAGATTCTCCAGTCTATTCAGGACCCTGAGAAAGCCGGTCGACATGACCCGGTTGTCTCCGACATGCCGGTCGGCATCTGACGCTCCATGATGGAGTTCACCCCCATTGCGAAATGCGTCCACCGCAGGCGAAAGCCGGCGGACCTCCCAGCACGTGAGGATTTCATGTTCAAGTTCCAAGCCAAATCGCTGGCGACCAAACTGATCGCGGTGACAGGCGGCACGATTGCACTTGTCCTGCTCGCCTCGAATTTCGTTCTCATCTCCCAGACCCAGGACCGTGTGGAAACGCTGGTCCTCGAACAGGCAAATGGCGAAGCCCGCGCGATCGCCTCCGACATCGCAGGCGACGTGGGCGAGCTTGCAAGCGCTGCCCGCTCGATGGCCGGCGTCATCGGCCGGGCACATGCCGAAAAGTCGATGGAACGCACCGGGGTGATCAATGTTCTGAGGGCGAACCTGGAGCAGAACCCCTTCGCCTTCGGCAGTTGGTTCGCCGAAGAGCCCAAAGCCTTCGACGGCCGCCAGGAAGATGTGGTCAACAACAAGGAACTGGGCGGCAACGACCTCGGCATCTTCACGCCCTATTGGTCGAAGACCCGCAACAACGAGATCCAGTACTCCACCTTCAAGGCCGATTATCCGGCCGAGTGGTATGCGCTTGCGGCCAAGAGCGGCAAGGGTGCGATCACCCAGCCCTATACGGCTGAAGGTACCGATGTTCCGACCGCGATGAGCTCGATCGCCTACCCCGTCATGTCCGGCGGCAAGCTGATCGGCGTCTCCGGCGTCGACATCTCGCTCGCCTCGCTGGCCGAGGGCCTTGCGAAGCTGAAGCCGTTCGACACCGGCCGCGTCTACCTGTTGTCGCAGAGCGGCAAGTGGCTGGTCGCGCCGATCCCGGAATTGCTGCTCAAGGACTATGACGGCGAAGGCAACGACATCGTCAAGAACGCGCTTGCTTCCAGCAAGCCGGGTGTCATTTCCAACCTTTCCTACGACGGCAACGAACCCTTCGATCGCCTCGTCTATCCGTTCGCGCTTTCGGGCGTGAACACGAGCTGGGTTGTGCTTGTCGACGTACCGCGCTCGGCGATCAATGCGCCGGTCAAGGACCAGACCTACATGATGATCGTCGGCGGCCTCGTCGTACTCGGCGCCGTGCTGCTCGGTCTCTACCTCGCCGTGCGCGGCTTCGTTCAGAAGCCGCTTTCCGCCCTCGTCAAGGACGTGAACAGCCTCAGCCATGGCGACTACACCAAGGCGATCGCAGGGCAAGAGCGCTCCGACGAAACCGGCGAAGTCGCCAAGGCGCTGGAAGGCTTCCGCCACCAGCTTGCCGACACCAAGCGTCTTGAAGGCGAAGCCCGCCATGAGCGCGAACAGGCCGAGCGCGAACGCGGCCGGTCGGAAACCGAGCGCGCCGAGAGCAGCGCCTTGCAGCGCGACATCGTCGCCCGCCTCGGCAAAGGCCTGTCGCATCTCTCGTCAGGCGATCTCGCCTTCCGCATCACGGACGAGTTCCCGGGCGAATATGCCCAGCTCAAGCGCGACTTCAACGCGACGATGGAAAGCCTCGAAGAGACGATCCGCACCGTCAACCATTCGGTCGTCAACATCGGCAACGGCACGAGCGAAATCAGCAGCGCCGCCAACGACCTGTCGCACCGCACCGAACAGCAGGCAGCAAGCCTGGAAGAGACCGCAGCAGCGCTCGACGAGCTGACATCACAGGTCAACGCCAGCGCCGAAAACGCCAAGGTCGCCGCGAAATCTGTGGAGGCGGCCAGCAGCGATGCCGGACAGTCGGGCGAAGTGGTGCAGAAGGCGATTGCCGCGATGAAGGGCATCGAGCAGTCGTCGCACGAGGTCAGCCGCATCATCGGCGTCATCGACGAAATCGCCTTCCAGACCAACCTGCTGGCACTGAATGCCGGCGTCGAAGCGGCCCGCGCAGGCGAAGCCGGCAAGGGTTTTGCCGTGGTCGCCCAGGAAGTCCGCGAGCTTGCCCAACGCTCCGCCAATGCCGCCAAGGAGATCAAGACGCTGATCAACACCTCGGCCGGCCAGGTGCGCGAAGGCGTCGACCTCGTCGGCAAGGCTGGCGGCGCGCTCGAGAAGATCGCCGAGCAGGTCGTTCAGATCAACGGCCTCATCCGCCAGATCTCGAGCTCGGCCTCAGAGCAGGCCGTCGGCCTCAAGGAGATCAACTCGGCCGTCAACCAGATGGACCAGGTGACCCAGCAGAACGCCGCCATGGTCGAAGAGACGACAGCCGCCGGCATGGCGCTCAACGAAGAGGCCCGGACGCTCAATGCGCTGGTCGCCCGTTTCCGCGTCGCCCAGGCTACAACGTCGGCCCAGCCTTCCTCGTCGGAGATGCTGCGCGGCACCGCCGAACGCATGCGGGCGGCAGAACGCCCGACGCCGGCACCGGTCCGCGAGGCGCGGCCAGCTCCGGCGGCAGCCCCGGCACGAAGCAGCTACTCGGCCTCGACGCAGCGGGTGCTCACCCAGACCTCGGGCGCCAATGCGCTTGCCCAGGACAATTGGGAAGAGTTCTGATCAACGGATCGAGAAAAGAAACGGCGCCCCTCGGGGCGCCGTTTTTGTTTGCAGCATGATGTTCGAGCGCAGGCTCAGATGCGCGCCAGCCGCTCGGTCAACAGATCGAAAAAGCCCTGATCGTCGACGAAACGCATGACCTTGGCGTTGTGCGGGCGGCCGGTGACCTGCCACCAGTCGACGACGGTCATGCCCGCCGTCAGTGGCGACTTGGCTTCGATCTCGACATTGCAATCCCGGCCCGTAAACAGTTCAGGGCGCAGCAGATAGGCAATGACCGTCGGGTCGTGCAGCGGGCCGCCATCGGTGCCGTATTTCTCGATGTCGAAGCGCTCGAAGAATTCGAGCATCTCGGCCATGGCGATCGCCGGGCGGCTGCCGATGTCGCGGATCTTCTGCACCCGTGCCTTGTGCGTGAGCACGCGATGGGTGACATCGAGCGGCATCATCACGATCGGAATGCCCGATCGGAAAACGATATCGGCGGCCTCCGGATCGACATAGATATTGAACTCGGCCGCCGGCGTGATGTTGCCGCCTTCAAAGAAGCCGCCGCCCATCATCACCAGATCCTTCACCCGCGGCGCAATCTCGGGCGCCTTCTGAAGCGCGAGCGCGATGTTGGTGAGCGGTCCCAGCGTGCAGAGCGTCACCGTGCCCTCTGCCTCGTTGCGCAGCGTCTCGACGATGAAGTCGACCGCATGTTGCTCCTCGAGTTTCATCGTCGGCTCGTCAAGCGTCGGGCCGTCGAGGCCCGTCTTGCCGTGCACGTGCTCGGCGGTCACCAGCGGACGGGCGATCGGCTTGTCGGCACCGGAGAACACCCGGACCTTCGGCCGGTCGCAAAGCTCGCAGAGAATGCGTGCGTTGCGGGCCGTCAAGGCCAGCGGCACGTTGCCGGCGACCGTGGTGATGCCGAGCAGGTCGATCTCTTCCGGACTGCCGAAAGCGAGCATGATGGCGGCGGCATCGTCCTGCCCGGGATCGGTGTCTATGATTATCTTTCTCGGCGCGGGCACTCTCTCGTCCTCCCTGGATCACGTTTGGATGGGTCGACCCGACCCAAAGCCAGGCGCGATCGATTTCAATGTACCCGAGCGAATACGAGGTAGCGTCGCATGCGCCCTCCGCGTCCCACTCCGGGATTCTGTGAGAGCGGACTATGATTTGCGTGCACGTCCGAGGCAAGCGGCTTGCACTCATTGCGCACAGCTACCATATTGCGGGAAGGATGCTGCTGAGCAGGTCCGAACAACGGTCGCTTGATCTCGCAAGGACTTGAAGAATGAGCCGAATTACGCCCTTTACGAGCCCGCTCCTGCTGGGTTTCGATACGATGGAAAAGACCCTTGAGCGCATCGCCAAGGGCAATGACGGATACCCGCCCTACAATATCGAGCGCATCCGCGGGGATGCGGCCGTAGACGCACCCGAGCGGCTGAGGATCACGCTTGCCGTGGCCGGGTTTTCCGAAGAAGACCTCGAAGTCACCACCGAAGAAAATCAGCTCGTCATCCGCGGCCGCCAGGTCGACAACGGCGATCGCGAGTACCTGCACCGCGGTATCGCTGCACGCCAGTTCCAACGCACCTTCGTTCTGGCCGACGGCATGAAAGTTCTCGGCGCCGAGCTGCGCAACGGCTTGCTCTCCGTCGACCTCGTTCGTCCCGAACCGGTGCGTATGGTAAAGAAAATTAACATTTCAGTCCCAGAGTAGGATAACCGGCGGGATTCTCCCCTGGCCGGCGACCACGGAGTACCACCATGGGACTGAAAGCCATCAGCTCATCACTGTCGAAGAACGACCTCGCACATCTCGGCGAAGGCGAAATCGGCTACATCCGGAAAATGCGTTCGGAAGAAGTCTCGCGCTGCTTCCCGGAAGCACCCGAGATGAGACCAGGCATTGATCTCTGGGCGCTCTTCGGCGCCGACGGAACGCCGATCCTCCTGACCGACAATCGTTCCAGCACCTTCTTCAAGGCCGCCGAGGATGACCTGAAGACGGTCACCCTGCATTGATCAGGCTGCCGTCGCTGACGGCGGAACTAAAGTGCTGAATGAAGCCGCCGCTCTGTATTCAGCGTCGCAATTCCGAACGGAAAACCGCTTCGCACTTTTCCTGGAATTGACTTGGACTTGCCGCAATTCCGAACGGAAGACCGCTTCGCACTTTTCCTGGAATTGCTTAGACGCGGCGGAAGGTGAGATAGGCGGAGCTCCGGCCTTCCCGGCGTGCCTTGGCCTCGTAGCGTGTGCTCGGCCACCCCTCGTACGGCGTCAGCCAGTCGGCTGCCTTCTGCGCCGTCCATTCGAAGGCCGCGTGATCGCGGCAATGCAACAGCGTCCAGTTGACATAGGTATCGATATCCGAGGCGAAGCAGAACAGCCCGCCCGGCTTCAGCACGCGCGCAAAGCGATCAAGGTTGACCTTGGAGACGAAGCGGCGCTTCCAGTGTTTGCGCTTCGGCCACGGGTCCGGATAGAGCAGGTCGATCTGGTCGACGGAAGCGGCCGGCAGCCAGTCGAGGACCTGCGTAGCGTCGTCGTCATAAAGGCGGATGTTGCTGACACCGCGATCCTCGATGTGGCCGACGAGTTTGGCCATGGAATTGACGAAGGGTTCGACGCCAATAAAACCGGTCGAGGGCGTCTCGGCCGCGCGGTGGATCAGATGTTCGCCGCCACCGAAGCCGATTTCCAGCCGGATGCGCTCGACACCCTCGGGAAACAACGCTTTCAATTCCGCAGGTGCCGCGCTCGACAGGTCGAGCTTCAGCGTCGGCAGCACGGTTTCCAGATGCGCCGTCTGCCGCTCGCGCAAAGGCTTGCCCTTGCGGCGGCCAAAAAAGGCCTCGGTTGCTCTGGCACGGCGCGGTTCGGTCATGTCGTTTGTCCCTTGGTCACGCTGATCCCGGATCAAGCCAACCCAAAATCAAAATGAACGAAGCGGGCGCTCCTTGCCGGAGCGCCCGCCCTGAAATTCGCAAGCGCCTGATAGCAGGCCACTGCGTTATCTTCAATGCGCGGTGTGGCACCGCGCCAGAGCCAGCCTTAGGCGGCCGCGCGGCCGTTGACGGCGCCGCTCTGCTCGATTGCGGCCTTCAGCGGCTTCACCAGGTCGAGCTTCTCCCAGGAGAAGGAACCATCGCGGCCAGCCTTGCGGCCGAAGTGGCCGTAAGCGGACGTCTTGGCGTAGATCGGCTTGTTGAGGTCGAGGTGACGGCGAATGCCAGACGGCGACAGGTCCATCGTCTTGCGGATGGCCTGCTCGACCTGGTCTTCCGAGACCTTGCCGGTGCCGTGCAGATCGACATAGATCGACAGCGGCTGGGCAACGCCGATGGCGTAGGAGAGCTGGATCGTGCAACGATCGGCAAGACCGGCAGCAACCACGTTCTTCGCAAGGTAGCGCGCAGCATAGGCTGCCGAACGGTCGACCTTGGTCGTGTCCTTGCCCGAGAATGCGCCGCCACCATGGGGCGCCGCGCCACCATAGGTGTCGACGATGATCTTGCGGCCGGTGAGGCCGGCGTCGCCGTCCGGGCCACCGATGACGAACTTGCCGGTCGGGTTGATGTACCAGGTGCAGTCGTCGGCGATCTTCAGATCATCGAGCGCTTCGCGGATATAGGGCTCGACAACCGAGCGAACCTTGGTGGAATCCCAGGTGTCATCGAGATGCTGCGTCGACAGAACGATCGAGGTGACTTCCGACGGCTTGCCGTCGACGTAGCGCACGGTCACCTGGCTCTTGGCGTCCGGGCCGAGCTTGGCGACTTCGCCTTCGCCCTTCTTGCGGGCGGCGGCGAGCAGATTGAGGATGCGGTGCGAGTAGTAGATCGGCGCCGGCATGAGTTCGGCGGTCTCACGGCAGGCGTAGCCGAACATGATGCCCTGGTCGCCGGCACCCTCTTCGCCCTGCTTGTCGGCAGCGCTGTCGACGCCCTGTGCGATGTGGGCGGACTGGAAGTGCAGAAGCACGTCGATCTTCGCCGTCTTCCAGTGGAACCCGTCCTGCTCATAGCCGATCTCGCGGATCGCCTTGCGGGCGGCAGACTTGAATTTCGAGGGGTTGATGACCTCGTTGCCGTCCTTGTCCTTTTTCAGAAGGCTCGGCGGCAGGCGCACTTCGCCGGCGATGACGACGCGGTTGGTGGTCGCCAGCGTTTCGCAGGCGATGCGAACGCCCCACGGGTCGACACCGGTCTTGGCCGCTTCGCGGTAGACCAGGTCCACGATCTCGTCGGAGATACGGTCACACACCTTGTCCGGATGACCTTCGGCTACGGATTCACTCGTGAACAGGTAGTTTGCACGCATGCGGGAAGTCCCCTCAATGAAGAAAAAGCGCTGGCATGGTGTTAGTGGTTTTGCGCCCGAAAAACAAGCGCACAACGACATAAATATATCTTTATATCACCATCGGAGCCAATCACTTTGGTGCGCCCGGAGAAAAGCGCGCATGAAAAAAGCGGCACAAAGGCCGCTTTGTTTTCAAGTCCCGACGAGGAACGTTGGAACTATTCGCTTTCCGCTTCCGCAGCGAGTGCCTTGACGAGATCGACGAGACGGCGACGAACCTTCGGATCCGTGATCTTGACGAAGGCACGGTTGAGTTGCAGCCCTTCGGAAGACGAAAGGAAATCCACAACGTAGTTGGAGCTGGACGCTTCCGCCATGCCGGGTTGACCGGAGGTGCTTTCACCCGGCGCATCTTCGAAGAAGAAGGAAACCGGAACGTTCAGAATGCCCGAAATGTTCTGCAACCGGCTCGCGCCGACGCGGTTCGTGCCCTTCTCGTACTTCTGAATCTGCTGAAAGGTGATCCCCAGACTTTCGCCGAGCTTCTCCTGGCTCATGCCAAGCATCGTGCGGCGAAGACGAATCCGACTACCGACATGAATGTCGATCGGGTTCGGCTTCTTTTTGTTTTCGATCATATCTGCGTTCCCAAACACGCTGTTTCGTTTGATCCACCGCCCGGCATGACGCAACGCTCACCGGGGTGACCGCCACGGTGATACGACAAAGCCGCCACAACAAGGACGATGGTGCGGACCACTATGCAATTTTAGGGGTTTTAGGTCAATTCTTCCTAATATTAAAACCAACACGCGAAAACACTGCAACCAGAAGGAGGAAGAGTGCACTCAGCCAGAAGATTCGGCTTCGCGTAGCGTCGTCCAAAGGCGTAGGCATCTTTCCCGGCAGAAGTGTGTCGACCACTCCCCTATAATTGTAGGACAATCCTACCATTAAAACCCCACGTGCATCAACAATTGCTGATATACCGCTGTTGGCTGCACGGATAAGGGGTATTCCGGTCTCGACGGCGCGCAGTTGTGCCTGATGGAAATGCTGGCGCGGACCTGGCGTGTCGCCGAACCAGGCATCGTTGGTGATGTTGAGCAGCGCGTCCGCCGTGCGCGCGGCCCCGTCGATCTCGTCAGGGAAGATCGCCTCGTAGCAGACCAGCGGATAGAGTGTCCTGCCGCCGGGCAACGTCATCAGCGAGCGGCTCCTTGCCGCCGAAAAACCGCCCGGCATGGAGGCGGCGACGGAACTCAGGCCCCAGGACGACAGCACCTCCTCGAACGGCAGATACTCGCCAAAGGGGACGAGATGCACCTTGTCGGCGGCGCCGACGATCTGACCGCGACCATCGATGACATAGATCGAGTTGTAGTAGCGCGGCGGCAGGCCGGCGCCCGCATCCTCGGCACGCACTGCACCGGCGATGAGGATCTGATCGTCCTCGAGCGCCTCGGCGATGCGCGCCAGGGCGTCCGGATTGTCGGTGAGGATGAAGGGGATCGACGTCTCGGGCCAGACAATGATGTCCGGGCGTTTGCCGCCGTTTTCGGGTGCGGCAGTGGTGAGCGAAAGATGCTCCTCGAAGACTGCCGCACGCTCGCGGTCGTCGAGCTTTTTCGCCTGGTCGATTACCGGCTGGACGAGACGGACCGTTAGCGGCGGCTCCGCCGCCGCTGGAGCCGGCTGTGCCAGGCGATAGAAGCCGAAGCCGACGTGCGCCGTGAAGAGGACGAGTGCGGCGGCGAGGCCGATCCGGCTGCCCCTGCCGGTGGCAAGTAGTGCGGGTGCCGCGAAGACGAAGACCGCCAGCATGTTGATGGTTGCAAGATTGACGACGCTTGCAGACTGCATCATCAGCGGCATCGGCATCGCCGCATAGCCGATGGCATTCCAGGGAAATCCGCTGAAGAGGAAGCTCCGCAGCCATTCGCAAAGGCCGAAGGCCAGCGCAAGCGCCGCAATCCGCCCGACACCATCGGACCAGAACAGGCGCGCGACAAGGGTCGCGAGCGCGTAAAAGAGCGCCAGGAAGGCCGGAAGACCGACGACAGCGAGCGGCAATGCCCAGGCGAATTCGTCAGCCTCCACCAGGAGCGCGTTGCCGAGCCACCAGAGACCGCCGAGGAAATAGCCGAAGCCGAACCACCAGCCGATCGCCGCCGCCGGCCAGAGCCGCCTGACGATGCCGCCATCCGGATTTCCGGTCGCGCCGTCGAGCAGCCAGACGAGGATCGGGAAGGCGACGAAAGCAAAGGCAAAGATGCCGAAGGGCGGTTGCGCCAGAACTGCGAGAAGTCCCGCGAAGAACGCGAGCAACACCCTCGGGAAACCGGAGAGAAGCATCACTCTGCCAGCCAGTCTTACCATGCAGCCTCCAGTCGATCCCGGCCGCTAGCCACGGCGCCGGAGCGAAACAACAACCGAATCAATCCGCGCCAGTGTTCCAAAAAACCGGCTGCTTGTCCCCTTCGGGGGCGGATTTGGCTGCGGAAGGCACGTGTGCCGGAACCGGCAAATGGCCGAGGGTCCTCTCGAACTTCGTTCAAGTCAGGAGACGTCAAGCGGATGGGTGGCAGGCATCTGCCCCGCGCACTCTGCTCCGCGCACTTGGAAACGTGCACGGAGGCTGAGCGGCCATTACTCGTCGGCCGTTGCTCCGGAAGGTGCGGCGCCGTTTCCACGATTGGCGGTAACCGCCTCCGGAACGGTTTCACCCTCCGGCCGCAAGCGACGGCGCGCCGGCGGGCGCTTGCGCATGATGCGCACGCGTTTCACGCGACGCGGGTCGGCGTCGAGGATCTGGAATTCGAAGCCCGGAATGGCCTGGACGACCTCGCCGCGCACCGGGATGCGGCCGAGCGAGGCAAAGATCAGACCGCCGAGCGTATCGACGTCTTCGAGTTGCTCGCGCACGTCGAAATCGGGGCCGATCGCCGCTGCGATCTCTTCCAGCTCGACGCGAGCGTCGGCGAGGAAAACATCGTCCGAGGTGCGGGCGAACATCACTTCGTCATCGTCGTGCTCGTCCTCGATATCGCCGACGACCATCTCGACGATGTCTTCGAGCGAGACGAGACCATCGGTGCCGCCGTATTCGTCGATGACGAGCGCCATCTGGATACGGGCAGCCTGCATGCGCTGCATCAGGTCCGAGGCCAGCATCGATGGCGGCACGAACAGGAGCTGGCGGACGATACCCGCCTCTTCCAGTGACTTGCCGAGATCGACGCGCGAAAGATCGAAACTCGCCTTCGGCGTTCGGGGCGCCTTCTCGGTCTTTTCGCCTGTAGCGGTCACGGCAGCCGGCGCCTTGCCGTTGCGGCGACGGTTGCGGGCCTGTTTGGTGACGTAGGACAGCAGGTCGCGGATGTGCACCATGCCGCGGGGATCATCGAGACCTTCGTTATAGACCGGCATGCGCGAGCGGCCGGACTCCTCGAAAATCACCATCAGTTCGCCGATGGTGATGCTCTGGTCGACCGCCTCGATATCGGCACGCGGGACCATGACGTCCTCGACCCTGATCTCACGGAAGCGCAGGATGTTGTTGAGCATCGCCCTTTCGCCGGGCGAGAAGACCGTATTGCTGTCGGCATCGGTCTGAAGCGCGTCGGCAAGATCCTCGCGCAGGCTCGATGGACTTGCGCCGCGCAACAGGCGCGCGGCCCGGCTCCAGAAGGAAGAAGTGGATTTCGTGCCCTCGTGTCGAGTGGCGGTGCTACTACTGCCCGCCTCCGCCTCTCCGGAGGCTTCTGCCTCCTCGGTCGCCAGCGCGACGGGCTGTGTTTTGTAATCGCTCATCGGTCCAAACTGTTAATCCGGGGTACGATCCCCGTAGGGGTCAGATAAGCCAAGACGCGCCAAAATGCGAGTCTCCAGGCTTTCCATTCTTTCGGCTTCGTCGTCTTCCATATGATCATAACCGAAAAGATGCAGGAATCCATGCACGAGAAGATGCGTCAGATGCGCATCGAAGGACTTGTCGAGTTCCACGGCTTCGCGCTCGAGCGTCTCGCGGGCGACAATGATGTCCCCGAGCATCGGCCCGGGCATCGTACCGGGCGTCACCGGGAAGGCGGGAAAGGACAGCACATTGGTGGGCTTGTCCTGATTACGCCATTCGGCGTTGATCGCTCGCATGGACGCGTCGTCGGTGAAGACAAGGGAAAGTTCCGGCGGCGTTTTCGGCAGCGGCTGCTTCTCTTCGGCCGCGAGATAGGCTGCCGCCGCTTCAAGCACTGGCGCTGAGAAGGCAAGCAATGCCTCTTCCTCGGGCCAATTGCCTTCTTCCACGCTGATCTGGATGTCCAATGCCGTCATGATCGCAACGACCGCCGATCAGCGGTCGCTCTGCTCGCTTTCGTCGTGAACGGCGGTGTGGGACTCGTAAGCCCTGACGATGCGCGCCACCATCGGGTGGCGGACGACGTCGACGTCCTTGAAACGGACCACCGAAACGCCCTCGACGCCGCGCAAGATCTGCAGAGCCTCGACCAGGCCCGACTTGACGCCGCGAGGCAGGTCGACCTGGCTCGGATCGCCGGTGACGATCATGCGGCCGTTTTCGCCGAGACGGGTCAGGAACATCTTCATCTGCATCGATGTCGTATTCTGCGCCTCGTCGAGGATGACGGCGGCATTGCCGAGCGTACGGCCGCGCATGAAGGCGAGCGGTGCGATTTCGATGACGCCGGCGGTAATCGCCCGCTCGACCTTGTCGCCCGGCATCATGTCATAGAGCGCGTCGTAGAGTGGCCGGAGATAGGGATCGACCTTCTCCTTCATGTCGCCGGGCAGGAAGCCCAGACGCTCGCCGGCCTCGACGGCAGGACGCGAAAGCACGATGCGGTCGACGGCGCCACGCTCCAGAAGCTGGGCGGCATGGGCGACGGCAAGATAGGTCTTGCCGGTACCAGCGGGGCCCACGCCAAAGACGAGCTCGGAACGCTCGAGCGCGCGGATATAGGCGTCCTGCGTCGGTGTGCGCGCTGCGATCGTCTTCTTGCGCGTCGAAATCTGCGCCATCGTCAATTTGGCTTTACGCTCCATGGTCGGCAATTGTAGCTGATCGTCGGCGGCAACCGCCATACGGATCGCGCCCTCGACATCAGAAGTATCGATCGACGCACCACTCTGCAACCGTCCGTAGAGATAATCGAGAGCGCGGCGCGCCTGATTGGTGGCGACGAGGTCTCCCGATATCGCGACGGAATTGCCGCGCGGCCGGGCGTCGATGCGCAGGCGCTCTTCCAGTAGCTTCAAGTTCTGATCGAACTGACCGAAGAGCTCGCTGGCGAACCGATTGTTCTCGAATGTCAGCACGAAGTGATTGGCGTCTGTCGCAGAGGTTTTCGACTGGCGCGTGGATGAAGAGATCAATTCGTGTCCGTTCAAGCGGTTCAGGCTCCTTGTTTTCGGTCCTTACCCGATCATCTCCGCAAACAGGCTGTTCGGCCCGGCCTTGATGATTCGCACCTTGATAATGTCACCGATTTGCGATGCTTTTGCATCAACATTCACGGGCTGTAGCCAAGGAGAACGCCCGACGAGCTGGCCCGGCATGCGCCCTTGCTTCTCCAAAAGCAGGTCGATTTCGCGGCCGACGCAGGATTCGGCAAAGGCGCGCTGCTGCGAAAACAGCAAAGCCTGCAATTTTTCCAAGCGCTTGGCTTTCACGTCCTCGGGAACCTGGTCGCCGAGTTCGGCGCCGGGCGTGCCGGGACGCGTCGAATATTTGAACGAAAATGCCTGTGCATAACCCACGACGTCGACCAGCCGCATGGTGTCTTCGAAGTCCTCGTCGGTCTCGCCCGGGAAGCCGACGATGAAATCGCCCGACAAAGCGAGGTCCGGCTGGACCGCGCGGATACGCTCGATCAGCGCCAGATATTCGGCCGCCGTATGCCTCCGGTTCATCGCCTTCAGGATGCGGTCCGAGCCGGACTGAACCGGCAGATGCAGATAAGGCATCAGCTTGCCCATCGAGCGATGCGCCTCGATCAGGCTGTCGTCCATGTCGCGCGGGTGGCTCGTCGTGTAGCGGAGCCGGGCAAGACCCTCGATCTCGCCTAGACGCATGAGCAGGTCGCCAAGCCCCCATTCGCTGCCATCGGGTCCAACACCGTGCCAGGCGTTGACGTTCTGGCCGAGCAGGGTGATTTCACGCACGCCGCCATCGACCAGCTTTTCCGCTTCCGAGACAATCTGCGCAACCGGGCGCGACACTTCGGACCCACGCGTATAGGGCACGACACAGAAGGTGCAGAATTTGTCGCAGCCTTCCTGCACCGTCAGGAAGGCGGTGACGCCGCGGGCGCGGGTCTTTGCCTTGTCGGGCGCCGGCAGGTGTTCGAACTTGTCCTCGACGGCATAATCCGTCTGGACGACGCGCTCGCCGCTGCGGGCACGCTTCAGTGCTTCCGGCAGGCGGTGATAGGTGGTCGGGCCGATCACCAGATCGACCGCAGGCGCACGCCTGAGGATCTCGTCGCCTTCGGCCTGGGCGACGCAGCCGGCGACGCCGATCACCATCTCGCGACCTTCCTTGGCCTTCGCCTTTTTCAGATCGCGCAGACGGCCGAGTTCGGAATAGACCTTCTCCGCCGCCTTCTCGCGAATATGACAGGTGTTGAGCAGCACGAAGTCGGCGTCTTCCAGCACGTCCGTCGAGACATAACCATCGCGCGACAGGGCATCCGACATGCGATCGGAATCATAGACGTTCATCTGGCAGCCGTAAGTCTTGACGAAGACCTTACGGGCCGGCGCGCGCTCGTCGCCCGTTGCGGGCGTTATCGACAGAAGGGCAGTTTCCTGGGTCATGCCGCGTTCTTTAGTGCAAAGCGGTCCGGAATTGAAGTATTTTCGGCGCAGCCCCCTTGGCCGAAAACGCCTCAGGCACGGCCACGCAGGCGGTCCGACAGCATGCTGCGGATGCTCTGCTCGATCCTGCGGCTGACTTCCTTGCGATTGGTGTGCCGGTCATAGTCGATGGCCTCGCCAAAATCGACATCGACCTCGATGGCGCCTTCCCGCAGGATGCCGAGCAGATGCGGTACCAGTTCGGTGTCGCCCGGCCACGCGGCGATCGGCCGATTGAAGCGGCCCATCGGCATGCCGTGAATACCCGTATAGGAGATCGCCACCGGCTGCACATGCACCAGACCGGTCGGCGAATGCGGCACGGCGGAGGCAGCAGCGCCGAATAGCGAGGTCTTGATCTCCAGAAGGCGATTCCCGTCCGACGTCGTTCCCTCCGGAAAGAGCACGACAATCTCGCCCGCCGCCATGCGCTGGCCGATTTCGCTCACCTGTTTGCCGGCCGAGCGTTTCTGCTCGCGCTCGACGAAGATCGAAGCCTGCAGCCGCGCCAGAATGCCGAAGACCGGCCAGTTCTTCACTTCGGACTTCGCGACAAAGACCACGTCGGCCACCGAGGACAGCACCAGAATGTCCTTCCAGGAGGCGTGATTGGCGCAGATGAGCAGCGGCCGCCGGCGCTCGACCTCACCGTGGACCCTGACCTTGATACCGAGCAGGTAACAGGCGAGCCGGTGCCAGTATCGTGGCAGGCGGCGGCGAAGCTTCAGGCCGAACCACAGGCAGACGATCTGGATCGGCATCAGGACGAGCGAAACCAGCGCCAGAAGCGTCGCGAAGATCGCAATCCGTAGCCAATTGATCATCCGAAATAGGGTTCCCGCGCGAGATTCTCGAGGTCGGAGCAGGATGCGGGCAGAAACCCGCCTACACTTTTCCTCGTCCCGCTCTCATCCGCGCTTGGTGCTAGCGAAGATCGAGGCGCATGACAAGCGCAGCGGTCCGCTGGCCAGCCTTGTCCTGATAATAGGCGCGGCGCTCGCCGACCTTGTTGAAGCCGAGCTTACGGTAAAGCCCGATCGCCGCCTGATTGGTCTCATCCACTTCGAGGAACAGCGCGTCGGAGCCCTTGACCAGAGCTTCGCGCATAGCCGCCTGCATCAGCCGCCAGCCGAGACCGGAGCGCGCATAACGCGGCTCGACGCCGATCGTCAGGATTTCAGCCTCGCCGGCGACGGCGCGCGACAGAACGAAACCACCGAAGGCCGGACGGAAGCTGCCATTGGTCTGCCGGGCGACGAAACCGAATACCGTCTCCTGCACCAGCAGCGCATGAATTTCGCCGTCGCTCCACGGCGACGCGAACCGCTGGCGATGCAGCGCCGCCGCCGCAAGCAGGTCGGCTTCCTCCAGCGGGAAAATGTCGAATTCGGTGCGGCGGGTGAAGTAGTCGGTGAAGCTCATCTCGGTCTACGCTCGGGCAATCGCGAAGCCCGCCTGCGGCTTGGCATCGGGGCCTCTGAGATATAGCGGTCGCGGCTTGGCCGAGGCTGGATCAGCAGCGCTACCGAGCGCGGCGACAAAGGCAACATCGGTGAGTTCGGAAGGTTTGGTTGGGGCATCCGGGGCAACGAGAGCCGCGCCCGAGCCGCCGATGACGCCATCAAAGCCGGAGAAGCGTTCGCGCGCCACCTCGACGGAGAGCGCTTCGGGCTCACTTATCGCAGCACCGGTCGCGCTAAAAGCCTGGACATAGACTTCGTCCCGCTTGGCATCGATGGCCACGAGAACGTCCCTGCCGGGCGCTGCTGCACGGATACCTTCAGCCAGGACCGCAAGCGTCGAAACGCCGACCGCAGGCTTGCCGAGTGCCAGCGCCAAACCGCGGCCCGCCGCGACACCGACGCGAATGCCGGTGAACGAGCCCGGACCGACGGTGACGGCGATGCGGTCGATATCGGTGAGCGATCGGCCGCTCGTCGCGAGCGCTTCGTCGACAAACTCCATCAGACGCTCGGCGTGCCCCTTGCCGAGATCGGCGCCGGAGCGCCCGAGCACGGCAGCCGCTTCGCTGTCATAGACGGCAGCGGAGCAGCCGGAACCGGACGTGTCGATCGCAAGTACAATCATTTCAACGCTGTGATCTTTTGAGACGCCACAAGCCGCAAAGCCGATCGGGCTTTGCGGCAAAATCGATACGCGAAAGCTCGGCGCCGGTGAAGGCGCGCGAAATCAGACGGCCTCGACCGCTTCCACCTCGGGAACGAAATGGCGCAGCAGGTTCTGCACGCCGTGCTTCAGCGTCGCCGTCGACGACGGGCAACCGGAGCACGCACCCTTCATATTGAGGAATACGGTGCCGTCCTTGAAGCCGCGGAAAGTGATGTCGCCACCATCCTGCGCAACGGCCGGACGCACGCGGGTTTCCAGAAGCTCCTTGATCGTGGCAACGATCGTCTCGTCACCCTCGTCGAAGAACTCGTCTTCCTGGTCCGACTGCTCGGCGCGGCCGCTGCCTGCCATGATCGCCTGGCCCGACATGAAGTGCTCCATGATCGAACCGAGGATCGCCGGCTTCAGGTGCTGCCATTCCTGGTTTTCCTTGCTGACGGTGATGAAATCATAGCCGAAATAGACGCCCGTGACGCCCGGGATCGAAAACAGCCGTGCGGCGAGCGGCGATCCGGCGCGGGCTTCTTCCTCGTCACGGAACTCGGCCGTGCCGCTTTCCAGAACCACCTTGCCCGGCAGAAACTTCAGCGTCGCCGGGTTCGGCGTGGCTTCGGTCTGAATGAACATGTCTGTCTCCGTTTCGCCGGGAGCGACATCCGCCCAGCTCTTTAGAATTATTCAAAAGAATATAGGGGCACGGCCCTCTGGTCGCAAGAGTACATAAAGCGGGATGAGGAAAAGTGTGAGCGGTTTTCCGCCCGCATCCCGCTTGGCCCATGAAAAGCGACGCAGGTCAGCTGAGCGCGTCGATCTCCTCGTCCGTCAGGGCATCGGGGATGACCGTGACGGGAATGGGAAAGGCCGCGGCCTTGCCCGCGATCGACGACACCAGGGGGCCCGGACCCTCTTTCGCCGATCCGGCGGCCAGCACCAGAATGGCGATGTCGCGGTCCTCCTCGATCGCCGCATGGATCTGCTCCGTGGCAGTCCCTTCGCGAATGACGATCTCGGGCTCGATACCGATCCGCTCTCGGACCGCCTGGGCCACCTTGGCGAGCGTTGCCTCGGCCTCTTCGCGTGCTTCTGCACGCATGATTTCCTCAACCCCCAGCCATTGCTGGAAGTCGCCATCGGCGATCACATAG
Organism: Ensifer adhaerens; assembly: GCF_028993555.1. Taxonomy (NCBI): domain Bacteria; kingdom Pseudomonadati; phylum Pseudomonadota; class Alphaproteobacteria; order Hyphomicrobiales; family Rhizobiaceae; genus Ensifer; species Ensifer adhaerens. The sequence goes on along the minus strand of NZ_CP118610.1, from coordinate 41,249 downwards.
AGCAGGACGAGACCACCATTGGAGTTCCTGGCGCGCATGCCCGCATAGTGCACGGCGCGCCCGCATTCCGGGGTATCGTCTATCACCGCCATGAATTTGCGGCGGTGTCCTTCAAGTCGAGAGAGTCGGGTCGAGACCATAGGGTGAACATTACATCCCGGGCGAGCCGCCGCAAGGTCTGATTTTTGCGTTTGGGAGCCAGACGCGAAAAAGTGCCTGAGGTTTTCCGCCCGCCGCATTTCAGTCAGCGAAAGCCTTCACGCAAAGCGAAACCGGGTCTGGGGCTCCCCCAGACCCGGCCGTTATTACTGCAGAAAGCCGATGATCTCGCGAACTTCGCGCATCGTCTTTTCCGCCCGCGCCCGTGCCCGCTCGCCGCCGTCGCGCAGGATGGCGTCGATATGGGCGGTGTCGCCCATCAGGCGACGCATCTCGCCGGTAATCGGTGCGAGAACCTCGACCGCCAGGTCGACGAGCGCCGGCTTGAACACCGAGAACTGCTGCCCGCCGAACTCGGCCAGAACCTGTTCCTTGGTCTTGTCGGAGAGTGCGGCATAGATGCCGACCAGGTTGTCCGCCTCGGGACGGCCCTTCAGACCATCGAGCTCGCTCGGAAGTGCGTCCGGATCGGTCTTGGCCTTGCGGATCTTCTTCGAGATCGTTTCGGCATCATCCATCAGGTTGACGCGCGAAAGGTCGGACGGGTCGGACTTCGACATCTTCTTCGTGCCATCGCGCAGCGACATGACACGCGGCGTCGCGCCACCGATGAGCGGTTCTACCGGCGGGAAATAGGCATGGATCGGCTCCTCGCCGACGACCATGTCGACGCCGTAGCCGGCGCTGCGGATATGCTCCATGAAGTCGATGTTGAACTTCTGGGCGATATCGCGCGTCAGCTCCAGATGCTGCTTCTGGTCGTCCCCGACAGGAACGTGGGTGGCGCGATAGACAAGGATGTCAGCCGCCATCAGGCTCGGATAGGCGAGCAGGCCGAGTGAGGCGTTCTCACGGTCCTTGCCGGCCTTGTCCTTGAACTGCGTCATGCGGTTCATCCAGCCGATGCGGGCAACGCAATTGAAGATCCAGGCGAGTTCGGCGTGCTGCGGCACGGCCGACTGGTTGAAGACGATATGTTTCTTCGGGTCGATGCCCGAAGCGATGAAGGCAGCGGCGATCGAGCGGATCTGCCCCTTCAGGTCCTCGTGCACGAGTTGCGCCGTGATCGAATGCAGGTCGACGACGCAGTAAATGCAATCGTTGTTTTCCTGCAGTGCCACGAACTTGCGGATCGCGCCGAGATAATTGCCGAGATGGAGATTGCCCGTCGGCTGAACGCCGGAGAATACGAGCGGCTTGAATTCGTTCATGTCGTCCTCAATAGGCTGGTGGAGGGCCCCAGGGCTTTTTATCGCCCATGTAGCTAACGGCATGGCTTATGCACGGGTGACGACAGGCAATCAAGAGGTGGCCGCGGCCTCGTCTATTGCGCCGGTTGCAGCAGATCCCAATGGTTGCCGAACGGATCGCTGAAGACCGCCACCGTGCCATAGGGCTCATGGCGCGGCGCTTCCAGAAAGACGACGCCGGCGGCGAGCATCGCGGCATGGTCCCGGGTGAAATCATCGGTGAACAGGAAGAAGCCAACACGACCGCCGGTCTGGTTGCCGATCGCCGCCTGCTGCCGTTCGCCATCGGCCTTGGCAAGCAGCAACGAAGTCTCGACAGCCCCTTTCGGACGAACGACGACCCAGCGCTTGTCTTCGTCGAGCCTGGTGTCCTCCACGAGGTCGAAGCCGAGCTTGCCACAATAGAAGGCGACGCCGGCATCATAGTCCGGCACGACCAGGGCAATGCGTGCGATCGTCTGGCGCATCAGTCGTTTGCCTCCGTCGCGGCGGCAGGTTCCGCCGGGGCTTTCGACCCGCGTTTGATGTTGCGGCGGATCATGCCGAGGCTAGCGCCGCCGAGGCCGAAGGCGAGCGCGAAGTAGATCACCATGGCGACGGCTACGAGGCCTGTCAGTGTTGTTGCCCGCGTGAAGAGCGACGCCGCCGAGGACAGTTCGAAAGCGAACCAGCCGATCGCGAAATACAGTGCCAAGGCCATACCCGCCGCTGCTATGGCGAGACGCGGAATGCGGGTGAGCAAAGGAATGTCTCTGCCCCAATGGCCGCGCCAGACGAGGGTCGCAAAGAGCAGCACGGCATTGACCCAGCCGGCGACGATCTCGGCGGTGGCGATGCCGCTTGCGCCAAGCCGCGGAAACAGGGTGAGCGCCAGCGACACGTTCACGACGACGGAAATGGCAGCGAAGATCATCGGCGTGCGCGTATCCTCGCGCGCGAAGAAGCCGGGGATGAAGGCCTTGATCAGCACGAAGGCCGGCAGACCGAGACCGTAGATCGCCAGGATATGACCGACGATGACGGTCGATTCCGGCGAGAACTTGCCACGCTCGAAGAGCAACCGAACGATTGGCTCGGACATGACCAGAAGCGCTGCCGCAGCCGGAAGCGTCAGGAACAGGGTGAACTCGACGGAGCGGTTCTGCAGGTTAGACGCTTCGTTGACATTGCCGGAACGCAGCGCCCGGGCCAGTTCCGGCAAAAGCACCGTTGCCACCGCGATGCCGACGACGCCAAGTGGAAGCTGGTAGATGCGGTCCGCATAGACCAGCGACGAGACCGCGCCTTCGCTCGCCGAGGCGATGTTGGTATTGATCAGGAGGTTGATCTGGGTGATGCCACCGGTGATCGCCGCCGGCAGGGCCAGCACCAGCAGACGCCTGACGCTCGCGGTCATCTTGGGCCGGCGCAGACCGATCTTGATGCCGGCGTCGCGCACGGCGATCCAGACGATCGCAAGCTGCACCAGACCGGCCGCCATGACGCCCCAGGACAGCGCATAGCCGACGGCCACCGGATCCTGGCCCGCATACCAGGCATAGGCCAGCACGCCGATCAGGATGACATTGAGGAAGACAGGCGCAATCGCTGCCGCAAAGAAGCGATGCAGCGAGTTCAGCATGCCGCCCATCATCGCCGCCAGCGACATGCAGGCGAGATAGGGGAACATGATGCCGGCAAAGACGATGGTGTTGCCGAGCTTTTGCGGATCGTCGGCAAAGCCGGGCGCGATCAGCTTGCTGACGATGAAGGGCATCGTCAGTTCCATCGCGATCGTCAGGAACAGAAGCACGGTGAAGAGAACGCCGAAGACTTCCTCTGAAAATCGCCGCGCACCCTCCATGCCGTTCGCCTCGATCTCCTTGGCGAAGAGCGGCACGAAAGCGGAGTTGAAGGCACCTTCGGCAAACAGCCGGCGGAAAGTGTTCGGCAGGCGGAAGGCGGTGTTGAAGGCGTCGGCGACCGGGCCGGTGCCGAGCGCTGCCGCCATGAAGGTTTCGCGGATGAAGCCGAACAGCCGGCTTCCGAGCGTCGCGCCGCCGACGGTTGCAAATTTCTTGACCAGACTCATGTTTCGGCTTTTGTCGTTCTGTGAGCGGAGGAAACGCCCGGAGCGGGCGCGATGATGCCCGAGGGCATGCGGTCGCGGGCCTCGTCGCCCTCGCCGGCCATGACGGCCTTGAGGCGGGCGGCAATGTTCATCTGACGGTTTTCGCTCGTCACCTTCTGACCGACGAGGTCGGTGACATAGAAGGTGTCGATCACCTTCTCGCCGAAGGTGGTGATGTGGGCCGAGGCGATGTCGAGCGAGAGGTCGGAGAGCACCGCGGTGATCTCGGACAAGAGGCCCGGACGGTCGAGGCCCTCGACCTCGATCACCGTAAACTTGTTCGACAGCGTGTTGCTGATCGTCACCTCGGGCGTCACGGTAAACGCCTTGGTGCGCTTCTTCACCTTCGTCCGGCTGGCGATCACTTCCGGCAGACGCTTGCGGCCGGAAAGCACGTCCTCGATCAGCTTGCCGATGTTGCCCGCTCGCCGCATCTCGTCGCCGTCGACGGCGAACTCGCGGTTCACCAGGATCGTATCGAGCGCACGCCCGTCCGAGGTCGTGAAGATCTGGGCGTCGACGATGTTGGCGCCGGCGGCCGCGCAGGCGCCGGCGATCACGGTCAACAGCCGCGGATGGTCAGGCGAAAGCACGGTGATTTCAGTGATGGCGTGGAACTGGTGGGTGCGCACCATGGTCGCCAGCGCCTTGCCGGCGGCATCGGCCTCACGGATGAAGCGAGCATGGCGCACCTGCTCTTCGAGCGCCACCGTCAGCAGATAGGGCTGATAGTGCAAGCGCACATAGTCGTCGCGCTCCTTCTCCGTCCAGTCTGTCAACGCCTCGCCGAGCATGACCGCGGCATGCGCCGCGCGCTCCTTGCGCGACAATTCCGAGAAGCCTCCCGAAAGCAACAGTTCGGTCTCATAGTAGAGTGTGCGCAACAGCTGCCCCTTCCAGCCGTTCCACACGCCCGGGCCGACGGCGCGGATATCGCAGACGGTCAGGACCAGCAGCATCTTCAGCCGGTCGAGCGACTGCACCCGCTCGGCAAAGTCGACGATGGTCTTGCGGTCGTTGAGGTCGCGGGTCTGGGCGACCATCGACATCAACAGGTGCTCCTCGATCAACCAGGCGACGAGTTCTGTCTGCTTCGGCGAAAGCCCGAAGCGCGGGCAGAGCTTGCGCGCCACCTTGGCGCCCGCGGTCGAGTGATCCTCGGGCCGGCCCTTGGCGATGTCGTGCAGCAGCACGGCGACGTAGAGCGCCTCGCGCTCTTCGATCCCCGGCATCAGCTTGGCGACCAGCGGATGCGCCTCCTCCTCGATGCCGCCTTCGATGCGCGAGAGCACGTCGACGGTGCGCAGCAGATGCTCGTCGACCGTGTAGTGATGATACATGTTGAACTGCATCATCGAGACGATCTTGCCGAAATCCGGGATGAAGCGGCCAAGTACGCCCGCCTCGTTCATGCGCCGCAGGATGAGCTCGGGCTTGCGGCGCGAGGTGAGGATCGACAGGAAGAGGCGGTTTGCCTCCTCGTTTTCGCGCAGCGCCGGCTTGATCAGGCTCAGCGACCGCGTCACCTGGCGAAGCGCCGCCGGGTGAAACTCCAGCCCGTTGATGTCGGCGATGTGGAAGAAGCGAAGCAGATTGACCGGGTCGCGCTTGAAGACATCAGGACTTGCCAGCGCGATGCGGCCGCCATCGTCGACAAAATCGAGCGTGCCGGCGATCTTGCGACTGCGATGGGTGAAGCGGCCGATGATGCCGGATATGCCGGGCGCATCCTTCGCCTGCTGGTCTTCGAGCGCCGCGCAGAAGATGCGCGTCAGGTCGCCGACATCCTTCGCCACCAGGAAGTAATGCTTCATGAAACGTTCGACGGCGGAGAGACCGGGATGGTCGTGATAGCCGAGCGCTTCGGCGATCTCGCGCTGAATGTCGAAGGAGAGCCGTTCTTCCGCCTTGCCGGTGAGGAAGTGCATATGGCAGCGCACGGCCCAGAGGAAATCCTCCGCCTTCTGGAAAAGCTGGTATTCCTGCCGCGACAGGACGCCGAGCTTGACGAGATCGGCGGTATCCTTGAGGCGGTAGAAGTACTTGGCGATCCAGAACAGTGTGTGCAGGTCGCGAAGACCGCCCTTGCCTTCCTTCACGTTCGGCTCGACGAGATAACGCGTATCGCCCGCCTTGCGGTGGCGCTCGTCACGCTCGGCAAGCTTGGCGGCGATGAAATCCGGGCCGGTGTTGCGCACGATCTCGTGGTCGAAACGGGTTTCCAGTTCGGCGCTCAGCGTCTCGGAGCCGCAGATGTAGCGCGTCTCGAGAATGGCCGTGCGGATCGTCATGTCGGCGCGCGACAGGCGAATGCACTCGTCGATGGTTCGGGTGGCGTGGCCGACCTTGAAGCCCAGATCCCAGAGGATATAGAGCATGAACTCGATCGCCGGCTCCGCCCAGACGGCCTTCTTGACCGGCAGCAGGAACAGAAGATCGATGTCGGAGCCTGGCGCCAGCGTGCCGCGGCCGTAACCACCGACCGCAGCCACCGCGATGCGGGACGCCGGTGGCGCATTGGCCGCATCGAAGATCTCGTTGAGCACGAAATCATGCAGCACGGTGATCAGCTGATCCTGCAGCCAGGAAATGCGTTCGGCACACAGAATGCCGGCACCATCGGCGTAGAACAGCTCGCGCGCCTTGGCGCGGCCGGCGGTGTTTGCCTGCTTGAAGGCGGCCAAAAGCGCCTGGCGCATCGGCTCGCGTTGCTCGGCATGGGCCGAAGCGATGAAGTCGCACTTCGCCCGGAGCGCTGCGACGTCGAGAATTTCGGGAAAGAAAGTTTCGTGTCTGCCCATGTAGTGCCGAGGGCCGTCCTGTCCGACTGGTTGCGTGGTTCGCTGCATGAAGAGCGCTCCTGCATGCTCCCATCCGATCAAGGCCGAACCGGGACCGTGCAGCATTCAAAATTACTACCGGCTCATCGCCGCGCCCTTTCAAGGCGCGCGGCGCTGTATAGCCTTTTTCATCACCGCATGCACTGCAAAAACCGAAGACCCGTTACTTGGCGTTCAGTTCCTTTTTCAGCGCGTAGAGCGCATCGAGCGCCTCGCGCGGCGTCATGTCGTCGGGGTTGAGCGCCTTCAGTGCCTCGTCAACCCTGGAGTTTCCTGCGGGCTTCACCTCTTCGCGCCGGATTGCCACCTGGAACAACGGCAGGTCGTCGATCAACTGGCTGGCCGGGTTCTTGCGGTCGGCGTCCTCGAGCTTGGCAAGCACATCCTTGGCACGCGCCACCACGGACGCCGGCAGGCCGGCAAGCCGGGCGACCTGAATGCCATAGGACCGATCAGCGGCACCCGGACCAACCTCGTGCAGGAAGATCACGTCGCCGTGCCATTCCTTCACACGCATGGTCGCATTCGAAAGCCGACCGAGCTTTTCCGAAAGCACGGTCAACTCGTGGAAGTGAGTGGCAAACAGCCCGCGGCAACGGTTCGCCTCGTGCAGATGCTCGACCGCCGCCCAGGCGATCGACAGGCCGTCGAAGGTGGCGGTGCCACGGCCGATCTCGTCGAGGATCACCAGCGAGCGATCGGTCGCCTGGTTCAGGATCGCCGCCGTCTCGACCATCTCGACCATGAAGGTCGAGCGGCCGCGCGCCAGATCGTCGGAGGCACCGACACGGGAGAAGAGCCGGTCGACAATGCCGATGTGGGCGCTCGTAGCCGGAACGAACGTGCCCATCTGGGCCATGATGGCGATCAGCGCGTTCTGGCGCAGGAAGGTCGACTTACCGCCCATGTTGGGGCCGGTGAGCAGCCAGATCGCGCCGCCCTCTTCGCCCTCAGGCGGCGAGAGATCGCAGCCGTTGGCGACGAAGGCATTTGATGCCTGGCGCTTCAGCGCCTGCTCGACCACCGGATGGCGGCCGCCGTCGATCGCAAACATGCGCGAGCGGTCGACGGTGGGGCGGGCATAGGCCTGCTCTTCCGCAAGCACGGCAAGCCCGACAGAAACGTCCACGGTGGCAAGCGCCAGTGCTGCCGCCTTGAGCGTCTCGGCGGCGGAGACGACTTCCGCCGTCATCGCATCGAAGGCCTCGAGCTCGATCGACAGCGCGCGGTCGGCGGCGTTGGCGATCTTGCTTTCCAGTTCGGCAAGCGCTGTGGTGGTGAAACGCATGGCATTCGCCATTGTCTGGCGATGGATGAAACGGGCGCGGCCCTCGTCCGTGTCGGTCATCGAGCCGGCATTGCCGGCGGTTACCTCGATGAAGTAGCCGAGCACGTTGTTGTGCTTGATCTTCAGCGACTTGATGCCGGTCTCTTCGGAATATTGCAGCTGCAGCCCGGCGATCACCCGGCGCGACTGGTCGCGCAGCGCCCGGACTTCATCAAGTTCTGCATTGGCGCCTTCACACACGAAGCCGCCATCGCGCTTCAGCAGCGGTAATTCTTCGCCAAGGGTGGCATCAAGCAAACCAAGCAGGCCGGCCGGCAGAGCGTCGATTGCGGCTCGGGCGTCCTTCAGTTCATCGGAGAGCGTGCCTGCGGCCATCAACCGTGAAATCGACGCCGACGCATGCAGGCCCGCCTGGATGGCGCCGAGGTCGCGCGGGCCGCCACGGCCGAGTGCCAGCCGCGACAGGGCGCGCGGCATGTCCGGGGCGCGCCGTAGTGCATCGCGGAGGTCGCCAGCGAAGGAGGGTTGGTCGGAAAGAATCTCGATCGAGTCGAGACGCTGATTGATGCGATCCGGATCGGTGAGCGGCGACATCAGCCGCTCGGCAAGAAGCCGGGCGCCGCCGCTGGTCACGGTGCGGTCGAGCGCCTTCAACAGCGTACCTTCGCGCGCGCCGGAGAGCGTCTTGACGAGTTCGAGATTGCCGCGGGTCGCCGGGTCGATGAACAGTGTCGAAGCGGCACTTTCGCGTTCGGGCGTGCCGAGCGCCGGACGTTCGGCAAGCTGGGTCTTTTCGACATAGGAGATCGCCGCGGACGCCGCGGCCAGTTCGGCGCGTGAAAAAGTGCCGAAACCATCGAGCGTCTTGACGCCGAAATAGCGGCTAATGCGGCCTTCGGCCGTCGCGCTGTCGAACAGCACCGCCGGTTGCGGCACGGCCACTCGTCCGAGCACGTCGAAGACGGGCCTCAGCTCGGGATCATGGAAGACAGTATCGGCGAGGATCAACTCGCGCGGCTCGATGCGCAGGATATCGGCAAGCAACCGGCTTTCGGCGGTCTCGGCCAGCCGGAAGATGCCGGTGGAGATATCGATCCAGGCGAGCGCATAGGCCGGCTCGGAGCCGCTTTTGATCCGCGCCAGGGCCATCAGGTAGTTGGTTTCCGACGGCGACAGCAGCTTTTCTTCGGTGATCGTGCCGGGCGTGACGAGGCGCACGACGTCGCGACGCACCACCGACTTGCTGCCGCGTTTCTTGGCTTCCGCCGGGTCCTCGACCTGCTCGCAGACGGCGACACGGAAACCGAGGCCGATCAGCTTTTGCAGGTAGTCATCCGCGGCATGCACCGGCACGCCGCACATCGGGATCTCCTGCCCCATGTGCTGGCCGCGCTTGGTCAGCGTGATGCCGAGCGCGCGCGAGGCTTCGACGGCGTCCTGGAAGAACAGCTCGTAGAAGTCGCCCATGCGGTAGAACAGCAGCGAATCCGGGTTGTTCGCCTTGATCTCGATGAATTGTTCCATCATCGGCGTTGCCGTGGAACGGCTTTCCTCGCTCGCCAGTTCGGCTGCGGATAAAACCTCCCCCGCGCGGGTCGAATAGTCTGTCACGAAATTCATGATTGTTCCGAAAAAAGAGATGGCACACTATCGCCAAGGAATTATAGACGACAACCATAAAGAGGCGCGCCGCAAGGCTCGCCCACAGGAGGATAGAGGAAACATGCCGGCCACCGACAAGACCGATCGAACCATGACGAGCGTCACCGCGCAGGAAGCGCTTGATTTTCACTCGCAGGGTCGCCCCGGAAAGCTGGAGATTTCCCCCACCAAGGCGATGGCCACCCAGCGCGACCTGTCGCTCGCCTATTCGCCGGGCGTTGCCGTGCCGGTGAAGGCGATCGCCGAGGATCCGAACACCGCCTATGACTATACGACACGCGGCAACATGGTGGCGGTCATCTCGAACGGCACCGCCATTCTTGGCCTCGGCAACCTCGGGGCGCTTGCTTCCAAGCCGGTCATGGAAGGCAAGTCGGTGCTGTTCAAGCGCTTTGCCGACGTGGACTCCATCGACCTCGAAGTCGATACCGAAAACGTCGACGAGTTCATCAACTGCGTGCGCTTCCTCGGCCCCTCCTTCGGTGGCATCAACCTTGAAGACATCAAGGCGCCGGACTGTTTCATCATCGAGCAGAAGCTGCGCGAAGTCATGGACATTCCGGTGTTCCACGACGACCAGCACGGCACGGCGATCATCGCTGCCGCCGGTCTCATCAACGCGCTGGCGCTGACCGGTCGCGATTTCAAGACGACGAAGCTCGTCTGCAACGGCGCGGGTGCGGCGGCGATCGCCTGTATCGAACTCATCAAGTCGATGGGCTTCAGCGCGGAAAACATCATCCTTTGCGACACCAAGGGCGTCATCTTCGAAGGCCGCACCGAAGGCATGAACCAATGGAAGTCGGCGCATGCGGTCAAGACCGATCGCCGCACGCTGGCAGAAGCGCTCGAAGGCGCCGACGTGGTCTTCGGCCTCTCGGCCAAGGGCGCGCTTTCGGAAGACATGGTTCGCTCGATGGCGCCGCGGCCGATCATCTTCGCCATGGCCAACCCGGATCCGGAAATCACACCGGAAGAAGTCGCCCGCATCCGTGACGACGCGATCGTTGCAACCGGCCGCTCGGACTATCCGAACCAGGTCAACAACGTGCTCGGCTTCCCCTACATCTTCCGCGGCGCGCTCGACGTGCGCGCGACGACCATCAACGACGAGATGAAGATCGCGGCGGCGCAAGCGCTGGCGAGCCTGGCCAAGGAAGACGTGCCCGATGACGTCGCCGCCGCCTACCAGGGCAACCGGCCACGTTTCGGGCCGCAATACATCATTCCGGTTCCCTTCGATCCGCGTCTGATCTCGGCGATACCGATGGCGGTCGCGAAGGCCGCGATCGAAAGCGGCGTCGCCCGCAAGCCGATCACCGATCTCGAGGCCTATGGCCGCCAGCTTTCCGCCCGACGCGACCCGATCGCCTCGACGCTGCAGCGCATTTACGAGCGCGTCCGGCGCCAGCCGAAGCGCATCGTCTTTGCCGAAGGCGAAGAGGTGCAGGTCATGCGCTCGGCGATCGCCTATGCCAACCAGCAACTCGGCACCGCCATCCTGCTCGGCCGCGAGGAACGCATGCGGGAGACGGCGGAGCGCGAAGGCATCGATCTCGACCGTCCCGGCATCCAGATCGTCAATGCGCGCCTTTCGAAGCGTGTCAGCGCCTATACCGACTATCTCTATGCTCGCCTGCAGCGGAAAGGCTTCCTCTTCCGCGATGCGCAGCGCCTGATCAACAACGACCGCAACCACTTCGCCGCCTGTATGGTGGCGCTTGGGGATGCCGACGGCATGGTCACGGGTCTGACCCGCAACTACTCGACGGCGCTCGAGGACGTGCGCCGCTGCATCGACCCGAAACCCGGCCACCGCGTCATCGGCGTCTCGATCGCGCTTTGCCGCGGGCGCACCGTGCTCGTCGCCGACACTGCGGTCCACGATATGCCGACGGCCGAGGAACTGGCAGAGATCGCCGAGGAAGCAGCGGGCCTCGCCAAACGGCTCGGCTACGTGCCGCGCGTGGCCATGCTTGCCTATTCGACCTTCGGCCATCCCTCGGGCGAGCGTTCCGAGCGCGTGCGCGAAGCCGTCAACATCCTCGACAAGCGCCGCGTCGACTTCGAGTATGACGGCGAAATGGCGGCCGATGTGGCGCTCAACGCTCGCGTCATGGAGCAATATCCGTTCTGCCGGCTCTCCGGCACCGCCAACGTGCTCGTGATGCCGGCATTCCATTCGGCATCGATCTCGACCAAGATGCTGCAGGAACTCGGCGGCTCGACGGTGATCGGTCCGCTGCTCGTTGGCCTCGACAAATCGGTTCAGATCGTCTCGATGTCGGCGAAGGATTCCGACATCGTCAACATGGCGGCAATCGCGGCCTACAACGCCGGCATGTAAGCCCGGCGTTGCCGGGCCAGCGCCTGCACCGTTTTGATACGATCGTCTCCAATCAGGTCAGGCCGCGGTCTGATTGGTAGCAAATAGAGACAACTCTCAAGAAGAAAAGCCCGCTTCCCTGAAAAGGAAGCGGGCTTAATAACATCCAATTCATTTATGTTTAAGGTAATGAAAGAAGGAGTCTTGGGAACCCTGTGCCTGCCGACCTCCGGAAGATCGGCAGTTTCTCCGTTGTTTTCTCTATTCGTTCGTCATGAAATGAGAGAAGAACTTGACAATACAAGTCTCTCTTTCAGGATCGAAAGTCAAACTCGTCATTAATATTTGGTTAATCCTGTCAGGCGCCCGTCAGGAGACGGAGGTCGCGAACCGCCCTGCGTCTGCGCCGTAATAATTGAGGTAACGGCCGGAGATATTGCTGATCGGCAGCACGATCAAAACATCCGTCGTGTGAAACGCATGATCGACCACCGCGCCGTCGCCAACCATCGCACCCAGACGCATGTAGCCCTTGATCAGCGGCGGCAGGGCGGCAAGCGCCCTTTTCGCATTGATCGCCTCGGCCGGCATCAGATCCATGGTCCGATGCAGTTCCGGACGTGCGCTCACGGCCCATTCGTCACGGGCGCGGATGTTGTGATGCAGGAAGGAAAGTGCCAGTGCATGCTCGGCGGGGACAACGCCGGGGAATGAACCGCAGCCGAACATGGCGTCCATTCCATATTTGAGGGCGTAGGCCCAGTTGCCCTGCCAAAGCAGTTCCACCGTCCGCTTGGTGCGGTAGTCCGGCAACACGCAGGAACGGCCGAGCTCCATGAAGCGCTTGGTCGGGTGGCGAGCGAGAAGCTGATCGATCGCAAACTCGGAAGCCGAGTAGAAGCCACCCGAGCGCTCGGCCACATCCTGGCGAAGCAGGCGATAGGTGCCGACGATCTGATCCTCGGCATCGCCCTCGATCGCGGTATCGAGAACCAGAAGGTGGTCGCAGATCGCGTCCCAGCTGTCGACGTCGCGCTTGCGGCGGTCGGCTTCAGCACCAACCTTCGCGTTCATTTCCTCGACGAAAACCTTGTAGCGCACAGCCTGGGCGGCATCGATCTCCGATGCCGTGCGTGCCAGGCGCGTCTCGAGATTGGCGATCCTGCCAAGAACGTCAGTCGTCGGGGCGGCGGTCTTCTTGCCGATGCAAGCCTGAGAAGTGTCAACCACGTTCGCCGAATCCAGTAGCTCGATGGCCATCCGCGTCATCCCGAATCAAATTCTGTCTGCCGGGCTTAGACCACGTTTCTGCAACAACATAGTGACATGAAAGCGGCGCACAACCCCCACGCCCCGATGGTTACCGTTACCACTGCCGAAGTTACCGTTTGCGCAGCAGGCGGGCGATCTCCGACGTGAGCAATTGCGGATCGGCGGGCTTCGACAACACGACGTCGGCACCCGCACTCATCAGCCTTTCCTGCATATCGGCACGGACATCCGACGTCAGGACGATCACGGGCAGCCGCGACGCGGATCGCGCCGTTTCATCGGCGCGCAGGCGCTGCAGAAGCGAAAGACCGTCGCCACCCGGCATGTTGAGATCGGTCACCAGGAGTTCCGGAAGCAAGCGCTCGCCGGGCGCATGCAAGGCCTCTGCGACGGCGCCGAAGTCGCCGACAAGGCGAACCGAGTACCCCGAGCGCTGGAGCACGGTGCGAACGATCAGCGCGTTGACCGGATCGTCTTCTGCCAGCAGGATCCCATGCGCCCGGTTGCGAACCGGCATGGTCGCAGGCTCCTCACGCAAGACGGGCCTGTTGTCGTTGATCGCGTCGCGCTTTTCGATGCCCTTCAGGCGTCCGAGCAGCACCTCGACCAGGGACTTTTCGCGCAAGGGGCGGATCAGCCAGGCTTCGTAGCCGTCCATCTGGTTGACGGGGTGGCTGTTGCGCTCCTCCGGATTGATCAGATAGGTGCGCCGCACTTCCAGCCGCGCGATGGATGGCTGCAGGGAAAGCAGTTGCTTGTATTGCTGGGCGTGGCGGTGGTCGACGATCACATCGGTCAGCGTCGCACCGCCGGCGAGCACGTCGGCAAGGACATGCTGGGCCGCGGCAAGCGTGGTGGCACGGTGACACCGCCCGCCGAGTGTCGCGATCGTCGCGGCGAGCGCAGCCGAGGCCGGACCATCCGGCGCCATGACCAGGACATGCGAGCCGGCAAGGCACGACCGGCGCTCCGGTGCGACCGCCTCGATCTCGGCAAAAGGCAGGCGAATTTCGAAGCGGCTGCCGCGTCCAGGCACGCTTGCGGCCGTCAGGCTGCCGCCGCAGGCCTGCATGATCCTGCGGGAGATGGCGAGGCCGAGACCGGTGCCCTTCGCCCGCTGCTCGTCGTTTCCGGCCTGCTCGAATTCCTCGAAGATGCGCTTCAGATCGTCGGACGACATGCCCGGGCCAGTGTCGTCGATCCGGATCCGCACACATTCGTCGACCGTATCGGCGCTGACGAAGACGCCGCCGATCTCGGTGAACTTCACCGCATTGCCGATCACGTTGAAGAGCACCTGGCGCAGGCGCGCCGCATCGAAGGCCATCTCGGCGGGCACATCGACGGCGACCGTGGCGCCGATCTCGATGCCTTTCTCATGCGCCCTGTTGGAGAGCATCTCCACCACGCTCTCGATGACACCGCGCGGATCCTGCCGGGTGGGGCGGAACTGGAAGCGACCGGCCGAAAGCGACGAAAAATCGATCAGGTCCTCGACGAGTTGGACCAGCGCATGGCCGGACTGCTGCATGCCGGCGAGATAGTTCTTCTGCTCGCTCGACAGCCGGGTTTGGCCGAGCAGATGGCTCATGCCGAGGATGCCGGAGAGCGGTGTGCGGATCTCATGGCTGACGGTGGCGAGAAGCCTCGATTTCGCCTTGCTTGCCTCCTCCGCCCGCCGGCGCGCCGCTTCGCGCTCGCGCGCCGCCTTGGCCTCCTCGGTAACGTCGCGGGCAATGCTGTGGCGCATGAGCTTGCCACTTGCCGGATCGCGGGCGATCACGTCGTGCCAGTCATAGAGACGTACGCCATCCGATGCCGCAATCCGGACCAGATAGTGATTGGGCGCAGCCTTCGGTTCGAAGCTCAGGCCGAGCGCCGCGCAATCGAGGCCGCGGACATCGGAATGGCCGCAGACCTGATGGAAGACCGCATTGGCATGAACGATCTTTGCGTCCATGCCACGCATGATCGCAAGGTCGCCCAGCGCATCGTGAATGGTCGAGAGCAAGGCGGACGTCTCGGAGCGGTGCCAGTCGCGATCCCGGTCCGCTTCATCGCCTGCGTGCCTGCCATCGAACGACCGCATGGCTTCGACGGCAAGCAGGAGAACGCCGACAGAGCCTGCAGCGGCGATTGCCGCGGAGAACAGGTAAAAGCCGGCGCTCATGCCGATGACGAGAATGAGACCGGCGGCGATCAGGCCAAGCAACGCCAGGGAGGCCTGACTGACCGCACGGCGTTTGCCGTTGATGGGTGCTTCCTGCTCATGGGCCGGAGACGACGCCTCCACGGGACGCGGCGCCACCGGCGGCGCTTCATCCGTCCGGTTTCCAGTCCGGAAGCCGGATTCGATCCGCTCCAGCAATCGTGACGGTTCGCTCATGCGATCCGGCTAACACGACAAGCGTTCCGAATGGCTTCAAGGCACCGGTAAAATCTTAACGATCGGCTTTTTTCGCGTGCAGCAACTCGTCAAGGATGATGGCGCCGGCACCAATGGTGATGAAGGTATCGGCCAGATTGAAGACGGCGAAGGACCATGTTTCCGTGTAGAAGAGGATGTAGTCGATCACGTAGCCGAAGATCAGCCGGTCTATGAGGTTGCCGAGTGCACCGGCGATGATCAGCGCGTAGCCGAAATGCGCGAAGAACCGGTCCTTCGGCGTGCGCTTCCAGAGCCAGAGTACGAAGGCGACGACCATGAGCCGCATGCCGACGATGAACCAGCCTTCCATGCCCGACAGCATCGAAAAGGCGACGCCGTAGTTGTAGGTGCGGTAGAGCGCCAGCATCGGCACGACGTGGACCGCTTGGTTGAAGGGCAGGTAAAGCTCGACCAGATACTTGATCACCTGGTCGGCGATGAGCGCCACGACGATGAAGACCGCGATCGGCAGTGGCCGGGAGAACAGAACCTGCTTCTCGCTCATGCGCGGGCGTCCAGCGTCAGCAGATGACGGCGCGCCTCGAACAGCATGATGCCGGTGGCGATCGCGAGGTTGAGGGAATCGGCGCGTCCCGCCTGCGGGATGCGTGCCAGCGCGCCTGCCTCGCGGGCAAGCTCCTCCGGCAGACCGGCCTGCTCGTTGCCCATCAGGATCACCACGGGCTTCGACTTGTAATCGATGGTCCGGTAATCGACGGCACCGGCGAGATGGGTAGCAACCACCTTCACGCCGGCGGATTTCTGCCAGCGGATGAAATCCTCTGCGCTGGCGCGCGCCACCGGCATCGCGAAGACCGAGCCCATGGTGGCGCGTACGGTTTCGAGCGAAAACGGATCGGTGGTCTCGCCGACGAGAATGATGCCGGAGGCACCCGCAGCATCGGCCGTGCGGATGATGGTGCCAAGATTGCCGGGATCGCGCACCCGGTCGAGCGCCACATAGGTTTCGCCCAGTTGCGGCTTCAGGTCTTTCAGCGCCTGGTAGCGTTGCTCGAAGATGCCGACGACCATCTGCGGATTGTCGCGGCGGGTGATCGTCGACAGCACCTTCTCGCTGACCTCGAGCACCAGGCCACCCTTGGCGAAGGTCTTCGCCGCCACCTGCTCCACGTGCGGCTTGCCCTTGGCTGCCTTGGCGTAGATCAGCGTCTTGATCTTCCAGCCGAGATCGAGTGCATCGATCACCAGCTTCAGGCCCTCGGCCATGAAGGACCGCGTCTCGTCGCGGTGCTTCTTCTGTGCCAGCGCGCGGATGTCCTTGATGATCGGGTTGGTGAGGCTCGTGACCTCCTTTACCTGACCCACACGACCGGTGCCGTGTTCGCTTCTGTCGTTCGTCATTGCGGTACCCAGCGGCTGAAGAGTGAGGTCGAAAGCGCCCTTCCCGGCTCGCGGCCGTCAAGCCCGCCCTCGCGGATGATGAGCTCGCCCGATTCGACCCGGCCGCCGCGGCCGCGCATCGTCTCGCGCATCAGTTCATGGATCGAATAGAAGCTCGCCCGGATGGAATAGGCGGTCAGCACCAGGCCGCGCGCCTCCGGCGAGAGGATCTCGCGGCAGATGTCGAGCATCGCCGCCAGGTGATCGAAGAGCTGCCAGACTTCGCCGTTCGGCCCGCGGCCGAACTTCGGCGGATCTGTCAGGATGATGTCATAGCGGCTGCCGCGGCGCTCCTCGCGCTGGATGAACTTCATCGCGTCATCGCAGATCCAGCGGATCGGCAACTTTTCGGCCCGCGCCAGCAGCTGGTTCTCGCGCGCCCAGCCGATCGCCTTCTTCGAGGCGTCGACATGGGTGACCTCGGCGCCGGCCCTGGCGGCGATCAGCGAGGCGACGCCGGTGTAGCCAAAGAGGTTCAGAACCTTGAGCGGCCGGCCGGCAGCTTCTACCTGGTCCTTGACCCAGCTCCAGTGCGCGAGCTGTTCCGGGAACACGCCGACATGGCGGAACGAGGTGAAGCGGCCGTGGAAATCCGTTCCGAGAAGCTGCATCGGCCAGGTTTCGCCGAGCACGGCGCCGGGAAAGCGCCAGCGGCCCATGCCGTCCTCGTCGGTGTCGCCGGTGAAGATCGCGTCGGCCTTTTCCCAGACGCTGTCCGGGAGGCTGCGTGGCCAGAGCGCCTGCGCCTCTGGGCGCACGATGCGATAGGGGCCGTATTGTTCGAGCTTCTCGCCGGCGCCGCTGTCGATCAGATGGTACCCGGAAGCGCCCACGGTCTCGAGGATGAGAGGCACACGCTCGGCTGGCTTTTCGCCGGTTCGCCGGGCGATTACCCGCAAGGGTGGCTCCTGCATGGCTGGCTGCTTGACGGGCCTGTCCCGCGTCTCCGTACCCTGCGCAGCCGCTGCGCGCGCCGGCCGCTCCTTGAAGCCGCCGCCCTTGGGCGTTGCCGGACGCTTCTCCCCATGGCGACCGCCGCCACGCGCCTCGGCGCCGCGGCCCTTGGCCGTCGTCACGGAGGCATTCTTCGACCGCCGGTCCTTTTCCTTCACGCTAAGATCCCTGGGCTTTGTTAGAGCATGTGCCGCCTGCCCGACGCAGTATCGAGCGCGAGCGGGCGGACGCCATGAGGTTTGTCGCCACAGCCCTCAGCCGCGGCATCTACTGAAGGTGCAAATAGCATCGCTGATGCACTTGGCAAAGTCGTTTCCGTTTTGCGAAGATCAGCGCGGGAGAACCCGCCGCGAATTTCCGTGAGCCGGAACCGGCTTGAGGACAAAATTCTGCAGCAGGCCTAGTGTGTTACAGCGACCTTGGCGCGTCGATGCCGATGCGCGGCACTGCAATGGGAGGAAAGCGCATGGACATGACCGGCGAAGAACGGATTTCGGCTGGGCGCGACGCGGTGTGGCGCGGCCTCAACGATCCGGAAATCCTCAAACGATGCATCCCCGGCTGTCAGTCGCTGGAGATGACGTCGCCGACCGAACTTGCGGCGGTCGTGAAGATCAAGATCGGGCCGGTCTCGGCTTCCTTCACCGGCAATGTCGTGCTCTCGAACCTCAACCCGCCGGAAGGCTATACGATTTCGGGCGAAGGCAAGGGCGGGATCGCCGGCTTTGCCAAGGGGGGCGCGGACGTCACCTTGACGGAGGATGGCGCGGAAACGGTGCTGCGTTACGACGTCAAGGCGGAGATCGGCGGCAAGCTCGCCCAGCTTGGCTCTCGCCTCATCGATTCGACCGCAAAGAAACTGGCGCAGCAGTTCTTTGCAGATTTTGGCGCCGCCGTTGGCGGCGAGCCGGCGCAAGCGACGGGCTGACCGGCGGCCTGCGGCGCGACAACCGATTGTCGCAGATCAGCTCTGCGGTGCTGCAAGCGTCGCCTGCGTGGCGAGCTTTTCAGCCTGGCTACGATGCTTCTCGGCTTCGCGGTGCCACTTTACCGCCTCGTTCGCCTCGGTGCGTGCACGGCGGCGGTACTTGCCCTGGCTGAACCAGGTCGCTGCCGCGCCGAGGATCACACCGACGATGACGGCAAGGAACAGGAAGACGAAGAAGGGCGCGCTGACCGAAAGTACGCTGTCTTCCGGACGGAAGGGGTTGAGCGCCAGCGTCACGCTCTGGCGGTTGGCGACACTGAGAACGATCAGGATCACGCCAACCGGAATGAGAACAACGATATTGATCAGTTTCTTGAACATTCAATCGCTCCAGCTTGCGAGCGGCCGCGTGGTTTGCGTTGGCCACGCGGGACAACGGGCGTCCACTGCACCAGCCCGCGGAGACCGAGAAAGACGATCAGTCTTCGTCGTCACCATTCATGCCGGGATTAAGGCGCTCGCGCAATTCCTTGCCGGTTTTGAAGAACGGCACCCATTTTTCCTCGACGAAAACGGAATCGCCGGTGCGTGGGTTGCGCCCGGAGCGCGAGGGCCGATTCTTGACGGAGAAGGCGCCGAAGCCGCGCAGCTCAACCCGGTTGCCTGATGCGAGCGCATCGGTGATCTCATCGAGGACCGCATTGACGATATTTTCGACGTCGCGGTGGTAGAGATGCGGATTGCGAGCCGCAACAATCTGCACCAGTTCTGACTTGATCACTGTCGCCCCCTCAAATTCTTGTTTGTTTTGCTTTTTCGGTCTGCATGGTGATTACCGACCGAGTGTGGCAGACGCTGCGACCGCGCCGCCAGTCCCCGGACGGTTCAGGCTGGGCATATGTCGCCTTCCTCATTGACCATCAACCTGCCAAACCGAAACAAGACCGTCAAGAAACAACTTGTCGCCCGCAATTTTTTCGAGGCCGCTCATTGCCGGAAAAGCGTCATATCCCAACATCTTGATCCAGTTGGCGGCGATCGCCCCGAGGCCAAAAGGCAGGGTCGTGCGCGGTGCTTCCCAATCGACGATCGGCAGGTCTTTCGATACCTTTTTTTCCGCGAGGAAGGCGCGAATTTCGTCCTCGCCGCCAAGCGTGTCGACGAGCTTGGCTTTCAGTGCCTGGCGTCCGGTGAAAATGCGGCCGTCGGCGAGCACCAATACCTCCGCACGCGGCAGCTTGCGGCGCTCGGCAACAAGGTCGACAAACCAGGCATAGCTGTCATCGATCATCGTCTGGATCATCGCCTTCGCTTCGTCGCTCGCCGGATGGAAGGGCGAAGGTTCCGCCTTCAGCGGCCGCGACTTGATCGATTCCAGCGACACACCGAGCTTGTCCATCAGGTCCTTGATCTGCGGATACTGGAAAATAACGCCGATGGAGCCGGTGATGGAGCTTTCGCCCGCGACGATCGTGTCGCCGGCCAGCGCAGTCATGTAGCCCGCAGAGGCGGCGAGCGTGCGGACGTCGGAGACGACGGGCTTCTTGGCGGCGACCTTGCGGATCGCCTTGTAGATCACTTCGCCGCCATAGGTGGTGCCGCCCGGCGACGAAATGGTGACGACCAGTGCCTTGACGCTGTCGTTATCGGCGATCCTCTGGAGCCGCTCCAGGAGCTCGCGGTCGTCCTGAATCAGACCGCTGATGGTGACACGCGCCACCTGCTGACGGGTGCGGCCGACCTCTTCGGCAGCGCCCGACCAGGCAAAGATCGCGAGCGCTGCCACAAGAAGCAGCCCCGCCACCACAAAGCGCCAGAAACTCAGTTTCCGGCGCAGGCTGCGGCGATCGGCGATGGCGAGTTCGTCCATGTGGGTTTCTCCCGAATTGTTGGCGCAGCTTCTGTCAGTTTCCGCGGGAACGTGTTATCTGCGCGCGCAGAGGCATATTCCATAAACGCGCTTGGCCACGGTTGAAAGCCGCGGCTGGCGTTTTCGTGCTTCACCCGAGTTTTTTTGCAGCGCCATTGTGCGGCAGCAAAAAATATCCATATTTGCGACGACTTACACCAGTGTATGTATATGACCCTTTGATGGGTTCAGCGATAAAAGCAGTAGAACCGACAGGCCCTTTCATGTTGAATCACGCGCCAGCCCCGGGCATTTTTGCCGATACGGGTGAGAGCTCCGCCGACGCCTATGCGCTCGCCGCGAGGCACTCCGTGCGCGTTCGGCGCCTGAAGGTGATCCTGCCCGTGGTCGCTGGCGTCATAGCGGTGATCTTCGCCGCCGTTTCCTTCGTCAGAGCCTTCATGCCCGTCGATCTGCAACTCGAAACGGCGACGATCGAGGACGGTAAGATCGTGATGCAGAATCCGGCCATCTCCGGCCGAAACAAGCAGGGCATAAGCTATTCGATGAAGGCCCAGCGAGCGCTCCAGGATATCGCCAATCCGGATATCATCACGCTGCAGACGATCCATGCGGAAATGCCGAT
The DNA here is from genome assembly GCF_028993555.1 of Ensifer adhaerens. Taxonomy (NCBI): domain Bacteria; kingdom Pseudomonadati; phylum Pseudomonadota; class Alphaproteobacteria; order Hyphomicrobiales; family Rhizobiaceae; genus Ensifer; species Ensifer adhaerens. The sequence goes on along the minus strand of NZ_CP118610.1, from coordinate 20,136 downwards.
GAAGGATTCGATGGTCGCGACCGTGGACGCCACCAACGGCATCTACGACCGCGGCGCCAATACGCTCGACATGAACGCCCCGTTCACCATTTCCGTCAATAATGGCATCAACGCCGACTTTCAGTCGGCCTATCTGGACATCAATGCCGGCGAGATGGAATCGAAACAGCCCGTTGCGATCAGCATGAAGGGCGGTTCGATCATTGCGCAGACGCTGCGAATGACGGATAAGGGACGTATTGTAATATTTGAGGGCATGGTGAGGGTGAACGTCGAGCCCGCCGCCATCCGCAAGAACGCGAAATAGGACCCGGTGCACTCCATGTCGGTCACAACCGCCTCTTTTTTCAAGATTTCCGCCAGCCTGGCGATAGCCGGCGTCGGCGCTTTGATTATTGTCTCGGGCGCTTCGGCGCAGGCCACATCCAGCAAGATGAAGGGCCTTGAACTCTCCAACGACAAGCCCATTCAGATCGAGAGCGACAAGCTCGAGATCAAGGATCCGGAGAGCAAGGCGATCTTTACCGGCAACGTCAAGGTCGTCCAGGGCACGACGACGCTCCAGGCCGGCAACATGGTGGTCTTCTACAAGTCCGGCGGCGGCTCGGTTTCGAGCGGTGACGCCGACATCGACCGCATCGAGGTCAGCCAGAAGGTCTTCCTGAGCTCGGGCACGCAGCAGGCAACGGCAGACACCGGTTCTTTCGACATGACGAAGCAGGTCTTCGTGCTCAAGGGCGACAAGGTGGTGCTGTCGGAAGGCAAGAACGTCTTCGTCGGCTGCCAGCTCAACGTTCAAATGGAAACCGGGGAGGCTCAGCTCGAAGCCTGCGGCGGCCGCGTGCAGATCCAGCTCGACCCGCAGTCCCGCAAGAAGAACTGACGTAGACCGCTCGTGCAATTTCCTTTCCTTCACAAGCGCAAACGGGTCCGAAAGCCGTCGGCGACAGCTGCGGTCGCTTCCGGACACGCGGTCGACAAGGCTCGTTACGACGGCACGCTGATCGCGCGCGGCCTGACGAAGGCCTATCGCGAGCGTCGGGTCGTCAACGGCGTTTCACTGGTGGTGCGGCGCGGCGAGGCTGTCGGATTGCTCGGGCCGAACGGCGCCGGCAAGACGACCTGCTTCTATATGATCACTGGCCTCGTGCCGGTCGATGAAGGCTCGATCGAGATCAACGGCAACGACGTCACGACCATGCCGATGTACCGGCGCGCCCGTCTTGGCGTCGGCTACCTGCCGCAGGAAGCGTCGATCTTTCGCGGACTGACGGTCGAGGAAAACATCCGCGCCGTGCTCGAGGTCCATGACAAGAACCTGGAGCGGCGCGAGAGCAAGCTCAACGACCTGCTCGGCGAGTTCAACATTACCCATCTGCGCAAGTCCCCGGCGATTGCGCTTTCGGGTGGCGAGCGGCGGCGTCTCGAAATCGCCCGTGCGCTTGCGACCGACCCGACCTTCATGCTGCTCGACGAGCCCTTTGCCGGCGTCGATCCGATCTCGGTCGCCGATATCCAGGCGCTTGTCCGTCACCTGACCTCGCGCGGCATCGGCGTGCTGATCACTGACCACAACGTTCGCGAGACGCTCGGCCTCATCGACCGCGCCTATATTATCCATGCCGGCGAAGTGCTGACCCACGGTCGCGCCAACGATATTGTCACCAATCCTGACGTGCGCCGGCTCTATCTCGGCGACAATTTCAGCCTTTGAAGCCGCGTCGCGGGCGATTCCGCCCGCGACCACGCTTGACCAAACCTTCTCGATAAGCAATTTTTGGGCCAATTGATAAGGGCCACCCCGGCGACCGGAGAAGCACCGCGGCCCAAGAGATTTTCTCGGGAGTTTCGCGTCAGCATGGCACTGTCCGCCAGCCTTCATCTGCGCCAGTCCCAGTCTCTGGTGATGACACCACAGCTGATGCAGTCGATTCAGCTGCTGCAGATGACGCATCTCGAGCTCAACCAGTTCATCGCCCAGGAAGTCGAAAAGAACCCGCTGCTTGAATTTCAGGCGAATGACGATCTGCCAGGCATGGCTGAGCGCGGCGACGTCATGGTTGGCGACGAGGCCGGAACAGGCGACGAAACGGGTGGGCAGGCCGATCTCTACGACAGCGCCACATCGCCCACCGGCGAACGGCTCGGCGAGCAGCTCGACGCCGACTTCGCCAATGTGTTTCAGGACGACACGGCGCCGCAACGCGCCGATGCACCCGAACTGCTCGGCCAGTGGAAATCGATGCCGGGCGGTGGCGAGGGCGACGACTACGACCTCGACGACTTCGTCGCAGGCCGCAAGAGCCTGCGGGAGACGCTCACGGAGCAGCTACCCTTCGCGCTGCCTGCCCCTTCGGACCGCTTGGTCGCACAGCACCTTATCGATCAGCTCGACGACGCCGGCTATCTTCAGGCGGACCTTGGCGAAGTCGCCGAACGGCTGGGCGCAGCACACGCGGATGTCGTGCGGGTATTGCTGACGCTGCAGCAGTTCGATCCGCCCGGCGTCTTCGCGCGTTCGCTCGGCGAATGTCTTGCGATCCAGCTGCGCGCCCGCGACCGCCTCGATCCGGCGATGGAGGCATTGCTTGCCAATCTCGAATTGCTGGCACGGCGCGATTTCGCGACGCTGAAGAAGATCTGCGGCGTCGACGAAGAGGACCTGATCGACATGCTGGCGGAAATCCGCAAGCTCGATCCGAAGCCCGGAACCAGTTTCGAGACCAGCGTCAGCGAGGCGATCGTGCCCGACATCGTCGTTCGGACCGCGCCCGACGGCTCATGGATGGTCGAACTCAATCCGGACGCCCTGCCGCGGGTGCTGGTCAACCAGGACTATTTCGCTTCGGTCTCGCGTGGTACGCAGAAGAACAGCGCCGACCAGGCCTTCCTCAACGAATGCCTGCAGAATGCCAACTGGCTGACACGCAGCCTCGACCAGCGCGCCCGGACGATCATGAAGGTTGCGACCGAGATCGTCCGCCAGCAGGACGCCTTCCTTGCCAACGGCATCGGCCACCTGCGGCCGCTGAACCTCAAGACGGTGGCCGACGCGATCAAGATGCATGAATCGACCGTCAGCCGCGTCACCTCGAACAAATACATGCTGACGCCGCGCGGGCTGTTCGAACTCAAATATTTCTTCACCGTCTCGATCGGCTCGGCCGAGGGTGGCGACAGCCATTCGGCAGAAGCGGTGCGCCACCGGATCCGCACCATGATCCAGGAAGAGCGCGCCGAAGCGGTGCTTTCCGATGACGATATCGTCGACATCCTCAAGAAGGCTGGTATCGACCTTGCCCGCCGCACTGTCGCCAAATATCGCGAGGCGATGAGCATCCCCTCCTCCGTGCAGCGGCGACGGGAAAAGCGGGCTCTGGCCAAGGCCTCCGGTTTCTGAGCACCGGAAGTTAAGCCGCATTAACTTTTTTGCGACCTTCGATTGACTCTCTCCGACACAGGCGATATGAGCCCGCCGCAATTGCCGGGGACATGCTCGCCCCGGAAGCGGACCGGTACGACCGGTAGCTGCGACAGAGGCGCGCCCGCAAGTCTGAAAGGCTTGGATGACGGGACCGCTTGGAATAGACTGGCTGCGCAAATCACGAACGAGAGAGGAAACTCCATGAGTGTGCGTGTATCCGGTAAACAGATGGAAATCGGCGATTCGTTCCGAGCCCGCATCGGCGAGCAGATCGAGCAGGCCGTTACCAAATATTTCGACGGAGGATATTCAAGCCAGGTCACTGTGGAAAAATCCGGGCCGCGCTTCAGCGCCGACTGCAAGCTTCATCTCGATACGGGCGTGGTTATGCAGGCGAACGGTCAGGCGAACGACCCACAGGCTGCGTTTGACGCGGCGTCAGATCGCATCGAAAAGCGTCTGCGTCGCTACAAGCGCAAGCTGAAGGATCACCATAACGGCAACGGACAGAACGCTGCCGAAGTGGCTTACACAGTGATGGATTCGGTGCCGTTCGAGGACGATGAGGTCCCCGAGGATTATGCACCGACGATCGTCGCCGAAAGCACGAAACAATTGAGGACGATGTCTGTCGCCAGCGCTGTGATGGCGCTCGACATGACCGATGAACCCGTCCTGATGTTCCGTAGCCCCGGCAAGGACGATCTGAATATCGTCTACAGACGCAACGATGGAAATATTGGCTGGATTGACGCTGCCAATATCAAAGCATGAGCGGATAGGGGAGTGCCGGCACGCCGGCGCTCCCCGCGCCCATAATCAGCGGGCAGGCCGGAAAGTGTGACTTTTCTGTGCATGGAACCCGCCATGACAAAGATGGTTAGAGCCATTGCGACGCATTTATGATGATGTTGTCCGGCTCTAACCGGCGAACGAGGACAAAAGAATGGCATTGGCAGGTCTACTGCATCAAAATGCGATCATCCCGGCCATGAGGGCCAACTCGAAAAAACAGCTCCTCCAGGAATTGGCGGCAAAAGCATCTAAGATCACCGGGCTTCCCGAGCGCGAAATCTTCGACGTGATCCTGCAGCGGGAGCGTCTTGGCTCCACCGGCGTCGGCAATGGCATCGCCATCCCGCACGGCAAGCTCAACAATCTTCCCTCGATCATCGGCATCTTTGCGCGACTGGAAACGCCTGTCGATTTCGAAGCGCTCGACGACCAGCCGGTCGATCTCGTCTTCTTGCTGCTCGCCCCGGAAGGCGCCGGCGCTGATCATCTCAAGGCCCTGTCGCGCATTGCCCGCGTCCTGCGCGATCAGGATATGGTCGCCAAGATCCGCTCGAGCGATTCCGCCAGCGCGATCTACACGCTGCTCGACGACGACGCGACCTCGCACGCCGCCTGAAAATAGCGAACGGCGCGCGTCCGGCGGACGCGCAGTGCCCGCGTCAGTAAAACTGACGACCGTTCAAATGATCTATGAAAATCCGGAACAAAGCGCCCTGGCTCGAAATGCCGAGCCGGCGATAGATGTTCTTGCGATGGATCCGGACCGTTCCTTCGGCAATGTTCATCACCTTGCCGATCGAAAGGTTGCTGTGCCCCCTGAGGATCAGGCGAACGATGTTGCGCTGCTGCTTCGTCAGCCGGTCCGAACAAAGGCTGTCGAACGCCGCCTCCATCGCATCGTCGCCCTCTTCCGAGGGCGGCGGCGCAAAGCTCTGGCCCTGCTGGCGCCAGTTCGAGCGGACCGCCTCGCGCACGATCGGCTCGTACACGCGCAGTCGCTCGAGTTCGGCCTCACTGAAGGGCTCTCCGCCACGGCCACGCATCAGCGAGTAGGTCGCCTGCAGGCCACCATCGAGCGGAATGACGAAGCCCACCTCCTCCACCAGGACACCCTTTTCCATCGACACGCAGGGATGAACCTCGGCGGACGAAGAGAAATCTGACTGGAAGAACCGGTCCGGCGCGAGTTCACGCATGCGCCAGAGCCCGGCCCGCTGGCCAGCACAGCAGGCTACGTAGAAGGGATCGAGCAGATAGGCGCCGCCGAGATAGGCAGACAGCGCGCTTGCCGATACTTTCGCCGTGTAGCCGTCGTGCAGCACGATCGGCCTTGCGTCGTAGGGATAGGCAAAGGCGACAGAGAGATCGAAGCTGGTGACCGATCTGAGCATCCGGTCGAGCGCCTGGCCGAAATCCTGCGTGCCGATCAGACCGATCATCGCCGATATATCGGCGGACTCCCTTGCCAGCATTCCGGTTTCATCCCCCGCTCCCCGTATCCCCCATGGGATATCGACAGCCCCTGCTTCGTCAACAATAATTCCCCCGGGAGAGAGCAACAGTTCGTCGTAAAAAACGGATCGCCCTTGGCGAGCGCGGCGACGAACGCGATGAGGAGAGCGCAATGGCAGGCAGGCTTTCAGGCAAGGTGGCACTGATCAGCGGTGGCGCGGGTGGATGCGGCTTGGCGGCATCAGAGCTTTTCGCACGCGAAGGCGCCAAGGTCGGCATCGTCGACCTGCCGCGCAGCAAGGGTGAGGAGGTCGCGGCAGCGATCCGCGCCAATGGCGGCGAGGCGATCTTCGCACCCGCCGACGTCTCGGTCTCAGCCGAGGTGACGTCGGCCGTCAAAACCGTCGAAGCGGCGTTCGGCGCGATCACCGTGCTCTTCAATCACGCCGGCATTCTGGCCGTAGGCCCCTTCCTTGAAACGGAAGAGGAAGAGTGGGACCGGTTGATGGCGGTGAATGTGCGCAGCATGTTCCTGATGACCAAGGCGGTTCTGCCCGGAATGCTTTCCGCCGGTGGCGGCAGCATCGTGTGCACCTCGTCGATCTCTGCCGTGGCCGCGACGCCGATGGAGGTACTCTACGACACGACCAAAGGGGCTTGCCACATGTTCGCCCGCGCCATCGCCGTCGAGTTCCGCGACCGCGGCATCCGCTGCAACGCCGTCTGCCCCGGCTTCATCGCCACCGATCATGGCAAGCGCGAGCTTGTCGGCCTCAGCAAATATGGCGTCGACGTCTCTGAGGCAGCCATTGCCGCACAGCAGGGCCGCATGTGCGACCCGAAAGAGGTGGCGAATGCGGCGCTGTTTCTGGTCAGCGACGAGGCGAGCTTCATCAACGGCACGCATCTGTTCGTCGACAATTGCTTCACCGCGGTTTGAGGGAGGGGAAAATGCTTCAGGCAGGTGGCCACTGGCGCAACTGGGTCGGAAACCAATCATGCATCGTGCGCCATCGCGGCGCGCCGGACAGCGAGGCGGCGCTGGCCGAAATGGTGCGCGAGGCGACGTCGCAAGGGCTGAACGTGCGCTGCGCCGGTTCCGGCCATTCCTTCACCCCGGTGGCGCTCACCAGCGGGCTGCAACTGACGCTCTCCAGCATGCAGGGTGTCGTCGGCATCGATTACGCACGCAAGCGCGTCGCGGTGAAGGCCGGCACGACCATCAATCAACTCGGCAAGGTGCTGAAATCGAACGGCCTGTCGCTGATCAATCAGGGCGACATCGACAGTCAGGCGCTGGCTGGCGCGCTCACGACCGGTACGCATGGGACCGGTGCCAAGCTTGGCAACATGGCCTCGCAGATCGTCGGCATGCGCCTGGTGCAGCCGGATGGCAGCATTCTCATCGTCGATGAAACGACGCCGGACCTGCTCGAGGCCGCGCGCGTGTCGGTCGGCATGCTCGGCGTGATCTCGGAGATCACGCTGCAGGCGATGGACAGCTACAACCTCCACGAAAAGCTCTGGCGCTGCACCTTCGACGAAATGATCGAGCAGCACGATGAACTTGCCGCCAAGCACCGCCATTTTGGCTTCTTCTGGTGCCCGGTGCCCGAGAGCCGGCATTGCTATTGTCTGCCGGACACCGCGTCGGTCTCGACGACGGACAGCACTTCCGACGTCTGCGAGATGAAGGTGATCGACATCACCGACGAGGTGCCGATGGAGCAACGCTTCGAGAAGATCGCCTATTCCTCCGAGATCTACCCGATCGAATACGTGCCGAATTTCCACGAACTGGAGTATGCGGTGCCCGTCGCCCACGGCAAGGAAGCGGTGAAAGCGGTGCGCAAGCTGATGCTGGAAAAGCACCCGACCTGCATCTATCCGATCGAGTACCGTTTCACCGCCGGAGACACGGGCTGGATCAGCCCTTTCTTCGAGCAAGACTCGATCACGCTCTCGGTCTCGGGCGAGCCGGGCACCGACTATTGGGACTATCTGAAGGACGTCGATACGATCCTGCGGCAGTACGGCTCACGACCGCACTGGGGCAAGCTGCATTTCCTCGGCGCCGAGGACGTGACCGCGCTCTATCCGCGTGCGGGCGACTTCCGGGCGCTGAGGGCCAAGGTCGATCCAGAGGGCCGCTTCCTCAACGATCACCTGCAGCAGCTTTTCGGATAGCGATTGTGGCTGGCGCCGCTCCGGTCTTTCGCCCAAACAAAAACGCCGCGCGAAGATTGCGCGGCGTTTTTTAAGCTCTGGCCAGTTGGATCAGGCAGACGGTGCGTCGCCGTTTTCGGCGGCCACGACCTTCGGGCCGCCCTTGGAGACGCCTACCATCGCCGGACGCAGAACGCGATCACCGATCACGTAACCGGCCTGGACGACCTGCAGCACCGTGTTGTTCGGCACCTCCGCATTGGGAATCTCGAACATTGCCTGGTGGAAGTTCGGGTCGAACTTCTGGCCTTCCGGCTCCAGCTTCTTGACGCCGTGGCGCTCAAGCGCCGAAAGCATCGAGCGCTCGGTCATTTCCACGCCTTCGATCAGCGTGTTGAGGCCGGCTTCACCAGCCTCCTTGGCTTCGGCCGGAATGGCATCGAGCGCGCGGCGCAGGTTGTCCGAAACGGCCAGCATGTCGCGGGCAAAACCGGCGACAGAGTAGGATTTGGCATCCTTGACGTCGCGCTCGGTGCGACGGCGCAGATTGTCCATTTCGGCGGCAAGCCGAAGATACTTGTCGCGCAGCTCGGCGCTCTCTGCCTTGGCGAGTTCCAACGGATCGGGCTCGGCAACCGGCGCAGCTTCAGCGGCATCGGGCGCGGCATCAAATACCTCGTCGGTGGCCTCAGGTCCGTGCTTGTTCGTATCGTCGGTCATGACGTTCTCCGCAGTGTCGTCTCTATCGTCCTTCGCATTTCCACGTCGCAAGCGCGAGCCTGCGTTTCAGCAAAAATGCCCTGGGACTGGATTTGAAGCCGATATCGAGGTTTGGGGCCGAAAAATCAAGGGTTCAATCGCGTGCGCGGCCAAAAGCCCGCCTTTAACGGGAAAGCCGCGACATCAGCTGCGCGGTATAATCGACCATCGGCACGATGCGCGAATAGTTGAGCCGCGTCGGCCCGATGACACCGACCGCGCCGACAATGCGATCCTCGCCATCGCGATAGGGCGCGACGATCAGCGAGGAGCCGGAGAGAGAGAACAGCTTGTTTTCCGAGCCGATGAAAATCCGGACACCCGGGCCGCTCTCGGCAAGATCGAGCAGTTCGATCAGGCTGTCCTTCTTTTCGAGGTCGTCGAAGAGCATTCGGAGCCGATCGATATCCTCGGCTCCCTCAAGTCCTTCGAGCAGGTTGGCGCGGCCGCGCACGATCAATCGCGCCGGCTTCTCATCACCTTCATTCCCCGACCAGATGGCAAGGCCGCGCTCGACGAGGTCCTGCGACAGCGCGTCGAGTTCGCCGCGCACCGTCTGCTTCACCTTTTCGAGCTGGGTGCGCACCTCGGCGATCGTCTGGCCAGCAAGATGGGCGTTGAGGAAGTTCGCCGCTTCGGTGAGCTGCGAGCTGGTGACCCCGGCGGGGAGTTCGATGATGCGGTTTTCCACCTGGTCGTGCTCGCCGACGAGAACGGCAAGCGCCTTGGTCGGCGCCAGGCGAATGAACTCGACATGCTTCAGCACGGGATCGGCCTTGGCGGTGATGACGAGGCCGGCCCCACGTGACATGCCCGACAGCATCTGACTGGCTTCGGTCAGCAGCGCATCGACCGGCTGCTTGTGGTCATCGCGCCGCACCTGCCGGTCGATCGACGCCCGATCCTCGACCGAGAGTTTGCCGACCTGCATGAAGGCATCAACGAAGAAGCGCAGCCCCGTCTGGGTCGGCAGACGGCCGGCGCTGACATGCGGCGAGTAGATGAGACCGAGGTCTTCGAGATCGCTCATCACATTGCGAACGGAAGCGGGAGAGAGCGACATCGGCAGGAGCCGCGACAGATTGCGCGAGCCGAGCGGCTCGCCGCTCGTCAGATAGGTTTCCACGATGCGACGGAAAATCTCGCCCGAGCGCTCGTCCAGCGCCGCTGCGATTTCCATTGCTCCGGGATTGCGCAGTACCATGTCACTCCACACTTGCAGGCACATCCTGCGGTGCCCGGAATATAGTGATCCTGCCGCCCGATGGCAAAAGGGAAAAATCGATCAGTCCCCCGGCTATCCACCGGTTCCCTTTGCTTGCGCCATGCTCTAGAAGGCTCACCAGATACGATAGGAGTTTGACGATGCGGCCATCCGGCAGAAAAACCGATCAAATGCGCAAGGTTTCCTTCGAGCGCAATTTTTCCAAGCACGCGGAAGGCTCCTGTCTGGTGCGGTTCGGCGACACGCACGTGCTGTGCACCGCCAGCCTTGAAGAAAAGGTACCGGCCTGGCTGCGCAACGGCGGCAAGGGCTGGGTTACGGCGGAATACGGCATGCTGCCGCGCGCCACCGGCGAGCGCATGAAGCGGGAGGCCGCAAACGGCAAGCAGAGCGGCCGCACCCAGGAAATCCAGCGACTGATCGGCCGATCGCTGCGCGCGGTCGTCGACCTGCCGGCGCTCGGCGAACGCCAGATCTCGATCGACTGCGACGTCATTCAGGCCGACGGCGGCACCCGCACGGCCTCGATCACCGGCGCCTGGGTCGCGCTGTACGATTGCCTGAAGTGGATGGAAGCCCGCAACATGGTCAAGGTCGAGAAGGTCTTGAAGGACCATGTCGCCGCCATCTCCTGCGGCATCTTTGCCAACCAGTCGGTGATCGACCTCGACTATCTGGAAGACTCGGCCGCCGAGACCGATGCCAACTTCGTCATGACCGGTTCGGGCGGCATCGTCGAGATCCAGGGCACTGCCGAAGGCAAGCCCTTCTCGGAAGAGGAATTCGCAAGCCTGATGGGCCTGGCAAAGAACGGCATTGCCGAACTGGTCGCGCTGCAGAAGCAGGCGATCGCCGGCTGAAGAAAGGAACGGAAATGGCCCCGGCGCTGGAAGGCATTCTCGAGACCGCACTCTATGCGGCGGATCTCGATGCCGCCGAGGCCTTCTACGGAGGCGTTCTAGGCCTGCAAAGGATCACCCGCGCCGGTAACCGGCACGTGTTCTTCCGCTGCGGCCAAGGCGTGCTCTTGATCTTCAATCCGGCCGAAACGGTGAAACCGCCAGCGCCGGACGCAGCCTTGCCGGTACCGCCGCACGGTACGACCGGTCGGGGGCATATGTGTTTCCGGGTCGCAGCTGAAGCGCTCGACGCCTGGAAGGGGAAGCTCGAAGCGTCCGGCGTCACCATCGAAAGCGATCTTCGTTGGCCGAACGGGGCGCGGTCCTTCTATTTCCGCGACCCGGCCGGAAACAGCCTTGAATGTGCGGAACCGGGCCTCTGGTCCATCGAATGAACATGAAGCGAGACACTATGCGCAAACTCGACAACAAGACGCTGATCGTCGCCAGCCACAACGCCGGCAAGATCCGAGAGATCCGCGATCTCATCGGCCCGCTCGGCTTCGAGGCGAAGTCGGCGGCGGACCTCAACTTCATCGAGCCCGATGAAACCGGCACCACCTTCGAGGAGAACGCCACGATCAAGGCGCTCGCCTCCGCCAAGGCTTCCGGACTGCCGGCGCTTTCGGACGATTCCGGGCTCGCGATCGATGCACTCGGCGGCGCGCCCGGCGTCTACACCGCCAACTGGGCCGAGCGCGAGGATGGCAGCCGCGATTTCGCAATGGCCATGGAGAAGGTCGAAAAGGCACTGCAGGAGAAAGGCGCCACCGCGCCTTCCGAGCGCACCGCCCGCTTCGTCTCGGTGCTCTGCCTTGCCTGGCCCGACGGCCATGTGGAACTCTTCCGCGGCGAAGTCGAAGGTTACGTCGTGTGGCCGCCCCGCGGCAGCCAGGGCTTTGGCTACGATCCGGTGTTCCAGCCGAAAGGCTACGAGACCACCTTCGGCGAGATGAGCGCCGACGAGAAGCACGGCTGGAAGCCGGGCGACGCTGAGGCCCTGTCGCACCGCGCCCGCGCCTTCAAGACTTTTGCCGAGACCTGCCTCGGAGCCTGATCGGAGCGGGATGAGGAAAAGTGTGTGCGGTTTTCCGCTCGCATCCCCTCCCTGTTGGAAGCGACCATGAGAGACGCAATAATGCAGACAGCCACGCTATCGGCGATCGGTGACGGCATGGACCCCGGCTTCGGGGTCTATGTGCATTGGCCGTTCTGCGCAGCCAAGTGCCCCTATTGCGACTTCAACAGCCATGTGCGCCACCAGCCGGTGGACCAGCCACGCTTCGTGTCCGCCTTCCTCAAGGAAATGGAGGAGGTGCGCGAACTCTCCGGCCCCCGCACCGTCACCAGCATCTTCATGGGCGGCGGCACGCCGTCGCTGATGGAGCCGGCAACGGTGGACGCGATCCTCCAGGGCATCGCCCGCCATTGGCACGTGCCCGACGGCATCGAGATCACTATGGAGGCCAACCCTTCGAGCGTCGAAGCGACGCGCTTCCATGGCTACCGCGCTGCCGGCGTCAACCGTGTCTCGCTCGGCGTCCAGGCGCTGAACGACCGGGACCTGAAATTCCTCGGGCGGCTGCACAATGTCGAGGATGCGTTGAAGGCGATCCGGTTGGCGCGCGAGATTTTCCCGCGCATGTCCTTCGACCTGATCTATGCCCGCCCCAACCAGACAGTTGACGAGTGGGAGCGCGAGCTGAAGGAAGCCGTCTCCTATGCGGTTGACCACCTGTCGCTCTACCAGCTGACGATCGAGGAAGGCACGCCCTTCTATGGACTGCACAAGGCCGGCAAGCTCGTCGTGCCGGACGGCGAGCAATCGGCGGTGCTCTATGAGGCGACTCAGGAGATCACGGTATCGATCGGCATGCCGGCCTATGAAGTCTCCAACCACGCCCGACCGGGTGCCGAAAGCCGGCACAACCTCACCTACTGGCGCTATGGCGACTACGCCGGCATCGGCCCCGGCGCCCATGGGCGCCTCGGCATCGGCAGCGGCAAGATTGCGACCTCCACGGAGCGCAAGCCCGAGGACTGGCTGCACCTTGTCGAGACCTACGGCCACGGCATGATCGAACGGGAATCTTTGGATCTCGAGGCGCAATCCGACGAACTGCTGCTCATGGGCTTGCGCCTGAAGGAAGGCGTCGATCTTGCCCGCTGGCAGACCCTTTCTGGCCGCGATCCGGACCCGGAGCGCGAACAGTTCCTGATCGACCACGGCTTCATCGAGCGGCTAGGCAACTCGCGCCTGCGCTGCACGCCGGCCGGCATGCTGATCCTCGACGCGGTTGTCGCTGATCTCGCCTGCCCCTGAGGCGGCAGGACGCAACGCCGGACGGAAAACCGCGCCATCCTTTTCCTGGCACCGCTTCAGGCGGTTTTCGCCGGCTACGGTTTCAATCGAACGTTTCGCCGGAAAGGGGCGTCGCCTGCATCGACGGCCGTTCCTCGAAGGCATCGAACCAGCGGGTCAATGACGGGCGGTTGCGGAACGACGGCAGGTCGCGAAACGCCATCCAGGAGAGCGTCGTGGCGAGTGCGATCTGGCCGATATCGACGTCTTCAACAGGCGACAGCGCCTGCTCCAGCCAGTCGTAGGTTGCCTCGATCTTCTCCTCGTAACCCGAGGCGAGCGCCGGATAACGCAGGTGCTCCGGGCGCCGCTCCCATTCCCAGCGCAGGCCGATCCCGGTCTGGGCAAGCACCTGCGCCACGGACTGCATACGCAACGCGCCACCGCGGCTCGCCGCTTTCGGGGATCAGCTTGCGTCCATCATGCAGCGTATCGAGATAGGCGCAGATGACATCGCTGTCGAAGATCGGCTCGTCGCCGCCACGAAGCAGCACCGGCACCTTGCCGAGCGGATTTTCAGCATAGACATCGTCGTTGCGCCTAGTCGGGCTGGTCTCGTGGTGGATGACCTTCAGCCGGTCGGCAAGACCAGCCTCATGGGCAAAGACGAGTGCCTTGCGGGCGAAAGGGGAATGGGTCTGATAGTAGAGGATCATGGCTGCCTCGCGGGATCTGGGGTAATTTCCGTCTTCCGCGAAGAGATATTGCATCCGCTGCGATAAAGGCGCTCTGTTTTCGCAACCGCCTTGCAAGTTTGTTTCATAAATCGCTACTTCATCGGATCGCCTTTCAGGCGATTGAGTTCGATGCCCCTTGCAACGAGCCGGGCGACCTGGGCGTCGTCGACATCGTCGACGCTACGCACGCGGATATAGGCCATATCGCCCTTGCCGCCGCCCTTCTCCAGCCGAGGGTCGACATCGAGCATCTCGGCGCCGCGCCAGAAGCCGAAGGTGACATGATCCTTTGCGCCCTTGAGCAGACAGACCGTGCCGCCGGCCTCGTAGACGGGATGGCCCCACTTGACGATGTCTGTCAGCCCGCCCGCCGCCAGAAGCGCGGCATGCAAACGCTTCGCCACTTCGGCGGGGGTGCCGGAAAGACCGGCAATGTAGTCGTTCACTGTCTTGGTCATGGCCGTCTTCCGATCGCTGGAGGTCAGTTCTTGAACGGGATGAGGTTGCGCACCCGCGGATCTCTGAGCCAAAGGCCGCCCCAGGCGATGACGCCGAGATAGAAGCCGAAGAGCAGGTGGGTGAAAAGCGGGCTACCGGCACGAAGATGTGTCGCCATGGCGCCGCCGAGATAGCCGGTCAGCAGGATGGCGCCGAGGATCGAGGTCCGCGGGATCACGTAAAGCACGGTGCAGAGCAGCGTGAGCACGCCGAGCAGACGCGCAAGGTTCTGATCCGCGGAGTATCCAAGCGCCACCATGGTTTCGGTGACGACCGGAAGCGGCACCAGCTTGATCGCGGCATCGAAGACAAGGAAGGCCACGAGCACGCCGCTCAAGACACGGCCGAGGATGACGGACCTGGCCGTCGGGGCAGGAATGGCAAGACTGGTGTTCATTGGGATCTCTCCTTGGATCTCGTTGTCAGCTCAAGGACGAAACAAGCCGACCGGTCCCGACAGGCCTCTCCAAATTTTATCTTTTTTCGGTGAGACCGGGCTCCTCGTCGAGCTCGTCGAGTTTGTCGAGCTGCATGCGGATATAGGCGCATTCGGCGGCGTTGGTCGCAAGCGCTATGGCATGATCGAAGGCAACGCGCGCCTCGCGCACCTTGCCGAGCTGTTTCAGGAGATGCCCGCTCAGACCGTGGAAATAGAAGTAGCCCGACAGCTTGTCGGCGAGCGGCTCGATCATCGCAAGCGCGGCCTCGGGGCCTTTCCGCTTCGACACGGCAACCGCCCGGTTCAGGGTGATCACCGGCGATGGTTGCAGGCGTTCGAGTGCCTGATAGAGCAGGTCGATCTGCGCCCAGTCCGTATCTTCGGGCCGCGCCGCGCGCGCATGCAGCGCGGCGATCGCCGCCTGGATCTGATAGGCACCGGGCTGGCGGTAGCCCATGGCCCTGTCGATCATCGCCAGAGCCTCATCGATCAGCAGGCGGTCCCACAATCCACGATCCTGGTCTTCCAGCAGGATAACGGCTCCGTCCGCATCAAAGCGGGCCCGGGCGCGGGAATGCTGGATCATCATCAGCGCCGTCAGCCCCATGATCTCCGGTTCTGCGGGAAAAAGCTCCAGCAACAGGCGCCCGAGCCTAATCGCCTCGCCGCAGAGATCGGCCGAGACGCTGTCCGGCCCGTTCATCGCCGAATAGCCCTCGTTGAAGACGAGGTAGATCATCGTGGCTACGGCCGCGAGCCGGTCGGCACGATCGGCGGCGTCGGGTGTCTCGAAGGCAAGGCCGGCGGCCGCGACACGGGACTTGGCGCGGGTGATGCGCTGCTCCATCGCTGCCTCGCTGACAAGGAAAGCGCGGGCGATCTGCTTGACCGAGAGGCCCGAGACGATGCGCAGTGCCAGCGCGATCTGCTGGGTTGCCGGCAGAGCCGGATTACTGCAGACGAACAGCAGGCGAAGAATGTCGTCGCGATAGTGGGAGCCGTCGATCCGGTCGGCGAGATTGCCCTCCTGATCCTCAAGGTCGGAGAGAATTTCTTCGGGCGGCAGTGCCGTTTCGCGTGACTGGCGCCTTACCTTGTCGATGCCGCTGTTGCGGCCGACGAAGATCAGCCAGGCGGCCGGATCGCGCGGCGGTCCGCTTTTCGGCCAGGTCTTCAATGCCCGGATGCAGGCCTCCTGAAACGCTTCCTCGGCCGTATCGAGATTGCGGAAATAGCGCAGCAATGCGCCCACTGCCTGCGGCCGGGCTGAAACGAGTGCGAGGTCTATCCAGGCTGTGTCTGTCATGAAGCAAGCTCACTGGGTTTGTAGATGGCAAGGGGACGGATTTCATAGGAGCCGGCAGCCGGATTGGCGGAACTCAGGTCACGGGCAAATTCGAGCGCTTCGTCGACAGACGCGCAATCGACGACGTAGAAGCCGAGCAATTGCTCCTTGGTCTCGGCAAAGGGACCGTCGGTGACGATCGTCTCGCTGTGGCTGTGGCGGAGCGTCGTCGCCGTTGTCGTCGGCATCAGGCGCGCCACCGGTCCAAGTTTTCCGGCTTCGGCATACTTGCCCTGCACGGCCGCCAAGTCGCGCATGACCTTTTCATCCTGCTCCTTGCTCCATTCACTGGTGACGTTTTCGTTGTTGTAGCAAAACACGGCGTAAAGCATCGGAACTCCTGCTCCTGAAACAAAGACGGTGGCGTCGACAGATAGCCGACAACGGTGACGAAAAAAACAGGGCCGGTGGTGCTTTCGCCCACCGGCCCGCAATGCGTGTAAAAAGGAACGTTCAACCGTTTTCGCGGCATTCCAAGTTGGGGTCGACCGCCGGTCGGCGCAAGAGGCGCAGCAGCCGCCCATCGATTGCCGCCAGACCAGCCGCAATCAGCGCCATGCCAAGGAAATGCTTGGTCTCCAGCGTTTCGCCGAGGAACATCGCGCCGAGCAGGATGGCGCTGACCGGGATCAGGAAGGTGACGAGCATCAGATTGGTGACACCTGACGTTTCGAGAATGCGGAAGAACAGGACGTAGGCGAGCGCCGTCGAGATCAGGGCGATGCCGACGATCGCCGCCCAGACGTCGAGCCCGGGCACGGGCAGCGTCCACGGATGATCGACGAGCAGCGACAGCGGCACCAGCATGATGCTGGAGGCGGAGACCTGACCGGTCGCCGTCACGATCGGCGCGACCCCCATGCGCTTGAAACGGCGGGCAAAGACGCCGGCGAGCGCATAGGAGAGTGCTGCGCCGAGCACGGCGATCTGGGCAAGCAGGTTCGAGCCGAGGCCACCAAGCGCTGCCGGGCCAATCATCATGGCGACGCCGAGGAAACCGACGACGACGCCGGCGAAGCGGTTGACGGTCAGCTTCTCGTCATCGGTCAGAAGATGCGCCACGATCACGCCGAAGAGCGGCGTTGTCGCGTTGAGGATCGAGGCAAGGCCGCTGGCGATATGCGTCTGCCCCCAGACGATGAGCGAGAAGGGGATCAGGTTGTTGAGCAGTCCCATGCCGAAGAACGCCAGCCAGACGCGACGGTCCCGCGGCATCGACAAGCCCATCAGGCGTATAATGACGAGCAGCGCGATCGCGGCGAGGCTTACCCGCAGCGCCACGATGGTGATGGGCGGCAGCGCCTTGACGGCGATGCCGATGAAAAAGAAGGAGCCGCCCCATAGCAGGGACAGAAGGATCAGCATGCCCCATTCCCGGGCTCCCATGACCTTGGCTTGAACAGGCTGTACCATCGCAGAAACCCTCTTTTTTGTTTGTCAGACTAAATCATGACGGTATTGACCACCGTGAGTTTTCGCCATTATTTTCAGGAAAACAGGCTTCCAACAAACGATCATTTCTCGATGGATGATTGAGTTCAGCTAAATCATGGCAACATCCCTTCCCTCACTCGCCTCCCTTCGCGCCTTCGAAGCGACGGCGCGACATCTGAGCGTCACCAAGGCCGCCAACGAACTCAACGTGACGCCCGGCGCCGTCAGCCTGCAGGTCCGGGAGCTCGAGCAGACGCTCGGCGTGACGCTCTTTGAGCGGCGGCCGAGGCAACTGGTTCTGACCGAAGATGGCAGCATCTATTTTTCGACGCTCAGACGCGCTTTCCGCATGATGCGGGAGGCGACAGAGGAGCTGACGGCGCGCAAGCGCGCGCCGGTGCTGACGGTGAGCTGTACGCCGACCTTTGCCGCGCAATGGCTGGTGCCGCGCATCGGCGCTTTCGAGCTGCAAGTGCCCGGCATCGATGTGCGCATCAGCACCACGAACCGGCTGACGGATTTCAACAGTGACGGCGTCGACGTCGCCGTCCGGCATGGGCTCGGTCGTTATGACGGCTTGGTCAGCGAACGGCTGATCGACGACGACCCGGTTCCGGTCATCCATCCGGCACTTCGGGCCAAGCTGCCGCTCGACACGCCGAGCGACCTCGCCGGCCATGCGCTGTTGCACGACGTGCACCGCCAGGACTGGCGGCTGTGGCTGGATGCGGCAGGAGCCGAAGGGGTAGATCCCGGCCGAGGACCGGTCTTCGTCAACAGCAACGGCGCCATCGAGGCGGCCAAGGCCGGCGACGGCGTTGCCCTGGTGCGCCTGTCACTCGTGGCGCGCGAACTTGCCGAGGGCCTGCTGGTGGCCCCCTTCCCGGAGGGGGTGATGACCGGCCTTGCCTATCACCTGGTCTATCCGCCGGCCGCTCTCGACCGACCGCCGGTCGTCGCCTTCCGCAGCTGGATCATCGCGGAGGCCCGCACATCCCAGGTCGTCGAGGACCCGTCGATCAGGGCGCCTCAGCGACCGACTTTGAAGGCGGTGCGCTAGTTCAAAACGAAAAAGGCCCGGAAAACCGGGCCTTTCTTTGTAACGGCCAGCCGCGACTATTCGTTGATCAGACGCTTCAGAAGCTCGATCTCGTGGCTGAGCTTGGTGTCACCCGAAATCAGCTCTTCGATCTTGCGCACGGCATGCAGCACCGTCGTGTGGTCACGTCCGCCAAAGCGACGGCCGATCTCCGGGAAGGAGCGCGGCGTCAGCGTCTTCGACAGATACATGGCAATCTGGCGCGGCTTGACGATAACGCGGGTGCGGCGGTTGGAGACGAGCTCCTGGCGCGAGACGTTGTAATGCTTGGCAACGACGCGCTGGATGTCCTCGATCCGCACACGGCGCGGCTCGCCGGCGTTCACGAGGTGGCCGAGCAGTTCATCGACGCGCTCGATCGAGAGCTGCGGCTCGAAGGAACGACGGAACAGAAGCTGGTTGAACGCACCTTCGAGCTCACGACCGCTTGCCGTCACATTGCGGGCGACATGGCTCAGGATATCGCCGGGAATGTCGAGCGATCCATCGTCCTGGCGCGCGACGTCCAGCCGGCGCTTCAGCATTTCGAGGCGCATGTCGTAGTCGGGCCCGTCCATCTCGATGGCGACACCGCCCTGGAGACGCGAGCGAACCCGGCTGTCGAGCGATTCCAGCTCCCACGGAGCGCGGTCGGCGGCAACGACGACCTGCTTGGCGGAATCGAGCAGCATGTTCAGGAGATGGCAGAACTCGTGCTGGATCGACTTGCCCTGCAGGAACTGCATGTCGTCGATGATCAAGAGATCGATGTTGCGCAGGGACTCCTTCAGCGACAGCGCATCGTTGTCGCGGATCGCTGTCGCGAAACGCCACATGAAGTATTCGGCGGTCAGATAGACTACGCGCGGAGCACGTGCGCTCTGCAGCGCCTGGATGGCGATCGCCTGCAGGAGGTGCGTCTTGCCGAGGCCGACGCTCGAATGGATGAAGAGCGGGTTGAACCGCACGGCACCGGCGCCGGCTTCCGCGATCGTCCGGGCAGCGGCAAGCGCGACGCGGTTCGAGGAACCCTCGACGAAGTTTTCGAAATTATAGCGCTGGTCGAGCGGCGAGCCGAAAAGCGGCGCCTGGGTCGGCTTCTGCACACTCGCGACCGCCGCTGCGGCGACGGTTGCGACCGGCTGGGCCGCTGCCGGACGGCGCGCAGGTGCAGTTGGCGCCGTTTCGGTTGCCTGCGGCAGCACGTCTTCCTGTGTCGACGGCCGGGCGCCACGAGTAGCCGTGCGCACCAGGATTTCGACCTTCAGAATCTCGCCGTCTTCCTGCTGGAAGATCGACGTGATGAGATCGAGATAACGATTGTTGATCCAGGACTTCAGGAACGTGGTCGGCACCGAAAGGCGCACGACGCTCTTGGATACGGAATGGAGCTTCAGACGCCCAAACCAGCTTGCAAAGACATCCGGACCGACCTGAGCCTTGAGACGCGCACTTACTCGCTCGAACAGTGCGTCGTGCCTCATGTCGACTTTTTCCCCCGCCGCCTGCGATAGATTGCTTCCGGCTTGGAATGCGTCTCCTTCTTTCTGAAGTGCGCCCGCCGTCACCAAATTCATCTGCAT